>NZ_JBVIPT010000004.1:0-125529 GCF_055577685.1 Streptomyces sp. NPDC033178
TCACCCTCTCGGGCTTTCCTCCGGGCGCTTCCCTTCGGTCTTGCGTTTCCGACTCTATCAGACCGTTTTCCGATCCGATTTCCTCGGTGCTTTCCGGCCTTTCGGCCTTCCGGCGATGTTGACTCTAGCAGATCCTTTCGGGCCTGACTCCCTGTCAACAGGGTTTGTCTTTGCGGCTGTTGGGCCGTTCCGACGTCCCAAACGTTAGCGGATCCTCTCGGCAGTTCCTAATCGGGCTGCCGACCCCAAATCGAATTGAATTCGGGCACGCCGAATTCGTCCCGTTGGGGAGATCGTGTTGATGGTTTGGTGTGCCGCTTCTGCGGCGGAGGTGCTGTCGCAGAACCGTTACGGCCCCGTGGCAACTCGAAGAACCTTACGGACCGGCGAGGGGAGTGTCAAGTCTCCCCCGGGCGGCCATCCGGCAAACCAGCGGCGGGCAGGAAGTCCGAGCCGGGGCCGAGCCCCAACTCGGGCCTCAGTCAAGGTCGGTGAGCCTGCCGCCGGCGTCCGGCTGGGCGTGCTCCACGCGGCGAAGCAGCCGGGTCAGTACCTCACCCAGGACGCCGCGCTCGTCCGCGGAGAGGTCCTGGAGCAGGTCCTCCTCGAAGACGGAGGCAAGGCGCATGGCCGCCAGCCACTTGGAGCGCCCCTCTTCGGTGAGCTCGACGATGACCCGTACACGGTTGGACTCGTCGCGTTCCCGGGTGACCAGGCCCTCCGCGACCATGCGGTCGATGCGGTGGGTCATGGCGGCCGGGGTGAGGCCGAGGCGCTTGGCGAGGTCGCTCGGGCCCATTCGGTAGGGGGCGCCGGAGAGGACGAGGGCCTTGAGGACCTCCCACTCGGCGTTGCTCATGCCGAGGGTGGCGGTCTGGCGGCCGTAGGCCACGTTCATACGGCGGTTCAGGCGGCCTAGCGCCGAGACGATCTTCTCGACCTGGGGGTCGAGGTCCTGGAATTCGCGCTGGTAGGCGGCGATCTGCTCTTCGATCGTCGGCTCGCTGACGCGGGGGGTGTCACCCATGGCCGCAGTATGGCACGCGCTCGCTTGGCGTTGAAGTCCTTCGAGATGTACTGTTTAGATCCTAACTTTAGCTTCGAAGTCTTCACCTCTAACTCCTGAGGTAGACGTAAGACTTCTCCTACCAAGGCAGGTGAAAGTGACCAGGGCGATGGGCGCTGAGATGCGCCGGATCCATGTGGGCAACGCACTCAGCGCGTTCGGGCTTGGCTTTACCGTCCCGTATCTGTACGTCTATGTGGCGCAGGTACGGGATCTTGGTGCGATGACGGCGGGTCTCGTGCTCGCCGTCTTCGCCGTGGCCGCGCTCGTGGTGCTGCCGTTCGCCGGGCGGGCCATCGTCCGCCGGGGCCCGCTGCCGGTGCTGCTCGCCGCCCTGCTCACCGCCGCCGTCGGAGCGCTGAGCCTCGGGCTCGCGAGCAGCTCGACAACCGTGCTGCTGTCCGCGGCCGCGCTCGGTGCCGGTCAGGCCGTGATGCAGCCGGCGCTCGCGACGATGATCGTGGACTTCTCGTCGGCCGAGACGCGGTCGCGCGCCTTCGCCACGCAGTTCTTCCTGCAGAACCTCGGGCTCGGGGTCGGCGGGCTCATCGGCGGTCATCTCGTCGATGCCTCGCGGGCGAGCTCGTTCACGCTGCTGTTCTCGATCGAGGCGGCGATGTTCCTGCTGCTCGTCGTGGTCATGGTGACGGTACGGATGCCGCGTACGGCCAAGGTCGAGGCGGCTCCGGGAGGGGCCAGGGGCAGCTGGAAGCAGTTGCTCGGCAACCGGGCCATGGTGCAGCTGTGTGTGGTCGGCTTCGTGCTGTTCTTCGCTTGCTACGGGCAGTTCGAGTCGGGGCTGAGCGCGTACGGCGTCGAGGCGGCGGGGATCTCCACGTCCGCGCTCGGGACCGCGCTCGCCGCGAACACGGCGATGATCGTGGTCGCCCAGTTCGCCGTGCTGCGGTTCGTCGAGCGGCGGAAGCGGTCCCGGGTGATCGCCGCGGTCGGCCTGATCTGGGCCTTCGCCTGGGTCGTCGCCGGGTACGCGGGGCTCGGGCACGGCAGCCAGACCATGGCGACGGCCGCGTTCGTGTCGACGTACGCGCTGTTCGGGCTCGGGGAGGCGATGCTGTCGCCGACCGTGGCACCGCTGGTCGCGGATCTGGCGCCGAGCGGAATGGCGGGGCAGTACAACTCCGCCTTCGCCCTGGTGAAGCAGCTGGCGCTCGCGGTCGGGCCCGCGGTGGGCGGGCCCATGGGGGCCTCGCTGCATGCTCCGTACGTCGTGACGTTCCTGCTGTTCTCGCTGGGGATCACGTTCCTGGCGGTGCGGCTGGGGAAGCAGCTCACTCCCCTGCAGAATCAGCCGTCGCTGGCGAAGAGCCGGGTTGTCGCGCGGGGCGGGGCTTCGGCCGAGTCCGTGCAGACCGCTGCCTGACGGGCGTACGAGGCCTGAGGAACTGAGGACGGCCGTCACCACGGGTGTGGTGGCGGCCGTTCTGTGTTCTGTGTGGCGGTGCTCAGTGGATGGCTGTCACCAGGGTGGACGTGAACGGGAGCGTTGCCGTGCCGTCGGGGTTCGTGTGGTCGGTGAGGGTCGCGGCCACCGCCTCGGCAGCCTGCGTGAGGGCTTCCGGGCCGCCGGCGTCCTCGATGGCCTGGCCCCAGGGGACGGCCGAGAGGTGGCCGCGGGCGAAGGCGGCGAGCTGGGGCAGGGTGATGCCGAAGGTGACCTCATGGCTGACCACGTCGTGGAAGCCCGCGGCGGTGAGGGCGGCCGTCAGGCGTTCGGCGGGGCAGGAGAAGGCCATCGCGAAGTGCGCCTCAGCCTCCGGGCCTCCGTACTCGGTGATGGCACGGTGGTGGGCCGCGAAGTACGGGGAGCGGTCCCGGGCGGCCCAGGCGGTGGCGGCGAAACGGCCGCCGACGCGCAGGACCCTGGACGCCTCGACGAGGGCCGCGCCGAGGTCGGGGAAGAACTGGACGCCCTGCTGGCAGAGGACGGCGTCGAACGTGTCGTCCGGGTGGGGGAGGCGGTCGGCGGGTGCCACGGTGAACTCGATGTCCGGGTACATGCGGGGTGCCTTGGCGGCGGCCACCTTGAGCATGGCCTCGTTGAAGTCGGCGGCCGCGACATGACCCGTGGGGCCGACCCGGGCCGCTGCCGCGCGGGCCACGAAGCCGGTGCCGGAGGCCACGTCGAGGACCTGGTGGCCCGGACACAGGTCCACGGCGTCGAGCAGCGCCTCGACGAACGGCGCCATGATCGGTGCGCTGTACTCCTCGTAGCGCTCGGGAGCGCTGCCTTTGAGCTGAAAGCCCGTTTCGTCTGCCTGGGGTGAGCTAGCCATGGGTGAGCTACTAGCACCGCTGGGCGGCTCCGACCAGATGGCGCGCGGCCTGTGGGTCGGATGGTGCGCGGCCCGTGGGTCAGATGGTGCGCGGCTTCCGGGTCAGGTGGTGCGGGGAAGTGCGAACTCGCACCACACCGCCTTGCCGCCGCCCGGGGTGCGGCGGGAGCCCCAGTTCGAGGCGATGGTGGCGACGATCGCGATGCCCCTGCCGGACTCGTCGGCCGGCTCGGCGCGGCGGCGGCGCGGGAGGTGGTCGTCGCCGTCGGTGACCTCGACGATGAGGCGCCGGTCGGTGCGGCGGAGTCTGAGGCGCATCGGCGGGGTGCCGTGCTGGAGGGAGTTGGCGACGAGCTCGCTCGCGGCCAGTACTCCGAGGTCGTGCAGGTCGGTCGGGAAGCGCCAGCTGGTGAGGACGCCGGAGGCGAAGGCACGCGCGCGTGGGGCCGCTTCGACTCCGCCGAGCAGTTCCAGGGCGGCGTTGCGGAAGAGCTCGCTGTCCGGTCCCGTACGGGCGGGGTGCTGGAGGACCAGGACGGCCACGTCGTCGTCGTGGTCGGCGGTCACGCCCGCCGAGCGGACCAGGCGGTCGCAGACCACCTGGGGGGTGCCCGTGGCGCCGGCGAGGGCGCGCTCCAGGGAGGCGATGCCCTCGTCCAGGTCCGCGTCGCGACGCTCGACCAGGCCGTCGGTGTAGAGCACGGCGGTGGAGCCGGGGCCGAGGGGGATCGAGCCTGAGGCGTGCATCCAGCCGCCCGTGCCGAGCGGGGGGCCGGTGGGTTCGTCGGCTCGCAGGACCGTGCCGCTCTCGTCGCGGACGAGGATCGGGAGGTGGCCGGCGGAGGCGTACACCAGCCGGCCCTCGTTCGGGTCGTGGACCGCGTACGCGCAGGTGGCGATCTGGTTGGCGTCGATCTCCATGGCGAGGCCGTCCAGGAGCTGGAGGACCTCGTGCGGGGGCAGGTCGAGGCGGGCGTACGCCCGGACGGCCGTGCGGAGCTGGCCCATGACGGCCGCCGCGCGGACGCCGCGGCCCATGACGTCGCCGATGACCAGGGCGGTGCGGCCGCCGCCGAGGGTGATCACGTCGTACCAGTCGCCACCGACCGCGGCCTCCGTGCCGCCGGGGTGGTAGGTGGCGGCGACGCGCAGGTCGTCGGGCTCTTCGAGCTCCTGGGGCAGCAGGGAGCGCTGGAGGGTGACGGCGGTCTCGCGCTGCCGGCGCTCGCTGGCGCGCAGCCGCTCGGCGGCCTCGGCGTGGTCGGTCACGTCGGCGGCGAAGATCAGTACGCCACCCCCTTCGGGGGTGGCCGAGACCTCGACCGGTGTGCACGTGAACGTGTACGAGCGGCCGCCCGGGGCCTTGCGGGACTTGACCGTACGGGGCTTGGAGCTGCGCAGGACCTGGTCGAGGAGCGGCAGCAGGCCGATCTCGGCCAGCTCGGGCAGCGCGACGCGCGCGGGCTCGCCGGCCGGGCGGACGCCGAAGGCCGCCACATAGGCGTCGTTCACATACGCGAGGCGGTGGTCCGGGCCCTGGACCAGGGCGACGAGGGCCGGGATGCGGTCGAGGACCTCGCGGACCGGCAGCTCGTCGACGACGGGCAGGAGCGCGGCGTCGGACAGCCGCTCGGCGCGTGCCGCGGGCACGGAGCCCTCCGAAGGGAGCGCCGTCGGCGAATCCTCGGTCCGCGCTGCCGCGCGGCGCTGCGTTCCGGGGAGCCGGGCGCTCCAGCGCGTGAAGTTCACAGTGGGACAGGCCTCGTGGGTTTGAAGGGCAAGCGGTCGGCCCGCCCATGGTGTGGACCAGTGTGTCCGACCGGACCGACATCCGTCAGACGCGGGCGCGGCCGGTGGAGTTCCTGGGTCCGGTCAGGACGACCCCTTCGGGTTCTGAGGAGGCTTTCCACCGGCCGCGAGTTCGAACTCCGCACGGGGATGTTCGAGCGAACCGAGTGAGACGATCTCCCTCTTGAAGAGCCCCGACAGGATCCATTCCGCGAGCACGCGGGCCTTGCGGTTGAACGTGGGCACCCTGCTCAGGTGGTAGACGCGGTGCATGAACCAGGCAGGGTAGCCCTTCAGCTTGCGTCCGTAGACGAACGCGACGCCCTTGTGCAGTCCCAGGGAGGCGACCGAGCCGACGTACTTGTGCGCGTACGTCTCCAGGGGCTCGCCGCGCAGGGAGCGGGCGATGTTGCCGGCGAGCACCTTTGCCTGGCGCACGGCGTGCTGGGCGTTGGGGGCGGTCTCCGTGCCGGGTTCGGCGGCGGTGACGTCGGGGACAGCCGCGGCGTCTCCCGCGGCCCACGCGTGCGTGGTGCCGTCCACGGTCAGCTGGGCGGTGCACTTCAGACGGCCGCGTTCGTTCAGCGGGAGGTCGGTGGCCGCGAGGACGGGGTGCGGTTTCACGCCGGCGGTCCACACGACCGTACGGGTCGGGAAGCGCGCCCCGTCGCTGAGGACGGCGACGCGGTCCGCGCAGGAGTCGAGGCGGGTCTCCAGGCGTACGTCGATGTTGCGACGGCGCAGCTGGGTGACCGTGTACTTGCCCATGTCCTCGCCGACCTCGGGGAGGATTCGGTTCGAGGCCTCGACGAGGATCCACTTCATGTCGTCGGGCTGGACGTTGTGGTAGTAGCGCGCTGCGTAGCGGGCCATGTCCTCCAGTTCGCCGAGTGCCTCCACTCCGGCGTAGCCGCCGCCCACGAAGACGAAGGTCAGGGCGGCGTCGCGGATCGCGGGGTCGCGGGTGGAGGAGGCGATGTCCATCTGTTCGATGACGTGGTTGCGCAGCCCGATGGCCTCTTCGACGGTCTTGAAGCCGATGGCGTACTCGGCGAGCCCGGGGATCGGGAGGGTCCGGGAGACGGAGCCGGGGGCCAGCACGAGTTCGTCGTACGTGATCTGCTCGGGGCCCGTGCCCTCCTCCTCGGTGGCGAGGGTGGTGAGGGTCGCGGTGCGCTTGGCGTGGTCGATGGACGCGGCCTCGCCGATGACGACCCGGCACTGGTCGAGGACGCGGCGCAGCGGCACGACGACATGGCGCGGTGAGATCGAGCCCGCGGCGGCCTCGGGCAGGAACGGCTGATAGGTCATGTACGGGTCGGGCGTCACCACGACGATTTCCACGTCGCCCCGACTGAGCTCGGGTTTCAGCTTCCGCTGAAGCCCGAGAGCGGTGTACATCCCGACGTAGCCGCCGCCGACAACGAGAATGCGCGCACGTTCCTTCACTCACCCATGACGCACCGGCTACGGGAGTTTGTCCACAGGCCCGTCAATTTGTGTGACCGGGCGCCTGAGACGCGCATGGTTGGCCGATTTGCCGGAGTGCGGGGAAGCTTCGCAGGTCAGCGGGTGTGAGCGGGGTGGAAGTAGGGGGCGCAACCGGGACGTAAGCGGCCCGTAGTCCGATCGGGGGGCGCTCCGTGCGGAACCTGCCCCTTCTGAATTGACCCCCACTCAACTATGTTCGTGTGTCATCGGGGTGTAGGGGGATGCGCTCGACGGGTCCGTGCGGCAAGACCGCGCGGCGAAGGCTGTTCCGCTCGCTCCGGCTGTCAATGGCGGGGAGAGTCTCCGGGGGGAGACGTCATTACCGGGGGAACACATATGCACATTCAGGACTCTCAATGGTCTTCCGCGTCTGCCATCGGAGCGGGCGGCGCGATCAGTGCGGCGGCAACGAACGGACGCGGCGTGGGAGACCCGTCGCGCACGACGCCACTGCGCGTGGACGCACAGCGCAATCTGGAGCACGTACTTCGCGCGGCGCGTGAGGTCTTCGGCGAGCTGGGGTACGGAGCACCGATGGAGGACGTGGCGCGGCGCGCACGCGTCGGTGTCGGCACGGTGTACCGGCGCTTCCCGAGCAAGGACGTCCTGGTCCGGCGGATAGCCGAGGAGGAGACCTCCCGGCTGACCGACCAGGCGCGCTCCGCGCTGGGCCAGGAGGACGAGCCGTGGTCGGCGCTCTCGCGCTTCCTGCGGACGTCGGTGGCCTCGGGTGCCGGGCGGCTGCTGCCTCCGCAGATCCTGCGGGTGGGCGTCGGTGACGAGGGAGCCGAGGGCACGGTCCTCGACGAGACGCGGGTGCCGCAGCAGCGGTCCCAGCCACTCTCGCCCGAACTGCGGCTCGTGGAGCAGCGGCCGGCTCCCCTGCAGGAGTCCGTCGAGGTCGTGTCGATCGAGGACGACGCCGGGGCGGCGCAGCTGCTGGAGGTCGTGGGGCGGCTCGTGGACCGGGCGCGTGCGGCGGGCGAGCTGCGTGCGGACGTCACGGTGGCGGACGTGCTGTTGGTGATCGCCACGGCGGCGCCGTCGTTGCCGGACGCGGCCCAGCAGGCGGCTGCGTCAGCTCGGTTGCTGGACATCCTGTTGGAGGGGCTTCGGTCGCGGCCGGCTTGATGCGCCGGGTGCCTCCGGCGGGGGGCGGGTGTCTTCGGCGGGGCGGGTGTGGGTTCGTTGTCGGGTGCGGGGCTGTGGGGGGCTTGTCGCGCCCACGCGCCGGAGCCGCACAACGTCCCGGCCCCGCACCCCTTGACGGGCGCTTTCGTCAACCTGCCTGACAGGGAAGGTGGTTGAGTCTTCCCCGTTCGGGTGAACGGTAGTGCTGTGGTTCGGCAAGTCTCCACGGACGAGTGGTTGGTCCGTTCCTCCGGGTAACAGCGGTGGGTCCGTATGGCACTCTTTCCCGGTGTTCGGGTCCGAGTGTGCAGGCGGGGGCTTTCCGCGATGAGCGTTGACGGACGGGACGAGTCACCCGATGAGGGTGGCGCGGAGGCCGGTGGGCTGCCGTCGCCGCAGGTGCCGAGCCAGGGCGGCCGGCCGAAGGGCACCCCTGCCGGATCCCCGGAGGACGTGCCGGTCAGAAGCGCCACACCGGCGGTCGGCGTTCCGGAGGTCGGCGTTCCGCCGCAGCGGGAGCGGCGCGAGTGGCACGACAGCGGCGTGCTGCCGCCTCCGATCGAGTTGCCGCCCGCCGACGCCGAGCTGATCGAGCGGATGCGCTCGGGCGACGACACCGCGTACGAGGAGCTGTTCCGGCGCCACGCGGACGCCGTCCGCCGGTACGCGCGCACCTGCTGCCGGGACGCCCACACCGCGGACGACCTCACGGCCGAGGTGTTCGCCCGCATGCTCCAGGCCGTACGCGGCGGGCGCGGCCCCGAGCACGCCGTACGCGCCTATCTGCTGACGACCGTACGACGCGTCGCGGCGAGCTGGACCAAGTCGGCGAGGCGCGAGCACCTGGTCGACGACTTCGCCGTGTTCGCGGCGCAGGCCGCACGCGGCTCCGAGGTGTCGGACGACGACACTCTGGACCTGGGCGCCGACGTACGGGCGATGCACGAGGCCGAGCAGTCGATGGCCATGCAGGCGTTCCGGTCGCTGCCGGAGCGGTGGCAGGCCGTGCTCTGGCACACCGAGGTCGAGGACGAGTCGCCGAGCGAGGTCGCCACGCTCTTCGGGCTGGACGCCAACGGCACGCGCGTCCTTGCCAGTCGGGCCCGGGAAGGCCTCAAGCAAGCGTATCTCCAGGCCCATGTGAGCGTCACGCTCACCTCCGACGAGGAGTGCGCGCGCTATGCCGACCGGCTCGGCGCGTACGCCCGCGGCGGGTTGCGCACGCGTGCCGAGCGCGGACTGCGCAAGCACCTTGAGGAGTGCGCCAAGTGCCGGCTTGCGGCCGGTCAGATCAAGGAAGTCGCCAGCGGGATTCCCGCGATCGTACCGATCGCCGTCATCGGTTGGTTCGGTGCCGCCGGGTACGCGAAGGCGGTCGCCCTCATCGCGGGCGGGGCCGGCGCGGGTGCGGCCGGTGCCGCGGGGGCCGCGTCGGCGGCGGGCGGCAGCTCCGGAGGGGCCGGTGCCGGTGGCGGGGCCGCCGCCGAGGGGCTCGGGGCGCCCGCGAAGGCGGGCATCGCGGCCGGTGTCGTCGCGGCGGCCGTCGCCGCGGTGGCGCTCGCGCTGGCCGGTGACGAGGTGAAGCCCAAGGACCCCGTGGCCAGGCCGGATCCGTCCCCGCCCGTCGTCGAACCGCTCGTACCGTCGCCTTCACCGAAGCCCCCGAAGGCGGAGCCCGCACCGAATAGGCCGGTGCCGATCGTGGCGCCCTCGCCGCGTCCTACGCCGAGCCCCACCCCGACGCCCACCCCCAGTCCCACTCCGAAACCGACTCCCCCACCAAGGCCGACACCCACGCCCACCCCTCCACCGGCCCCGAAGCCTCCCCCTCCGCCCGCTCCCCCGGCAGTCTTCCAGTGGAACCAGCTGGAGTACGGCGTCACCGGCGACGGCACCGAGCCCGAGATGCGGCTCGGCGAGAGCAGCTGGGTCTGGCAGCGGTACGGCATGTCGATCGCCGACACGTCGTACGCGAACGGTGTCACCGTCCACGGCGCCTCCTCGGTCACCATCGATCTCAACCGCACGTGCTCCTCGTACGACGCGGTGGTCGGTGTCGACGACATGACGATGGGGCTCGGTCAGGTGCGGTTCTCCGTGTTCGCGGACGGGGCCCGGATGTGGCAGTCGGGGCTGGTGCAGGGCGGTCATGGCGCGGTGCCCGTGCATGTGGATCTGACCGGCAGGAAAACGATCCGCCTGGTCGTCGAGCCGCATTCGCCCTTCGACTCGGTGGCGTTGGCGGACTGGGCGGATTCACGGTTCCGGTGCCAGTGAGGTCCCGCGCCTCCGCCGACGCGACCGGCCTTCTGCGCCGGTGACCGGTGCCGGTGTCAGCGGCAGTCGCTGTCCGTGGTGGCGGCCGTGGCTGCCATGGTGGCCGTGACCGATGCCGCGACGAGCTCTTTCAGGACGTCGTCCGGGGTGAGGGTCGCGCCGATGCGCCGCTCGGTGTCGTACGCCGGCCGGCCCAGACGGGACAGGGCGACGGCCTCGACGCGGTCGAACTCCTGACTGTAGGGCAACGGGCGGGGGTGGCCCTGGCGCCATTGGGAGCCGGCAGCGAGGAACCGGACCACGCGCGCGTGGTCGTCGAGGTCGCTGAGGACGCCCGCCGCCCGCTCGGTCAGCGTGGCGAGGACCACCTCCGAGCACCGCGCGGACGTGGCCTCGCGCAGGGTGTCGGCCAGTTTGCGCAGCCCCTGTCCGGGGCTCGCCTCAACCACGGTGAGCAGCGCGCCGAGGCCGTTCAGCGCGGCGAGGAACTGAGCCGGCGGTGTGCCGCGGCCCATCTCCGCGCGGGCCTCCTCGTGCAGCTCGCGGGCCCGTACGAAGTCCTGGTCGTCGAAGGCCATCTGCGACCGCATGAGAAGGACGAACGCCCTTGAGTCCGGCACCGCGTAGCGATCGGCCGCGGCCGTCGCCTCGTCGAGTGCGGCCAGAGCCTCGGCCCGGTCCCCCACGTAGTAGGCGATCTCGCCGAGGCGGGCGATGAGGAACGGCGTCTCCACATACGCCCCCACCTCGACCGCGAGCCGCATGGCTTCCTCGAACTCGGTCTTCGCCTCGTCGAAACGGCTGCGGGCCATGGCCGCCTCGCCGCCCGCGCTGCTCACCTGGGCGAGCATCCAGCGGTCCCCCGTGCGCCGGGCGACGGCTCGTAGCTCCGCGAGGGTCTCCTCGACGCCCTCCATGCCTCCTGGGCTGTCCACGGCCACATGGACACAGAACAGGAGGGCCGCACCGATCTCCCAGTCACCGCCGTGCTCCCGGCAGTTGGCGAGTGACATCTCCATGTGGTGGCGGATGCCCTCTGTGTTGCCGAGAACGAACGCCATCAGCGGCCAGATGATGCCGGGGAACCGCGCCGCGTCCGGACCGCCCCGCGCCATGGCGGCCCGCACACCCCTGGCGTACTCCTGCGTCCGCTCGTCGTTCAGCGGGATCTGGCCGAGCTCCGCCCGAAGGAAGAGATCCAGCATGCGTAGTTTCATGCGGATCCGGTGCGAGGGGTGGTCCTTCTCCCCCTCGGGGTCGGCGAGGTAGGCCTCCATGGGGTCGACGGAGTCGAGGTCGGGCAGCCCTTCCGGGATACGTCGCGGGGAGGGGTCTCGGAGCTCGGAGATGTCGGAGGCATCGGAGGTGCCGGAGGTCTCGGAGGTGCCGGAGGTCTCGGAGGTCTCGGAGGTCTCGGAGGTCTCGGAGGTCTCGGAGGTCTCGGAAGAGTGTTGGTCGAGGGCCGTGCCCAGGCGCAGGGCCTGGTCCGTCCAGGTCGCGCCCTCCCGGCGGAAGTTGCGCAGCCACCAGAACCAGCCCATGGCGAGGACTATGGAGCCCATCTCCGGCTCGTCGGCGGCGACGAGGCTCCGGTGGAGTGCCGCACGGATGTTGTCCAGGTCGGACTCCAGGCGGCCGATCCACCGGAGCTGGTCAGCTGACCGCAGGAGCGGATCGGCCTCCTCGACCAGCGCGCAGACCCACGCACGGTGCCGGCGCTCGGCCATGGCACGCAGCTCGGGGGTCTCGGCGGCGCGCTCAGCCGCGTACTCGTGGATCGTCTCCAGCATGCGGTAGCGCATGCCGCTGGTCCCTCGGCTGCGGGGTGTCGCGACGACGAGGGACTTGTCGACCAGCGCGCCGACGATCTCGGCCACGGGTCCGGTGCACACGGCCTCGGCGGCGTCCAGGTCCCAGCCGCCCGCGAAGACGGAGAGCTCGCGCAGGACCGTCCGCTCGGGCTCGTCGAGCAGGTCCCAGGACCAGTCGACGACCGCGCGCAGGGTCTGCTGACGGGGCAGCGCCGTGCGGCTTCCGGAGGTGAGGAGGCGGAAGCGGTCGTCGAGGCGGTCGGCGATCTGGCGCGGGGTGAGCATGCGCAGCCGGGCGGCGGCCAGCTCGATGGCCAGGGGCAGGCCGTCGAGGCGGCGGCAGATCTCGTCGACAGCGGCGGGGTCGTGGCTGGCGTCGGCGTCCGGGTACGCCGCGACCGCGCGCTCCGTGAAGAGGCGGTGCGCCGGGTCGGGGAGCAGGGGCTCGACCGGGCGCACGGACTCGCCGGGCACGCCCAGGGGTTCGCGGCTGGTGGCGAGGATCGTGAGGCCCGGGCAGTGGGTCAGGAGGGTCTCGGCGAGCTCGGCCGCGGCACCGATCACATGTTCGCAGTTGTCAAGGATCAGAAGCTGGCTGCGCGGGGCGCAGTACTCGATGAGCAGGGCGACCGGGTCGTCCTGCTGCACTGTCATCTCGTGGGTCATCAGCACGGTCTCGCGCAGACCGAGGGCACTGACGACCGCGCTGGTCACCGCCTCCGGACGGTCGAGCGGGGCGAGCTCGGCCAGCCATGCCTGTGGATGCCCGGCGGCGGCTTCCTCGGCGAGACGGGTCTTGCCGGATCCGCCCGGTCCCGTGAGGGTGACGAGACGGACCCTGTGCAATTCGGAACGGATGGCGTCGAGTTCGGGTTCCCGGCCCACGAAGGAATTCAGGCGGGGGCGGATGTTGCCGGTGCGGTCGGCTCTGGTGGGGGTGGTGGGGGTGTACGGGTTCAGGGGCGGCGTCGGGCTCGGAGCGGCGGCCGGGGCTGCCGGCCGAGGTGTCAGCAGTTCCCCGTGCAGGGCTCGGAGTTCCGGGCCCGGGTCGGTGCCGAGACCGTCCGCCAGCGCACGGCGGGCGCTCTCGTACGCGGCCAGGGCGTCCGCCGTGCGGCCGGTGTCGCGCAGGGCCCTGATGAGGAGGGCGTGCAGGGGTTCGTCGTACGGGTGGGTCTCGGTGAGTTCCCTCAGCTCCGGTACGGCGTCATGGGCGTGGCCGTTGCGCAGATCCGCCTCCACGCGCGCGCGTGTCGCCTCCTGGCGGAGGGATTCCGGGCGGGTCGCGGCCGTCGTACGGTCCGGGAGGTCGGCCAGGGCCGGGCCGCGCCACAGGGCGAGTGCCTCGCGGAGGGTGCGGGCCGCTGTCTCCGGGGCTTCGTCCAGTCGCGCCCTGCCCTCGCGGACCAGGCGTTCGAAGACGAACAGATCCACGTCCTCGGGGGTGGCGGCGAGGCGGTAGCCGCCGGGCTCCGATGTGATCGCGTCCTTGCCGAGGGCTCGGCGGAGGCGGGCGACGAGGGCCTGTAGTGCGGCGGGGGCGGCGTGTGGGGGGCTGTCCGGCCAGACCTCGTCGATGAGGGTCTCCGGAGACGTGCTTCGGCCTGCTCGCAGGGCCATGGCCGTCAGGAGTGCGCGGAGGCGGGGGCCGCCCAGGGGCACGTCCTTGCCCTGGGCGTCCGTTGCCTGGGTGACGCCCAGGATTCTGTACCGCACGGGGCCATTGTCACCGGTCCGCCCCGGCAGGTCCGACCTTTTCGCCCCCCCCTGCCCCTACCCATTCCCGTCCTTTACCGGGGGCTCCGCCCCCAGACCCCGCATCGCGCTGAACGCGCTCGTCCTCAAACGCCGGACGGGCTGGGTGAGTGAGGGCTGGCGTAGGTGGGTGGGTTGAACGGGGGTGGGTGGGAGATCGGCCTGAACGGCCTCGTCCTCAAACGCCGGACGGGCTGAAGGTGTCGGCCCGGGCTGCGAAGTATTCAGCCCCTCCGGCGTTTGAGGAGCGGGGGTTCGGGGGCTGGCCCCCGAAAGGGACGGGAATGGGTAGGGGCGGCGGGGGCGAAATCCACCCCGCTACCCCCTCCGCGCCCCCGCCCCCAAAGCCCCCCGCTGAGGCCGAATCCCCGCAGGGACGGCCCTCTGACGGGCAGGCGTCCCCGTCCAGCAGGTCCCCCGGCGGTCCAGCAGGCGGCGGAGCCACAGCTCCAGGGACACGAGGTCCGCGAGGCCTTCCAGGGGGAGGGCCTCGCCGTCGGCCGCCGCCCGGAGGGCCTTGCGGACGACTCGGGCCTCGACCAGGCCCGCCTGGGCGAGGAGAGGCGTGTCGAAGAGGGAGACGAGGTCGTCCACGGCGACCCGGAGCCCCGTACGGGCCGCGGCCGTGGAGGACGCGTGGGACGGGGCACCCCAGCCGGGCGGGAGATCCGCCACGCCGGCGCCCTCCAGGACCGTACGGAGGATCGCGGCCCGCGCCCCTGGCTGCACCCGCAGCGCCTCGGGAAGGGCACGACAGGCACGTACGACCTGGTTGTCGAGGAACGGGGCGTGCAGCCGCTGGAAGCGGACCTCCGCGGCCTGTTCCAGGATCCGGAGGTCCGAGGCGTGGCGTGCCAGAGCTGAGCGAGCGCGGAAATCGCCCGGCCGCTGGCCCGGACCGACGCCGCCCCGGGTCGTCGCACCCGCCAGGCGAACCGATACTTCAGCGAGGGCCTCGCCGGTGAGCCAGCGCGCGGCGGGCCCCGGTCTGGCCCACGTGAGCGCGGCGAGCGACGCCCCCACGGCACCTCCCGGCTCCTCGAACCGCTTGTGCAGCAGCCGGTCGGCGAGTCCCTCTATGCCGACGAGATATGGCGTACGGGACAGCTTGCGTGCCGCGCCGTACACGCGCGCGGGGACCATGACGGAACCGTCGGCCTTCGCCAACGCCGCGACCGGGCGCACCAGATGACGTCGTTTGCGGTCCATGAGGAGGTCGGCCAGGCGGGCTGGGTGTGCGTCCAGGACCTGCCGCGCTCCGTAGCCCGTGAAGTGGTCCGCGCTACCCGAGGCCAGGCGTGCGCGGTGCCGGGCCGCCGTCACCAGGGAGGGACCCGGTTCGTCCGTCAGCGGGCCATCCAACTCGGCGTAGGGGAGGACCTCTTCGCCGCCCGCCACCACCACATGGTGCAGGCGCGGATTGGCCGCCAGCGTGCCCGCCCGCTCCAGCTCGGCCTCACGGCCCTTCACCGCCAGGTCGTTGAACGTGACCGCGAGGAGGCGTTCGCCGGCGCCCGTGCCATGGCCGAGGACGGTGCCCGGCGCGCCGGGCAGTCCGGCCGCGAGGAGGGCGAGCGTGCCCGAGGCGGGTCCTCCGGAGAGGTCGGCTCCGATGCCGGGCACGGGCATGCCGCGAGCGGCGCGCCGCTCGGCGGGGCCCATGCCGGGGACAGGACCCGGGTCTATGTCCGCCCCGGGTACGTGCCTGGGGGCGGCGAGTCGTGCGCGTACGGCCTCGACCAGGGCGTCGCGTACGGCGTTCACCGCGCTGTCGGGGTCGGTGGTCGCGGCCGCGACGGCGAGGGAGGCCACCTGCTCGTACCCGGCGATCTCCCGTGCCCCCGCGCGCAGGATCAGCGCATGCCCCGGCGGAATGCGCCGCACACCCTCGTACGGAGTCGAGTCCTGGAGCGCCGCCGGTACGTCGGGAGCGGCGAGCAGGGCCGCCAGGTGCCCGAAGTCGAGGTTGGCCTCGATGAGGTCGGCGAGGGGGAGGGCCGCGGTCGAGTACGCCGTGCCTCCCGCCCAGGGGGTGTAGAACACCGGCCTGACGCCCGCCAGATCGCCGCAGACCATGAGGCGGCGGCCCACCTGGACGACGGCCGTGTAACTGCCGGACCAGGCCGTCAGATGCCGAAGTGCCCCGCCGCGCGCGGCGAACAGGCCCACGCGCAGTTCCTCGTCGGAGGCTCCGCAGGTGCCGAGCACCGCCATGCGGTTCTGCTCGTCTGCCTTGACCACGCGCACCTCGTCGGGGCGCCAGTCACCGACCGCCCAGAGCGGATCGGGGTCGCCCCACAGGAGTTGGGACCCCACCGGGTGCACCGTCTCGCCGTCGCTGCCCGTCGCTCCCGCCGAACCGATCTCGGGCGCACGAGCGGCGGTACTGCTCCATCCCACCAACCACCGCATCGCCGCCTCCACAGGCTGTGGACAACCAGTGCACCGTACGAACCGGTCACCATGCTGCCACGAAGAATGCACCCGGGAGGGCCGGTGCGGCCGCTTGTGCTCCCCGGAGTGCGCCCCTGGGAGATGCCCGCGAAAAAGCGAACGCACGCGCGACGAGCGGCGATCGCACAGAATTTACCCAAGGACGACGACGTGAATGCGCCCCCGAAACGCTCCCCAAAAACACCTAACGCGCCCTCAAGTGCCATGGTGGGAGGGGTATTTGACCTCGGAAGACGGGGGCGATATTCAGCCAAATCGGTGATGGGCGAACACGCGTGCACACGCTCCGTACATGCTGTGCGCAACGCACAGTCCGGGAGGCGGAGTCCGCCTCCCGGACCGGTCCGCCGCCCGCGGGGATGGAGGCGGCGGCGTCCCCCAGCCCACTGGATCCAGTACAGCGGGCCGACCCACGCACGATCCATGGAAGCGCTCCCCCGATGGCCGGAGAAGAGCGCACGGACGGGCGCACGGCCACACAGCGGGAGCACGAGACGACGCTCTGTGCTTGCCCACGGGCCACAATCCCGCCATCCGGAACAATGCCCCTTAACGCTTGGGATGCGGCGAACTACCCTGTGTTTGCCTGTGTTTTCGCGGGAGGCATATTCCTGAGGGCTCGGCCACGTGCTTTTGCGGGTGGGGTTCCAGGGGTTGGCGCCCGGGAAGACGCAGCACGAATGCCGCTGGGCCACCACCCGCGCGGCAGCCGTCTGTGTCGAGGGGTGGCGCAATGTCCAGGGAGCAACGCGGGCCGAACGAAAAACTCGGCGCCGTTCTCGCCCTCGCGGGAATCAGCAACGCAGGACTCGCCCGACGCGTCAACGATCTTGGCGCTCAACGCGGGTTGACTCTTCGCTACGACAAGACGTCGGTGGCGCGCTGGGTGTCGAAAGGCATGGTGCCGCAGGGTGCCGCGCCGCACCTCATCGCTGCCGCCATCGGCCAGAAGCTCGGCCGCCCGGTGCCGCTCCACGAGATCGGCCTGGCGGACGCGGATCCCGCACCGGAAGTGGGGCTCGCCTTCCCTCGTGACGTGGGACAGGCCGTGCGATCGGCCACGGACCTCTACCGTCTCGATCTCGCCGGACGCCGGGCCGGCTCCGGCGGCATCTGGCAGTCGCTCGCCGGATCATTCGCAGTGAGCGCATACGCAACTCCCGCGTCCCGGTGGCTGATAACCCCGGCCGACAGCTCGGTGGCCCGGGACGCCGGCCCGCTGGAAGGCTCCGGAGCACCGCTGAAAGTCGGCCACAGCGACGTACAGAAGCTGCGGGAGGCCGCCGAGGACGCCAGGCGCTGGGACTCCAAGTACGGAGGCGGCGACTGGCGTTCGTCCATGGTGCCGGAGTGCTTACGAGTCGAGGCGGCCCCGCTGCTGCTGGGCTCGTACTCGGACGAGGTCGGCCGGGCCCTCTTCGGGGCCAGCGCCGAACTCACCCGCCTGGCCGGCTGGATGGCGTTCGACACGGGCCAGCAGGAGGCCGCCCAGCGCTACTACATCCAGGCCCTGCGCCTGGCCCGCGCCGCGGCCGACGTGCCCCTCGGGGGCTACGTACTGGCCTCCATGTCGCTCCAGGCGACCTACCGGGGCTTCGGCGACGAGGGCGTCGACCTCGCTCAGGCCGCCCTGGAGCGCAACCGGGGCCTGGCCACCGCCCGCACGATGAGTTTCTTCCGCCTCGTCGAGGCACGGGCCCACGCGCGCGCGGGTGACGCCCAGGCGGCCGGCGGCGCCCTGAAGGCCGCCGAGGGCTGGCTGGAGCGGGCCCGCGACGGCGACCACGATCCGTCCTGGCTCGGCTTCTACGGCTACGACCGCTTCGCCGCCGACGCGGCCGAGTGCTACCGCGATCTGAAGGCCCCGCGCCAGGTCCGCCGCTTCACGGAGCAGGCCCTGTCGAAGCCGACGGAGGAGTTCGTACGCTCCCACGGGCTGCGCCTGGTGGTGTCGGCGGTCGCCGAACTCGAGTCGGGCAACCTCGATGCGGCGTGCGAGCAGGGGGTGCGGGCGGTGGAGGTCGCCGGGCGCATCTCGTCGGCCCGCACGACCGAGTACGTGAAGGACCTCCTTCACCGCCTGGAGCCGTACGGGGACGAGCCGCGGGTGGTGGAGCTGCGCGAGCGGGCCAGGCCGTTGCTCATGGCACCGGCCTAGTGGGAAGCCCCCTTGGCGTCTGCGGGGCTGGGGTGGTCTTGGGGGTGCGGGTTGGATGTGGCTGGTCGCGCAGTTCCCCGCGCCCCTGAAGGGGCGCGCCCTGCGTGACCAGCGCCATGAACGTGACCGGACCACGCGCCTCCGGTGTCGTGACCGGGGCCACGCACGGCCGATGACCTGGCCGGGGCCACCTGGCTCCGGTGCTGGGCCGGCCCCTGCCATCCTGTGGGTTTGAGCGGGTTGTCAGTGGCGCAGTGCACTATCGGGGGTGGGAGTCGGAGGCTGGAGGTGGGGCGGGCAGATGGGGCGGAAGGTCGCTTACGACTGTGACGTGCTGGTGATCGGCGGCGGGATCGTCGGTCTGTCGACGGCGTATGCGATCACGCGTGCCGCGCCGGGCACGCGGGTGACGGTGCTGGAGAAGGAACCGGGCCCGGCCCGGCACCAGACGGGACGCAACAGCGGCGTCATCCACAGCGGGATCTACTACCGCCCGGACTCCCTCAAGGCCCGTTTCGCCGTGCGGGGCGCCGCCGAGCTGGTCAAGTTCTGCGCGGAGTACGGCATCGCCCACGCCGTCACCGGCAAGCTGATCGTCGCCACGGAGCGCGAGGAGCTGCCCCGCCTGCACGCACTGGTCCAGCGAGGCCGGGAGAACGGCATTCCGGTCCGCGAGCTGGGCGCCTCCCAGATCGCGGAGTACGAGCCCGAGGTGCGGGGCCTGGCCGCGATCCACGTGGCCACAACAGGCGTGTGCGACTTCGTCGGCGTGGCCCGCCGGCTCGCCGACGCGTCCGGCGCCCACATCCGGTACGACGCCGAGGTCACACACATCGACCGCCGCCGCGACCTCGGAGTGGCGGTCCGCACCCAGGACGGCACGATCATCCGCGCCCGGGTCCTGGTCAACTGCGCAGGCCTCCACTGCGACAGAATCGCCCGCCTGGCGGGCGACGACCCCAAAATGCGGATCGTCCCTTTCAGAGGCGAGTACTACACCCTGGCCCGCCCCTCCCTGGTGAACGGCCTCGTCTATCCCGTCCCGGACCCGGCCTTCCCCTTCCTCGGCGTCCACCTCACCCGGGGCATCGACGGAAGCGTCCACATCGGCCCCAACGCGGTCCCGGCCCTGGCCCGCGAGGGCTACGACTGGCGGACCGTACGCCCCCGCGAACTGGCGGAGACCCTCACCTGGCCGGGTTCCTGGCGCACAGCCCGCCGCCACTGGCGCTACGGAGCCGGCGAAGTACACCGCTCGGCGTCGAAGCACGCCTTCACCAACGCAGTCCGCCGCCTGCTCCCCGCCGCCACCCCCGACGACCTCATCCCCTCCGCCGCAGGCGTCCGAGCTCAGGCAGTCCTGAGAGACGGCACCCTCCTGGACGACTTCCTGATCCAGGAATCCCCCCGCACGGTCCACGTACTCAACGCCCCCTCCCCCGCAGCCACAGCCTCCCTTCCCATCGGCCGAGAGGTGGCAGCCCGAGCCCTCAGGTCCCTGACAACCACCTGAGCCCAAGAACGATCCGAACCCCACGGCCGAACGCGGACCACGGCGGCGGCAGAGGCACCCACGAACGGAAGGGGCCGTGCCGGTACGTCGAAGTCCGCCGCATACGGCTCCTCCAAAAAACGGTTCCTTCCAAACTCACAGCCGTACACCCGGCAAGCGGCGGACTCGACGTACCGGCACGGCCCCGACCCACGACGGCGCACACCGGCGCCGAACCCCCACACCGTAAAATCGACCTACTGTGTCTGACTCCTCCATGCCCCGAACCCCCCGACCGAAGGGCGAACCCCGCTTCCCCGACGGCCCCCGCCCCGACCCCGCCGGCTCCCACTTCGAGCGAAGAATCCGCAGCTTCCAGCCCCGCAGGAGCCGGGTGACCCAGGGCCAGGCGGACGCGCTCCAGCGTCTGTGGCCCAAGTGGGGCCTGGACATCGACGGCCGGCACCCCCTCGACCTCAAGGAACTCTTCGCCGCCGACATCCCGGTCGTCCTGGAGATCGGCTTCGGCATGGGCGAGGCCACCGCACAGATGGCCACCGAGGACCCCGCCACCGGCATCCTCGCCGTGGACGTCCACACCCCGGGCCAGGGCAACCTCCTGAACCTCGCGGACCGGGCCGGCCTGTCCAACCTCCGCGTGGGCAACGGCGACGCGATCATCCTGCTCCGCGAGATGCTGACCCCGGACTCCCTCGACGGCCTGCGGGTCTATTTCCCGGACCCCTGGCCCAAGAAGCGCCACCACAAGCGCCGTCTGATCCAGCCGGAGTTCCTCACCCTCGCCGCGTCCCGCCTCAAGCCGGGCGCACTGCTGCACTGCGCGACGGACTGGGAACCGTACGCCGAGGTCATGCTCGAAGTCCTCACCGCCCACCCGGACTTCGAGAACACCCAGCCGGACGGCGGCTACGCGCCACGCCCCGACTTCCGCCCCCTGACGCGTTTCGAGGGCCAGGGCCTGGACAAGGGACACGTGGTGAACGATCTGCTCTTCCGCCGCGTACCGCATACCGCGACCACGGGCAACTAGGTCGAACAACACATGACGCACGGTCCGAAACACACACCACACAACCCACACCACACACCACACACCACACACCACAAAAGGCACAACGCACGGACCGCACAGCCTGAAGGGGCCCGAAAGACGGAGCCACAACCCGCACCGCCCCCGAGCCCCGACAGGGTGCTCTCGCGGCCCACGCCCCTCCCTCGTTAGGGTCTTTGTCATGGCCACCGGTCCCCCGTTCCCACCGCACCCCGGCTTCCCTCCCGGCATCCCCGCCGGAGGCGCCGCGCACTGGTGGCAGCGCAAGTGGGTCCGCTACAGCGCCCTGACCACCCTGCTCGCCCTCTCCGGCCTCGTCATCCTGGCCCTGGTCCGCAGACAGACCGGCACCGAGGGCTTCCTGGTGGGCCTGGGCCTCGCCGTACTGCCCGTCCCGCTCCTCGTCGCCGCGTTCCGCTGGCTCGACCGGGTGGAACCGGGCCCCTGGCGGAACCTTCTCTTCTCCTTCGCCTGGGGAGCCTGCGCCGCCGCGCTGATAGCCATCGTCGCGAACAGCTTCGCGACGAGATGGATAGCGACGGCGACGGCGGACCCGTCCAGCGCCGACACACTGGGCGCGACGGTCATAGCGCCGATAGTCGAGGAGTCGGCGAAGGCGGCCGCGG
The DNA here is from genome assembly GCF_055577685.1 of Streptomyces sp. NPDC033178. Lineage (NCBI taxonomy): Bacteria > Bacillati > Actinomycetota > Actinomycetes > Kitasatosporales > Streptomycetaceae > Streptomyces > Streptomyces sp. NPDC033178. The sequence goes on from NZ_JBVIPT010000004.1 coordinate 21,416, forward strand.
TCTTACTCGTCTTCCTGTTCCGCAGGCGGGAGTTCACGGGAATCCTCGACGGCGTGGTGATAGCCGGCGTCACGGCGACCGGCTTCGCGTTCACCGAGAACATCCTCTACCTCGGCACGGCGTTCGGCACGGACCAGCTCAGCGGCGGCAGCGGCATCGCCTCCGTCACGGCGGCGACCTTCTTCGTACGCGTGATCATGTCGCCGTTCGCGCACCCGCTGTTCACCGTGCTCACAGGCATCGGCTTCGGCATCGCGGCGCTCTCCGCGGACCGCCACCAGGTCCGCCGCGTACTGCTCCCGATCATCGGGCTGCTGCTCGCGATGGGCATGCACGCGATGTGGAACGGCTCGTCGACGTTCGGCGAGTACGGCTTCTTCGCGGTCTACGCGGCCTTCATGGTCCCGGCCTTCGGCCTGCTGACCTGGCTGGTCATCTGGACCCGCCAGCGCGAGCTGGGCACGATCCGCTCCGAACTGCCCGCGTACGCGATGGCGGGCTGGCTCACGGCCCCCGAGCCGTTCGTCCTCGGCTCGATGAAGGCACGGCGGCTGGCCCGCGAGTACGCCACGCACCACGGCGGACGCGCGGCGGGCAGGACGGTCGCGGAGTACGAGGCGTACGCGACGTCGCTGGCGTTCCTGCGCCACCGGGGCCGCAAGGGCCGCGCGGGCGCCGACTTCGTCGTACGGGAACGGGAGCTGCTCCACGAACTGTGGACGCGCCGCGAACCGGCCCGCCCGGCTCTCCTGTACGCGGCCCGGGCGACGGCTCCGGCACCGGTGGCACCGCAGTGGCAGGGTTACGGCCACCCGGCACCGACGCCGTACACATACACGTACAACCCGTACCGCTCCTAGTGAGCGCGGCCCCACAACGCGACGCGACCCCAAAGACGCAACCGCAGCCCTCCCACGCCGGCCCGCCCCGACCTCAGCCGGAAGCCGAGGTCAGCCTCCCCAACTCCGCATCCGTGAGGACGAGTTCGGCCACACCCAGCAACGCCGGAAGCTGCTCCACCGTACGAGCGCTCGCGATGGGTGCGACGACGGTCGGCCGGGAGGCCAGCCAGGCCAGAGCCACGGTGGCGACCTCGGCCCCGCGCTCCCGCGCGACCTCGTCGAGCGCGGCCAGCACCCGCTGCCCCCGCTCCGACTCCAGATGCGCGCCCGCCGACCCGGCCCGGGCGCTGTCGACCACGGCACCCGCCCGGTACTTGCCGGTGAGGAAGCCCGAGGCGAGCGAGGAGTAGGGGACGACGGCCAGACCGGCCCGGGAGGCGACATCCCGGAGCGGGCCCTCGTACGAGTCGCGGGAGACGAGGTTGTACCGGGGCTGCAGCGCGACGTACCGCGCGAGGCCCTCGCGGTCGGAGAGGTCGAGGGACTCCTGAAGCCGCTCGGGGGAGAGGTTGGACGCGGCGATCGCGCGCACTTTACCGGCACGGACGAGCTCGTCCAGGGCCGTGAGGATCTCCTCGACCGGCACGGACGGGTCGTCGAAGTGGGTGTAGTACAGGTCGATGTAGTCCGTCTTCAGCCGCCGCAGTGACGCGTCGGCCGCGGCCTTGATGTTCACCCCGGACAGACCCTTGTACCGGGGGTGCGCACCGACCTTGGTGGCGACGACGACGTCGGCGCGGTTGCCGCGCGCGGCGAGCCAGTCGCCCAGGACGGTCTCCGACTCACCGCCCTCGTTGCCCGGCACCCAGGCCGAGTAGGTGTCGGCGGTGTCGACGAAGTTCCCGCCCGCGGCGGTGTACGCGTCGAGCACGGCGAAGGACTGCGCCTCGTCGGCGGTCCAGCCGAAGACGTTGCCGCCGAGGGACAGCGGGAAGACCTCGAGGTCGGACGAACCCAGCTTGCGGAGAGAAGTCATGGGTGGGTCAACGGCCGTACCGGACGGCCGTATTCCGCACCCGGGAACCTCTCGGGCCCGCCTCACGCTTCAGGCCCGCCTTACAGGTCGGGCCCGCCTCACGCTTCAGGCCCGCCCTACGGGGTGAGCCCCTTGCCGCGCAGCCACGCCATCGGGTCGATGCCGTCGCCGCCGCTGGTGTGGACCTCCAGGTGGAGGTGCGCCCCGGTGACGTTGCCGGTCGCGCCCACGCGGCCGATGATGTCGCCGGTGGCCACCTTCTGCCCGACGCTGACACCGATCGACGACTGGTGCGCGTACCAGACCTCCGTACCGTCGTCGAGCGTGAGGACCGTGCGGTAGCCGTACGAGCCGTTCCAGCCGGCCTCGGTGATCGTGCCGCTGTGAACGGCCTTGATCGGGGTACCCGTGGGAGCGGCGAAGTCCAGACCCGTGTGCTGGCCGGACGACCACAGCGCACCGGACTGCCCGAAGGTGGAGGTGATCGTGTACGAGGAGGTGGGCAGCGTGAACTGCTTGGCGAGCTCGGCGAGGCGCGCGGCCTCGGCCTTCTCCTTGGCCTCCTGGTCCGCCTTCTTCTTGGCGGCGGCGACCTTGGCCTCGGCGGCGTCCCGCTCCTTGGCGGCCAGCGTGGCGGCCTTCTTGGCGGCAGCGGCCTCGGCGGCCTCCTGGGCCTCGCGGTCCACCTGGTCCTGCTGCTGCTCGGCCTGGAGCATGATGCGGGCGCGCAGGGCCTCACCCGCGTCCGAGTTGCCCTGCTCGGCGTCGGCGGTCGTGAGGCCGACGGCGGTGATCGGGGTGCTGGAGCCCTCGGGGGCGTCGTCGTCCGAGAACGGCGAGCCGACGTTCGGCAGGTCGGGGATCGAGATCGACACCGGAGGCTTGCCGGTCTGCGCGGTGGCCATGCCACCCGCACCGACGGCGGCTATGACACCGACGCCCAGAACGGTCGAGCTACGGGCGAGTCCTCCGCCGCGCTGCTTGGAGACACGGTGCCGACCGCGGACGGGAAGGACGGTCTCCGCGCTGGGATTCCAGACCTCCCACGTCTCCTCGTCCTTACGAGCGCCGTAGGCGAAGGTGTCGGGCTTCTTGTCACCCGAGGACTCACCCGTCAACTCATTCGGCACGAACGAGGGTGTGGGGGCAGGCCGGTTGGACGCCACGTAGGCGCACTCCTTTCCTTCCTTCTCGCCTACCGGGTTAGCTGACGGGTTCGGAGCAGGAAGGTCTCCTACGCGCGTCAACCGCGGTGCGCTACACCGCGAAGACGTGCGATTCACCCCAAGTGATGGTTCCCCGGTTCCCTTGCGGAATTCGGCGCGTGCGCACGGAGCCGACTCTTGTGACGGCTGGGACGACCGCGCTGCGTTATCGAACGTTAATAGACCCGGGCACCGGATTCCAAGCTGTTCCTGATGATCGTTAAGCCTCTTGGCCTGGACTTACAGGTCATGAGCGGGGTAAATCGGGCGAGTTGATCGCCATTCAGGAACGGGAGTCTTGTTGATGGTGTGTCAGTTGTTGAGCGGAGGGATGCCGTTCGACTACCAGCAGTGATATGGGCCGCCGAGAGAGCGACGCATCTCACGCCCGCCGCACCCACGACCGCCGTGCAATCAGCACTCCCGCTCCCTCAGGACCGCCGCGCTCTCCCGACTGCCGCGCCCTCATGGCCGCCGCACCGCGAGCAGTGCCATGTCGTCGGCGGCCCCGCCCCCGGTGTGCCGCAGGACGTCGTCCAGTACCGCGGCGAGCAACTCGTCGGGCCCGGCGAAGACCCGCCCGGACAGATGCCGCGCCGGATCGAAGAAGACTCCTCGCCGGTCCCGAGCCTCGGACAGCCCGTCCGTGTGGAAGAGCAGCATGGTCCCACCCGGGAAGGCCTCCTCCTGCGCGCGGTCGGGCCAGGTCCCCAATTCCCCCGTCCCGAGCGGCAGCGCGGGCTCCGGCGCGGCGAGCGTACGTACCTCTCCGTCGCCGTACAGCAGAAGAGGCCCGGGGTGGCCGCGGTTCACGAGGCGTACGACCGGGGTGCCGTGCGGGATCTCGGCGAGCACGGCGGTGGTGAAGTCCTCGAGGACCGCGATGGTGTCGCGCCGGACACCTTCGCGCGCGAGCGCCCGCTCCAGCCGCTGCGCGACCGCCTCCAGGCTCGCCTCCTGTTCGGCGGCCTCCCGGAAGGCACCGATGAGTACGGCGACGACGGCGACCGCTCCCATGCCCTTGCCCCGTACGTCGCCCACGAGGAGCCGTACGCCGTGCGGGGTGTCCTGCACGGCGTACAGGTCGCCCCCGATGAACGCGCCCTCCTGCGCGGCCTCGTACCGTGCCGCGATCTCCAGGCCGCCGATCCGCGCCGCCGGTTCGGGCAGTACGGCCCACTGGGCGGCCTCCGCGACCTCGCGGGCGGTGGCGAGGCGCGCGTTGCCGCGGACCACGAGCCGGTTGATGCCGACGGCGAGCGCGGCGGCCGTGGCCACGGTGAGGACCTCGGTGACCGCGCCCGCGTCGAAGGCGAACCTGAGGTGCACGATTCCCATGCCCACGGTCGCCGCGATTCCCGTCCACACGGTGGCGCCGAGCGAGAAGAGGGCTGCGGCGATGAGCACCGCGGCCGTGAAGAAGGGAGCCGCGGTGAAGTCCTGCGGGGTGAGGAGGTCGTAGCAGACGCCCGCGGCGATCAGCAGCGCCGGCAGCACGCGGACGAGCGTGCGCTGGTACGAGGCGGTCCTCTCCACGGGCTCGACGCGCTCCGGCTCCTGCTCCTCCACCTGTCCAGGCTTCCGGGAGCGGGGACGGCGTGCGAGCGGGCGAGGACCGGGCGGGTGAGGACACCTGCCCGAACACCCGGGGAAGCACCTGAGGAGATGTACGGGAAACACCTGAGGCCGGAATCCTTGATCGGATTCCGGCCTCGGGCCTTCAGTAGCGGGGACAGGATTTGAACCTGCGACCTCTGGGTTATGAGCCCAGCGAGCTACCGAGCTGCTCCACCCCGCGTCGTTAAGACCACTGTACGCCATTCGCGGGACCCAAAGCACACGCGTTGATGTCGCCTGCGCTTCACCGGAGGTTTTGACACGAAATGTACTGATCGGCGGTACGGGTCGGCCGTACCGGCGGGAAACGGGCAGGTCGGCGACACCGGTCCGCCCGGCCCGTCAGCCGAGATGGCGGTTGGGGGCCTTCGCGTCGGCCTCGTACTCCGGCAGCACCAGGACGTCGGCGCCGGCCGCGGCCAGCAGCCCGCTGCCGTCCGCGCCCGCCACGAAGGTGTCCGGCTCCCGCCAGGCGGTCACGACCCTCCGTACGCCCGCGTCGAGGATCAGCCGGGCACAGGGCGCGGGCCGGGACGCGCGGCGGGCGCACGGCTCCAGGCTGCTGTAGACGGTGGCGGTCGCGAGCCGCGGGTCTCCCGGCCCGATCTTGGCGAGGGCGGCCTCCTCGGCATGGGACACGGGGTCGGACTCGCGGGAGTACCCGCGGGCCAGCTCCGTACCGTCGGCCGCGACGACGACCGCGCCCACGCTGAACGCGGTCCGCGAGGGCGGACACTCGGCGGCCAGTTCGCAGGCGAGCGCCAGCCAGCGGTGGTCGGCGGCGGAGGGTACGGTCCCGGTGCCGGGCGCGGTGGGGACGTACCGCATGAGGACGACGTCCCCCACGGGCCGCGTCTCGACCAGGCTCAGCCGGTTGCGGGGGCCGCCCGGGTAGTCGCCGGGCCCGAACAGCCGGGGCGCTTCCGGCTCACCCACGACCAGGGGCGCGAGGGCGAGCTGCAGTTCGTCGGCCAGGCCCTGGCGGAGGAGCTGAGTGTGGACGCGCCCGCCGCCCTCGACCATGAGCCGCCGTACGCCGCGCACGTCGTGGAGGTGGGTGAGTACGGCCCGCCAGTCGACGTCCGGGCCGACGGGGACGACGCCCACGCCGAGCCCACGCAGAGCTTCAGTGGCTCTCTCGGCCCCCTCGTCGGTCGTATAGACGATCTTCTCGCCGCCCGTGGACCAGAAGTTGGCGTCGGGGTCGAGGTCGCCGCTGCCGCTGACGGTGACCTTCAGCGGGTACTCCGGCCGTCCGCCGGCGACCCGGGCCGCGCGGCGCTCGGCGGAGTTGACGAGGAGCCGGGGGTTGTCGGCGCGCAGGGTGCCCGCGCCGACGAGGATCGCGTCGGACTCGGCCCGTACCTCGTCGACCCGGTCGAAGTCGGCCGGCCCGGAGAGCAGCAGCCGTCCGGGGCCGGTGTCGTCCAGGCAGCCGTCGAGGGAGACGGCGGCGGACAACAGGACGTAGGGGTGAGGCATGGACGCGCTCTCTTTCGGACTCTGGCGGGCTGTCGGGATGGCGGGCTCTTTCGGAGGCAGAGGCGGGGCTTGCCCGGACGGCGGCCTGGTGTCGCCCGGAGGACGGTCGAGGCTTGGTTCAAGTTTGAAACAAACCTACACTGGGGGTATGACGACCCGCTGGCTCACCCCCGAGGAGCAGCGCGCCTGGCGCGCGTACATCGCCGCCTCCCATCTCCTGGAGGACGCGATCGACCGGCAGCTCCAGCAGGAGGCCGGCATGCCGCACCTTTACTACTCCATCCTCGCCAACCTCTCCGAGGCGCCGGGCCGCAGCCTGCGCATGACGGACCTCGCGGAGAGCACGAAGATCACCCGCAGCCGGCTGACGTACGCGGTGACCCGCCTGGAGAAGGACGGGGCGGTGCGCCGTAAGGACTGCAGCATGGACAAGCGGGGCAGCATCGCGATCCTCACGGACGAGGGGATGGCCCTGCTGGAGCGCACGGCCCCCGGCCACGTCGAGACGGTCCGCGCCACGCTCTTCGACAAGCTCACGCCGGAGCAGGTGGGGCAGCTGGAGGAGATCTGCACGGTGATCGCACGGGGCCTGGAGGGCGACGACCCGCAGGCGGCACCGGACGACGTCCCGTGGCGGCGCCGGTCGAGCCCGTGCGCGGGAGGGCCGACGACGGGCGACGCGTGAGGCCGCAGCACGGGCACACATGAGCCGCACCACAACCACCACAACCACCAATATCCGTTGCTTCAACTTTAAAGCATGGGGTAGTGTCTCGATTCGAGGATCTGTTTCAAATCTGAAGCAGGTGAGAGATCGGACCGGGAGAACCGCATGCCCGACTACCCCGCCGCCACCCAGCGCTCGCGCGTCCGGGTGCCGCTGCGTTTCAACGACGGCTACAGCGTCGACGCCGAACTGGTCACCTTCCACGGCCTGACCGACGGCAAGGAACACGTGGCGGTGATCCTCGGCACCCCTTCGGCCACGCCCCTGGTCCGCCTCCACTCCGAGTGCCTGACGGGCGACGTCTTCGGCTCGTCCCGCTGCGACTGCGGCCCCCAGCTCCGCGAGGCGGTCGAGCAGATCGCGACCCACGGCGGCGTACTCCTCTATCTCCGCCAGGAGGGCCGGGGCATAGGCCTCTACAACAAGCTCGACGCGTACGCTCTTCAGGACGAGGGCCTCGACACGTACGCCGCGAACACGGCCCTGGGCCTTCCCGAGGACGCCCGCGACTACACGGCGGCGGCCCAGATGCTGACGGCCCTCGGCATCACGGAACTGGACCTCCTGTCCAACAACCCCGACAAGGCGAACCAGCTCCGCGACCTGGGCATCACGGTCGGCCACCGCGTCCCGACGGGCGTCTTCACCACGGCCCACAACGTCCGCTACCTCCGCGCGAAGGTCCTCCAGACCCAGCACACACTGCCGCTGGCGAAGCTGACGGCGGGCTGACCCCGGACCCCGCTCGCGGAAGGGGTGGCTCCGCGCGATCGCAGGGCAGAACAGTGACATGGGGGACGACAGCGAAGCTCAGCGCATCGCGGAGGACGGCAGACTCTGGCAGCACACGCTGCACGAGAACACGATGCTGTTCCAGCGAGGCAACCTCTTCCTGGTGGGCCAGTCACTCTTCGCCGTGGCCCACACGACACTCCTGGCCTCGGAGCAACACCTCGCGGCAGCCCGGGTCCTGGCCGCCTTCGGCCTCGTACTGGCCCTCACCTGGCTCTACGTCGGCCACCGACACCGCCTCTACTACCGCCACGTACAGGCGAGGGCGCTGGAACGCCTCCCCGACTACGCCGCCACCTGGACAACCTGGCCCGGCCGCAGACGGGGCATGTCGATCACCCTGATCGCGTACATCCTGCCTGGTCTGGCTGTGGTGATGTGGGGGGCGTTGTTGCTGATCACTTGAGCAGGCCGGGTGCGTGCCCCGGGACACGACTTACCCTGCGCCTCGGATGGTCCCGAGGCGCAGGGCTCCCTTGCCGCGCACGGTGACGATGAGCCCGCGCTCGCGCAGTTCCTGGGCGGCACGTCGTGCGGTGAGCCGCGCTACGCCGTATTCGTCGGCGAGATGGTTCTCCGAAGGAATGGGCCTGTCCGGTGCCAGCTCGCCAGAGGCTCTCCTCCGGGAGGGCGGGGCGCTTCTGTGCGTCTAGAGTCAACGCCTCGCATGGAGTCCGACGAGGGTGAAGACCGGCCATACGTAACCGGCCGCTTCGGGAGGAGAAGCGTGCCCGGTGAGGATCAACACTGTTCCTACGCCGAGACCCGTCAGGGTGAGTGTGACGGCCTGCCAGGTCAGATGCTGACGCTCACTACTGGCTTCTCGCCTACTGATTCATGGATCGAGACCTCTTCTTTCACGGACTGGGACTGGTCCAGAGCCCCCGCCGTGCCAGCCAAAGCACTCGGCGGGGGTCCTTTCTGCCTGCATCGGTGTTGGACCATCACCCCTTGAGATCTTTGGTGAAAAGCGCACGAAACACGAGGCAAGCCACGGACTGCGAGGTCGAGATGCGCAACCACCCCAAGCACTCCAGGAGTACCTCGTGATGGGCGACCGGTCGCGGTGGCGCGAGAGGACCAGCGGATCACCGCGGATGGCGGCCAGCGCTGCCGAGTTCACGCCGAAGCAGGCGAAGTTCCGCGAGTACATGGACCACTCCCAGGGCTGCCCGGACTGCGACTACGGGAACCGGCGGTGCGCTGTGGCGCAGGGGATCTGGGATGCGTGGCGGGCGCTGCCTCAGTAAACCCCCGCCCGTCCCTGTACCCCGTGAGCTCTGGGGGCGGGCGGGACCAGACCCCGGCCGGTGAGCGCGTCCGCCAGCCAGGGCCGCTCCACGTCCGGCCATGATCGTCTGCACTTCGGGCCAGCATCGGGCGAACCAACGATCTCTTCAGCTTCGAAACACACCGAAGGCCCAGGTCAGACTGACTCTGACCTGGGCCTTGTCGGTAGACCCTGTGGGACTCGAACCCACAACCAATGGATTAAAAGTCCACTGCTCTGCCAATTGAGCTAAGGGTCCGTGCGCCGGACCACGCCGGCGCACGCACCGACCCGTGTCGATGCAGGAACGAGCATAGCCCGACGTGGCCGGGACTCCGATCGGGTATCGGTGACCCGGCCACGTCGATGGAGCCCCGGCGGAGCCCCGGTGGGGCCCCGATGGAGCATCGATGGAGCACCCGTAGAGGAACGTAAGGCGCACAGCGCTACGGATCGACCGGATCCGGGGCACCCTTGCGAGCCGCCTCTCGGGCGTGGGTGCGTTCGTGGTCCGGGTTGAGGAACCAGTGGCGGGCCGAGGCGAACCACCAGGCCGCGGCGAAGCCGAGGACGGCCAGGACGGCGATGGGGGCGTAGTTGAAGGTCTCCCAGGTGACCGGGGAGACCTGGGGCAGCATGAAGAGGATCGTGATGACCGCGACCCACGCCACCGCCACCACGCCGATCGGGCGGGACCAGCGGCCCAGGTGCCACGGGCCGCGGTCGAAGGCCTCGCCCTTGCGCAGGCGCAGCAGCGTCGGGATGACGTACGCGATGTAGAGGCCGATCACGGCGATGGACGTCACGGCCGCGTACGCGGTCACGTTGATCAGGTAGGGCAGGCCGAGCACCAGCGCGCCCAGCGCCGCGAGCCACACCGCGGCGACGGGCGTACGGGTACGCGGGTTCACCGTGTGCCAGATGTGCGAGAACGGCAGGGCCCCGTCGCGCGAGAAGGCATAGATCATGCGGGAGTTGGCGGTCACGGACGCCATGCCGCAGAACAGCTGGGCGCCGATCACCACCAGGAGCAACAGCTTGCCCGCCGTCGCGCCCAGCGCATCCAGGAGGATCTGGGCCGGGGGGACCCCTGTCGGCGAGCCGAGGGCTCCCTCGTACGACTGGATCGCGAACGTGAAGCCCAGGAGCAGGACGAAGCCCGCTATCCATGATGTCCAGATCGATTGGACTATGCCCTTCGGGCCGGCCGTCGACGCGTCGTGTGTCTCCTCCGTCATGTGCGCCGAGGCGTCGTACCCGGTGAAGGTGTACTGCGCCATCAGCAGACCGAGCAGGACTACGTAGAAACTGCTGCCCCAGCCCGTGTTGTTCACGAACTCCGTGAACACGAAGGACGCCGACTGGTGCTGGTCCGGCGCGAACGTGAGCGCGCCCACGATGACCGCCACGCCCACCACGTGCCACCACACGCTGACGCTGTTGAGCAGGCCGACTATGCGTACGCCGAAGGTGTTCAACAGGCCGTGCAGGACCAGGATCCCGGCGAAGAGCAGGATCGTACGGCCCGGTGTGACCTCGAAGTCGAACTGCAGGTTCAGGTACGCGCCCAGGAACGAGGCCGCGCCGAAGTCGATGCCCGCGGTCACCGCGACCTGGCCGAGCACGTTGAACCAGCCCGTGAACCACGCCCAGGCCGCGGCCGTACGCGGCGGGGCGAGGCGGTGGGCCCAGAAGTACAGGCCCGCGGAGGTCGGGTACGCCGAACAGATCTCGGCCATTGCCAACCCGACGAACAGGGTCATCAGGCCGACCGCGACCCAGCCCCAGGTGATCACGGCGGGCCCGCCGGTGTTCATGCCGAACAGATAGAGCGTCAGGCACCCGGAGAGCACCGAGATGATCGTGAAGGAGACCGCGTAGTTGGAGAACGCCGACATGCGGCGGGCGAGGACCTGCGTGTAGCCGAGCTGCGCGAGACGTTCCTCGTCCGACAGCCCACTTGCCTTGGCGTCATCTGTCATGCCCCCAGCAATTCCCCTGCCGGGGGTACGACATGCGCCAGGCGATTGGCCAAAAATTGACGTGCCGTACACGCACATCGTCGCCCGTGCCCAGGCACGCGAAGGGGCCCGGACGACCGAGGTCGTCCGGGCCCCTTCAGTTGTTCAGTAGTCGCCGCTCAGGCGATGTCAGCCGTTGCGCTTCCAGCGCGGCTTGTCGTCGCGGCGCCCGAAGGACGGGCCCGAGCCGGAGCCGGCGCCGCGGTGGTCGTCACGACGGCCGTAGGGACGGTCGTGGCCACCGGAGCGGAAGCCGCCGCCCGAGGGACGGTCGCCCTGCCGGTCGCGGTTGAACGGGCGGTCGCTGCCCCTGTGACCGGCGGGACGGTCGTCGCGACGGAAGCCACCACGGTCCCCGCCACGGTCGCCACCGCGGTCGTCACGACGGTCACGGTTGAAGCCACCCGACGGACGGTCGTCACGGCGGAAGCCGCCACGGTCACCACCGGAGGGACGCTCGTCACGACGGTCACGGTTGAAACCGCCCGAGGGACGGTCGTCGCGACGGAAACCGCCACGGTCACCACCGGAGGGACGCTCGTCACGACGGTCGCGGTTGAAGCCACCCGAGGGGCGGTCGTCACGACGGAACCCACCACGGTCGCCGCCACGGTCACCACCGCGGTCGTCACGACGGTCGTCGCGGCGGAAGCCACCCGACGGACGGTCGTCGCGACGGAAACCGCCACGGTCGCCACCCCGGTCGCCACCGCGGTCACGGTTGAAGCCACCCGACGGACGGTCGTCACGACGGTCACGGCGCTCGTAGTTGCCGCGCTCGTCACGACGCTGACGCGGCTGCTCCTCGCGCGCGGCAGCGGCGGCTTCCTCGGCCACCGCCTGCTCGGCGACGGCAGCGGCGGCGGCCTCGACCACGGCAGCGGCCTCGGCGAGCGCGGCCTCCGGGTCCTCGCCACGCTCACGCGCGGCACGGGCGATCAGCCGGTCCGACTCCTCGCGCAGCTCGACGGCACGACGCTGCGCGCGCTCCAGCTGCTTGGTGAGGTCGGTGACCTCGCGCTCGGCCTGCTGCGCGGCGTTGCCCGCGGACTCGGCCTGGACCTCGGTCATCGACCGGGCACCGGTGATGTCCGCGACCTCGGGGTCGAAGCTCGTACCGCCCTGGATGATGTGGCGCGAGGCGTCGACGCCCGCGTCCTCCATCAGCCGGAAGATCTGGCGGCGCTGGTGCGGCAGGGAGAGCGAGACGACCGTGCCGGAGCGGCCCGCGCGGGCCGTACGGCCGGAGCGGTGCAGGTAGTCCTTGTGGTCACCGGCCGGGTCCACGTTCAGGACCAGGTCGATGCCGTCGACGTGGATACCGCGGGCGGCGACGTCGGTCGCGACGAGCGCGTTGACGTAGCCCTTCTTGAAGTCCTCAAGCACGCGGGTGCGGGCGCCCTGCGTCATACCGCCGTGCAGCGCGTCGGCCTTCACACCGGAGTCGCAGAGCTGCTCGGCGATGCGGTCGGCGCCCAGCTGGGTGCGGACGAAGATGATCGTGCGGCCCTTGCGGGAGGCGATCGCGGCGGTGACCGGCGCCTTGTCCTTGGGCTTCACGATGAGGATGTGGTGGGACATCGTCGTGACGTTGCCCTGGGCGCTGTCGACCTCGTGCGTGACCGGGTTGGTCAGGTAGCGCTTGACCAGCGTGGAGATCTCGTTCTCCATCGTGGCCGAGAACAGCATGCGCTGGCCGCCGCCCGGGATCTGGTCGAGCAGCTCGGTGACCTCGGGCAGGAAGCCCAGGTCGGACATCTGGTCGGCCTCGTCGAGGACCGCGACCTGGACGTTCTCCAGGGAGCAGGCGCCGCGGTTGATGATGTCGCGCAGCCGGCCCGGGGTGGCGACGAGGACGTCGACACCGCGCTCCAGCGCGTAGATCTGGTTGCCCATCGACGTACCGCCGCAGACGACCTTCATCTTCAGGCCGAGCACGTCGCCGTACGGCTGAAGGGCGTCCGCGACCTGCATCGCGAGCTCACGCGTCGGCGTGAGGATGATGCCGCGGGGCTTCTTCTTCTCGGTGTGGCCGCCGGAGAGCTGCGTCAGCAGCGGCAGGCCGAACGAGAGGGTCTTGCCGGAGCCGGTGCGGCCACGGCCGAGGATGTCCTTGCCGGCCAGGGCGTCCGGAATGGTCGCGGCCTGGATCGGGAAGGGGGCGGTCACGCCGTTCTGCGCGAGCTTGCGCACGACGCCCTCGGGCAGACCCAGGTCGCTGAAGGTGACCTCGGGAACCTCGGGGGCCGCGGACGCGGCAGTCTCGTCGACAGCGTCCCCGATGTTCTCGTTCTCGGGCACGACGACGTGATCAGTACTGGAAATGGACATGCGAATGCGAAACCTTCCGGAGTCTCGTACGGCACGCGCCCGTCAACTCCGTGATTTCGCAAACGACCGCCTCAATGCGGTCAGCCACGGCAAGGGAGAGTACGCGCCACACGGCGCGCTCTACTTGGCGCCGGGCAATGGGATCAAACGATCTACCACCATACGCACCCCCCACCCGGTAAGGCAAACCGGCTCCGAGAGGCTCCGGTCACACTGCCTCCGGGTCCTCCCGCCGAACCGAGGTGCACCCCCTGTGACCAGGCCCGTCGCGACCAGGCCCGTCGCGACCAGGACCGTTGCGACCAGGACCGTTGTGACCGGGCCCGTTCAGGCCTCGACACCGGCCTGGGGTGCCGGTTCCCGCCGCTCCACGAGCTGCGGCTCGGGCTCCGGGTGCGCCGAGGACGACGGCTCGGCGGTGGTCGGGTCGGGCGACGGAGGCGGCGGCTCCTCCTTGGTGGGCGTCGGCTCGGGGGCCGGCCGCGTGGGCGTGGGCTGGGCCTTTGTCGGCGAGGGCGCCCCCGGCTTGGGCTTCTTCCCGTCCTTGCCGTCCTTGCCCGGCTTGGGCGGAGCGGCCGTCCCGCTCTCCCCCGCGGACGGCGACGCCGACCCGGACGCCGACTCGTGGGGCTTCGCCCGACCGTGTTTTCCGTCACCCGCCCCGCGATAGCCGGGGCCCCCGCCGCTCACCGCGGACCCGCCGTCGGGCGCCTCACCGCCCCGCTGCCCGGCCGAGTGCGAGGGCTTCGCGTGGTCGCCCCCGTCGTCACCGACGCTCATGCAGCCGGCGGACGCGGCGACGGCCAGGGCGGCGGCGGCCAGACGGACGGGTACGTACTTGGCGCGCACGGGCAGCCACCTCCGGGCGGTGTGAGGAGTCCCCCTGCCCAACTCCCGCCGCCCGCAAGAAGACACGCGAACGCCCGAGAGACACGGGAGAACCGCCCGCGGACCGCGAGAGATATGTCACCCGCACCCGAGAGCGTGCGCCCGCTCGCCGTCCCCCACGTCCGAAAGCATGCGCCCACTCGTCGTCACCCACGTCCCAAGGCATGCCCCCACTCGTCATCACCCACGTCCCAAGGCGTGCACCCGCTCGCCGTCACCCACGTCCCAAGGCGTCCGCCCGCGGTTCGTCACCCGTACCCGAGCGCGTGCAGCCGTGCGTCGTCGATGCCGAAGTGGTGGGCGATCTCGTGGACCACGGTCACCTCGGTCTCGGCCACCACCTCCTCGCGCGTCGCGCACATCCGCAGCGTGGGCCCCCGGTAGATCGTGATCCGGTCGGGCAGCACCCCGGCGTACCACTCGCCGCGGTCGGTCAGCGGAGTCCCCTCGTAGAGCCCGAGCAGCTCGGGGTCGTCGGCGGGCGGCTCGTCCTCGACGAACACCGCCACGTTGTCCATCAGCCGCGTCAGCTCCGGCGGAATCCGGTCCAGCGCCTCGGCGACCAGTTCCTCGAACTCCTCGCGCGTCATCTCCAGCACAGGGCCATTGTCCGGTACCAAGGCCCGGGCGCCATGGGACGCGGCTACGGGAGCACACCCCGGGGCACGCCCGAGAGCGGGAGCCGCGCCGCATATCCGCCCCCACCTCTGGGCATACGGGACCAATGGCCCGCGTCCCCGCTGCCGCCACCGCTCTGCACCGTGTACGACGGGCTCCCCGCGCCCTCGTACGCCGCTACCGCGCTCGCCGCACACACCCCGTCGCCCCTGCCGTCGAACTCGTCCACCAACCGCACCCGTGGGCCCGCGCCCTGGGCCTCGTCACCGTGGTGCTGTTCGGCGCGTGGCTGGGCCTGCTGATCGTCGGGAACGTCCGGGCGCCGGTGGGCCCCATGGACACCACGATGACGTTGCGCCCCTCCCTGACGGGCGGCACGAAGATCAACGTCTCGCCGCTCGGCGCCCTGGAACTGCGCAGCCACACGGCCCCGCTCCGCCTCGACGTGGACGTCGACCAGCTCGACCCCGTCCGCTCCCAGGCCCTCGTCGACCACCCCGAACGCCTCTCCGGCCTCCAGGACGAGGTCGCCCAGGACGTCGGCGACGGCACCCTCGACCTGGCCGTACGGTCGGTCGTCGCCGTCGTCTCCGGCGCGACCGCCCTCGGCCTCGCGGTCTACCGCCGCCCACGCCGGGCCCTGGCGGCCGGCGGCCTGGCCCTGACCCTGCTGGCGGCCTCGGGAGCGACGGCCTTCGCGACCTGGAACCCCAACTCGGTCCTGGAGCCGAAGTTCTCGGGCCTGCTCTCCTCCGCCCCCTCGGTCGTCGGCAACGCCCGCAGCATCGTCAGCGAATTCGACGTCTACCAGAAGGAGTTGGCCCGCCTGGTGACGAACGTGACGAAGCTGTACGACGTCACGTCCACGCTCCCCGCCTACGCGCCCGACCCCTCCACCATCCGCGTCCTGCACGTCTCCGACATCCATCTCAACCCGGCGAGCTGGAAGATCATCGCCTCGCTGGTGAAGCAGTACAAGATCGATGTGATCGTCGACTCCGGCGACACCATGGACCACGGCACGGCGGCGGAGAACGGCTTCCTGGACCCGGCGTCCGACCTCGGCGCCCCGTACGTCTGGGTGCGCGGCAACCACGACGGCCGGGTCACCCAGAGCTATCTGGAGCGCATGAAGAACGTGCACGTGCTCGACGACGGCCGGGCCGTCTCGGTGGCGGGCCTGCGCTTCGCGGGCGTCGGCGACCCGCAGTTCACCCCCGACCGCACGGCCAAGCTGGGCGGCGACGAGTCGGAGGTGCTCGCGGGCGCCCGCCTCGCCTCCTCCCTGCGCGACCAGAAGGCGGCCGGCACCCCGGTCGACATCGCCATCGCGCACAACCCGACGGCAGCACGCCAGACGGACGGCGATGTGCCCCTGGTCCTGGCCGGCCACCTCCACCACCAGGAGATGGAGATCATGAAGTACGGCACCCGGCTGCGCATCGAGGGCTCCACGGGCGGCGGCGGTCTGCGCGCGCTGGAGGGCGAGGACCCCGCACCGATCGAGACGTCGATCCTCTACCTCGACCGCGACACCCGGCGTCTCCAGGCCTGGGACGAGATCAAACTGGGCGGTCTCGGACTCACCACGGCGGAGGTCAGCCGCCACCTCCCCAAGGAGAACCAGCCGGGCGCCGTCACCACCCCGGCCACCCCAACCCCTTCCACACCCACCCCGTAAACCGTTTTGGCGATCCCTCCCGACATCCCATATGCTTCTCACGTCCCCGACGCGCTGCAAGGCGCCCAGGCGGGCCGATAGCCCTCATCGTCTAGCGGCCTAGGACGCCGCCCTTTCAAGGCGGTAGCACGGGTTCGAATCCCGTTGGGGGCACCAGCTACTTGTATGGGTCGCAGGTCAGAGTCTTCTCTGGCCTGCGATTTGTTTTTCCCAGGCTTCGTCCCGTGACCTGTCCGGGAACCGACCCTCCGCCGTGCTCGGCGCCCTCGTCAGCCGTCGCCTCGTCCACCGGATGGGAGCCGGCCCCGTCCTGCTCGCCACCGCGACCGAGGGGATCGTCTGGGCCGCGGCCCCGGCGGCCCTGGCGACCGGATCGAGCGCGGTGGTCATCGTCATCGCCTTCGTCTCCGCGCTGTGGCTGCCGGTCTGGAACATCACCGTCATCACCCTGCGCCAGCTGATCACCCCGCCCCACCTCCTGGGCCGGGTGCACGCCACCGCCCGCACGATCAACCTGTGCACCATCCCCGTGGGAGCGGTGGCGGGCGGCCTCCTCGCCGGCTGGGCCTCCGACGTGTGGGGCGAAGGCACCGGGCTCGCCGCCGCCCTTGCGGTCGCGGGCCTGGTCACCGTCTGCGGACTGCCGTTCCTGCTGCGTACGGAGATCCGTCACATGCGCCGGCTGCCCTCCGGCGAGGAGACACCGTGATGACTGCCCCCGCGGGCCGGCGTCGCTGCCTGTCCGCCCACCTGACGATCCCGTCCGGCCGCCGTATCGACGCCGGGGGAATCGACATCACGACCGGGCCGTACACACAGCCGTCACGCGTCCGGGTCACGGGCTGCACCCGCCGTCGGGTCACCTGCCCCGCACCCAGCGCGTTTTCGGCCCACCGCTCATCCTCTGATACGCTGCTTCAGCGACGTCACCCCAGCTGACCAGCACCTCCACCCTCACCAGGAATCATCTTCCCGGCGTCGGCGGCAGACGGAATTACGTTGGGGGCACGCAACCCCGTGTGCGACACTGTTCGCACACAACAGCTTGGTCCTGTGGAGCAGTTTGGAGTGCTCGCCACCCTGTCAAGGTGGAGGCCGCGGGTTCAAATCCCGTCAGGACCGCTGAGATTCCTCGTGAATCTCTCGGCTGGGTAGCTCAGTTGGTACGAGCGACCGCCTGAAAAGCGGTAGGTCGCCGGTTCGACCCCGGCCCCAGCCACAGCACAGGCCCCGATCCCCGGATCGGGGCCTTGTTGTATGCCCGCGTTGTATGCCCGCACAAAAGCGTTCGCCCCTCGTTTCCCCGAGGTGAGATCCTGGAGGGCGTATGTCAACGACTCCTGCCCCCGCCTTCGGCGCCATCGCCCCCCGCCTGACCGAGCTGTCCCTGCGCGACGCGCAGCGGCTCGGGCGCAGGCTCGAAGGCGCGCGCAAGATCCGTAAGCCCGAGGCCCGGGCCGCCGTCCTCGCCGAGATCGAGGCGGAGGTCGCCAAGGGCGAGGCCCGCATGGCCGAGCGCCGCTCCCGCGTGCCCGCGATCACCTATCCCGAGCAGCTCCCGGTCAGCCAGAAGAAGGACGACATCGCGGCCGCCATCCGCGATCACCAGGTCGTCATCGTCGCCGGCGAGACCGGTTCCGGTAAGACCACCCAGATCCCCAAGATCTGCATGGAGCTCGGCCGCGGCGTCCGCGGCATGATCGGGCACACCCAGCCCCGCCGTATCGCCGCCCGGACCGTCGCCGAGCGCGTGGCGGACGAGCTCGACGTCACGCTGGGCGAGGCCGTCGGCTGGAAGGTGCGTTTCACCGACCAGGTGAACCAGGACGGCACCTTCGTCAAGCTGATGACGGACGGCATCCTGCTCGCCGAGATCCAGACGGACCGCGAGCTGTACGCGTACGACACGATCATCATCGACGAGGCCCACGAGCGGTCCCTCAACATCGACTTCCTGCTGGGCTACCTCGCCCAGCTGCTGCCCAGGCGCCCGGACCTCAAGGTCGTCATCACCTCCGCGACCATCGACCCCGAGCGCTTCTCCCGGCACTTCGGGGACGCGCCGATCGTCGAGGTCAGCGGGCGTACGTACCCCGTGGAGGTCCGTTATCGCCCGCTCCTCGAAGAGGAAGGCGACGACTCCGACCGAGACCAGATCACCGCGATCTGCGACGCCGTCGAGGAGCTCCAGGGCGAGGGCAAGGGCGACATCCTCGTCTTCCTCTCGGGAGAGCGGGAGATCCGCGACACCGCGGACGCGATCACGAAGAGGAACTACCGCTTCACCGAGGTACTGCCCCTGTACGCACGCCTCTCGCACGCCGAGCAGCACCGCGTCTTCCAGCAGCACACAGGCCGCAGGATCGTTCTGGCGACCAACGTCGCCGAGACCTCCCTCACCGTGCCGGGCATCAAGTACGTGATCGACCCGGGCACCGCCCGTATCTCCAGATACAGCCACCGCACGAAGGTCCAGCGCCTTCCGATCGAGCCGGTCTCGCAGGCCAGCGCCAACCAGCGCAAGGGCCGCTGCGGCCGGACCAGCGACGGCATCTGCATCCGTCTCTACTCCGAGGACGACTTCCTCGCCCGCCCGGAGTTCACCGACGCCGAGATCCTCCGTACGAACCTGGCGTCCGTCATCCTTCAGATGACCGCGGCCGGACTCGGGGACATCGAGAAGTTCCCGTTCATCGACCCGCCGGACCACCGCAACATCCGCGACGGCGTCCAACTCCTCCAGGAACTGGGCGCGTTGGACCCCTCCCAGAAGGACGCACGCAAGCGGCTCACGGACCGGGGCCGCAAGCTCGCCCAGCTGCCCGTGGACCCGCGGCTGGCCCGGATGGTCCTGGAGGCCGACAAGAACGGCTGTGTGCGCGAGGTCATGGTGATCGCCGCCGCGCTCTCCATCCAGGACCCGCGCGAGCGCCCGGCCGACAAGCAGACACAGGCCGACCAGCAGCACGCCCGCTTCAAGGACGAGACGTCGGACTTCCTGGCGTACCTCAACCTCTGGCGGTATGTGCGCGAGCAGCAGAAGGAGCGCGGCTCGTCGTCCTTCCGCCGGATGTGCAAGCAGGAGTACCTGAACTTCCTGCGGATCCGCGAGTGGCAGGACATCTACACCCAGCTGCGGACCGTCGCCAAGCAGATGGGCATCCATCTCAACGAGGACGACGCCCCCGACCAGCAGGTCCATCTGTCCCTCCTCGCCGGCCTGCTCTCCCACATCGGCATGAAGGACGTGAAGGAGGCAGGGGTCGAGAGCGGGAGGAACACCGGGAAGAACGAGTATCTGGGCGCCCGGAACGCCAAGTTCGCGATCTTCCCCGGCTCGGCGCTCTTCAAGAAGCCCCCGCGGTTCGTGATGTCCGCCGAGCTCGTCGAGACGTCCCGTCTCTGGGCCCGGGTCAACGCGAAGATCGAGCCCGAGTGGGTCGAGCCGCTCGCGGAACACCTGCTGAAGCGCACGTACAGCGAACCGCACTGGGAGAAGGACCAGGCCGCGGTGATGGCGTACGAGAAGGTCACTCTGTACGGCGTGCCGATCATCGCCCAGCGGAAGGTCAACTACGGGCGGATCGACCAGGAGGCCAGCCGCGAGCTTTTCATTCGCAACGCACTGGTCGAGGGCGACTGGCGTACGCACCACAAGTTCTTCGCGGACAACCGCAAACTCCTCACCGAGGTCGAGGAGTTGGAGCACCGCGCCCGGCGCCGCGACATCCTCGTGGACGACGAGACGCTGTTCGACTTCTACGACCAGCGGGTGCCCGAGCACGTCGTCTCGGGCGCGCACTTCGACTCCTGGTGGAAGCACAAGCGCCATGAGGAGCCCGAGCTGCTCGACTTCGAGCGGTCGATGCTCATCAACGAACGGGCCGGGGACGTCAGCAAGGACGACTACCCGGACACCTGGCGCCAGGGCCCGCTGAAGTTCCGGGTGACCTATCAGTTCGAGCCAGGTGCGGACGCGGACGGCGTCACCGTCCACGTGCCGCTCCAGGTGCTGAACCAGGTCACGGACGAGGGCTTCGACTGGCAGATCCCGGGCCTGCGCGAGGAGGTCGTGACGGAGCTGATCCGTTCCCTCCCGAAGCCGATCCGCCGGAACTACGTCCCGGCCCCGAACTTCGCCCAGCGGTTCCTGGACCGGGCGGTGCCCCTGCAGGAGCCGCTGACGACGACGATGGCGCGCGAGCTGAAGCGCATGGTCGGCGTGCCCCTCACGGCCGACGACTTCGACTGGTCCCGGGTCCCCGACCACCTGAAGATCACCTTCCGGATCGTCGACGAGCGGCGGCGCAAGCTGGCCGAGGACAAGGACCTGGAGGCCCTGAAGCTGCGCCTGAGGCCGAAGGCGCGCCAGGCGATCTCGCAGGCCGCGGCGGCGACGGCCGAGCGCGAGGGCGGCGGAGCCATCGAGCGGACGGGCCTCACGGACTGGACCATCGGCTCCCTCACCCGTGTCTTCGAGACGCGCCGGGCCGGCCAGCCGGTGAAGGCGTTCCCTGCCCTGGTCGACGACGGCGACACCGTCTCCGTACGCCTCTTCGACACCGAGGCCGAGCAGCAGCAGGCCATGTGGAAGGGCACGCGGCGGCTCATCCTGCGCAACATCCCGGTGAACCCTGCCAAGTTCGCCTCGGACAAGCTCACGAACGCGCACAAGCTGGCCCTGTCCGCGAACCCGCACGGTTCCGTCCAGGCCCTCTTCGACGACTGCGCGACGGCCGCCGCCGACAAGCTGGTCGCCGACTTCGGCGGCCCGGCCTGGGACGAGGAGTCGTACCGCAAGCTGTACGAGAAGGTGCGCGCGGAGATCGTCGACACGACGGTCCGTACGGTCAACCAGGTGCAGCAGGTCCTGGCCGCCTGGCAGGCCTGTGAGCGCCGCCTGAAGGGCGTACGCAGCGCCGTCCTGCTCGCGAACCTCACGGACGTACGGAAGCAGCTGGACGCCCTCGTGAAGCCCGGCTTCGTGACGGAGACGGGTCTGCGGCGGCTGCCGGACCTGATGCGCTATCTGGTGGCCGCGGACCGCCGGCTCCAGCAGATGCCGACGAACGTCCAGCGGGACACCAGCCGCATGGAGAAGGTCCACGAGATGCAGGACGAGTACGCGTGGCTCCTGGAGCAGATGCCGCAGGGGCGTCCCGTGCCCTCGTCGGTCCTGGACATCCGCTGGATGATCGAGGAGCTCCGGGTCAGCTACTTCGCCCACGCGCTGGGCACGGCGTACCCCGTCTCCGACAAGCGCATCGTGAAGGCGATCGACGCCGCTGTCCCGTAACGGCGCCTGCACAGTGGGTGAGTTCGCCCAGGGGGCTCACCCTCCTGTAGAGTCCTGTCTCGCAGCGCAACGCAAGATCCGCACTGCAAAACCTGGTCCTGTGGAGCAGTTTGGAGTGCTCGCCACCCTGTCAAGGTGGAGGCCGCGGGTTCAAATCCCGTCAGGACCGCAACAGGTGAAAGGCCCCGCATCCGCAAGGATGCGGGGCCTTCGTCATGCCCCGCCCCGGGCCACTCCCCCATGGGCGCACCCCCAAGAAACGCCCCGCATCCGGCAACAGAGCGCTTCGCCAACCCCACAGGGCCCCCGCAGCACACCCCGCACAACCTGGGCTTGACGCCGTCACATTCCCCCAGTACCTAAAAACCAGGGCCCAAGACACCCCATCGCACACCCCACCGGAGGTGACCATGGCGGCGACCGCTCGACATGAGACGCGAGCCCTGCTCCGCGCCCACCTGTCGGCCGCCTCCGGCTACCGCCATCTGACAAGGCACTGCCCGATCTGCCACCGACTCCTCCGGCTGGCCTCCGAGAGCGCTCCCTACGACCAGGAGAGCCCCGAGACCCCCTACGAGGACGAGACACCCTCCCCGGCGTGAGCGGACCGCATGACGCGCCCCGCACCTCAACTGCCCCTCGGGCGACGCCAGATGCGCACGGCCTCCCCTAGCGCAGAAACGCCATCCACAACAAGGACCATGACGTGTGATGGGTGTCACCGCATAAGTTTTCAAACCCGCGGTACTTACCCCTCACCTACAACTGGTCAATTTAATATGTGCAATTGCACCCTGCTCCGGGGCCACGCACAGCTGATCCGACAGGTCTCCCCAGACTGCGACAAGGCCGCTCACAGACAGGCCCCGCACCCTGTGCGCACCCCATGACCAGCACATGACCGAACACCGCCGGCACGCCATAGGCGCACCGTCGGCACACAAAAAAGATCGCACTGGACCCGGCGGAGTCCAGCGCGATCTACGACGCACCCTTGTTGCTTGTGGTTCTCGCTTGGGCGTGGACCCCGTTGGGGCAGGATCCGCGTCGCTTGGAGCTTGGGTTCGGGCAGTCCGACAAGTTAGGGGACCTGCCGAAATGCCCTGCTATGCAGTTGTTGTTCAGACTTCGCTGCGCTGCTGCGGGATGCCCGCGAGCAGGGCACGAACCTCGGCCTCGCGGTAACGGCGATGGCCGCCGAGCGTGCGGATCGAAGTGAGCTTGCCGGCCTTCGCCCACCGCGTCACCGTCTTCGGGTCCACGCGGAACATCGTGGCAACCTCAGCGGGGGTCAGCAGCGGCTCGGCATCAGGGGTGCGAGCGGTCATGAGCGGCCTCCTCGGGAGAACCGAACCTTCTCGGTTCATTCCTCTAAATTCTGCACCTTGACCCGCGTTGCCCGAAATGGCGGATGCGGGTCGAGTCGGTTATAGGACGAACGGCTTGTCCTCGGCACTACAACTACACCATCTGTCCAACCGCGTCGGCCAAACCGATGGAATTGCCCTCCCAGGTGTCCATCGGCGACGGAAGCCAATGGACCATGCCATAGCGGACAGTCACGCCGCTGTGACGATCAGTCACAGGGCGATCAGGAGTCAACAGACCCCCCATAGCGTGCAATGCTGAGATTCCACCCATACGTGGGCAGAAGGAGCCCTCCCCGGACTCCTTGTCCTATTTTGGCATGAGGAGGGGCGTTAGACGCAAGGTCCGCGTTAGTGCCGTCCGTCACGCTTACCCCGTACGACCCGGATAGGGACTTACGTCCTGTCAGAACCCGTGACGCACAGGGACCATCAGTCCCACAGGTCATCTCCCGCTCCGGCGGGCGAACCTACGACGCCGGTATGCGGACCTCCAGTATGCGGACTCTCCGCTTCAGGGTCCCGGCTTCAGGGGTCCTCGGCCTCAGTTCGCCGAGCGACGGTCCCGTACCGAGCGCCACCGCTCCACGAGCCGGCCGTACGCCTCGCCGGCGCCGGCCCCGTCGCCCGTACGCAGCGCCTCGATGCCCTCGGCGACGTCGGCCGCCGAATGGTCGCCGTCGAGCTCCCCGGCGGGCAGGACGTGCACCAGGCCGCCGTAGTCGAGCTCCACCAGCGAGCGCGGGTGGAACTCCTCCAGCCAGCGCCCGACGTCCACCAGGCCGTCGATGAGCGGTCCCTCGTCGAGGGCGTCCCGCAGCGTCCGCAGGCCTCGCGCCACCCGCCGCCGGGCCTGCACCATCGGCGTCCGGTAGCGCAGGACGGGCGGGTCCTCCGCCGCCCCGGGACCGTCCCCGGAGCCGGTGCCCTTGTCGTACTCGCGCTCCTCGTCCGACACCAGCACGAACCAGTTCAGCGGGACCTGCCAGGTCGACGTGCGGATCCAGGGCCGGGCGTCGGGGTTGCGGGTCAGCCAGCGCTCGTAGTCCTGGGTCGCCTGATGGCGTACGACCGCCGGGAGCACCGCCTCCAGGACCGGTGCGGGCAGCTCCTCGGCCAGGTCGCCCAGGGCCTGCCAGCCGCGCAGCCGGGTCCGCCAGGGGCACACGCACAGCACGCCGTCCACGTCCGCGACGAACGCGTCGCCGCTCTCGTGCACCGGCACCGGGATCGGCGGGGTGGGCAGCAAGTCGGCCAGTGACCGGCGCAGTTCGTCCTGGTAGGAGGGGCGGTCGGGCCGGCGCGCGTAGCGGGCCCAGTGGCCGCGCTCCGGCTCCGGGAAGGCCGCGAGCGGTTCGTACACGCGCAGATAGGACGCGTACGGGACGATCAACGAGGACACCTTGGGCACGCTTGCTCCCTCCCCCGCCGACCCGACGGAAAACCCGCGAAACCCGCTCACAGGAGTGCGGGAAAACACTGCAAATCGTCCCACGCCCCACCGTGACCGTACTCCGCGAGAGGGTGATCCTGACCACTGCGCGGATGGCGGTCGTGTCCAGGCTCTAATCTCATGCCACACAGACCTCCGCCACCCGTACGGAGGCCGTCCCAACCGCCGCTTCTTAACTGGGAGTCACCACCGTGACCGACGTAACCGGCGCGCCTGCTGATGTACTGCACACCCTGTTCCACTCGGATCAGGGCGGCCATGAGCAAGTCGTGCTCTGCCAGGACCGAGCCAGTGGCCTCAAGGCCGTCATCGCCATCCACTCGACCGCCCTGGGCCCGGCCCTCGGCGGCACGCGCTTCTACCCGTACGCGAGCGAGGAGGAGGCCGTCGCCGACGCGCTGAACCTCTCTCGCGGGATGTCGTACAAGAACGCCATGGCCGGGCTCGACCACGGCGGCGGCAAGGCCGTGATCATCGGGGATCCCGAGCGGATCAAGACCGAGGAGCTGCTCCTCGCGTACGGCCGCTTCGTGGCCTCACTCGGTGGCCGTTACGTCACCGCGTGTGACGTCGGTACGTACGTGGCCGACATGGACGTCGTGGCGCGCGAGTGCCGCTGGACGACCGGGCGCTCCCCCGAGAACGGCGGCGCGGGCGACTCGTCCGTCCTGACTGCCTTCGGTGTCTTCCAGGGCATGCGGGCCTCCGCCCAGCACCTGTGGGGCGACCCCTCGCTGCGCGGCCGCAGGGTCGGCGTCGCGGGCGTGGGCAAGGTCGGGCACCACCTGGTGGAGCACCTGCTGGAGGACGGCGCCGAGGTCGTGATCACGGACGTCAGACAGGACTCCGTACGGCGAATTCTGGACAGGCACCCGTCCCCGTCCGGTGTGACGGCCGTCGCGGACACCGACGCGCTCATCCGGGTCGAGGGACTGGACATCTACGCCCCCTGCGCGCTGGGCGGCGCCCTGAACGACAACTCCGTGCCGGTGCTCACCGCGAAGATCGTCTGCGGTGCGGCCAACAACCAGCTGGAGCACGCCGGCGTCGAGAAGGATCTCGCCGACCGCGGGATCCTCTACGCGCCGGACTACGTGGTGAACGCCGGCGGCGTCATCCAGGTCGCCGACGAGCTCCACGGATTCGACTTCGAGCGGTGCAGGGCGAAGGCCTCGAAGATCTTCGACACCACGCTGGCCATATTCGCACGTGCGAAGGAGGACGGGATTCCGCCGGCCGCCGCGGCCGACCGGATCGCCGAACACCGCATGGCGGAGGCACGCCGTCCCTGAGGTCCCAAGGGCCTCTCCGGGGCGTCTGGCGGGTACCCGTCGGCGGGTGTTGGAGAGAACTCTCACGTTCGTCGGCGGGTCGTTCGCCAAGAAGAGGTTAAAATCGCGGTTGACCAGCGGGGACAGGGCACCCCGAGGGTTCTGGGCTCAGGCGCGTCCTGCGGGCGACGTACCGTATGGGCGTGGGCTCAGGTACCGTGGAAGCCCTACGGACCGGTCTCTCCACGGAGAGCCCGTTCCAGATCATGAACGCGTGTCAAGACTCTGGGGCCGTCGAGCCCCGTATCCGAGGGGGTCGAGCCATGGGGCGCGGCCGGGCAAAGGCCAAGCAGACGAAGGTCGCCCGCCAGCTGAAGTACAGCAGCGGCGGGACTGACCTCTCGCGTCTGGCCAATGAGCTGGGCGCTTCGACTTCGCAACAGCCGCCGAATGGCGAGCCGTTCGAGGACGACGACGAGGAAGACGACCCGTACGCCCAGTACGCGGATCTCTACAACGATGACGAGGACGAGGACGACGAGTCCGGTCCCACGTCTCAACGCCGCGGCGCTTGACGCTCCAGCTGAGCTTGTCTTTCTAGCTGCGCTTCACCCGGTCCGGGTGCAGGATTCGCCGGACCGGGTTTTGCGCGTGTTCGCTCCGCGGGGTGCCAGGAAACTGCGGCCGGTTGTGAACCTGCGGGTTCGCTGTGGCCGGTCGCGCCCACTCGGCGGAGCTGTATATCGGCACAGCCCCGCGCGCCTAGCGGGGCGCGTAGTCGTTGATCAGGGCCGCGCCCGTCTCGTGGTCGCCCCGGTCCGTGATCTCGCCTGCCACCCAGGCTTCCACGCCGCGGTCCGCCAGTGTGGCGAGGGCCACATCCGTGGACTCCTCCGGGACGATCGCGATCATGCCGACGCCCATGTTGAGGGTCTTTTCCAGTTCCAGGCGGTCGACCTGGCCGGTGGTGCCCACGAGGTCGAAGACGGGGGCCGGGGTCCAGGTGGCGCGGTCGACGATGGCGTGGAGGCCGACCGGGATCACGCGGGCCAGGTTGGCCGCGAGACCGCCGCCCGTGATGTGTGAGAAGGCGTGTACGTCGGTCGTGCGGGTCAGCGCCAGGCAGTCCAGCGAGTAGATCTTGGTGGGCTCCAGGAGCTCCTCGCCGAGCGTGCGGCCGAACTCCGCGACGTGCTGGTCGAGCTTCAGCTTCGCGCGGTCGAAGAGGACGTGCCGGACGAGTGAGTACCCGTTCGAGTGAAGGCCTGAGGCCGCCATGGCGATCACGGCGTCACCCGTACGGATGCGATCCGCGCCGAGCAGCCGGTCGGCCTCCACAACGCCCGTACCGGCGCCCGCGACGTCGAAGTCGTCCGGGCCGAGGAGCCCGGGGTGCTCGGCCGTCTCGCCGCCCACCAGGGCGCAGCCCGCGAGGACACAGCCCTCGGCGATGCCCTTCACGATGGCCGCCACGCGCTCCGGGTGGACCTTGCCGACGCAGATGTAGTCGGTCATGAAGAGCGGCTCGGCGCCGCACACCACGATGTCGTCCATGACCATCGCGACCAGGTCGTGGCCGATGGTGTCGTACACGCCGAGCTGACGAGCGAGGTCGACCTTCGTGCCCACGCCGTCCGTGGCGGAGGCGAGCAGCGGGCGCTCGTACCGCTTGAGGGCGGAGGCGTCGAAGAGGCCGGCGAAGCCGCCGAGGCCGCCGAGGACCTCGGGGCGCTGCGTCTTCTTCACCCACTCCTTCATCAGTTCGACGGCGCGGTCGCCCGCTTCGATGTCGACGCCCGCAGCTGCGTAGCTGGCACCAGTTGTCTCAGACATGACGGTGAGAACTTTCGTGTCGTACTGCAGATGAGCAGGTATTACGGGCTGTCTACGGGCGACGGATCGCGTCGGCCGCGGCCGTGGCGGCGGGCCCGGCGGCCAGCTCGGTCTCCAGGAGCTGCTTGCCGAGCAGCTCGGGGTCCGGGAGCGCCATCGGGTACTCGCCGTCGAAGCAGGCACGGCAGAGGTTCGGCTTGTCGATGGTCGTGGCCTCGATCATGCCGTCGATGGAGATGTACGAGAGGGAGTCGGCGCCCAGCGAGGTGCCGATCTCCTCGATCGTCATGCCGTTGGCGATCAGCTCGGCGCGGGTGGCGAAATCTATGCCGAAGAAGCAGGGCCACTTCACGGGGGGCGAGGAGATCCGGATGTGGACCTCCGCCGCGCCCGCCTCGCGGAGCATGCGGACCAGCGCGCGCTGTGTGTTGCCGCGCACGATCGAGTCGTCGACGACGACCAGGCGCTTGCCCTTGATGACTTCCTTGAGCGGATTCAGCTTCAGCCGGATGCCCAGCTGGCGGATGGTCTGGGAAGGCTGGATGAAGGTACGTCCCACGTACGCGTTCTTCACGAGACCGGCACCGAACGGGATGCCGGAGGCCTCCGCGTAACCGATCGCGGCGGGCGTGCCCGACTCCGGTGTCGCTATGACCAGATCGGCCTCTGCGGGGGCTTCCTTGGCGAGGCGGCGGCCCATCTCGACACGGGAGAGATACACGTTCCGGCCGGCGATGTCCGTGTCCGGACGGGCCAGATACACGTACTCGAAGACACAGCCCTTGGGCTTCGCTTCCGCGAATCGGGAGGTCCGCAGGCCGTTCTCGTCGATGGCGACGAACTCGCCCGGCTCGATCTCGCGGACATAGGCGGCGCCGCAGATGTCGAGGGCGGCGGACTCGGAGGCGACGACCCAGCCGCGCTCCAGACGGCCGAGGACCAGCGGGCGGATGCCCTGCGGGTCGCGGGCCGCGTACAGCGTGTGCTCGTCCATGAAGACGAGCGAGAAGGCGCCCTTGACCTGCGGGAGGACCTTTCCGGAGGCCTCTTCGATGGTCAGCGGCTTGCCGTCGTCGTCGACCTGGGCGGCCAGCAGGGCCGTGAGCAGGTCCGTGTCGTTGGTCGCCGCCACACGCGGGGTGCGGCCCTCCTGCTTGGGCAGGTCGGCGACCATCCCGGCGAGCTCGGCCGTGTTGACCAGGTTGCCGTTGTGGCCGAGCGCGATGGAGCCGTGCGCGGTGGCACGGAAGGTGGGCTGGGCGTTCTCCCAGGTGGACGCACCGGTGGTCGAGTAGCGGGCGTGACCGACCGCGATATGACCTAGGAGCGAACCGAGGGACGCCTCGTCGAAGACCTGGGACACGAGCCCCATGTCCTTGAAGACAAGGATCTGGGAGCCGTTGCTGACCGCGATTCCCGCGGATTCCTGGCCTCGATGCTGGAGGGCGTAGAGCCCGAAGTAAGTGAGCTTGGCGACCTCTTCACCGGGAGCCCAGACTCCGAAGACGCCACAAGCGTCCTGGGGTCCTTTCTCGCCGGGGAGCAGATCATGACTGAGTCGACCGTCACCACGTGGCACACAACCGAGTGTAGGCGAGATCGACCACTGGTCCGAATTGGGGATCCAGGAGCCCTAATGGATCACTTCGCGGCGACCGCTTCGACGCCCGGGCCGTTTTCGCTGGTCAGCGTGAGCGTGCTGCCCTTCAGCTGGTATTTCACGGTGCCGCCGAAGAGCTTCAGGAGGGTCTTCTCGGTGTCCATGAGTGAGGCGGAGCACATCTTCCGGGTGGTGCCGGGCGCGCCCAGAGTGATAGTGCCGTCGCCGACCGTCGCCTTCGCGGTCACCTTGTTGCAGCCGAGCTGACCGCGGACGGTGCCGTCCTTGTCGAAGGTGAGGTGGACCTTGCCCTCGGCCTCGGAGGCCAGGGCCACTCCCGATTCGCCCCCTGCCGCACCCTTCGTCATCGTGGTGACGTTCCACTTGGTGCCGTAGAGCTCGGCGGGCTTGTCGGCGGTGAGGTTCACGGTGTACCCGTTCTCCGTGGTGAGCGTCAGCTTGTCGTCGTTGACCTCGGCCTTGAGCGTGCTGCCGGAGATGATGCCGCCGAGCCGGGACTCGAAGCCCATCGTCCCGTCGGCGGTGCAGGCCATCTCGGTCTTGAAGGTGTCGTCGCCGATCGTGATCGTGTCGCCCTCGATCTCGGCGGTGGCCCCGAAGTGGTTGCAGCCGTAGTTGCCGCCCACCTTGCCGTCCTTGCCGAACTCGATGTGGGCGCCGGCCGGGGCGTCCTGCGTCTTGCCGTCGGCCGTCACGCTCTCGACGTTCCACTGCTTGCCGGTGATCCCGGTGGCCTGGCGTGTGCCGACGGAACCGGAACCGGAATCATCACTGCCGCTTTCTGTTCCGCAGGCGGCGGTGGCGAGGAGCCCGGTGACGGCCAGGGCGCTGAGGCCGACCCGCGGGCTGAGGACGCTGAGGTTGAGACGCTGCGTGTGCATGCCGCTTTGACGGGGCGGGTGGGGTGCTTGGTTCCCTCACCGGGTAACGGCCGCGCAACGCCCGCCCCGTGGGCGGACGCCGGGGCCGACGCCGCCGTCAGCGCATAAGGGGAAGCAGTCCGCCCAGGTCGGCGCGTTCCCCGCTCGCGCTGACCTTCGCTTCGTCGAGGGCCGCCTTCCACTCCAGGCGCCCGGTCGCGAGCCGGATCCACGTCAGCGGGTCGGTCTCGACGACGTTCGGCGGGGTGCCGCGCGTGTGGCGCGGGCCCTCCACGCACTGCACGACCGCGTACGGCGGTACGCGCACCTCGGTGGAGGCGCCGGGGGCCTTCGCGGCGAGCGCGTCGGCAAGGAGGCGGGTGCAGGCGGCGAGGGCCTGGCGGTCGTACGGGACGTCGAGGCCCGGGACGGCCGCGTTGAGGTCGTCGGTGTGGACGACCAGCTCCACCGTGCGGGTGACGAGGTAGTCGGCGAGGGTCATGGAGCCCGTGCGGGCGGCGAGCAGGCGAGCGCCGGGGGCCGCCGCCAGGTGCTCGGCGAGGCGCTGCTCCGTGTGGGCATAGAGCGCGTCGAGGTCCGGGTTCGCCCGGGCCAGCTCGCGGGTGCCCTCGGCGATGTCGTCCGCCCTGGCGCCGGTCGCGAACGGCCACTCCAGCAGGGTCAGTTCCGCCTTCGCCGGTTCGTCCCTCTCCAGGTTCCGGCTGACGGTCTCGGCGGCCATCGTGATGTGCGCGGCCAGCTCCCGTACGGTCCAGTCGCCGAGCCTCGTCGGCCCGGCCAGCTGCTCGGGGGTCAGGCCGCGCACCGCCTCCCGTACGTTTCCGAACTGGGCGAGGACCGCCGCGCGGGTCTTCGCCGGGTCGTAGGTACGGGTGCGCTTCTTGGCCGGTGGCATGGCGGCGAGCCTATGCGCTCCGCTTGGAGGGGGGTACTTCGCCTGCGGGTTCGTCGTGGCTGGTCGCGCCGTTCCCCGCGCCCCTTTGCGGCGCCGCTGTGAACGATTCCTTGTTGGCCGGGACTCCGATTCCGCTCCAGGTGAAGGGGATTCCTTGGGCCGCGTCGAGGTCCGGGCCGTCCATCAGCTGGAAGTGCACGTGGGGCTCGGTGGAGTTGCCGGAGTTGCCGCAGCGGGCGATCTGCTGGCCCGCGCGTACACGGTCGCCCGGCTTGATCTTGAGTGAGCCCCGCCGCACGTGGGCGTACATCGCGTACACCCCGTCGCCGAGGTCGAGCACGACGTGGTTGCCGACGATCCAGCGCGCACCGCTGATCTCCCGGACCGCGCCTTCGATCAGCATCAAGTAGGCGAGCGCGGGGATGGAGTTGCGGCTGAGATGGTCGCGCATCCAGTCGCTCGCGTGCACGACGGTGGCGTCGGCCACGGCGAACAGTGGCTCGTCGTACGCGGGAAAGGCACTGCTGCGGCGGACGACCGGCCAGAGCTTGGCGAAGGCGGGTCGGCTCTTCCCGGACTCGATCGGCTCGGCCACGATGTCGATCGCGTACGTCTGCCCGTACGCGTGCGTGCCGTGGCTCGGCACCTTCGTGGCCGGGCTGTTCATCGCGGACCAGCGGCCCCTGACCGGCGGGTCCACCTCGACCGGCGGGCGGTCCGCGGCCTCGCGCCCGGGCCCGCTGCGGCTCACGGCCAGCCCGATGACGACGGACAGCAGCAGCGGCAGGAACGCCCACGTCCAGCCGATCGGGTAGCCGGGGACGAGGAGCTCCCCCAGGACCATGGCCAGGAAGGCCAGTTGAAGTATCCGGAACAGAATCATCGCGGTCTTGCGGATGGACATGGTTCCCCCAGTGGGCCGAAGCCGGCCAGTGGGCCGGAGCCGGAAGTCGTCGAGGCCTAGACCGGCTGAGCCGTGGTCAGCGCGACGAGAAGCGGGACCACACGGCTTCCCGGGATCTCGTAGCGGCCACGCCCCGCCTGTCGCAGCCAGCCCGCGGCGGTCAACTGCCGCAGGTGGTGGTAGATCTGGCCGCTCGTACCCACGTCGTCGAGCCCGGCCAGTTCGGTGGCCGTGCGCCGGCCGCCGACGATCTCGCGCAGCAGCCGCAGCCGCATGGGGTGCCCGAGCGCGGCGAACGCGTCGGCCGTCTCGCTCCAGTCGGCGTCGAGCAGCTGGTCGGTGGTCATGCCGTACTGCCACTCGTACCGCTCCTCGGTCGGCAGCCGCACCGAACCCGTGAACAGCACACCGCCGCCCTCGACATCGGCCAGCTGCGCCTTGAGCCCTTCGAGAGCCCAGAAGTCGCCGTCACCCGCACGCTGAGCGGGCTCACTGCTCTCCAGGGCGTCGAGACGCCGCTCCAGTTCCGCGACGCGCTGCTCCAGATCCATGATGCGAGATTACGTAATTACGTAGAAGTGGTCAATGGGTCGTGGTGTGCGCTCGGGCATGCCGAAGGCCCCGCCCGGATTCCGGACGAGGCCTTCTGGACGCGCCAACCACAGCGCCCCGATAGGGGCGCGGGGAACTGCGCGACCAGCCACGGCAAACCGGCAGACGAAGTACCCGCCCCCAGCGGAGCGTCTACGCGAGCAGCGCCGGGATCGTCCCCTCGTGGGCCGTGCGCAGCTCGGCCAGGGAGAGGGTGAACTCGCCCTGGACCTCGACCTCGTCGCCGTCCACGACACCGATGCGGGTGACGGGCAGGCCGCGCGCCCCGCACATGTCGTTGAAGCGGAGCTCCTCGGAGCGCGGGATCGCGACGACCGCGCGGCCCGCGGACTCTGAGAAGAGGAAGGTGAACGCGTCGAGCCCGTCCGGTACGACGAGACGGGCGCCCTTGCCGCCCTGCAGCGCCGACTCGACCACGGCCTGGATCAGACCGCCGTCGGAGAGGTCGTGCGCCGCGTCGATCATGCCGTCGCGGGATGCGGAGATCAGGATCTCGGCGAGCAGCCGCTCACGCTCCAGGTCGACCTGCGGGGGCAGACCGCCGAGGTGGTCGTGGACGACCTGCGACCAGGCCGAACCGCCGAACTCCTCGCGGGTGTCGCCGAGGAGGTAGAGCAGCTGCCCCTCCTCCTTGAAGGCGACCGGCGTGCGGCGGGCGACATCGTCGATGACACCCAGCACGGCCACGACCGGCGTCGGGTGGATCGCCACCTCGCCCGTCTGGTTGTAGAGCGAGACGTTGCCGCCGGTCACCGGGGTGCCCAACTGCCGGCAGGCGTCGGCCAGTCCGCGGATGGCCTCCGCGAACTGCCACATGACGGCCGGGTCCTCGGGCGAGCCGAAGTTCAGGCAGTCGGAGACGGCGAGCGGCTTGGCACCGGTCGTCGCCACGTTCCGGTACGCCTCGGCCAGGGCCAACTGGGCGCCGTGGTACGGGTCCAGCTTGGTGTACCGGCCGTTGCCGTCCGTGG
Organism: Streptomyces sp. NPDC033178; assembly: GCF_055577685.1. Lineage (NCBI taxonomy): Bacteria > Bacillati > Actinomycetota > Actinomycetes > Kitasatosporales > Streptomycetaceae > Streptomyces > Streptomyces sp. NPDC033178. The sequence goes on from NZ_JBVIPT010000004.1 coordinate 55,030, forward strand.
CGATCGCGACGCCGAGGCCGGACTCCTCGTCGATGCGGATCATGCCCGAGTCCTCGGGCTGGGCCAGCACGGTGTTGCCCTGCACGAAGTGGTCGTACTGGCTGGTGATCCAGGACTTGGAGGCCTGGTTCGGGGAGGAGACCAGCTGGAGGACCTGGTCCTTCAGCTCCTCCGAAGTGGCGGGCCTGGCCAGCTTGTTGGCGTCGTCCGCCTGAAGGGCGTCCTGCCACTCCGGGCGGGCGTACGGACGCTCGTAGACCGGACCGTCGTGCGCGACCGTGCGGGGGTCGACGTCGACGATCTTGCCGCCGTGCCAGAAGATTTCGAGACGGTCGCCGTCGGTGACCTCACCGATCACCGTGGCGATGACGTCCCACTTGTCGCAGATCTCCAGGAACCGGGCGACCTTCTCCGGCTCGACGACCGCGCACATGCGCTCCTGCGACTCGCTCATGAGGATTTCCTCGGGAGACAGAGTCGAGTCGCGCAGGGGTACGTCGTCCAGCGTCACGCGCATGCCGCCGGAGCCGTTGGACGCCAACTCGCTGGTGGCGCAGGACAGTCCGGCCGCGCCGAGGTCCTGGATGCCGACGACCAACTTCTCGGCGAAGGCCTCCAGGGTGCACTCGATGAGGAGCTTCTCCTGGAAGGGGTCGCCGACCTGGACCGCGGGACGCTTGGACGGCTTGGCGTCGTCGAAGGTCTCGGAGGCGAGGATCGAGGCGCCGCCGATGCCGTCGCCGCCGGTCCTGGCCCCGTACAGGATGACCTTGTTGCCGGAGCCGGACGCCTTCGCGAGGTGGATGTCCTCGTGCCGCATGACGCCGATGGCACCGGCGTTGACCAGCGGGTTCCCCTGGTAGCAGGCGTCGAAGACGACCTCGCCGCCGATGTTCGGCAGGCCCAGACAGTTGCCGTAGCCGCCGATGCCGGCGACGACACCCGGGAGTACGCGCTTGGTGTCGGGGTGGTCGGCCGCGCCGAACCGCAGCGGGTCGACGACCGCGACCGGGCGGGCGCCCATCGCGATGATGTCGCGCACGATGCCGCCGACGCCGGTGGCCGCGCCCTGGTAGGGCTCGACGTACGACGGGTGGTTGTGCGACTCGACCTTGAAGGTGACCGCGTAGCCCTGGCCGACGTCGACGACGCCCGCGTTCTCGCCGATGCCGACGAGGAGGGCGTCCGACTGGGGGGCCTTCTCGCCGAACTGGCGCAGGTGCACCTTGGAGGACTTGTACGAGCAGTGCTCGGACCACATGACGGAGTACATGGCGAGCTCGGCACCGGTGGGCCGGCGGCCGAGGATCTCCACGACCCGCTCGTACTCGTCCTTCTTCAGGCCCAGTTCGGCCCAGGGCAGCTCGACGTCGGGGGTCTCGGCCGCGTGCTCGACCGTGTCCAGAGGCGTCCGGCTCATGCGTTGACCAGCTTCTTGAGGATCGAGGTGAAGAAGGGGAGGCCGTCGGTGCGGCCGGACCCGATGAGGGGCTCGACGGCGTGCTCGGGGTGCGGCATGAGGCCCACGACGTTGCCAGCCTCGTTCGTGATGCCGGCGATGTCCCGAAGCGAGCCGTTCGGGTTGAAGTCCACGTACCGGAAGGCGACCCGCCCCTCCGCCTCCAGCATGTCGAGCGTGTGCTCGTCGGCGACGTACCGCCCGTCCATGTTCTTCAGCGGGATGTGGATCTCCTGGCCGGACTCGTAGTCGGCGGTCCAGGACGTCTCCGCGTTCTCCACCCGCAACTTCTGGTCACGGCAGATGAAGTGCAGGTGGTCGTTGCCGAGCATCCCGCCCGGGAGGAGATGGGCCTCGGTGAGGATCTGGAAGCCGTTGCAGATGCCGAGCACCGGCATTCCCGACTTCGCCTGCTCAATCACGGTCTCCATCACCGGCGAGAAGCGCGAGATCGCTCCTGCGCGCAGATAGTCGCCGTACGAGAAACCGCCGGGCAGCACCACGGCGTCGACCTGCTTGAGGTCCTTGTCCTTGTGCCAGAGAGCGACGGGTTCGGCACCGGCGAGCTTGATCGCGCGCTGGGTGTCCCGGTCGTCGAGGCTTCCCGGGAAAGTGACGACGCCAATACGAGCGGTCACTTTCCTGCCTCCGCGACTTCCTCGACCTTGACGGTGAAGTCCTCGATCACGGTGTTGGCGAGGAAGGATTCCGCAAGTTCATGGATGCGGGCGAGGGCGGCTTCGTCCACCGGTCCGTCCACTTCCAGTTCGAATCGCTTTCCCTGACGTACGTCGGCGATACCTTCGAAACCGAGGCGCGGCAGTGCACGCTGCACCGCCTGGCCCTGGGGGTCGAGGATCTCCGGCTTGAGCATGACGTCGACTACGACGCGTGCCACTGGCACTCCCGGTGTGTGGTGCTGAGCAGGTTCGTTCAGACTACCCGTACAAAATTTCTACGCGGGTAGATTCGTAGGAATCTACGTGATGGCCATCACGATTCCGCATCGAGACGCTATCGACCGGGGATGAAGGGGCTACCTTCACGAAAAATCCTGGGAAAGATCCGGATCAGGACCCGGTCTCCTATTGCCTTGAGACACGCCAAGAGATTTAGTCGAGCTTCACATTGGATTGCCGGGCACTGTACAAAGGAATTGGCAATAGCCGATACTTTGCCCAATCGCCCATAAAAACAGCCGGACAGTCGGCATCTCCGCACGTCATCACGTGTCGCTGGAGAGGTGCCGCACGAAGGGACCGATATTCGTGGCGCAGCGTGTCGTAGTCACTCTCTTCGACGACATCGACGGCTCGGAAGCGGCGGAAACGATCGCCTTCGGTCTGGACGGCAAGTCGTACGAGATCGACCTGAATCAAGCCAATGCCAAGAAACTGCGTAAGGCGTTGGAGCCGTACCTGGAGGCCGGGCGCAAGCGGTCCCGGTCCGGCAAGGCGTACCGGCAGACCGCCGTCGCGCCCGATCCGGCGGCCGTTCGGGCGTGGGCCCAGTCCCACAAGATGGAGGTGCCGGCTCGGGGGCGGATCCCCAAGCGGGTCTATGAGGCGTTCAGCGCCGCGCAGTGACCCTCCGGGGGAGGCGGGGCTTCCGCGGGTCGGCTGTCGGGTGGGGGTTCCATCGGGCCGACGGCACCCACGCGGCGGAGCCGGACATCGGTACGGCCCCGCGCCCCTGACGGGGCCCGGGGCCCCCGGAAGCCTTCATCCGGCCCTGGGAGCAGCCGACTTGCGTAGTACCCCTGCTGATCAGCTAGAGTCTGGAGCACGCCGAGGGGCAAGGCCGAAAGGCCAGGTCCCGGGGTCACGCGGGTGTAGTTCAGTAGTAGAACATCCCCCTTCCAGGGGGAAGGCGCAGTGTGCAATTCCTGTCACCCGCTCTGCACTGCCGGTCTGGTCGGCGTTTTCGATCAGGTAGGCTGGTGCCTGCGCCGATCGGTGAGAGCCGGTCGGAGGCAAATGCGGACGTAGCTCAGTTGGTAGAGCGCAACCTTGCCAAGGTTGAGGTCGCCAGTTCGAACCTGGTCGTCCGCTCCAGTAAGTAAGGCCCCGGTCATCACGATCGGGGCCTTTCTCGTGTGCCCGGACCGTCTCCCTGGCTTCCGGGCCGTCCCTCTGACTTCCGGGCCGTCCCTCTGACATTTGTCATGTCCAGCGATGACAGCGCGCACTGCTCCCGCCCGTCGGCGGCGGGGAGGCTGGTCTCATGAACACGAACGAGCACGTGATCGAGGTCACGGATCTACGACGTGTGTACGGGGGAGAGTTCGAGGCGGTCCGGGGGGTGTCCTTCTCCGTCGGCCGCGGGGAGCTGTTCGCGCTCCTCGGGACCAACGGCGCGGGCAAGACCTCCACCGTCGAACTCCTCGAAGGGCTCGCACCGCCGTCCGGCGGCCAGGTGCGCGTCCTCGGCCGTGATCCGTACACCGAACGCGCCAAGGTGCGCCCGCACATCGGCGTCATGCTCCAGGAAGGCGGCTTCTCGTCCGAGCTGACCGTCGCGGAGACCGTACGGATGTGGGCGGGCTGCACGAGCGGGGCCCGGCCGGAGCGCGAGGCGCTGGCGATGGTCGGCCTGTCCCGCCGGGCCGCCGTGCGCGTGAAGCAGCTGTCCGGGGGCGAGAAGCGGCGGCTCGACCTGGCGTGCGCGATCCTCGGGCGGCCCGAGGTGCTCTTCCTGGACGAGCCGACGACCGGACTCGACGCCGAAGGACGCCAGGAGACCTGGGAGTTGGTGCGCGAGCTGCGCGAGTCGGGCACCACCGTGGTGCTGACCACGCACTACCTGGAGGAGGCGGAAGGGCTCGCCGACCGGCTCGCGATCCTGCACGCCGGGCGCATCGCCGTCACCGGCACTCCGGCCGAGGTGACCGCCTCCCAGCCGTCCCGGATCTCCTTCGAGCTGCCCGCCGGCTACTTCCCCGGCGATCTGCCGCCGCTCGCCTCGCTCGGGATCACCGGCCACGAGATGGAGGGCCGGACGATCCGGCTGCGGACGCTGGAGCTGCAGCGGGCCGCCACCGAGCTCCTCGTGTGGGCCCAGCGGGCAGGTGTCGAGCTGCGGGGGCTCGATGTCCGGTCGGGGTCGCTGGAGGAGGCGTTCCTGCGGATAGCCCGTGAGGTGTCGCAGACGTCGGAGATGACGGCGGAGAAGGAGCGTGTGGCATGAGCGCGGAGACTGTGACCAACACCGCACAGGCCGGTCCGACCGCGACCGCCGCACGGCGGATGACGGCCCTCGCGCGAGCCGAACTGACGCTGCTCGGACGCAGCAAGGCCACGTTCTTCGCGGCCCTGTTCGTGCCGCTGATCATGCCCTTCAGCCTTCGCGGGGCGGTCGAGGACATGGACCTGGCGGAGGCGGGGCTCTCGGTCGGCTCGGTCATCCTGCCCTCCGCCGTCGGCTTCTCCCTGCTCTTCGCCGTCTACAGCGCGCTGGTGAGCGTCTACGCCGCCCGGCGTGAGGAGCTGGTGCTCAAGCGGCTGCGCACCGGCGAGCTGCGGGACGTGGAGATCCTGGCGGGTGCCGCGCTGCCGTCGGTCCTGATCGGCCTCGTGCAGTGCGTGGTCCTGACGGTCGCGTGCGCGGCACTCCTCGACGTGGGAGCACCCGAGGCACCGCACCTCGCCGTCCTGGGTCTGCTGTTGGGACTCGTCATGTGGCCCGCCATCGCTGCGGTCGTCGCGAGCTTCAGCAGGAGCCTGGAGGGCGCCCAGGTCGCGGCGATGCCGTTGCTGCTCGTGTCCATGATGGGTTCCGGCACCTTCATTCCGTTCGAGCTCATGCCCGACCGGCTCGCCGCCGTCTGTGAACTGCTGCCGCTGTCCCCGGTGATCACCCTCATCCGCGGCGGCTGGACCGGAGACCTCGGCGCGTACGACGCCCTGGGCGCCATCGCCACAGCGGTGGCCTGGCTCGTGCTGTCGGTGTTTGCTGTACGGCGGTGGTTCCGCTGGGAACCGCGACACTGAGACGGCCGGGAACGACGACGAAAGACGGAGGCGGGTATGCGCGGGCCGGGGGCCTGGTGGCGGGCTCAGAGCACGCCGGCGAAGGTCGAGACGTACACCCGTTGGTCCTTCCACAGCTTCGCGCTGATCGAGGTGAGCTCTGTCGGGCTGCCGGCCTTCGCGCAGGTGGGGGTGCCACTCGCCCTCTGGATGTTCCCGCCGCTGACCGTGCACGCCCTGCTGGTGTCGGTGACCTCGTCACGGGCGCTCGACTGGACGTGCGGCCGCCGTGAGCAGCCCGTACGACTGATCGCGGCGCTCGGTGTCCTCACCGCGCTGCTCGGGATCGGCGCGCTCGCCGTCTCCGAGCACGGGCCGGCCGGCGAGGACATGGACACCGCGGCGGGCACGTTCTTCGTCGTGGTGGTGCCCTTCGGGATCGGCATGATGGCGCTCGGAATGCGTCGACGGCGCGTACTGGCACTGCTGAGCGGATTCGCCGCGGGTACCTGGGTCGCGGCGTTCCTGATCGGACGGCCCGCGGCCACCGCGGCCGCCACCGCGCTCGCGGTGCTGCTCATCGGCGGGGTCCTCTGCCTCACCTCCACCTTCTCGGTGTGGCTGCTGAACGCCGTGCTCGAACTCGATGCGGCCCGCGAGACCCGCACCCGCCTCGCCGTCGCCGAGGAACGGCTGCGCTTCGGGCGCGACCTGCACGACGTGATGGGCCGCAACCTCGCGGTGATCGCCCTGAAGAGCGAGCTGGCCGTCCAGCTCGCCCGGCGCGAACGGCCCGAGGCCGTGGAGCAGATGATCGAGGTGCAGCGGATCGCCCGCGAGTCCCAGAAGGAGGTCCGCGAGGTCGTACGCGGCTACCGCGAGGTCGACCTCGGCGTCGAACTCCTGGGCGCGCAGGGCGTGCTGACCGCTGCCGGGGTCGAGTGCACGGTGACCGGATCGGCATCGGAGCTGCCCTCGGCGGTCCAGTCGGCGCTCGGCTGGGTCGTACGGGAGGCGACCACGAACGTGCTGCGGCACGGGGACGCGGAGCGCTGCCGGGTGGCACTGGGGGTGGTGGGGGCCCGCGTGATCCTGACCGTGGAGAACGACGGGGTGGAGAGCGACAGGGTGCCGAGTACGCCCACCAGCAAGGGGTCCGGCCTCGCCGGGCTGCGGGAGCGGTTGTCGGCGGTGGACGGGACGCTGGAGGCGGGGCCGGTCGACGGTGACCGGTTCCGGGTGGTGGCCGAGGTTCCGCTGCCTCCGAAGACCACCTCCTCATCACCCACGTCGTCGCCGTCCACGTCACCCCCGCCGTCCTCCTCCCCGTCTCCCGCCCCGCGTCCCGTGAACGAAGAGGTCGCCCCATGACGCCCGTACGACCCATCCGGCTGCTGCTCGCCGACGACGAGCACCTCATCCGGGGGGCGCTCGCCGCGCTGCTCGGGCTTGAGGAGGACCTGCTCGTGGTGGCGGAGGCGGCCAGTGGGCCCGAGGCGCTGGCGATGGCCAGGGCCCACGAACCCGACGTGGCGGTACTGGATCTCCAGATGCCCGGGGCGGACGGTGTGAGGGTGGCCACATCGCTGCGGGTCGAACTGCCCGCGTGCCGGGTGCTGATCGTGACCAGTCACGGGCGGCCGGGGCATCTGAAGCGGGCGCTTGCGGCGGGTGTGCGCGGGTTCGTCCCGAAGACCGTCAGCGCACAGCGGCTCGCGGAGATCATCCGTACCGTCCATGCCGGAAACCGTTACGTCGACCCGGAGTTGGCCGCCGACGCGATCTCCTCCGGGGACTCGCCGCTGACCGCGCGCGAGGCGGAGGTGCTGGAACTGGCCGGCGACGGGGCACCCGTCGCGGAGATCGCCGAGCGGGCCGCGCTGTCACAGGGGACCGTACGGAACTATCTGTCGTCGGCCGTCTCCAAGCTCGGGGTGGAGAACCGGCACTCGGCAGTGCGTCTCGCGCGGGAGCGAGGTTGGGTATAGTTGCTCTCGCGCCACGGCGCAGCGCGGACGTAGCTCAGTTGGTAGAGCGCAACCTTGCCAAGGTTGAGGTCGCCAGTTCGAACCTGGTCGTCCGCTCAGCACGAAGAAGCCCCCGGTCATCGCGACCGGGGGCTTCTTCGTGCACACCGAGGACTCTCAGCTCCAGGTGGTGCCCGTGAGGCGTTCGTACGCCTCCACGTACTTGGCGCGGGTGGCGTCCACGACCTGCTGGGGCAGCGCGGGCGGCGGGCGCTCGCTCTTGCGGTCCCAGCCGGACTCGGCGGAGGTCAGCCAGTCGCGGACGAACTGCTTGTCGAACGAGGGCTGCGCGCGGCCCGGCTCCCACTGGTCGGCCGGCCAGAAGCGGGAGGAGTCCGGGGTGAGCACCTCGTCGGCGACGACGAGCGTCTCGCCGTCGAAGCCGAACTCGAACTTCGTGTCCGCGAGGATGATCCCGCGCTCGCGCGCGATGTCACGGCCCCGGCCGTAGACGGCGAGCGTCGCCTGGCGCAGCTGGGCGGCGGTGTCCGCGCCGACCTGGCGGGCGACCTCCTCGTACGAGACGTTCTCGTCGTGCTCGCCGACGGCGGCCTTGGTGGCCGGGGTGAAGATCGGGGCGGGCAGCTCCGAGCCGTCGGTCAGGCCCTCGGGGAGGGCGAGACCGCAGACGGTACGGGTCTGGTCGTACTCGACGAGACCCGAGCCGGTGAGGTAGCCGCGGGCCACGCACTCGACCGGGGCCATCCGCAGCGACTTGCAGACCAGGGTGCGGCCGGCCCAGTCGGCCGGGGCGCCGGGCGGGAGGTCGGTGCCGAGGACGTGGTTCGGCATCAGGTCGGCGATCTGGTCGAACCACCACAGCGAGAGCTGCGTCAGGACGCTGCCCTTGTCGGGGATCTCCGTGGGCAGCACCCAGTCGAACGCGGAGATGCGGTCGCTGGCGACCATCACGAGGTCGCCCGCCTCGTTCTGGTACAGGTCGCGCACCTTGCCGGTGTGCAGATGCACCAGACCCGGCACCTCGACGGGCTCGGGCTTTTCTACGAATCCGGACACGGTTCCTCCCCGTCTTTCTGGCCAACTGGGTCGATTCTCCCGTACGGGAAGAACCGGGCCGGCCAGGGGTCGGGTGTGAGGGTTCTCTACGGGTTCAGTTCTGAAGGTTTTCCACAGGGTCAACGGGCTCAGTCGCGTTTGCAGATGCGGTCCAGGAGGTTCGCCGTGGCGCGCTGGACGCGGGTGTCGATGTGGCCCGGGCGGTCCAGGGCCGGGGACCAGGCGAAGGTGCCGGCCGCGAAGACGAGGGCGCCGGAGGGGGCGCGGTACAGGGACGTCTCCTGGTGGCGGATGGCTCCCTCGGTGTCCCGGTACGGGGAGTGGGAGAGGAGGATGCGGCCCTGGTGCTCGGGGAGCGTGATGCGCGGGAAGTAGCGGTCGGCCTCGCCCGCGACCATGCCCTCCAGCTCGTCGCCGTCGTGGGCGCCGGTCGCCTCCCACAGCCAGTGGTCGGCGTTGCGGACGACCAGGGGGTGCGCCTCGGGGACCCGGCCCGCGTACTGGACGCCCAGGAGTTCCTGCTCGGGGCGGTCGACCTCACGCCACAGTGCGGGTTTGCCCGGGCCGCGGCGTTTTCGGCAGGTGAGCAGGCGGTCGGGGACGCCGGACGGGGACGGGCCCAGCTCCGCCTGCCAGTACATGGTGTTTGCGGAGAGGAAGACGAGGGACGTGCCGTGCTCGCGGGCGACCTCCACCGTGCGGCGCATGGTCGTCGACCAGTACTCGTCGTGCCCCGGGAAGACCAGGCCCCGGTAGCGGGTGGGGTCGACGCGGCCGGCGTGCAGGTCGCGGGCGTCGGCGTACGCGAGGTCGTAGCCGTAGCGCTCGGCCCAGCGGATGAAGTCGTAGGCGTGGCCGACGTGGAGGGGGAGGCCCGCGCCCGCGTACGGGCGGTCGAACGACACCGTCGTGGCGGCCTCGGCCTCGCCGAGCAGCCGGCCGTGCTCGTCCCACGCGTGGTAGAGGCTCGCGCCCGTGTGGCCGTCCTCCGGATACAGGTTGTACGCCTGCCAGGTGATGTCCGGGAGGAGAAGCAGCAGGTCGGCGGGGTGGTTGTCGCGGACCGTGAACGGGATGTGCGAGCGGTAGCCGTCGTCGGTGGTCAGCACGGCCACGTACGCGCCGATGCTCCAGTACGCCGGGATCTGCAGCCGCCAGGAGAGCCACCAGTGGTGGCAGGAGACCGTGCGGTCCGCGGTGAGCGGCGGCGGCTGGACGATGCCGGGGAGGCGGGGGCTGGTGGTGATCTTGCTGGCGCCGTCGCCGCCGTAGTGGCCGATGCGGTAGATGTCCACGCTGAACTGCTGCGGCGGGTCGACCGTGATGTGGAAGTCGATGGCCTCGCCGGGGGCGGCCGCGCCGGTGGAGGCGAAGCCCTTGATCTGCCGGTGGACGTCGTCCGCCGTGCGGGGGCCTCCGGCGGTCTGGCGGGGGGTGGGGACGCGCGGGCCGGTGGTTCCGTGGTGGTTGCGGTTGCGGTTGCCGTCGCCCGGGGATGCCGCGCCGGGGGGCGGGGCCTCCACGTACCACGGGACGACGTGGCCCGTGTCGTCGAAGTAGTGCTCACTGCCGCGCAGCCAGGGGACGGGGCCCTGTCCGAAGGGGTCCGTGACGGCATGCGCCAGCGCTCCCGACTCCCACCGGCGAATCTGCTCCGACCCCATACCGCGTTCCCTCCCTCGTGCCCCCGTCAGCCCCTGTCGGCCTTTGCAGGCCCTTGCCTTGTCAATGAGCGGACCCAGCACATCACATTACGCACGCGCTCCGTCACCGTTCGTCGCGAATTGCCTCCGGCGGTTGGGCAGGGGGGGCAGAGGGAGTGGGGTGCGGGTGGGTGGTGGTGTGCGGGTCGGTGGGGGCTGGGTGCGCAGTTCCCCGCGCCCCTGAAGGCGGGGCTGCGCCCCGGCCTTTCAGCCCGTCCGGCGTTTGAGGACGAGCGCGTTCAGCGCGATTCGGGGTCTGGGGGCGGAGCCCCCAGGGATGGGACGGGTAGGGGCGGCGGGGGCGAGGAAGGGCTTGGCCTCAAACCAGGCGGACCGGCTTCTCGGGGCGTATGCCCAGGTGGAGGAGCCAGGTGCGGAGGGGCACGGGGTCGCCCTCCTCGATGAGGCTCAGGACTCGGGGCCCGAGGTCCACGGACCGCTCGCCGTTGATGAGGAGCGACGGCCCGTCGAGCCAGTCGAGCCCCGGAGCCGCCCCGGCCGTGTCCATCGCCGCACAACAGACCATCGCGGTGACATGGTCGGCCAGCAACTCCCGCCCGGTCCGAGGCGGTTGCAGAGGAAAGAGCGGCAACGAACCGTCGTCCCAGAGCGCCGTGTCCGGACCGACCTGCCCGGCGGCCCCGGAGGGAGCGGCGGCCCCGGCAGACACCGCGGCCTCCTCGCGCGCCACCTCCGCACTCAACCCCGCCGCGAGCGCCGAACTCCGCTCGTTCTCCGGCCCGCCGTCCTCGTCTTCCTCGTACGCCGCGGCCGCGCGCCTCTCTGCGGCCACCGGATCCCCGAGGTCTCCAAGGGCCCCGGATTCCCGCGAATCCCCCGGCTCCCCGTCACTGAGGTGGTCCATCACCCGGGCCAAGGTCGGCCCCTCCGGATCCGAGGCCCCGGCGCCCGCCCCGGCCCCGGAGGGCCGGCTCACGCCGAGCGCGTCCAGCACCCGGTGCAACCGCGCCGCGTCCGTACGCCACTTCCGGTCCACGACCTCGTCCGGATACTCGTCCCAGTCGACCGGCGCCCAGTCGGGCCCGGTCTCGGCCGGTCCGCCGTGAAAGAGACGCGCGGCCAGCAGGGACGCCGCCTCGTCGATCGCGCCGGGCTCCTCCAGCAGGTCGCAGGCGGGCCGCTCGCCGAGCCGGGAGGCGAACCCCTCGGCAAGGCGGTCGCGCCGCGAGAGCTCGGTGAGGGCCGCGACCACGCCCGCGTCGAGCCGGGACGGCCAGCGCCCCATCCGCCAGGCGGGCAGCGCGACCCGGGTCAGCAGCCGGTCCCAGCCCGCGTACGCGAGCCCCACCTGTTCCTGGGCGACGATCCGCAGACCGTAGTCCACAGCCTGTGCACGCTCCGCGGCCGCGGAGGCGACACCCCGCTCCATCTCGGCGGCATGCCCGCGGCAACTGCGCAGCAGAAGCCGCGCCACCCAGCCGACCCCGCCGAGCACCGTCCTGGACAGGGGTCCACGAGGCTCCGAGGTCACGGCCACCGCCGCGTCGAGACCCCGGATGAAACGCCGGGCCGCGGCTATGTCGGGGTGCGCCGACGGTCCCGTACCGGCGACGACCGGTGCGAGGACGGCGCGCAGTTCGCCGACCCGCATCCACCACAGGAAGGGCGAGCCGATGACGAGGACGGGCGCGGCCGGCGTACGACGGTGGGCCGACGGGAGGACCCGGACGCCCGGTACGCCCTCGATCTCGTCGCGGGACTCCGGCCTGGGCTGGCCGTGGGCCGGGTGGGTGCGGTCCTCCAGCCAGCTGTCGCAGTCCGGGGTGAGCGCTATCGCGGAGGGCGCGGGCACTTCGAGGCGGTCGGCGAGGTCGCGCACCATGCGGTAGAGATCGGGCGCCGACTCCTCGGCGATGGTGACCGTGGGGCTCACGGCGGGCCGGGAACGGGCCACGACCAGCGCGATACCCGCCGCGGCGAGGAGGACGAACAGGGCGAACCCCGACACGATCCAGCGCGTGACGGCCCAACCGGGGCCGTCGATGTGGCCCGTCGACCCGCCGACGAGCAGCACGACGGCGACGGCCGCGGGCAGCAGGGCGACGGCCAGCGCCCGGCTGCGGACCCGCAGCACGGCGAGAGCCCGTGAGCGCGCGGCCTGCGCGCCCACCTCCACACCCATACCGGACACGACCGGTGTCACCCCCTACTGCCCGCCCGGCGCGTGCATACCCAGCCACTGCCGGCGGACGTCCATGGCGTTGCTCACTCCCCCACTGTGGCACCCACGACCGACATCGCAATGCCGGTGGGCCAAGTGCCGGAACGCTTGCGCCGCACCCTAGTTGGGGCCCCGGCCCTCGTCAGCCGGATGGGGCATCGGTCACTCGATGGAATGGCTTTGGGCAGAGGTGGCTGACGAAAGGGCCCCGGATCCTGTGCTGGATCCGGGGCCCGGGGTCGTTCTTCGATGCGTGTTGACGCAGGTGAAGGGACGTAACTGTCGGTTACGCCTGGGCCGCCCCCGCCACCTTCGCCGCGATGTCCGTACGGTGCTGGCCGCCATCGAGGCGGATTCGGTTGACCGCTTCGTACGCGCGTGCGCGGGCCTGGGTGAGGTCCTTGCCGCTGGCCGTGACGGAGAGCACCCGGCCGCCCGCGCTCACGACGGCGTCGCCGTCACGCCGGGTGCCCGCGTGCAGGACGTACGCGTGCGGGGCGTCCTGTGCCGCCACCTCGTCGAGGCCCTCGATGGGGTCGCCGGTGCGCGGGGTGTCCGGGTAGTTGTGCGAGGCGATGACCACGGTGACGGCCGCGTCGTCGCTCCAGCGGAGAGGTTCGAGGTCGGCCAGGGTGCCGTCCGCCGCCGCGAGGAGGATGCCGGAGAGGGGGGTCTTCAGGCGGGCGAGGACGACCTGGGTCTCGGGGTCGCCGAAGCGGGCGTTGAACTCGATGACCCGTACGCCCCGAGAGGTGATCGCGAGCCCGGCGTAGAGGAGCCCGGAGAAGGGGGTGCCGCGGCGGCGCATCTCGTCGACGGTCGGCTGCAGGACGGTCTGCATGACCTCCTCGACCAGCTTCGGGTCGGCCCACGGGAGGGGCGAGTACGCGCCCATGCCGCCGGTGTTCGGACCCTCGTCGTTGTCGAGCGCGCGCTTGAAGTCCTGCGCGGGCTGCAGCGGGACGACCGTCACGCCGTCGGTGATCGCGAAGAGGGAGACCTCGGGGCCGTCGAGGAACTCCTCGATGACCACACGGTCGCAGGCGTTGGCGTGTTCGCGGGCCCTGTCGAGGTCGGCGGTCACGACGACGCCCTTGCCGGCCGCGAGACCGTCGTCCTTCACGACGTACGGGGCTCCGAAGGCGTCGAGCGCCTCCTCGACCTCGTCGGGGTTCGTGCAGACGTACGAGCGGGCCGTGGGTACGCCCGCGCCTGCCATGACGTCCTTGGCGAAGGCCTTGGAGCCCTCCAGCTCGGCGGCCTCCTTGGAGGGGCCGAACACCGGGATGCCCGCCTCGCGCACGGCGTCGGCGACCCCGGCCACGAGGGGGGCCTCCGGGCCGACGACCACCAGCCCGGCGCCGAGCTCCGTGGCCAGCGCGGCCACGGCCTTGCCGTCGAGGGCATCGACCTGGTGCAGCTCGGCCACCTCGGCGATACCCGCGTTGCCTGGGGCACAGTGCAGCGCGGTGACGTCGGGGTCGAGGGAGAGAGAACGGCACAGGGCGTGTTCGCGGGCACCGCCGCCGATAACTAGGACCTTCACGGGGGTCAGACTAGCCGTCGTGTTTCGGGGGCGGGTCGGCGTGGGCTCGCCACTGCTCCCTACTACTTGTCGCCGCTCGTCACTACTACTGGTCGTTGCTCGCTACCACTGCTGGTTGCTGCTCGTCGCTACTACTCATTGCTGCTCGTCACTGCTCGTTCGAGAACTCCTCCACCACCGTTGCTCCCAGCTCTCTCACGATCAGTTCGTGGCCCGACAGGGCGGACTCGTCGAGGTCCGGATCGTCGTCCTCCGGGATGTCGTCCTCGGGGGAGATGGGGGGCGGCTCCGGCGCTGAGGGGCGGGGAGCTGGCGCGGGACCGGATGCGGGCGCCGCCTGGGACCGGGGTGCCGAGGAGGCGGGCCGGGGAGCCGGAGCCGACGGCTGCTGCGGGGCGGGGCGGGGCGCCGCCTGAGCCGGCGCGCCCCCTCCTCCATAACCCCCGCCGTAGCCGGACCCGGGGCCGGGCGCGGGCGGCGGTGCCGAACCGCCGGACGGGTCGACGACCGCCTCGACCTTCCAATGCACGTTGAACAGCTCGGTCAGCGCCTGCTTCAGCACCTCTTCGCTGCCGCTGCTCGCGAAGTTGTCCCGAGCGCCCGCGTTGACGAAACCGATCTGGAGAGTCGTGCCGTCGAAGCCGGTCACCTGCGCGTTCTGGCTGAGCAGGATCCAGGTGAAGCGGCGTCGGTTCTTCACCGCCTCCAGGATGTTCGGCCACAGCATGCGGGGGTCGGGGCCGCCGCCGGGGGGAGCGGAGGCGTACGCAGCCGCGGGGGCGGGGGCTTGAGCCTGGGACTGGGACTGGGACTGGGACTGGGGCTGGGGCTGGGACTGGGCGGCCTGGGCCGCGGGCGGACCGGGTGCGGCGGGTGGCTGTCCCCCGCCCGCCGGGGTGGCGGTCGGCCACCCGCCGGGCCGTCGGCCGCTGCCCGCGGCGGTCGCGGCGGGCCAGGCACCGGGGGCAGCGCCGGCCGCGGGGGCGGAGGGGGGAGCCTGGGCGGGCGGCTGTTCCGAAGCGGGGGCAGGCGTGGGCGCGGCCCCCGGGGAGGCTTGGGCCGACGTCGGGGCCTGGGCCGAGGAAGGGGCCTGGGCCGGTGTGGGGGCATGCGGCGCCGCGGAACCCGTAACTCCACCATGGCCCGTATCTCCACCGGGGCCCCCCGCTCCCCGTACCGCGGCGCGAGCCGCGGCAGGCCCGCCACCCGGCGGGACGGAGGGGCCGGGGGGAGCAGGAGGAGCGGAAGCAGCCATGCCGCCTCCCTGCATGCCGGTTGGCATACCGGCAGGCATCCCCGCCGGGGCCCCGGCCGGCATCGCGGCATGGGCGTCGGGCCCGGGCACGTACCCCATGGCGGGCGCGCCTGCCGCGGCCGCCCCCGTGAAGTTCACCCCGCGCTCGATCCGGTCGAGCCGGGCCATGAGGGACCGCTCGTCGCCGTACGCGGCGGGCAGGAGCACGCGCGCGCAGATCAGTTCGAGCTGCAGGCGGGGCGAGGTGGCCCCGCGCATCTCCGTCAGCCCTTCGTTGACGAGATCGGCGGCCCGGCTGAGCTCGGCGGCGCCGAACACTCCGGCCTGGGCCGTCATCCGCTCCACGACATCGACGGGAGCGTCGATGAGCCCCTTCTCACCGGCATCGGGCACGGCCGCGAGGATGACGAGATCGCGCAGCCGCTCCAGCAGGTCGGCGACGAACCGCCGAGGATCGTTTCCGCCCTCGATGATCCGATCGACGACCTCGAAAGCGGCGGCGCCGTCCCCCGCGGCGAAGGCCTCGACCACGGAGTCGAGCAGCGACCCGTCCGTATAACCGAGCAGCGAGGTCGCCATGGCATACGTCACACCGTCGTCCCCGGCACCGGCCAGCAGCTGGTCCATGACGGACATGGAGTCACGCACGGACCCGGCCCCGGCGCGCACGACCAGCGGAAGCACCCCGTCCTCGACGGGGCTGCCCTCGCGCCCGCACACCTCGCTCAGGTACTCCCGCAGAGTCCCGGGCGGCACGAGCCGGAACGGATAGTGGTGCGTACGCGACCGGATGGTCCCGATGACCTTCTCGGGCTCGGTGGTGGCGAAGATGAACTTGAGGTGCTCGGGCGGCTCCTCGACGACCTTCAGCAGCGCGTTGAACCCGGCCGACGTGACCATGTGGGCCTCGTCGATGATGTAGATCTTGTACCGGCTGCTCGCGGGGCCGAAGAACGCCTTCTCTCGCAGGTCACGAGCATCGTCCACGCCACCGTGCGAGGCGGCGTCGATCTCGATGACGTCGATGGAACCCGGCCCGTTCCTCGCGAGGTCCCGGCAGGACTGGCACTCACCGCAGGGCGTCGGTGTGGGCCCCTGCTCGCAGTTCAGACACCGTGCCAGGATCCGCGCACTGGTCGTCTTCCCGCAGCCACGCGGCCCGCTGAACAGGTACGCGTGATTGACCCGGTTGTTCCGCAGCGCCTGCTGCAACGGGTCGGTGACATGCTCCTGCCCGATGACCTCGGCGAACGACTCCGGGCGATAACGGCGGTACAGCGCGAGAGACGACACGCATACGAGGTTATAGGCGCCCACTGACAACGCGGACCGCCCGCCGGACTTCCCCGCTCCGCCCCACTGGCACCGGGCCGCACCCGCAGCTCCACCAGGGCCACGCCCTCGGCTCCGCCGGCCCCGCAAACGCAAGCGCCCCCCACGCACCCGCCAGAGCCAACCTACCCTTGCTGCCTTCCGGCCCTGGGGGAGTTCAGTCAGATAGCGCCACGTGAGGGGCTGCGCACACAGTACCCGATCTGAGCGGGGGGAACGAGTTCGCGAGCACTCCTCAACGTCTTGTATTGTTTGCCGCGGAGGATTCGCCTAGTGGCCTAGGGCGCACGCTTGGAAAGCGTGTTGGGGGCAACCCCTCACGAGTTCGAATCTCGTATCCTCCGCCAGTGCCTCACCGGGCACGATGTCGAAGGGCCCCACCGTTCGCGGTGGGGCCCTTCGACGGTTCTCAGCCCTCGTTGTCCTGCGTTTTTGTCCACAGCGGGTGTCTCCGGGGGTCCCCAGATGGCTTCGGCGATCTTCCGGGCCACGTCCTTGAGCATGGCGTCCGACACGTGGAGGTAGCGGACCCGCAGGCTTGCGGAGGTGCCCGGCTCCCACCCCATGATCTGATCAATGACCCGGGCCGGGACACCGAGCAATATGAGCACGGTGGCGGCCGTGTGCCGAGCGTCGTGCAGCCGGGCGTTCCGAACCCCCCGCGTCTTCCAGCAGACGCTTCCAGTAGTGATAGTCACTCCTCCGCCAGTGCCTCACCGGGCACGATTCCGAAAGGGCCCACCGCGAGGTGGAACCCTTCGATGCGTGGTTAACGGGGCTGCCGAACAGCCACGGAACGGTTGCCGTCATTCCAGATGTAGACACCGCTGGTACCTGCGCCGTACCAACTCTCCGGCCCGACCTCGGCCGTGAGAGACGGGTACTCGCTGATGTGATCCCAAACCTCGGCCGGGTCCACCTGCCTGTACGGCTGGTTGAACACCAGAGCGGGTCTGCCGGTGGTCCGCGAAAGCCACGTGGTCGTGTGGTCGTAGAACCCCGGCCTGCCTTGGCATTCCCTCTTGGCGCAGCGGCCCCTGCCGAGCCAGTGGAGTCCGGACGAACACCCCGTGTTGCCACTCTTGAGGTCGTGCCGGTCCGCCCAGTCCAACAGGTCCGCGCGCATCTGGACGTAGATGTTCGGGCCGTAGGGCCAGTGCACGCCGTCGGCGTCACGGTTGAGCACGCCCCGGGCGTGGTCATCCAGAGAGCTGATCAGTTCCTTCTGATCGGTGCTCTGGCAGCGCCAGCACCACCACTTCGCTTCTCCGATCCCGGAGCCGAAGAACAACCCCTGCCGGGACCGTCCGCATCCCTCGCAGTCGTACATAATCTTGTTCCTTCGCTTCTCGTCGGACCCGATTCGGTGCAGTGGGGAACGGATCAGGCGGTTCCCTCCCTGTAGAGGAGAGAGAACCGCAGAACCATCCGGCTCCCGGCGGTTCGGAGCCACCCAGTATCACCAGGTATGGCCTGGGCTTTTGTCTGAACTACCCAACCGCGCGGCCGTCCGGGGGCGTTCGTGGGGACTCAGGGAGCAGGTCAGAGGGGGGCGCGTACGGCGGTGAACGGTGGCGGCCGGCGATGCACTGGACAAAGGCCAGGACAACAGACGTTCCTGTTGGACGTCACCATCCGCGCTATCGGGGGTTATCGTGCGACCGAAGCCGCCGACGCGGAGCCGCTCGACGGATCAGCAGCGCACCGACCATCCACATGCGCCCTACCAACCCGTTCCATGCCAGCGTCACCCCGGAGGGTGGGACGTTCGCGCGGCCTGCCCTCAGTCCCATCTCCTCGCGAACTCGGCTCCGGCCAGCAGGTCGACGATCCGCACGATCGGATCATCGAGCCCCATGGCCACCAACACATCGGCGGGAAGGACTACGTACTTCCCCTTCTCCTTCGTGACACGGCAGGGGAAGCGGCCCGCCCTCACCAGTCCGCACGCCTTCGCTGCGTCGACCCCAAGGAGATCTGCCACCTTGCGGAGGGGCATTGGCTCGCCCAGCCACTGCGACAGTCGCCTTGCGCTCGGGTTCACTCGGCTTCCTTCTGCCGTCCGTCGAGTTCGTCGGACTCACCCCCGGGCACCTGCCCCGAACCCGAGGCGAGGAACGCGGCCAAGAGCCCGAGGCGGTGCAAGGTAGCGCCCATGCGTTCACCGCTGATGCGCTCCCCCAGCAAAGAGTCCACCTCACCGACGGCCTGGATGTCCGACTCGTTGCGGATGGGCGAGTAGTCGTCGTCAAGGAGGCTCGCACGGTCGCCAAGGCTGTGCGGATCCGTCGTACGCTCGGCCGGATCAGACCGCTCCACCGCCCAGCCGGCGGCATTGGCAGCCCGGATGACCTCATCACGGATGTCGTCGGCTTCAGCGGCCAGTGCCAGCCCGTACAACGCGCCGACGAGCATGGCTGACCTCACCTCTGCGACATCGACGCAGAGCCTCCTTGAGACTCTCGCGGCCGACTTCCGCAGGTAGGGGATGATGAAGTACAACGCGAGCAACTGGCCACGCTGAGCCAAGTTCGGCACGTCGCTTCGAGCATCGCGCCCCACGCACCGCCACAGCGCATCCCGCACAGCAGCATCAGCGGCATCCCGTGCCGCCGCTTCCTTCGCCTCCGAGAGCGTGAGGTGCTCGCCGATCGAACATCTCTCCCCGGGTACATGTGGACAGACCAACTGTCCACCGAGCAGCTGCGGAACCTTTAGCTCGATCGACCTGAAGACGTCTGCCGAAGGCAGCAGGGACATGGACTCTCCTCCTGTCGTTCCGTCAACGGCAGGAGGCTCACCACTGCGAAGGATAACCATCCTCATCCGACGCAGCATGCGCTGATGAGAGTGAACGGCACGCGGTGGCCGAGTGAAGCGGTACAAGTCGGCGATCACGCATGGGCAGGGCTCACGGATTGGCCATTGGCCTCCTTGCCCTACGGGTCACGGCAATTTGGTAGGGGCATTCACACCAAGAGTATGGTGCCTTGTATGGCAACCAAGAAAGTAACGGTGACGATCCCCGAAGATCTCCTGGACGAGATCCGCGCCGAGGCGGCTGAGCGGGGACTTTCGGCGTACGTCGCCGAAGCATTGCGATTCAAGCGCGATCGGGACCGGCTGCTGGAACTGGTCGACTGGCTGCAGGAGGAACACGGCGCGGTAACCGAGGACGAGCACGCGGCAGCACTCTCGGAGCTGGAAGATCTCGACGCCGAGCACGAGCGTCGCCTCACCGCCGGAGGACACAACGCCGGAGAGGCCGCGTGACCAAGCGAGCCAGTGAGCACGGGCAGCGGCCACTGCGCGCCTTCGTACTCGACTGCGAAGCCCTGTCCCTCGCTGTGCGTGGCGACCGGAAGATGATCGCCTGGCTCGATCTCGCAGCACGGGGCGAAGCCGAAGTAGTCACGTCGCCCATGACGCTGGTGGAGGCGTACGACGGCAGAACCACCGAGCAACGCTGGGACTGGGTGCTCTCCCGGCTCAAAGTCGCCGACATCGGGAAGGACGAGGCCCGCCAGGCCCGCCGACTCCTGTCCGACGCCAAGCTTCACGGCCACAAGTACGCGATCGACGCGGTGCTCGCCATCATCGCCCGACAGCAGAAAGGGCAGGTCACCATCTTCACATCGGACGTGGACGACCTGGAGAAGCTGGTTCCGGAATCGATCGTCGTCAAGCGAGTATGACCGGCGCCCTGGTCTCAGTTCTGGTCTCATTCGTCGCCGTCCGGCGCCGTCCGGCGCCGTCCGGCGCCGTCCACCATCCGTCCGATGGCCTACTCCACCCCAGGTCAGAACGCCCCCGTCCCGCCCCGAACCCGCAGACGAACATTTGGAAAGCGTGTTGGGGGCAACCCCTCACGAGTTCGAATCTCGTATCCTCCGCCAGTGCCTCACCGGGCACTAACGTCGAAGGGCCCCACCGCAAGGTGGGGCCCTTCGACGTTGTCCGTCTCAGGAGGGGTGGGATGGCCGAACAGCGGACTGTCGACTTCTGGTTCGACCCCGTCTGCCCGTACACGTGGATCAGCTCGCGGTGGATGGTGGAGGTCGCCAAGGTGCGGCCGGTGAGCGTTCGCTGGCGGGTGATGAGTCTGTCGGTGCTCAACGAGCACCGGGACGACAACCCCGAGGGCGAGTGGGGGGACTACATGTGGGCTCCGGTGCGCGTGTGTGCCGCCGTGGAGGAGCGGTTCGGTCAGCAGGCGCTCGGTGACCTCTTCACTGCGATGGGCACCCGATTTCATCTCCGGGGCGACTGGGGGAACCTCCCGGCGGCCCTTGCCGATGCCGGGCTGCCGGAGGAGATCGCCGAGGTCGCCGAGTCCACCGCGTACGACGAGGCGATCCGGTCCTCGCACGCGCAGGCCGTCGCCCTGGCCGGCGACGACATCGGGACCCCGGTGCTGTCCGTCGCCGGGCCCGGTGGCGAACAGGTCGGCTTCTTCGGTCCTGTCGTCTCCCCCGCGCCCACCGGAGAGGCGGCCGGACAGTTGTGGGACGGCTTTCTGCTGATGGCCACCGTTCCGGGCTTCTACGAGGTCAAGCGCACCCGTACCGAAGAGCCCCGGTTCGACATGGGCGACTGACGCGGCGCGGGCGTTGTCCCCCTGGCGAGCTACGCGTGAGTGACCACTGCGGGGTGACGATCCAGGGGCGCCGGATCCGTAGCGTCTGAGTTGTCGCCGCCGCACTCCGGCCGAGGACTTGGAGAGGAAGAGAAGGGTCATCGGGCGGAAGGCGTCTCGGGCGGGATTCGTCTCGTGCGGGATTCGTCTCGTGCGGGATTCGGTGATGCGGTGATGCGGTGCCATGCGCACCACTCCGTTCCAGCCCCCTGGTTTCCCCTGCCTTCCCTTGCCTTCCCCTGCCTTCCCCTGTCTTCCCCTGTCTTCTTGGAGGTCCTCGTGAACCGCATGCTCAAGACAATCGCCGTGGCCGCGACGTTCTGCACCGTGGCCGGCGCGGGCATCGTCGGTTACGGGGAGGCCACCGCCCAGGCGGCCCAGGGGCAGGCACAGGCACAGGCGGCGTCCACGACGACCGCGTGGCACGGGCAGGGGGACTCGTTCTCGGGGACGAAGAAGATCCGTGTCGGCGGTTACTCGGTCAACGTCTCGTGCTCCGGCCACTCGGCGGCCCGTAAGCCGGTGGTCGTCCTGATGGCCGGAGGGGGCGACGGGCTGGACACGATGGCCGGCCTGCAGAAGACCTTGAGCAAGAAGGCCAGGGTCTGCTCCTACGACCGGCTCGGCGAGGGTGAGAGCGACCAGCCGAACGGCACGCAGACCATCAACGACAGCTCCAAGATCCTTACGGGCGTGCTCGACCGGGTCACCGGTGACCGCCCGGTCGTGCTGGCCGGCCACTCGCTGGGCGGACTGATCGCCGCCCGGTACGCCCCCGAGCACCGGGACAGGGTCAAGGGCCTGGTCCTGATGGACGCCACGATCCCGGCCCTGACGGCAGGTATCTCGAAGGCGATCCCCGAGTCGGCCACCGGCATGGCGGCCGAACTGCGTGACCAGACCATCGCGGTGAACGAGGGCCAGAACCCGGAGAAGTTCATCATCACCGACGCCGAGGTCCGCTCCGCGGGGAACATCCCGGTGCAGATCATCAGGCACGAGTCCCAGTACGCCGAGGTCCCCGACTACGGGCCCGCCCTGGAAGATATGTGGGCCGAAGGCCAGGACCAGTGGCGCGCGCTCTCCGGCCGCAGCAGGATCAGCGTCGCCGCCGGAAGCGGTCACTACGTACACGTCGACCGCCCCGACATCGCCGTCAAGGCCATCCAGCGAGTCACCGCACAGGCCACGGCCCACTCGTAGTCGTCGAAGGGCCCCACCGAGAGCGGTGGGGCCCTTCGTCGTACGAGTACCTCGTCCAGCCCGCCCTGTCGTGGCAGTTGGCAGTTGGCAGTTGGCAGTTACTTCGGGTCGCGGTTGAACGATGCCTTCGACCAGAAGTAGCCCAGTACGGTCAGCGCCAGGGACCAGGCGAGGGCGAGCCAGCCGTTGTGGCCGATCTCGGTGCCGAGCAGCAGGCCCCGCAGGGTCTCGATGGCGGGCGTGAACGGCTGGTACTCGGCGATCGGCTGGAACCAGCCCGGCATCGCGTCGACCGGGACGAAGGCGCTGGAGATGAAGGGCAGGAAGATCAGCGGCATCGCGTTGTTGCTGGCCGCCTCGGGGTTCGGGCTGACCAGGCCCATGCCGACCGCGATCCAGGTGAGCGCCAGGGCGAACAGCACGAGCAGTCCGAACGCCGCCAGCCACTCCAGCACCGTGGCATCCGTGGACCGGAAGCCGATGGCCACCGCGACGGCCCCGACGAGGACCACGCTCATCACGCACTGCAGCACGCTGCCCACGACGTGTCCGACGAGTACCGAAGGGCGGTGGATCGCCATCGTGCGGAAGCGGGCGATGATGCCCTCGGTCATATCCATGGATACGGACACCGCGGTGCCGATCGTGGTTCCGCCGATCGTCATCAGCAGCAGACCCGGCACGAGGTACGCGACGTATGCCGAGCGGTCCGGACCGCCGCCGCCACCGATGCCCGCGCTCATCACGTCGCCGAAGATGTAGACGAAGAGCAACAGCAGTACGACCGGCGTGAGCAGCAGGTTCAGGGTGAGGGACGGGTAGCGCCGCACATGCAGGAGGTTGCGGCGCAGCATCGTGGACGAGTCGCGCACGGCGAGGGCGAGGGAGCTCATCGGACATCCTCCTTGGGCTGGCTGGGCTGAGCGGGACGGCTGGGCTGGGCGGGCACCTGGGTGCTGCCTGTCAGGGCGAAGAACACGTCGTCGAGGTCGGGGGTGTGCACGGTGAGTTCGTCGGCCTCGATGCCGGCCGCGTCGAGCCAGTCGAGGATGGAGCGCAGTTCGCGCTGGCTTCCGTCGCTGGGGATCTGGAGGGACAGTGCCTCGTCGTTCCGGGTGGCCTCGCTTATCGCGAGGGCGGCGGTCTGGTACGTGTCCGGGTCGTCGAAGCGCAGTCGTACGTGTCCGCCGGGGATGAGGCGCTTGAGTTCGTCGGCGGTGCCTTCGGCGGCGATCCTGCCGTCGTTGAGGACGGCGATGCGGTCGGCGAGTTCGTCGGCCTCTTCCAGGTACTGGGTGGTGAGGAAGACGGTCACTCCGCCGGTGACGAGTTCGCGGATGATCTGCCACATGTTGTGGCGGGAGCGGGGGTCCAGGCCGGTGGTGGGTTCGTCGAGGAAGATGATTCTCGGGTTGCCGACCAGGGTCATGGCGATGTCCAGGCGGCGTTTCATGCCGCCGGAGTAGGTGGAGGCGGGCTTCTTCGCGGCTTCCACCAGGTCGAAGCGTTCCAGGAGTTCGGCGGTGACCCTGCGTCCCTCCTGCTTGGACAGGTGGTGCAGGTCCGCCATGAGGAGCATGTTCTCCTCCCCGGTGATCAGGCCGTCCACCGCGGAGAACTGGCCGGTGACACCGATCGCCGCCCGCACCCCGTCCGGTGACGTGGTGACGTCGTGGCCCGCGACCTGCGCCTGACCGCCGTCGGCGGAGATAAGCGTGGAGAGGATCTTCACGGCGGTGGTCTTGCCGGCGCCGTTCGGGCCGAGCAGGGCGAACACGGACCCTGCCGGGATGCGCAGATCGATGCCGTCGAGGACGGTCTTGTCGCCGAACGACTTGCGCAGACCGACGGTGGAGACGGCGGCCGGGGACGGGTGACCGTCACCTTGCCTGGACGTGGGCATGACAGATGAAGGCATGGAGCCCTCCTGTTAGAAGGCTGAAGGGGCTGGGGGAATCAGAAGAGATGAGGCTGGCTGAGGCGCGGCGGGACGAGGCGGGGTGGCGCGGGCAGAGCGGGGCCAGGCGCGGCAGGGCGGTGCGAGGCGAGGGCGGTGCGGTGCGAGAGCGCTCAGGCCTTGGCGCGGAGGACGTCGATGTTTCCCCAGTTGGACCGTGCGCGGACCTTGACGGTCTCCTCGGTCTGCTCCGGGGCCTCGGACGCGGCAAGCGTGTTGCGTACGTGCCCGCGGTTGGAGCTGACGTCGAGCCAGGCGGCCGTGCCCTCGCGGATACCGACCTCGATGGCACCGTTGGAGGTCTCCAACTGGACGTTGCCGCGGGCGACTTCGGCGACGCGAAGGGAGCCGTTGGTCGTGGTGCCGACGACCGACGCCTCGGCGCGCGCGACGTCAATGGCACCGTTGGCACCGCTCATCCGCAGCTCGCCGGTCACGGCGCCGACGGTCGTGCTGCCGTGCGAGTTCTTCAGGACGGCGGGGCCGTCGACGATGCCGACGCGCACGTTGCCGGTGCTTGTGGTGATCTCGGCCATGCCCTCGACCCGGTCGACGGTGCTCGAACCGTGTGAGGCCTTCAGCTGCAGCGGGCCGGTGGTGTCGAGGCGGGCGTCACCCGCCGAGATCTTCACGCGGACCTCGCCGAGCCGGCCCTCGCCGATCATCTGGGTCCCGGCGCCGGTCATGTCGACGTTCGAGCCCGTGGGCAGCTCCACCGACACGTCGACCGTGCCGCCGCGCCCGAGGAGATTGGCCTTGGGCGTGGTGACGGTCAGGGTACCGCTCGCGTAGGAGACCTCGGTCTGGTCGGCCGTCCGTACGTCCAGGTCCTTCTTCGGGTCGCGGGGCTGCACGTCGACGACGGTGTCGAGGCGGTCGCCCGCGGTGAACCGGATGGAACCGGCGTACACGTAGGCGGTGACCGAGATCGGTTCGGGAGTTTCGAAAGAAGGCATGGCTGTCCCGTCCTCTTGAGTCCTTGGGCCGTCCCCGCTGGTGGGACGTGGTGTGGGTGAAGTGGTGCGAGCGAAGTGACGCGAGTGAAGTGACGCGGGCCCGGGCTAGCGCACCCAGCCCGTGATGCTCTGCCCGATGGTCTGGGTCTTCTCCGTCGTACGCGGCCGGGTGCCGCCGTCGACCGCGGCCGACACGGCGCGCACCAGCCACGCGTTGACCGACAGGCCCTCGCGGGTCGCGGCCTCCTCGGCCCGGGCCTTGAGGTGGGCCGGCATACGCAGGTTGACGCGGGCGGTGCCGCCCTCGTCGCCGTCGGCCGGGGCCGAGGCCCTGAGCGGTTCGACGGACTCGGCCGGCGCCGCGGAGGCGCCGCCGTCGGTGGGCGGCGGTGTCACCACGAAGTCGGGGTCGAGCCCGCGCAGCCGTACGTCGACCGAGCCGGGGGCGAGTTCACGGGTGATCTCGTCCGTCGCGGCGGAGAGCACGTTGAGCATGATCAGCCGGGTCGCCGACTCCAGGGGAGCCGTCAGCCTCTCCGCCAGCTCGCGGGCTTCGTCGCCACCGGCTTCGGCGGCCACCGCGAGCTCGCGGCGGAGGCTGTCGACATACGGGGTGAGGTCCATGACGCCATGATGGCACCACAATGGCGCCACGCGCAAGCCACGAGGCGACATCTCGCGATCGACAGCCAAAGCAATCCACCTGACCTGCGAAAACACAGTGGCACCTGTTGAGCGACTGTGGCACCAGGAGAGCTGACGCGCCCCTAAGGGCTGGAAATGGCTCCGCGTGGCACCGGATGGCGCCAGTCCGCACCACCCGGTGCCACCGAGAGACTGCCTTGCCCGTCGGCGTACGCCGCACCACCTTCCCTGCCCGTCCGCCTCCAGCGAGGCCGTGCCTTCGGATCCCGTCTCATCCACAGCCCCTGAACTGCGGGAACGCGGGCGGCCATCGCGTGGGGATCGAGGGTCGTGTCATGCTCTGGTCTCCATTCCAGTCCCTCGGACGCCCAGTCCCTCGGACGCCCAGTCCCTCGGAAGCCCAATCCCTCGGAATCCCAGTCCCTCGGAAGCTCAGCGCCGACATCGGCATCCGACCGATGACTTCCTGGTTGCCCGGTGCGCCGACGGCTCGTAAGGACCGCTCGTGACCAAGGCTCTCCCCGGCCCGCCACAGGACACCCGGGCCGCGCAGACGTCACCGACATCTCCGCCGATACGAATACCGGCCCGGACACCGGTACAAGTGCCGGTACCGATGCGGGCCTCACCCGGGTCCGCGATACCCGGGCCGGTCGCGCTCCCGCCGCGCGACCGGCGCCCCCGCCGAACCGGCCCGGCCGGCCGGTACGACCCGTATCTCCTCGCGGTCGCCCTCTTCGCCGCCTACACGGCTCTCTCCCTCGCCCGCTACCGGCACCTGGCCACCCGTTCCTGGGACCTCGGCATCTTCGAGCAGGCCGTCCGCGCGTACGCGCACCTCCAGGCGCCCGTCGTCGATCTGAAGGGGCCCGGGGCCAATGTCCTGGGCGACCACTTCAGCCCGGTGACCGCCCTCCTCGCCCCCGTCTACCGGGTCTTCCCCTCCCCTGTCACCCTGCTCGTCGCGCAGGCCGCGCTGTTCGCGCTGTCGGCCGTACCGGTGACCCGTGCGGCTGCCCGGTTGCTGGGGCGTCCGCGCGGGCTGGCGATCGGCCTCGCGTACGGCCTGTCCTGGGGCATCCAGCGTGCCGTCGACTTCGACTTCCACGAGATCTGCTTCGCGGTACCCCTGATCGCCTTCAGTCTTGAGGCGATCCTGGCCCGGCGGTGGCGCGCGGCACTGCTGTGGGCGCTGCCGCTGGTACTGGTCAAGGAGGACCTCGGGGTGACGGTGGCGGCCATCGCCCTCGTCGTCGCCCTGCGGTGCCGGCGCGACTCCCGGCGCACGATGCTGTACGCCGTCGCCGTGGCCGCCCTGGGCATCGCCGCCACCCTGGTCGTACTCGTCGTCGTCATCCCCGCCTTCAACACGGCCGGCGGTTACGACTACTGGACCAAGGTCGACGGCGGCTCGACCCTCCTGGACGGTACGGGCACCAAACTCCGCACCCTCGCCTGGCTGTTGGTGCCGACCACCGGGCTGCTTGCGCTGCGCTCCACGCTGTCCGTCGTCGCGCTGCCCACGCTCGGGTGGCGGTTCCTCTCCTCCGACGACCACTACTGGGGGACCGACTGGCACTACAGCGCGGTCCTGATGCCCGTCGTCGCACTCACCCTCGTCGACGCCCTCGCCGGTGCCCGGTACAGCCCGCGGCCCTGGCTGCGTACGTACGCGCACCATTTGCCCGCGGCCGTCGCCGCGGCCGCGCTCTCGCTGACGACCACGCTCCCGATGTCCGTGCTGGCCGAGCCCGCCGCCTACCGCAAGCCCGCGCGCGTCACCGCGGTCGAGCGTCTCCTGGACCGGATCCCGGACGGCGCGACCGTCGAGGCCGACATCCGCCCCAGCAGCCGCCTCACCTCACGCTGCCGTGTCCTGTGGGTGGGGGACACCCGCGGAATCACCCCCGAATACATCGCCCTGCAGAACCCCGACGACCGGATCCGCGACATCGAGGCACGGGCGCGGCAGCTCCACCCCGACGCCAGTTACTCGCTCGTCGGCACGACCGAGGGGTACGTCGTCCTCAGGCTCGACTCCTGAACGCGCCTTCCTCCGACTCCT
The DNA here is from genome assembly GCF_055577685.1 of Streptomyces sp. NPDC033178. NCBI lineage: Bacteria > Bacillati > Actinomycetota > Actinomycetes > Kitasatosporales > Streptomycetaceae > Streptomyces > Streptomyces sp. NPDC033178. The sequence goes on from NZ_JBVIPT010000004.1 coordinate 82,981, forward strand.
GCGACTGCTCCTGCGACTGCTCCTGCGACTGCTCCTGCTCCGAGGAGTCCAGTACCGCGATCGTGCCCTGGGCCACGGCACACAGGCTCTCGGTGCCCCCGTCGTCCACGGTGGACAGGTCGCAGCGGCAGACGACTCGGGTGCGGCCGACCCGGACGACCCGCGCGTGGGCCCGCAGCAGTACGCCCTCGGCCGGGCGCAGATAGTCGATGGTGAAGCCGGCGGTGATCAGCCGGGAGTGGGTGGCCGCACCCGCGGCGAAGGTCAGCGCGTTGTCCGCGGCGTAACCGAGCACACCGCCGTGCAGGAAGCCGTACTGCTGGCGCAGGTCGTCGCGGATGTCCAGTTCGAGCGTCGCCTCGCCCTCCCCGAAGGACACCAGGCGGGCACCGACCAGGTTGCTGAAGGGCTGGGCCGCCAGCACCTTCTGGGCAGCCGCCAGATCCGGGATGTCACTCACACTGCACCTCGCCCTGCTTCACTTCATCTCACTTCACTAGTGAAGTGAGAATCCCGCGCAGCAGTCGGATCTGTCAAGATCTCCCCATGTCCGAGCCCGGCCCCGACCCCGGGGACATCCCCGACCCGCGCCTCTTCTTCCATCTCCAGCGAGCGGCCCACCAGTTGCGTACGACCGCGGACCGGCGCTGTCTGGCCGCCGCCGGGATCACCACGGCGCAGCTCGGCGCGCTGTTCGCCATGCGCGAGCAACCCGGCGTCACCCAGCGGGAGTTGGCCCGCACACTGGGGCTGCGCGAGTCCGCCGTCACCGCGCTCGTCACCCGGCTCACCACGGCCGGTCTCGTCACCAAGCAGGCGCACCCGCGCGAACACCGGGCCGTGACACTGGAGTTGACGTCCGAGGGGGCCGACGCGCTCCGGGCCGCCCAGCCCGAGATCGACCGCTTCAACGGCGAGATGCGGGCTCTTCTCGGCGAGGACGAGTTCGTACGCACCGCCGCGGCCCTCCGCCGACTCGCGCACTGGGAGCCCTGACCGGGGTCAGCGGAGGATCTTCACCCGGCGCGTCTCCGACACCTGGTCGATGTCCGAGGTGCGGATGGTGACCTTCATCGTCCAGGTGCCGGGGATGGGGAGGTTGAGGGACGAAGTGCCCCAGTAGCCGCCCTTGTTGGTGAGTCCGGCGTCGATGGGGCCGATCTTCTGGGACGCGAGGGTGAAGGAGAGGCGGATCTCGGGGACCGTGGCGATGCCTCCGTCGGGGCCGATGATGACCGCCTCGACCGTGTTCTCGCCGACGCGGCCCGGTTCCAGGACGATCTGGACCTTGCCGTGGCCGCCCGGGGTGCCGACGTCGAAGGGGATCAGCGTCGTCGACGCGGTCCGCTGACCGGCCGCCGCGGTCTCCTCGGCCGCCGCCGTCTCGATCTCGGCGCGCCCCGGCTGCGTACCGGTGAGAACCGTCGTGATGACCAGCACGACCACGCCCACGACGACCTCGGCCAGGACCGAGCGGCGCAGGGCACCGCGGCGGGTGCCGGGTGCCGATGCCTGCTCGGACTCGTTTTCCGGCTTCTCCTCGGACCCGTCGCCGGCGGCGGCCGACGTGGGCTCCCCGGCGTCCCGGCCGGAGCTGCCGGCCCCGGCGTCGGAGTCCACACCCCCGCCCGCACCCGCACGCGCCCCCACCGTCTCCAGCACCGGGACCCGCAACGGCTCCTCCGCGTCGGTCAGCCGGCCCGTCCAGCGGCGCGAGAAACCCGCCGCCGCCAGCAACAGGACCACCGCGCAGACCTTGGCGACCAGGATCTGGCCGTACGACGTGTCGAACAGCGCGTCCCACGAGCCGAGCCCCCGCCACGACTGGTAGACGCCGGTCAGCACGAGGACGGTGACCGAGGCGAACGCGAGGCGCGAGAAACGTGCCACGGAGGCCGCCGAGAGCAGCGCCTCCGAGCGGTGGAGCGTGGTGAGGAGCGCCGCGAGTCCGCCCAGCCAGACCGCCATCGCCAGCAGGTGCAGCACGGAGGAGGTCATCGCCAGGGGGACCTGGATCCCGGCGGACGCGTGCTCGGCGGCGGCCCAGGTGACCGCCAGACCGACGGCGAGAAGCCCGCCGACCGCGACCACGACCGGCTTCGGCCGCACTTCTTCTTTTTCCGTGCCGTGCGTCTCCGTGCCCGCCGCCTCCAGGCTCTCCGTCTCCGAGCTCTCCGTCTCTGACGCGCCCCGGACGACCGGCACGACCGGCACGACCGGCACGACCCGTACGAGGTAGACCGCCGCCCCCGCCAGCAGCACGAGCCGGGCCAGCAGGGCCCAGCCCGGCCTGCTGGTCAGGGTGTTCTCGATGAGTTCGGGGTCGAGGAGGGTGGAGGGGCCGGTGCCGCGCTCGTACGGGCCGCGTATCAGGAGGAGCGCGGCCGTCGAGGCGACGAGGACCCACCAGCCGGCCCGGACGAGTCCGCGCAGCGGCTCGGCGGAGGGCGGGCGGCAGACCAGGACGAAGGTGACCGCGCCGATGAGCAGGGCGACGGCGGCGTACGCGGCATAGCGGGCGATGTCGTAGAGCGCGCCCGAGGCGGGGTTCACGGCCGGCTCGGCGGAGACGGAAGCCGTGGTCTCGGACGGTTTGCCGATGGAGAAGGTGAAGGCGCCGGAGATGGGGTGGCTGTCCGCCGAGACAACCCGCCAGGCCACGGTGTACGTACCGTCGGCCAGGCCGTCGTCGAGCGGCACCCGGACGGTGTCGGACCGGCCGGACACGTGCTCGGTGTCGCCCGCGTTCACCCGGCGGTTCTCGGGGCTGAGGACGCGCAGCGAGTCGTCGGTGATGCCGACCGACTCGGTGAAGGTCATGGTGACCTGCTCCGGCGCGGACTTGAGGACGGTTCCCTCGCCGGGGCTCGTTTCCCGCACGGCCGAGTGGGCGGACACCGGGCCCGCACCGCCCAGCAGGAACAGCGCGCCCAGCAGGGCGACGAGGGCCGCTGCCCGGCGTGGCGCCGACACCCGTAGTACCCGTAGCACTCGGTGTATGCGGCGCACTCGGCCCACGTCGCCTCTCCCTGCTGCTCGTCCTGCTCGCACTGCACGTCCATGTACGTGTACGTCTGTGGCTGCGGTTGGCTGCCGTTGTCCCCGGCCGCGGCCTAGGTGAGAGTACGGATGTACGCGACACCTGGTTCAACTCGGCCCGCGCCCGCACCGGCCGACCACGCCCGCCTCGACACCGGCCCAGGCCCCCGCACCCGCGTTCACCACGTCGGCCGCGCCGACACCCCGCCGTCCACGACCAGGTCGTGCCCGGTGATCCAGGAGGCCATCGGCGAGGCGAGGAACACACAGGCGTCGCCCACGTCCTCGGGACGCCCCAGCCTCCCGGTGGGAACCGCCTGTTGCCAGCGCCGTACGCCGTCTGGCCAGGCCTCCGCAAGGCCCGCGCGGTCGATCAGCCCGGGCGAGACGGTGTTCACGCGGATTCCGTAGGGACCGTACTCCAGGGCCGCCGAGCGCGCGTGCGCGACGACGGCCGCCTTGGACGCGGAGTAGTGGGCGTGCAGGGGAGCGGGGTGTGTGGCCTCGATGGACGCGATGTGCGTGATGCTGCCCACAGGCCCACCGGACGAGCCCCGCCGGTCGCTCAGGTCGCTCGGGTCACCTAGATCACTCAGGTCACTCAGGTCACTCGGATCGCCCTGCCGCCTCCCGTCGCGCATCACCTCCACCGCCGCCTGCGTGCACGCGAACACGCTCGACACATTGGCGTCGACCACCGCCCGCCAGTCCCCCGCCGTCATCCCGGGCAGCTCCTGGACCGGCTGTACGGCCGCGTTGTTGACCAGGGCCGTCAGCCGGCCGCCGCACCGGTCGGCCGCCTCGCGCACCAGGCGGTGGCACTCGTCCTCGGCGGTCAGATCGGCGCGCAGGGCGACCGCGCGTCCGCCCGAGTCCTCGATGAGGCCGACGACTTCACGGGCGGCCGCCGCGTTCGTACGGAAGTGGACGGCCACGGCCGCCCCCGCCGCGGCGAACCGCAGCGCGATGCCCCGCCCGATACCGCCCGACGCCCCGGTGACGAGGGCGACCTGCCCGTCGAGAAGTCCGCGGCGGAGTCCGTCGCGGTGACCGTCCCGGTGTCCGTCGTCCGGGCCGCTCACGGGCGGCTCAGCGCGGCGATCCGCGCGGCCCGGTCCGGGTAGCGGGCGGTGAGTTCCGCCGCGTCCCCGTGCTCGTACCCCTCGTAGGTGAAACCGGGCGCCATCGTGCACCCGAAGAACGACCAGCCGGTGGCGGTCGCGACGCGCGCGCCCATCCAGGTGCGTGCGGGCACGGTGTACTGGAGGTGCTGGCCGCCGAGCACGTCGGGGCCGAGCAGGACCGTACGGGACGTGCCGTCGGGGGACAGGAGCAGCATCTCCAGCGGATCCCCCAGGTAGAAGTGCCAGGTCTCGTCGGCGGGGAGTCGGTGGAGCGCCGAGAAGTCATCGGGTTCCGCGGTCAGGAGGACCACTATCGCGGACCCCTCGGGGCGGCCGTCGGGCCGTTCGGGACCCGCCCAGGTACGGGCGAAGAGACCGCCCTCCTTGGGGATGGGCTCCAGCTTGTAGTGGGCGACAAGGGCTTCGGGAGTGATGTCATGGACCACCTGTCGACCATGCCCCAAAGGGAGTTGGCGATGCGACAACCGGACCGCGACGCGCGGAACACCGGGTGCCGCCCCGAGGCAGTCGTCACCCGTCGCGCCCCTGAAAGCCCGCGGCTTCCCTTGTCAGGAACGCCAGTTGGGCCTTCTTCGCCGGCAAGTGCACCTCCGGCAGGTCTATCTCCGGGAGCACGACCGGTGGACCGAGTACGAATCCCTGGCGGGTCAGGCGGGTGATCGCCTTCTCGTTGCGGATGTCGGGTTCGACCACGACCCGGCGCCGGGCGAGGACGCCCAGCACGTACACGGTGAACACGGTCAGCAGCGCCGAGCTGTACCCCGGCCGCTCGTCGCCCTCGCCGACGGGCGCGATCAGCAGATGGACGCCGATGTCGCCCGGCTCCACCTCGTAGCACTCGCTGACCCGGTCGGCCTCCGGCTCGTACGTCTGGAAGAGCGCGGCCGGCCTGCCGTCCAGGACGGCCAGGAAGGCGTGGTGGGTGTGGAGGGAGTCGAGATGCCGGTACGTCTCCAGCACCTGCTCCCTGCCGAAACCGCCCATGCCCCAGAACCGGGCGCGCTCGGCCGTCACCCAGGCGTGGAGCACGTCCAGGTCGGCGTCCGGGTCCACGCGCAGGACGCGGACCGTGCCGAGACCGTCGACGACCTGCTCGTGGACGGCCTCCCGGCTCCCTGCGTACGGCTCGGATGTCATCGTTCTGTCCTCCATGAGCTTGGTCCAGTCGGTCACTACGGGGACGAGATCTCCCCCGACCCACAAGGGGAGTTGATCGCGGTGGTGCGGTGAGTCCGGGACGCCCGAGGCACCGAACGGCACCACCCAGAGGCTGTTCTCGCGTCGCGCGACATCCCACACATAGCGGGCGGCGGGACCCCGAGCGGCCCGGTCGGTGAGCCCCGGCACCGCGGAGGTGCACAGCACGCAGTCGTGGTCGCCGGAGAGCCCGGGTTCCGTCCCGTCGTACGAGGGGTCCGGCAACGCCCGCCAGGGGGCGAGGCGGTGTGTGTCGCCCCATGTGCCCTTCGGCGGGTCCCCGGCCACCTCCTCCACGGCCGCCCTGACGGCCTCGGCACGGTCGATCCCGTACAACTCCTCGGCCCTGAGCAGGCTTTCGAGGGCGAAGGCCACGCGCGGGACGAGTGCGAGCCAGGGGCTGAAGACCTCGGGGTACAGCGGGGTTTCGGTGAGGCGGGCCAGGGCGGGGTGGGCCGCGAGGCGGCGTACGACCGCGCTCCGGACCGCCGCGTAGGCGGCCGCCTCCGTGCTGTCGGCGGCCATGTGGCGGTCCCAGTGGAGGAGCCGGTCGCGCAGGGAGGCGGCCTCGGGGGTGAGGTCGTCGAGGGCGGCGAGGTGGTCCAACAGCGGGGCGGCGGAGGCGAGATGGGTGTCCATGTGGAGGGCGGCCATGTCGTCGGCGGACCAGTCCCGCCGTGTGCCGAGGAGTGCGCGCAGCCGGGTGGCCCGGTGGGGCGGGGCGAACTCGACGCCGAGCGGGGTCGCCGGGCCGCGCTGGTTCGCCATCACCGCGATGCCGTCGTCGACCTTGCCGCGCGGCATCGGGGCGTACCAGCCGCGCCACTCGTGCCCGGGCTCCCAGGCGTTGACGATCCGCGTGCGGTTGTCCGCGCTCCGGACCGGGACCCTGCCCGCGACCCGGTGCAGGAGGCCGCCCTCGGTGTCGGCGGCCTGGACGACGTTGACGGGTTCGGCCCAGTCGTCGAACGCGCGGTCCACGTCGGCGACCCGGCGGGCGCGGAGGAGGGGGAGGAGGGAGGAGAAGCCGAGGTCCTCGGTGACGCGGGGCGGGTGGCGGAGGCTGAGGGGAGCGACCGAGTCGTCGGGTTCGCCGTCGCCGTCGGCATCTCCGTTGAAGATGCCGCCGTTGAAGATGCCGCCGTTGATGACGACCGGGCCGCGGTCGGTCTCGATCACCTCGACCTCGACGGGATCGCCGTCGGCCACCTCGATGACCTCGGTGTGCCGGGAGGCGGGGTGCCACGCCCCGTCCGGGCCGAGGGCCTCCACCCGGTCGCCGGCTCCGGCTCCGACGCCGACGCCAACGCCGACGCCGTCTTCGTCTCCGGCTCCGGTCCGCCGGAGCCGCTCCCGGTACAGGTCCTGGTAGTCGGCCATCGCGTTGGTGATCGCCCAGGCGACCGTGCCCGTGTGGCCGAAGTGGGCGATGCCCGGGACGCCCGGCACGGCGAGGCCGATGACGTCGAACTCCGGGCAGGACAGGCGGATCTGCTGGTAGACGCCGGGGGCCTCGATGTAGCGGTGGGGGTCGCCCGCGATGACCGGACCGCCGGTGGCGGTGCGCTCGCCGGTGACGAGCCAGCCGTTGCTGCCGGAGGTGCCGGGCCCGTCGGTTGCGAAGAGGCCGACCGCGTCCGGACCGAGATGGCGTACGACCTCCTCGCGCCACAGCTTGACCGGGAACCCGGCGAAGAGGATGTGTGTGGCGAGCCAGACGCCGAGCGGGGTCCAGGGTTCCCAGCGGCCGGGGACGAGACCGGCGGTCGTGAACTCGGGGGCGCGGCGGGCGCCTTCGGGCAGGCCCTGGTTGACCCCGTCGACGTACGCCCGGACCCAGGCGGCCGTCTCGGGGTCCCGTCTCTCCAGGGCGGTGAAGCAGCGTCTCCCGGTGTCGTCGAGCCGGGCCTGTCTCGCGAACCGGTCCCAGCCGAGCGCGTCCGGGCCGAGGAACGCGGCCGAGGTGCCACGCGCCCGGTGCCGTTCGACCTCCAGCTGCCAGGCGCGGTCGTGGGCGGTGGCCAGCCCCTGGGCGTGGGCGAGTTCACGCGCGTCGCCCGCGCGCAGATGCGGGACACCCCAGGCATCGCGGTAGATCTCGACAGTCACCCTGCGTCTCCCATGCGGTTTAGGTTAGGCTCACCTAAGTAAGGTGCGCCGGAATCGTACGTGAAGGGTGAAGACGTCATGGGGCAGGGTCACGGCTGGGAGGGCGCGGTCCTCAAACTGTTCCGGGGCAAGGACTTCGTGTTCACGGTCACGGGAGCGGAGGACGTCACCGAGCACTACCGCCGGGTGTGCCTCACCGACGGCGGCATGCTCGCGGCGACCGGGGTGCACCCGACGATGTGGGTGCGGCTGTGGTTCGACAACGCGGGCAAGCCGCATCAGCGGGCGTACACACTCGTGGATCCCGATCCGGCCGCGGGCACCTTCAGCCTGGAGTTCGCGCTGCACGAGGGGTGCGCGAGCGACTGGGCGCGGGCCGCGAGGCCGGGGGACACCATCGAGGCGACGGTCCAGGGCACGGGGTTCACGGACCCGGACCCGGCCCCGTCCCACGTACTGGCGATCGGGGACACGGCCTCCCTCCCCGCCCTCAACTCCCTCCTGGGCGCGGTGGGTTCGGCGCCCACGACGATCTGGTTCGAGTCGGCGGAGGGCCTGGACGGCCTGCCACTCCAGGCGGACCCCGACCACCACGACGTCCGTACGGTCCCCCGGCTCGACAAGGGCGCGCACCTGGTGGCCCAGGTGAAGGAGGCCGTGCCGGAACTTCTGAAGGACGCGGCCGACCCGTACGTCTGGATCGCCTGCGACACGGCGACGACGCGGGCGCTGGCCGCCTACTTCCGCAAGGAACTGGCGCTGCCGAAACAGCGGGTGACCGCGCTGGGGTACTGGCGCGCGGCCTGAGCGGCCACAGGGCACCCAGTTGGCACCCAATTGGCACCCGCTGCGATGACGCGCGGCCCGAGCGCTCGCTTGCGATGATCGGAGCATGGACGTCACGCTTCATCTAGCCCAGCAGCCCGAGGCCGACGAACTGCTCGGCCGCAGCCCGCTCGCCGCGCTCGTCGGCATGCTCCTCGACCAGCAGGTTCCGATGGAGTGGGCCTTCGCGGGCCCGTACACGATCGCGCAGCGCCTCGGCACGGACGATCTCGACGCGCACGAGATCGCGGCGCACGACCCCGAGGCCTTCGCGGCGCTGCTGTCCGAGAAGCCGGCCGTGCACCGCTACCCGGGCTCGATGGCGAAGCGGATCCAGCAGCTGTGCCAGTACCTCGTCGAGCACTACGAAGGGGACGCGGCGAAGGTCTGGGAGGGCGTGAAGACCGGCGAGGAACTCCTCCGCCGTCTCAAGGAGCTGCCCGGCTTCGGCGCCCAGAAGGCGCAGATCTTCCTCGCCCTGCTGGGCAAACAGCTCGGCGTACGCCCGAAGGGCTGGCGCGAGGCGGCCGGTGCGTACGGCGAGGAGAAGTCCTTCCGCTCGGTCGCGGACATCACGGGACCGGAGTCGCTGGTGAAGGTACGGGCGCACAAGCAGGAGATGAAGGCGGCGGCGAAGGCGGCGAAGGCTTCCGGCAAGTGAGGGCTTCCGGCGCGTGAAGGCCTGCGCCTGCGGCGCGTAGGAGGGGACGGCGGGGGAGGGGTCAGTCGGTCGGCCGTCCCGGGTGGCGGGGTGCCGGACGCCGGTCCGAGCATGGAGCATGGCCGAGGTACCGAGCGGAGCGCCCTGGGGGTCGGACGACGACCGGCGGGTCCACGCGGCCCGCGACCCGCACCGGCCGGAGAGGCCCGGCGGACCCGGAGGACCCGGAGGGCTCGGTGGACCCGGTGGACCCGGTGGCTCCGACGGTCCCGGAGGACCCGGTGGACCCGGCGGTCCCGGAGGGCTTGGCCGCCCCGGAGGACCTGAGAATCCTCTCTTCCTCCTCACGCGCACCGCCTGGCAGGCCGTACTGGCCGCCGGGGTCGCGACACTGGCGCTCGGCGTCATGATCCTGGTGTGGCCCGAGGCGACGCTGTTCGCGGCGGGGGTGCTCTTCGGGCTCTACCTGCTCTTCAGCGGCGTACTCCAACTGGTCTCCGCCTTCGGCACGCACGCGGCGACCGCTCTGCGGGTCATGGCCTTCATCAGCGGCGCCCTGTCGATCCTGCTCGGCCTGTTCTGCTTCCGCGGGGCGATGCAGTCGATCCTGCTGCTCGCGCTGTGGATCGGCATCGGCTGGCTGTTCCGGGGCGTGACACAGACCCTGGCCGCCGTGTCCGACCCGTCCGTCCCCGCCCGCGGCTGGCAGGTCCTCCTCGGCGTCCTCAGCTTCGTCGCCGGTGTCGTCCTGATCGTCTCCCCCTTCGAGTCGATCGCCGTCCTCACGGTGGTCGGCGGCTGCTGGCTCCTCGCCCTCGGCATCACGGAGACCATCACGGCGGTGCAACTGCGCAAGCGGTTCGCTGCGCGGGCGTTTTGAGGGGCTGGGGTCCTGGGGCTTCGGGGGATCGTGCGGGCCCGCACCCGAACAGATCAGCCCGCCGCAGGCGACCTCGTACGCCAAGAGGGCGGTTCTCGGGACGCGGCCGATGAACCACCCACCCGTACCGGGGACATGACCACTGATGACCCCCGACCGGTTCGCCCCGCGGCGCGAGCGCCGGAACCGTCGGCCCACCTGGCCACGGTTCCTCATGGCGCTCGCGGCCGTGCTGTGCGCGACGTGCACGGTGAGTGCCGTGGGCGCCCACACCGGAACCCGCACCGCACCACCGCCCGCGGTCTCCACCGAGTCCGGTCTCGAACACCCCCACGACCTCCTCGACACCGCCCTGCGCCCACCGGCCCGCCAGAGCCACCGCCGCCTCGCACGCCGGCTCCCCGCACGACCCCCGGCCCCCGCACACCCGCGCCCGAGGCCACGCGCCCACCCCGTACCTCCGTACGCCCCCACCCCGCGCGCCCAGCGCTGCATGGTCCTCCGCTGCTGACGGTCCCGCTCCGGACCGCTCCCCCTCCCCCCCAGCAGCACGAGAGGACCCCTCATGTCGAAGGACCCGTACGCGATCCTGCGTGCGCTCGTACGCGCCGAATCCCTCCGCAACGCCCCGAAGCCGACGCCGCCGCGTGACACCCGCCAGGTCACCCCGGCACCCGCTCCGGAGCAGCAGTCCCCGCGGAAGGACCACGAGCGCGACTGAGCCACCCGCCCGGGGAGGCGGACGTGTACCGCCTCCGCCTCCCCGGGCCCTCGGCGCCCGCTACCGCCTGCGCCGGGCCGTTCCGAAGACCGACCGGGTGATCTCACGGCCGATCTGCGTGCCCAGGCTGCGGGCCAGGGATTTGAAGACCCCGCTGCCGACGACCTGCTCGACGACGGAGGAGTCCTGGTCGTCACCCTTCCGCCCACGGCCCCGGGACGACGCCGGCTCCGAGGAGGGCTTGGAACCCGAAGGAGCCGAAGGAGCCGAAGTACCCGAAGAAGCAGACGGAGCAGGAGTCGAGGAAGCCGAGGAGACCGCGGCCTCCGCCTCCTTCGCCGTCAGCTTCTCGTACGCCGACTCCCGGTCGACCGCCTCCGCGTAACGCCCGTACAGCGGCGACGCCTGGACCGCCCGGTCGAGGGCGGCCGGCTCGACGGGAGCCATCAGGGACTCCGGCGCCCGCAGCCGTGTCGCCGCGACCGGCGTCGGCGCGCCCTTCTCGCTGAGGACGGTGACCACGGCCTCGCCGGTCCCGAGCGCGGTGAGGACCTCCTCCAGGTCGTACGGGGAGTTGGGGAAGGTCTTCACCGTGGCCTTGAGGGCCTTCTGGTCGTCGGGCGTGAAGGCGCGCAGCGCGTGCTGCACCCGGTTGCCGAGCTGGGCGAGGACATCCCCGGGCACGTCCTTGGGCGTCTGCGTGACGAAGAAGACGCCGACCCCTTTCGAGCGAATCAGCCGGACGGTCTGGGTGATGGCGTCCAGGAAGGCCTTCGACGCGTCGTTGAAGAGCAGGTGCGCCTCGTCGAAGAAGAAGACGAGCTTGGGCTTGTCCACGTCACCGACCTCCGGCAGGTCGTGGAAGAGGTCGGCCAGCAGCCACATCAGGAACGTGGAGAAGAGCTGCGGCTTGTCCTGCACGGCGGGCAGCTCCAGAACGGAGACCGTGCCCCGCCCGTCCCCCGCCACGCGCGACAGCTCGCTCGTGTCGAACTCCGGCTCCCCGAAGAACGGGCTCATCCCCTGCGCCTCGAACGCCGTCAGCGAGCGCAGGATCACCCCGGCCGTGGCCGTGGAGAGCCCGCCGATGCCCTTGAGCTCGGACTTCCCCTCGTCCGAGGTCAGGAAGGTCACCACGGCCCGCAGATCCTTCAGGTCGACCAGCTCCAGGCCCTTCTGGTCGGCGTAGTGGAAGATCAGGCCGAGCGACTGCTCCTGGGTCTGGTTGAGCTGGAGCACCTTGGACAGCAGGACCGGTCCGAAGCTGGTGATCGTCGCGCGTACGGGGATGCCGTGCCCCATGCCTCCGAGGGCGTAGAACTCGCACGGGAACCCGGCCGGCGTCCACTCCTGCCGGACCTCCCCGGCCCGCGCCCGCACCTTGTCGTTCTCCTGCCCCGGCGCCGAGATCCCGGAGACGTCACCCTTCACATCGGCGAGGAACACCGGCACGCCCTGCGCGGACAGCTGCTCGGCGACGAGCTGCAGGGTCTTCGTCTTGCCGGTACCGGTGGCCCCGGCGACCAGCCCGTGCCGGTTGAGCATCGGCAGCGGGATCCGGATCTGTACGTCCGGCAGGCACCGCCCGTCCCACAGCAGGGCGCCCAGATCGAGCGCGGGGCCCGTGAAGGCGTACCCGGAGGCGATTTCGAGGACCGGCCGCGGAAGCGCGGGAGCACCGCTCACGCCTTCGGGTGCCTTTGCCGGCGGCGCTTCGCTGTCAGTCATTTCAGACCCCTGTTCCCGGTTTGCCCAAGGCTGTCCTCGGCCCGCATTCGAACCGATCTTGAAAGGGTGATCTAGGAGAATTACCGGTTTGCCCCGATTTACGGCGTCATTTCCAGCGTCGCACTCCGCCACCATGGCTGCGCCCGGAAGCTCTTGACCGGTAGGCTTTCCGTGTGATCTTCAAGCGCATCGGAAACGGCCGGCCGTACCCCGACCACGGCCGGGAAAGCACCCGGCAGTGGGCGGACGTCGCGCCACGCCCGGTCCGCCTCGACCAACTGGTGACGACCAAGGGCCAGCTCGACCTGGAAACCCTGCTCGCCGAGGACTCCACGTTCTACGGCGACCTCTTCGCGCACGTCGTGAAATGGCAGGGCGACCTCTACCTCGAAGACGGCCTGCACCGCGCCGTCCGAGCCGCCCTCCAGCAACGCCAGGTCCTCCACGCCCGAGTCCTGGAACTGGACTGAGCGGACTCTCGGGGCCCGGTCCAGCCCAGCGCCCCTGCTTTTCTTGGGGGCGCGGGGAACTGCGCACCCAGCGACGACCGACCCGCACGTCGCAATCCACCGCACCTCCACCCACCCAGGGGCGCGGGGAACTGCGCACCCAGCCACGGTCGGCCCGCACCCCAAAACCCCGCCCCCCGCGCACCGTATTGGCCCTTTCGGGTTGGACTGACCCCCGGTCAATGATCATCTAGTAGGCATCGCCGCCCAGGCGCACTACGCTGCGCCCATGAGCATGCTGACTCCCCCTGGCATGGGCGGCCAGTACAAGATCACGGGGGACAAGTACCCGCGGATGCGCAGAAACCGAGGGCGCCGCAGAATCGCGCTCGCGGTCGTCGCCTCCGTCGCCGCGCTCGGGCTGATCGGCTGGGGAACGCTGCAGCTCATCGACGTCTTCACAGGCGGCGGCGACGAGGCTTCCGCGGCAGGTCCGGCCGCCGACTGCACGGCATCCCCCACGCCCTCCGCAAGCCCGGTCAAAGCCCTCCCCAAGCCCGGCCAGATCACCGTGAACGTCCTCAACGCCACCCCCCGCGGCGGCCTCGCCAAGGACACCGCCGACGAGCTGAAGAAACGCGGCTTCAAGATCGGCGACGTCGGCAACGCGACGAAGACGTACGACAAGAAGGTCAAGGGCGCCGGGATAGTCCTCGGTGCCAAGGCAGCCTCCGACGCCGCGCTCCCCGTCCTCGCGACACAGCTCACCGGCGCCGAGCTGAAGACCGACACCCGCGCGAAGCCCGCGGAGGTCGACCTCATCCTCGGCACGGCCTTCAAGTCCCTGACGAAGAAAGAGGACGCCGACAAGGCCCTGACCACGTTGGCCAGGCCCGCACCGACGCCCTCGGCGACGAAGAAGAGCTGCTAGCAAGTCCCGTACGGGCCCGCGCCCTGCATGAGCGCGGGCCCGCTACTCGGCCGCGCCGTACATCCGGTCCCCCGCGTCCCCCAGACCCGGGACGATGTAGCCGTGCTCGTTCAGGCGCTCGTCGACCGACGCGGTCACGACCGTGACGGGCGTGCCGGCCAGCTCGCGCTCCATGACCTCGACACCCTCGGGGGCGGCGAGGAGGACCACGGCGGTCACATCGTCGGCACCGCGCTTCATGAGCTCCTGGATCGCCGCGACGAGCGTGCCGCCGGTGGCGAGCATCGGGTCGAGGACGTACACCTGGCGGCCGGAGAGGTCCTCCGGCATCCGGGTCGCGTACGTGGACGCCTGGAGCGTCTCCTCGTCGCGGATCATGCCAAGGAAGCCCACCTCGGCGGTCGGCAGCAGCCGCACCATGCCGTCGAGCATGCCGAGGCCGGCCCGCAGGATCGGTACGACGAGGGGGCGCGGGTGGGACAGCTTGACGCCCGTGGTCGGGGACACCGGGGTCACGATGTCGACCTGCTCGGTGCGCACGTCCCGGGTGGCCTCGTAGGCGAGCAGGGTGACCAGCTCGTCGGCGAGCCGCCGGAAGGTCGGGGAATCGGTGCGGCGGTCGCGCAGCGTGGTGAGCTTGTGAGCGACCAGAGGGTGGTCGACGACGTGGAGACGCATGCCCACAAGGGTATCCGGGCGCCCGCCGCCCGCCCCTCGCCCTCCACCGACTCGTCCGATACCTCGCCCCGCCTTCGAACCACCTCCAAACCTCAGCTGGCATCAAACCGCCCGTCGGAGGGAAAGTGGGAAGGACCGACTGGGGGTGTTGCCCATGTCCGACCCGGAGCAGCGGAGCCGTGAGGACCCGGTGAGCGAGGCCGCGCGACGAAGGCGCCGCGCCCAGTTCCTGCGGGAGCTCACGGAGGCGCGCGAGCTGCGCGACCGGGTGCAGCCCCGCCGGGCCAAGACGGCCCGGCTGCGCCACGCCATGCGCATGCGCACATTCCGCTGGTAGGGCGCCGGTGGGCCACTGGTGGCCACGCCCGGCGCAGGTCCCGCCGCGGCGCGGGCAGGCCGCCCGCCCGCGGGACCCGCACCGGGCGACCCGCCCGACGATCACTCGGGCAGCCGCGTACGAGGCGGAGGTCGTGTCGGCGTACGATCCCGCTGTCGGTGGGTGCTGGGCGCCCAGGTGAGGCCGTACGGCGGCGTGACGCACGCGACACGGGAACGGACGCTGAGACGCGACCGGGACACAGCGAGCCGAAGACCTCTCCTGAACGCTCCGTTTCTGCCACGATTCCGAGTGGGCGGGGCTCGGCGCACGAGTTCCCCGCCCACAGCCTCCGCCGGGGGGACCCCCAACCGGCACGCCTATGACCAGTGGGAGAGTCACGGTGTACTTCGCCGCACTGCTCGCGCGCACCGAAGACGGGTGGGAAGCGAGCGACACAGAGCTCGACGATGTGGAGACCCTGTCGGATCTGACCGACCTGGCCCGCGAAGCCTCGGTCGACGACGACACGGTGCTCGTCTACATCGAGCAGGAGGACGCGTGGTTCGGAGTCGTCCGTGTGGACGGCGAGGAGGACCCTCGTATCTACGTCTCGGACGCAGCGGCCGCTGCCCGCAGTTCGTACGGCGAGATCCTCCTCACCGACGAACTGCTCGGAAGGGATCCCGGCGACGACGATGTCGCCGACCTGGACTCCCTCGACCTCGACGGTACGGAGGACGGTGAACCCGAGAACGAGGCCGACGACGACGATGAGGACGACGTCGGCGTCACCGCCAAGGGTGAGACCGTGCCGTCCGGACCCATCGGAGACCGCGAGGTCCTCACGGACCTCGGCGTGAACGAGAAGGAGCTGCTGGCCCTGGACAGCACCGACGCGCTCGGTGAGATCGCCGAGGTGCTCGGCGCGGCGGAGGTCCTGGAGACCGTCCGCTGACTCCCCCGAGCGCTCAGGAGGAACAGGACCCCGTACGCGACCGCTGGCGGGCGGCGATGCGGCTCGCCCTGGACGAGGCCCGGTCGGCCGTCCGGGGCGGGGACGTCCCCGTCGGCGCCGTCGTGCTGTCCCCGGACGGCACGACGGTCCTCGCCACCGGCCACAACGAACGTGAGGCGACCGGCGATCCGACCGCCCACGCCGAGGTGCTCGCGATCCGCCGGGCCGCCGCGGAGCTCGGGGAATGGCGGCTCACCGGCTGCACGCTCGTCGTGACCCTCGAACCCTGCACGATGTGCGCGGGCGCGATCGTGCAGTCCCGCGTGGACCGCGTGGTCTACGGCGCCCGCGACGAGAAGGCGGGCGCGGCCGGCTCCCTCTGGGACGTCGTACGCGACCGGCGGCTCAACCACCGGCCCGAAGTGATCGCCGGCGTACTGGACGAGGAGTGCGCCCGGCTGCTCACCGACTTCTTCCGCGACCGCTGATCCGGCCGCCGACGCAGCTGCCCGGTCGGGGGCCAAATACCGATTTCGGAGCACGGCCCAACGTGGGCTAGGATCTCTCTCGGTAGCGTGTCCGAGCGGCCGAAGGAGCTCGCCTCGAAAGCGAGTGTGGCGCAAGTCACCGAGGGTTCAAATCCCTCCGCTACCGCTTCTGAAGGGCCCCGTCGAAAGACGGGGCCCTTCGTGCGTTCCGAACTCGGCACGACACTCGGCACAACAACTCGGCACGACATGAAAGATCGTCATATCAACTGCCCGGGTTACACTCACCGCCGGCAACAGGGGTCCCAACAGGCGCAGCCGACAAGACAGCAGGCAGCAGGCACACGGGGAGGCCGCGATGGCGGTGAATTCGAAGAAGATCGCCGTCTACGTGCTCATCGTGTTCGCGCTGTACGTGATCATCACCGACCCAGCCAAGGCCGCCGACTACGTCCAGATAGGGTTCGAGGGCATTTCGAACGCCGCTCAGGCCGTCGGGGACTTCATGACGTGGATCGCCGACGGGGCCAAGAACTAGGAGTCCCCGTGATCCGCCATCTGGTCCTCTTCAAGCTCAACGAGGGTGTGGAGCGCGACGACCCGCGCGTCGTCGAGGGCGTCGCCGCCTTCCGCGCTCTCGGCGGACAGATCCCCGAACTGAAGTTCTGGGAGTGCGAGTGGAACATCACCGACCGGCCTATCGCGTACGACTTCGCGATCAACTCGGCGGTGGAGGACACGGACGCGCTCAAG
Source organism: Streptomyces sp. NPDC033178 (assembly GCF_055577685.1). Classification (NCBI taxonomy): domain Bacteria; kingdom Bacillati; phylum Actinomycetota; class Actinomycetes; order Kitasatosporales; family Streptomycetaceae; genus Streptomyces; species Streptomyces sp. NPDC033178. The sequence goes on from NZ_JBVIPT010000004.1 coordinate 99,859, forward strand.
CGGTACATCGAGCACCCCGCGCACCAGGCGGGCGTCGCACTGTGGCGGGAGTTCGCCACGTGGGTGATCGCCGACTACGAGTTCTGAGGCGCGCCCGGCGCACGCCCCCGGCCCCTCGCCTGAACGGCGGGGGGCCGTTTCGCGTCTCCTGCCCCGCTCGGAACCCGCCAGGAACCCTCCCCGGGCCCCAACTGACGCTCAACACGGAGTTATGCGGTGCTTGCACACAGTGCACATGTCTTGTGATGCTATGACCGCTTTTGACGGATGAGTTGACGGATGTTGACCGACCCAGAGGTGGAGTTGACCGTGCCGGCCAGTACTGCGCCTCAAGCACCGCCCCATGAGCCCCCGGCTCCACCCTCGGCCCCAGCCCAGGAGCGCCTTCCCGACACTCCGGAGGAAGGCCCGCAACGCCGCCGCGGGGCCGACACCCGGGCCCTCACCCAGGTACTGTTCGGCGAACTCAAGAACCTTGAGCCGGGCAGCCCCGAACACGGCCGGGTGCGGGCCGCGCTGATCGAGGCGAACCTCCCGCTGGTGCGGTACGCCGCCGCCCGGTTCCGGTCGCGCAACGAGCCCATGGAGGACGTCGTCCAGGTCGGCACGATCGGCCTGATCAACGCCATCGACCGCTTCGACCCCGACCGGGGCGTGCAGTTCCCGACCTTCGCCATGCCCACCGTGGTCGGCGAGATCAAGCGGTACTTCCGCGACAACGTCCGCACGGTCCACGTACCGCGCCGGCTGCACGAGCTGTGGGTCCAGGTGAACAGCGCGACCGAGGACCTCACGACGGCCTTCGGGCGCACGCCCACGACCGGCGAGATCGCCGAGCGGCTACGGATCACCGAGGACGAGGTCCTGGCCTGTATCGAGGCCGGACGTTCGTACCACGCGACCTCACTGGAGGCCGCCCAGGAGGGCGACGGCCTGCCCGGGCTCCTCGACCGCCTCGGCTACGAGGACCCCGCACTCGACGGCGTCGAACACCGCGACCTCGTACGGCACCTCCTCGTCCAGCTCCCCGAGCGGGAGCAGCGGATCCTTCTTCTGCGCTACTACAGCAATCTGACGCAGTCACAGATCAGTGCCGAACTGGGCGTTTCGCAGATGCATGTGTCAAGGCTGCTCGCCCGCAGCTTCGCCAGACTGCGATCCGCAAACAGGATCGAGGCGTAACCCTCAGGAGCGAATCGCCCCCAAGGCCTTTTCGCGACATTTCTGCGTTGAAAAACCGCCAGACCCCCCCTTTTCCAGGGCCTATTCACCCCTCCTGTGTCGACATGTCACTACAGCGTGTTGCCGACATGTGACATTCTTCCGCTGACGCGTTTGCCGCAGCCCCACCTCCGGTATTCAGGTGGAGGCTGCGTTCCTTCGACGGGAGCGTCCGCCGCGACCGTCCGCGACCCAAAGGGGGTGGCATGTCCGCAGACCAGGGCAGCTCGAAGGTGCTCACGCTCACGAAGAGCGAACCCGCGCCCGACGCGCTTCACAGTGTCGTTGCCGATGTTCCGGCCGTCCCGGCCGTGGAAGCCCCGGCCTTTCCCCCGACCTCGGAAGCCATCGACACCCGCACCCTGTCCCGCTCCCTGTTCCTGCGGCTCGCCGCACTCGACGAGAACAGCCCCGAGCGTGCCTACGTACGGGACACGCTCATCGAGCTCAACCTCCCGCTGGTGCGTTACGCCGCCGCGCGTTTCCGGTCGCGCAACGAGCCGATGGAGGACATCGTCCAGGTCGGCACGATCGGCCTGATCAAGGCGATCGACCGCTTCGACTGCGAACGCGGGGTCGAGTTCCCGACGTTCGCGATGCCGACGGTCGTGGGCGAGATCAAGCGGTTCTTCCGGGACACCTCGTGGTCGGTGCGGGTGCCGCGCCGCCTCCAGGAGCTGCGGCTGGCCCTCACCAAGGCCAGTGACGAGCTCTCCCAGAAGCTGGACCGCTCGCCGACCGTGGCCGAACTCGCCACCGTCCTCGGCGTGTCCGAGGAGGACGTGGTCGACGGCCTCGCGGTCGGCAACGCGTACACGGCGTCGTCGCTCGACTCGCCGGCCCCCGAGGACGACGGCGGCGAGGGTTCCCTCGCGGACCGCCTCGGCTACGAGGACACGGCGCTGGAGGGCGTCGAGTACCGCGAGTCCCTGAAGCCCCTGCTCGCCAAACTCCCGCCCCGCGAGCGGCGGATCATCATGCTGCGCTTCTTCGCCAACATGACCCAGTCGCAGATCGGCGAGGAGGTCGGCATCTCGCAGATGCACGTCTCCCGGCTGCTCACGCGCACGCTGTCGCAGCTGCGGGAAGGTCTGATCTCCGACTGAGGCCGGACGGAAGGGTCTCCGACCGGGGCCGGGCCGAGAGGTTCCCGACCGGGATCCCCACCGAGGGTTCATAATTGACGACCCGTCAGCCACACTGGCGTGATGCGCCGACGGATGGGTCACGAGTCGATTCGCGGTCGCCGAGGTGCCCTTGGGGGTGCCTCGGCGGCTGTCGTCTGCCTGGGGACGGTCCTCGCCGCCTGCGGGACCGGCGGCGGCAGCGAGGGTTACGTCGCCGTGCCACGCCCCGTGTCGTCCGGCGAGGCGGTGGCGCCCACCGGGGATGTGGAGTTGGTGCCGCTGGAGGGCGCCGGGGCGCCCGAAGGGGCGATGAGCGAGGGCAGTTCGGGGTCTCCGGGCAGTGCGGGAAGCGGGAGTGCGGGCGCAAGCACGGGCGGGAGCGGCTCGGCCGCGTCCGGGCAGGCCTCCGCGTCGGGGTCCGACGGCGGCGGTCGTACGACTCCGTCGACGGGCGTGGGCGACTCGGGTTCCGGCTCCGGATCAGACTCCGACTCCGGTGCCGCGAGCGGGAGTTCCGGTACCGGAGCGCCGGGCGGCGGCGCGGAAAGTCCCGCGAGCCCCTCCAAGCCCGGGCCCGCCGTGCTCGACATCGGCGACCCCGAGCGGGAGCCCGCCGACAAGCGCTGGTGCGAGAAGGTCACCGTCGGTTTCCACAACACCGGGGGCACCGCGGTGCGTTCGGGCACAGTGATCTTCGGGACGCACATCATCGGGGCGCTCGGGATCGACTGGGCGACCGTCGAGTCGGCCGAGAAGCTTCCCGCGCCGATCGCTCCGGGCGCGCGGGAAGAGAAGACCTGGACGGTGTGCGTCGACGCGTGGCGCGTTCCGCTGGGCATGCACGTCGAGACGCAGGACGTGTCCGTCCGGTTCGAGTAGAAGCAGGCGGGGGGCGCCTTGCGGTGCCCCGGCCTGCTTCAAGACCTGCGGAGGCCTACTTGAGCGCGAGCCAGGCGACGACGGCCACGACCGCGACGGCCACGATCACGCCGACGATCAGGCCGATGCGGGGGCCCGCGGGGGCCGCCTGCTGGCGGGTGCTCTGCGGGTCGTCGACGAAAGCTCGGAACATCTGGGTGCTACCCGCGGGGTCGTAGTTGCCCTCGGGGCCCTGGGTGTTTGCCATGGGCCTGGACTCTAGGTGGCGCCTCGGGTGAACGTCCACCCGGGTACCCCCTGGGGTCGCCCGTTGTCCGCGACCGGCCGCCACCCACCCGCAGCCGAAAACGAACCCACGCAACCCACCCCACCTGCAAGTTTACGTTCGCCAATACTTGCCTTTGCCAAGGTTTTAGGCCTCCGCCCACCATTTCATTTGCCTGCAGCAACCAACCGTTCTTATGGTTGCCTGAAGCAACAAACCAGGGAGGTGCGATGGCTGCTCGGCGTCAGTACGAGGAGCTGGCCCGGCAACTCAGTGCCATCGGTGCTGTGAAGCGGGGCCTGGGCCGGGTCCTCCCGCATGAGTGCCCGGCGGGCTCCGCCGCGGTGCTCACCCTGCTGGACCGGCACGGCGAGATGCGGATGAGCCGGCTCGCGGAGCTGCTCGCCATCGACATGTCGGTGACGAGCCGGCACGTGGCGCACGTGGCGGAGCGCGGCTGGATCGACCGGTCCCCCGACCCCGCCGACAAACGCTCCCGCATCCTGCGGCTCACCCCCGCCGGGCACGACATGCTCGCCGATCTCTCCGAGCGCTACATGAACGCGCTCGTCCACTACCTGGCGGACTGGTCGGACGACGAGGTCGACCAGCTCAACACCCTGCTCGGCCGCCTGCGCTCCAGCTTCGGCGACTGCAGGCCCGTACCGGCCGCACTCGCCGAACCGGCCGTACCCCCGCCACCGCCCCCGCCGTCACCCCTCGTCGAGCAGACAACCCGTACACCCGTATGACGCATCACAAGAAAAGGAAGCCCATGGCAACGACCACACCAACCGGTGTGCGGGGCTCACACGCCAAGCACGGAGGCGCCGGAGGCGCCGCCGACGGCGCTCCGATGACGCACCGGCAGATCATGGAGGCCCTCTCCGGACTGCTGCTCGGCATGTTCGTCGCGATCCTGTCGTCGACGATCGTCACCAACGCCCTGCCCGAGATCATCGGCGACCTGGGCGGCGGCCAGTCCGCCTACACCTGGGTCGTCACCGCCGCGCTGCTGTCGATGACCGCCGCGACGCCCCTGTGGGGCAAGCTCGCCGACCTGTACAGCAAGAAGGCGCTCGTCCAGATGGCGCTCGTCATCTACGTCCTCGGATCGGCCGCCGCGGGCCTCTCGCAGAACCCCGGCATGCTGATCGCCTGCCGCGTGGTGCAGGGCATCGGCGTGGGCGGTCTGTCCGCCCTCGCGCAGATCGTGATGGCGGCGATGATCTCCCCGCGCGAGCGCGGCCGGTACTCCGGCTACCTCGGCGCCACGTTCGCAGTCGCGACCGTCGGCGGCCCGCTGCTCGGCGGTGTCATCACCGACACCAGCTGGCTCGGCTGGCGCTGGTGCTTCTACGTCGGTGTGCCGTTCGCGGTCATCGCGCTGATCGTGCTGCAGAAGACCCTGCACCTGCCCGTCGTGAAGCGGGACGTCAAGGTCGACTGGGGCGGCGCGTTCCTCATCTCCGCCGCGGTCTCGCTGCTGCTGGTCTGGGTCACCTTCGCGGGTGACAAGTACGAGTGGGTGTCGTGGCAGACGTACGCCATGGTCGGTGGTGCCGTCGCCCTGGGGCTGCTGTTCGTGCTCGTCGAGTCGAAGGCCAAGGAGCCGATCATCCCGCTGCGGCTCTTCCGCAACCGGACCATCGCCCTCTCCTCCGTCGCCTCGCTCTTCGTCGGTGTCGCGATGTTCGCGGGCACGGTCTTCTTCAGCCAGTACTTCCAGCTGGCGCGGGACAAGTCCCCGACCATGTCGGGTGTCATGACGATCCCCATGATCGGTGGCCTGTTCATCTCCTCCACCGTCTCCGGGCAGATCATCACCAAGACGGGCAGGTGGAAGGTCTGGCTGGTCAGCGGCGGTGTCCTCATCACGGCGGGGCTAGGTCTGCTGGGCACCATCCGGTACGACACCGACTACTGGCGGGTGGCCGTCTTCATGGCGCTGCTGGGTCTCGGCATCGGCATGATGATGCAGAACCTGGTGCTGTCCACGCAGAACCAGGTGGCGCCGGAGGACCTCGGCGCGGCCAGTTCCACGGTGACCTTCTTCCGCTCCCTCGGCGGCGCGATCGGCGTCTCCGCGCTGGGTGCGGTGATGGCCAACCGGATCACCGACTACGTCAAGGACGGTCTGACCGGGATCGACCCCAAGTACGCGGCCGCGGCGGGCGGTTCGAGCAACAGCAGCATCCCGGACATGGACGCGCTGCCCGCGCCGCTGCGCACGGTCATGGAGAGCGCGTACGGGCACGGCATCGCGGACGTCTTCCTGATCGCGGGCGCGATGGCACTGATCGCCTTCTTCGTCACGCTGTTCATCAAGGAGGTCCCGCTGCGTACGTCGGGTGCGCTGGCGCAGGCCGCCGAGGCGCAGCCGGATGTCACGGCCGTCGCGGAGGCCGCCCCGGCGAGCGCCGGCGCTGCGGCCGTCTCGGCCGAGGCCGTCTCGACCGAGGCCGACGAGCGCGTCCCGAGCTGGGCCGTCGCGGACACCGGAACCGGCAACGGAACCGGTAGCGGCTCCGGTACTGAGGCCGGGCCCGAGGGCACCCAGCGGCTCGCGGCCGTCGCCACCGTGGCGGCCGGGGCCGGCGGCGCCTCCGGCAACGGCCCGGGCGGGGTCGCGGTGCGCGGATACGTCCGCGGTGCCGAGAGCGCGCCCGTCCCCCGGGCCGCCGTCACGCTGATCTCCCTCGCGGGCCGTCAGCTGGGCCGCTCGGTCGCGCAGGCCGACGGCGCCTACGCGGTGGACGCGCCCGGCACGGGTTCGTACGTGCTGATCGCCTCCGCGGACGGGTTCCAGCCGCAGGCCTCGACGATCGTCGTGAACGGTGAGCCGCTCGCGTACGACATCCTGCTGAGCGGCACGAGCGGACTGTCCGGCACGGTGAAGGCCGCCGAGAGCGGGAAGCCGGTCGTGGGCGCGATGGTCATCGTGACCGATGTGCGCGGGGACGTGCTGGCCACCGGGACCACCGGTGAGCAGGGCGAGTTCGCCTTCGCCGAGCTGGTGCCGGGCGCCGTGACCGTCGCGGTGAACGCCGCGGGGCACCGGCCGCGGGCCCTGCCCGTCGAGGTCGGCGGCACCGGGGTCACCCGGATCGAGGTCGCACTCACCGCGGGCGCGCAGCTCCAGGGCGTCGTGCGGGCACCCGGCGGACCGCTGGGCGACGCCCGGGTCACGCTCGTCGACGCGGCGGGCAACGTGGTCGGCACCGCCACCACCGGGGCCGACGGGGCGTACGCCTTCGCCGACCTGGACAGCGGCGAGTACACGGTCATCGCGACCGGCTACCCGCCGGTGGCCACGGCGCTGACCGTGAACGGCGGCGGCGTGGACGGCCACGACATCGAACTCGCCCACCCCGGCGAGTAGTCGAGAACCAGTTGAGAACCCCGGCCCGTGGTGCGTGCTCTTCAGCGGAGGCACGCTCCACGGGCCGGTTTCATTACGAGAGGTTGCTTGCCATGGGACTGACCGCGCGGATCCGTACGCGGGACGGGTGGGCCGTGTCGCACGCGGTCGTCACGGTGACCGACGGGACGGGCACACAGGTGGTACGCGCCGAGGCGGACGAGGAGGGCGGCGTACGGGATGCGACGGAGCTCGCGCCCGGGGCGTACACCGTGATCGTCACGGCCGTCGGGTACGCGCCCGCCGCGTCCAGCGCGATCGTGACGGCGAGCGGCCGGGCCACGATCGGCACCGTCACCCTCGCCCGGCAGGGCGGCACCGAACTGCCGCCGCCCGGCCCCTGGACCGTCGACCCGGCCCACTCCTCCGTGGGCGCCGTCGCACAGCACCTGGGCATCTCCAGCGTGCACGGGCGGTTCACGGAGTTCGCGGGCTCGATCGACATCGCGCCCGACGAGGTGGCCAAGTCCCGGGTGGAGGCGGTGATTTCAGCGGCCTCCATCGACACGGGCAACGCCATGCGCGACGGCCACCTGAAGTCCCCGGACTTCCTCGACGTCGAGCGCCACCCGCGGATCACGTACGTCTCGACGGGCCTGACCCCGGCCACCGGGACCGACCGCTGGACGGTCCACGGCGAGCTGACCATGCACGGGGTCGTACGGCCGGTCGACCTCGACCTGGCCTACCTGGGCACGGGCGCCGACCCCTGGGGCGGGACGCGCGCGGCCTTCCGCGCCACCACCGAACTGCGCCGCGAGGACTTCGCGATGAACTACAACCAGGTGCTCCAGGCGGGCATCGCGGCGATCGGTACGACGCTGAAGGTGGAACTGGACATCCAGGCGGTGCAGGGCGGGACGCTACCGTCGCTGTGAGGCCCGGCGGCCCGAGGCACCGCCGCGCCCTTGCGCCGGCCCGTTCGACGCCCGTCCCGGCGCCCGGTCCGACGCGCCGTCCGACGCGCCGTCCGTCGTGCGGGCCACCAAGTCGCCGCACAGGTCACGGAGTTTGATGTTCGCGTCCTGCGAGACGCGGCGCAGGGTGTCGAGTGCCGTCTGCGCGGTGCAGCGCTCCTGGGCCATGAGGATGCCGATCGCCTGGTCGATCACGCTGCGCGAGAGCAGCGCCGTGCGGACGTCCCCCGCCGAGGCCCGCTCGCGCTCGATGCGCAGAGCGGCGTTGATGGCGTCCGAGGCGCTCGCCGCATAGGCCCTGGCCGCGTCGCGGCTCTCGTGGAAGGCGCCCTCCGTCGTGGCGTAGAGGTTGAGGGCGGCATCGGTCTCGCCGTCGACCGCGAGCGGCACGGCCAGCACCGAACGGACTCCCTTGGAGAGCGCGTACGCGGCGTACGTGGGCCAGCGGTCCTCCTCGGACAGGTCGGGCGCGTGCTGCTCCGCGTCCGAGTCCGCCGCCCGGACGCAGGGTCCGTCGCCGTTCTCGTACTGACGCTGGTCGAGCCCGCTGGGCAGGCCGCCGGTGCCCGCCACCGTCAGCAGGCGCCCGTCGCGGCGCACGGTGATGCTGCACGCCTCGGCGCCCGCCACGGCGAGCACCGCACGATCCGTGAGATCGCGCAGCAGTGTGTCGAGGCCGCCGGTGCCGGCCAGCGCCTGGTGCAACGTGGCGGACTCCGGAGCGGTGGCACGCGGCTGCTGCTCGTCGTGATGGTCGGGCTCGGCGGGATCGGCTGAGAGTCTCATGGGGCTCGGGTATCCCGTCGGTGCGTGCTCACTCGCTGCTCCTGGCGTCGACGATCCGTCTGGCCAGGTCACGGAGCTTGACGTTCTCCCGCTGGGAGGTCCGCACGAGGCTGTCGAAGGCCTCCGCCGCGTCGATGTCGAGGCGCTCCATGAGGATGCCGGTGGCCTGGCCGATCAGGTCCCGGGTGCGCATGGCCTCGGTGAGCTGTTCTCGGGCGGTCGCCGAGTCGAACGCGATGCTGACGTGCGCGGTGAACAGCCGGCCGATCCGGGTGGCCGAGTCGTCGAAGGCGCGCGGCTTGGTCGCGTACGCCGTGAGGACGGTGAGCCGCTGGCGCTCGGCGCGCAGCCGGAGCGAGAGGACCGAGCGCAGTCCGAGGTCGGAGAGGGCGGGTTCGCCGTCGTCGTCGCCGGACGCGCTGTCCTCGATACGGGCGACCGGGGAGGTCCACAGCCGGGTCCAGTGCTGGTGGTCCTCGCCCGAGGCCAGTGCCTCGGCGGAGCGGACGATCTCGTCGGTCCAGGCGAGGGTCTGGCGGTGGGCCTTGCGCTCGATGACGGAGATACCGGCGTGTTCGGCGCCGGGAAGGATGTGCACGGCGAGCCGGACGGCGGTGCGCAGGGTGCTGCGGGGACCGGACGTCTCGTGCAGCTGCTGAGCCGCGACCGTCAGTGTCTCGGCCAGCTCAAGACCCCCGGGCAAACGGGGCAATTCAGAAAACTCGGACGCAGCCACCACGAACCTCTTCGGCATGCACGGCCCCGGATCCCGTCGTCGGTTCGACGACAGACCCCGGCAGCTGTGCGCAGGAGAGCTCCGCAGCACATTCCCGACTGCGAGCACAGGACGAAGAGCCACTTTAGCTGCTCTGTTGGGGTGAGGGCGCGGCTCTTCGTACGTGCTTCCGATCTCGCCCGCACGCGTGGTGCAATGGGCGTGCGGGTCAGGAAGCGGCCTCGTCGGAATCCGGACGAACGTCTGCCAGGTGAGTGCGATGACCTTCTTCCCGAACCCCTATGACCTGCCTGAATGCACCCTGCTCGGGTTTCCTTCGGAGATCGACCTGAGCAACGTCGATGTCGTCCTCGTCGGCGCCCTGGACGTCGTGGACGCCAGGAGGGACCGGCTGCGGCTGCTGGTCCTGGATCTCACCCGTACGCACTTCATGGACTCCCAGGGCGTCCGCGTGGTCGCCGGCGTCCGCGGGCGGCTGCCCCGGCCCGCCCAACTGCGCGTGGCGGCACGCCCGGACGGGATGGCCAGCCGTGTCCTGGAGCTGACGGGAATGCGCCGTGACGTGCCGGTGTACGACAACCTCGCGGAGGCGATCGAGTCCTAGGCCGAGTCCTGGACCGGGTCCCGGGCCGAGCGAGTCCTAGGCTGGGGGCATGGCATCGAACATCGCGACGAACACCTCTGTCTCCCTCGACGATCTGCTGGACTTCGTACGCCCCCGCCACCGCGCCATCCTGCTGACGCGCAGGTCGGACGGCGGTCCCCAGGGTTCCCCGCTGACCTGCGGAGTGGACGACTCGGGCCGCATCGTCGTCTCGACCTACCCGGAGCGCGCCAAGACCCGCAACGCCAAGCGCGACGACCGCGTCAGCCTCATCGTCCTGAGCGACGAGTGGAACGGCCCCTGGGTCCAGATCGACGGCACGGCCGAGGTGATCGACTCCCCCGACTCCGTCGAGCCCCTCGTCGAGTACTACCGCAACATCGCAGGCGAACACCCCGACTGGGACGAGTACCGAGAAGCCATGCTCAAGCAGGCCAAGTCCATCATCAGGATCACCCCCGAGAAGTGGGGCCCGGTGGCAACGGGCGGCTTCCCGGCAAGGCTGGCTCCACAGGAGTAAGCCCCTTCAGGGGCGCGGGGAACTGCGCAGTCTTTCGAGGGCGCGGGGAACTGCGCGGCCGGCCCCCGCCGACCCGCATCCACGAGCAACCCGCACCACTCACACCCCCCGCCCCTCCCCCCGCACCACCGACTCGATCCCCGTGATCACCAGATCGAGCGCAAAGTGAAAGTCCCGCTCGTACATCTCCTCCACCGTGTTGCCCCCACGAGCCCGCATGATCTCCTTGGACTCCTGGAGAACGTCGTCGAGTTCAGGAGCCTGCCGCAGCGTGCTCAGGGACTGCTGGAAGTACTCGTCAGGACTGAGCCCCGCATCGGCGGACCGCAGCGTGAAATGCCCCTCGATCGTGCCGAATCCGTACACGAACTGGAAGACGGCGGAGATGGCCCCGGTCAGCCGGTGCGTGGGCAGCCCGGTCCTGCGGATCACCTGCTGCACAGTGCGCGAGAAGGCGACCGACCTGGGCCCGATGTTGAGGAACGTGCCGACCAGCGGTGACGCCCACGGGTGCCGCACCAGAAGGGCCCGGTAGCCGGAGGCGATCGCCCGGAGCTGGTCCCGCCAGTCCTCGCCCGACTCCGGGTCCGGCAGCTCCAGTTCGCCGAACACCGCGTCGAGGGCGAGCTCGAGAAGATCGTCCTTGGTGTCCACGTACCAGTAGACGGACATCGCGGTCACGTTCAGCTCGGCGGCCAGCCTGCGCATGGAGAACTTGGCCAGCCCCTCCGCGTCGAGCAGCCGTACCGTGACCTCGGTGATCCGGTCCCGGTCGAGCGAGGACGGCTGCCCGCCCCGGGCACCGCCGCCCCGCGGGGCCTTGCCCTCCAACCAGACGCTGGTCCGCGCCGGACGCTCGGCCCGGTCGGCTGCCCTCACCATGGCGCACCTTCCTCGGAACTCTTACGGAGAGGGCGACCCGGCACACCGAGGTCCGCCCCCTCCCTGATGCTAAGCGGGCCTTACGCCGCGATCCTCACCGCGGAGTCCGAGTCTGCCCTCTCCGCCCGCCGGAGCAACGCCGCGGCCAGGAGTCCGCCGAGGAGTACGGCCACCGCGCCCACCAACTGGCTCGTCTCCAGACCCGAGGCGAACGCGTCCGTGATCCGCGCCCGCTCGTCCGCCGACTCCGCGGAGGCCAGCGCCGCCGGCAGCGAGGCCGCCGCGACCGTGATCAGCGCGGCGAAGCGGGAGTGGAGAACCGCGCCGAGGACCGCCACGCCGAGGCCGACGCCGAATTCGGCGAGCGTGCCGTTGACGCCCGCGCCCACGCCCGCCTTCTCCGGGGGAATCGCGCTCATGATGGCGTTGGCCATGGCGGGCATGGCGACCGAGATGCCCGCGCCCATGACGACCAGGCCCAGCAGCATGCCGCCGTAGCCGCCGTCCGTGCCGCCGCCGAGCAGGGCGATGGCGGCCAGGCCCGCCGACAGCATCGTCATGCCGAGGGCGATGGCGGCCGGGGTGCCCACCTTGGCGACGATCCGGGCGCCCACACCGGCGAGGTTGAGGGCCACGACGGACAGGGCCATCGGGGCGATGCGCAGGCCCGCCTCCAACGGCTCGTATCCGAGCACGAATTGGAGGTGCTGGGTGAGCAGGAAGAGGGAACCGCCCATGCCGAAGGCGACCAGGATCGCTCCGGCGACCGCGCCGACGAAACGCTGGTTGCGGAAGAAATGCATGTCCAGCATCGGGTGCGGGATGCTCAGCTCCCACCGGGCGAACGCGGCGAGGACGGCGACGCCGACCGCCCCCGACCCCAGGACCTGGAGCGACGTCCAGCCGTGCTCGGGGCCCGAGATGATCGCGTAGACGACCGCGGTCATGCCGATCGTGGAGAGCACCGCGCCGAGGAGGTCCGGGCGGTCGCCCTGGGGGTTCTTGGACTCGGGGACCAGTTTGAGCACGGCCACCAGGGCGAGAGCGGCCACGGGGATGTTGATCAGGAAGATCGCGCCCCACCAGAAGTGTTCGAGCATGACGCCGCCGAGCAGCGGGCCCGCCGCGAAGCCGAGGGAGTTGACCGTCGACCAGAGGCCGATCGCCTTGACCCGCTCGGTGTCGTCGAAGATCTGCACGACGACGGCGAGGGTCGTGGTCATCAGAAGCGCGCCGCCGACACCCATGCCCGCGCGGGCCGCGATGAGCTGGGTCGCGCTCTGGGCGAGCCCCGCGGTGAGCGAGCCGACGCCGAAGAGGACGAGGCCGGTGGCGAGCATCTTCTTGCGGCCGTAGCGGTCGGCCGCGCTGCCGGCGGTGAGCAGCAGGCCCGACTGGACCAGCGAGTACGCGTTGATCATCCACTGGATGTCCGCCGTGGACGCGTCCAACTCCTCGGTGAGGGAGGGGATCGCGACGTTGAGAACGGTGTTGTCGAGCAGCACGGTGAGCGTGGCGAGCAGGATCACACCGAGGATCAGCCAGCGCTGGGGATGGGCTTGGCCTTGCGAGGTTGGCATGCCATACACCGTAGAACAACTCCCATACGCTGTACAACACAAAAAGAGAGGGGTGGTGGCCGAGGCACTGTCGCCCCGGCCACCACCCCTCTGCAAAAGCCCTCCGGCCTAGCTGGTCGGCTGCGTCAGGTCGTAGAAGGTGGACGAACCCACCGTCACCTCCTTGAAGTTCTCCTGCACCCACTCGCTGATCTGGGTCCCGGTGCCGGAGCTGCTGCCGCCGCCACCGCCGCCCATGGAGCCGGAGGAGATGAAGTAGTGGATCTTCCCGTCCTCCACGTACTGCTTGAACTGGGCCAGCGTCGGCGACGGGTCGCTGCCGTTGAAGCCGCCGATCGCCATGACCGGGTCACCGGTGGAGAGCTGGTAGCTCGCGGCGTTCTGGGCGCCGATGGCCGCCGCGACCCAGGTGTAGTCGCCGGAGTTCTTCTCCAGGAGGGCCTTGGCCTCGGAGCTGACGCTCGCGCCGTTGAGCAGACCGCCCATGCCGCCACCGCCGCCCATACCGCCGCCGTCGCCGGTGCCGCCACCGCGCTGGGTCTGGCCGTTCTGGCCCGTCTGGCCGTTGCCCGTCTGGCCGTTCTGGCCGCCGCCCGGCATTCCGCCGGTCGGGGGCTGGCCCATGCCGCCGCCCTGCTGGTTCTGACCGGTGCCGCCCTGCTGGTTCTGGCCCGGCATACCGCCGCCGCCACCGGGGCCGCCGCCCATGCCGCCACCGCCGCCGGGTCCGCCCCTGCCGCCCGAGACCGCCGGACCGGCCGTCACGATCGAACCGGTGTGGCCCTCGTTCAGCGTGGTGAGGGTGTACGCCGTCGGACCCGCGAGGGCCGCGACGAAGCTCAGCCCGACGACCCCGAGGGCCAGTCGGCGCCCGAGCCGGGACACGAAGACCAGGCCGAGCGCGGCGACCAGGCCGCCCACCAGGACCAGCCACTTGAGCCAGGGCAGGTAGTCGGAGGAGCGGTTCAGGAGGACGTACCCCCAGACCGCGGTGGCCGTCACCCCGGCCGCCATGGTGAGCGAGACCCACATCTTGCCGCGCTCCTCCCACAGCACGCTCGCGCCCATGCCGATCACGGCGGCGACGTACGGAGCGAGGGCCACGGTGTAGTACTCGTGGAAGATGCCCTGCATGAAGCTGAAGATCACCATGGTGATCAACAGCGAGCCGCCCCAGGCGAGGAACGCGGCACGGGCCGTGTCGGTCCGCTTCGCCTTCCAGGTGAGGGCGATGCCCGCGGCGAGCACGATCAGCGCGGCCGGGATCAGCCAGGAGATCTGGCCGCCGATGGAGGAGCTGAACATCCGGTCCCAGCCGGTCTCGCCCCAGCCGCCGCCACCGCCGCCTCCGACACTGCCGGTCTCCTCGCCGTTGATCCGGCCGAGTCCGTTGTATCCGAAGGTCAGTTCAAGGAAGGAGTTGTTCTGCGAGCCGCCGATGTACGGGCGGGAGGACGCGGGCCACAGTTCGACGATGGCCACCCACCAGCCGCCCGCGACGATCATCGACAGGCCCGCGAGGAGCACCTGGCCGATGCGCCTGCGCAGGGTCGTCGGCGCGAAGACCACGTAGATCAGGGCCAGCGGGGGCAGGATCAGGAAGGCCTGGAGGGTCTTCACCAGGAAGGCGAGACCGACGGCCGCACCCGCCCACACCAGCCACTTCGTCTGTGCCTTCTCCATGGCGCGCAGCACGCAGTAGACCGTGACGGCCATCAGGAGCGCGAGGGCCGCGTCCGGGTTGTTGAAGCGGAACATCAGCGCGGCGACGGGCGTGAGCGCGAAGACCGCCATCGCGATGAACCCGGCCGCGGCGCTGAACCGGCGGCGCAGTGCCCCGTACAGCACTCCGGCCGTGGCGACGGCCATGAGGACCTGCGGGAACAGGATCGCGAAGGAGTTCAGGCCGAACAGCCGCACCGACAGCGCCATCGGCCACAGGGAGGCCGGGGGCTTGTCGACGGTGATGGCGTTGGCCGAGTCGAGCGAGCCGAAGAAGAAGGCCTTCCAGGACTGGCTGCCGGCCTGGACGGCCGCGGAGTAGAAGGAGTTGGCGTATCCGGAGGCCGTGAGGTTCCAGGTGTAGAGCGCGCCGATCAGCAGCAGCGTGCCGAGGAACGCGGGACGCGTCCAGCGGTGGTCCTCGGGCCGCCCGCGCCACAGACGGCGTACGAAGGGCTGCTTGGGGCTGCCGTCCTCGGGGGCGGCCGGCGGAGCAACCACGGGCTCCTGTACGGCGGTTGCCCCGGTCGGGCCCGGCGGTCCCCAGTCGGGGCTCGCGCACCCGGAGGGACCGACGCCCCCCTGATAGCTCGTGTCGGGCTGAGTCGTCGTCATCGTGCGTCCCTCGGATCGTGATCGTTCGGACGCACCGGCTGAAGCTGCATGGTCGCGTCCCCCCAGGTCTGGTGGTCGTGCGGAGAGTGGGTCGTGCCGTACGCGGTCGTCCCGTACGAGGTCGTCTCGTGGGGCGCGGGAGCCGATCCGTACGGGGACTGTGGCGCCGTCGCGTAGACGGGCGGCGCGGGTCCGACCGGCACGGTGGGTGTGTGCGAGGCGACGACGGTCGACGGTGACTCGTCGCGCCGGTCCGGGAACACCCAGGCCCGGAAGAGCAGGAACCGCAGCACGGTGGCCGCGAGGTTGGCGGCGATCAGCACCGCCAGTTCGGTGGAGTGCGCGGGGTCGTTCGTCGCCGCGTTCAGGGCGGCGAGCGAACCACTGGTCAGGGCGAGCCCGATGCCGAAGACGACCAGGCCCTGCGCCTGGTGCTTCACCGCGCCGCCCCGGCCGCGCACACCGAAGGTGAGACGCCGGTTGGCCGCGGTGTTGGCGACCGCCGAGACGAGCAGGGCGAGCGCGTTGGCGACCTGCGACTCCGAGAACGTACGGAAGCCGCTGTAGAGCAGCAGATAGAACAGCGTGGACAGCGCGCCCACGACACAGAACCCGACGAGCTGGCGGGCAAGACCCTTCGGTACGCCGCTGATCTCGCGGTCGCGGGGATCGTCGCCGAAGGGCCGGGCGAGCCGGTCTAGCGCCAGCGAACCGGTGGCCAGGGCGCGCCCCACCCGCCAGACACCCTTCAGGTCGTCGGTCGCGGTCTTCACGATGTGCACGGTCGAGTCCGGGTCGTCGACCCAGTCGACCGGCACCTCGTGGATCCGCAGTCCCGCCCGCTCGGCGAGCACCAGCATCTCGGTGTCGAAGAACCATCCGGTGTCCTCGACGAGCGGCAGCAGCACCTGCGCGACATCGCGCCGGATCGCCTTGAAACCGCACTGGGCGTCGGAGAAGCGGGCCTGCAACGAGCCCCGCAGGATCAGGTTGTACGTACGGGAGATGAACTCCCGCTTCGCGCCCCGCACCACCCGCGAACTGCGGGCGAGCCGCGAGCCGATCGCCAGGTCCGAGTGACCGGAGATCAGCGGGGCGACCAGCGGGAGAAGCGCGTTGAGGTCGGTGGAGAGGTCCACGTCCATATAGGCGAGGACCGGGGCGTCCGAGGCGGACCAGACGGTGCGCAGTGCTCGACCGCGCCCCTTCTGCTCCAGCCGGAACGCCCTGACCTCGGGTATCTCCGCCTCCAGCCGCGCCGCCACCAGGGGAGTGGTGTCCGTGGACGCGTTGTCCGCGATGGTGATGCGGAACGCGTACGGGAAGGTGCGGGCAAGGTGCTCATGCAGTCTGAGCACACACGGCTGGAGGTCCTTCTCCTCGTTGTAGACGGGGATCACTACGTCCAGGACAGGCGTACCGGCATTTCCGGCCGGGAGGTGCTCCCGCGCCGGCAGGTTGCCGGGAGAAGGTTCGGTTCGCATGACGAAGACTCTCGTCAAGCGCCCTGTTGCACCCATGTGGTCGTGCTGTGCTGTGCCTGTGAGTACGATTGCGAATTCGATGAGGAAATGAAGGCCTCATGAGAATGCGAGGCTTCCGGCTCCAGCGCGGGCAGATGCACGGTAAAGACGGTGCGTCCGGGCACGCTGTCGACGGTCACCGCACCGCCGTGCGCGGCCGCGACGGCCTGCACGATGGCGAGCCCGAGTCCGGTGGACCCGGAGGCACGTGACCGGGACGAGTCGCCCCTGGCGAACCGCTCGAAGACATGCGGGAGCAGGTCCGGCGGAATGCCCTGGCCGTCGTCCTGGACGTCCACGCACACCCAGGCTCCCTGACGGTGCACGCGTGCGGTCACCGTCGTTCCCGGAGGTGTGTGCGTTCGCGCATTCGCAAACAGATTTACCATGACCTGCTGGACGCGGGCGGCGTCCGCCAGCACGAGCGCGGGTTCGTCGGGCAGCTCAAGCCGCCAGTTGTGTTCGCGCCCGGCCGCGCGGGCGTCGCTCACGGCGTCCACGACCAGCGGGGAGAGGTCGGTGTGCTCGTAGCTGAGCGGCCGTCCGGCGTCGAGGCGCGCGAGCAGCAGCAGGTCCTCGACGAGCCCGGTCATCCGCCCGGCCTCGGACTCGATCCGGCCGAGCGCGTGTCTGGTGTCGGGCCCGGTCTCCTCCCGTCCGCGTCTGGTCAGCTCGGCGTAACCGCGGATGGACGCCAGCGGCGTACGCAGCTCATGGCTCGCGTCCGCGACGAACTGCCGTACGCGCGTCTCGCTCTCCTGGCGCGCGTGCAGGGCGCCGTGGACGTGGTCGAGCATGCGGTTGAGCGCGGCGCCGACCTGCCCGACCTCCGTGTGGGGGTCGGTCTCGGACTCGGGGACGCGCTCGTTGAGCGTCACCTCGCCCGTGTGGAGGGGGAGTTCGGAGACGCGGGTGGCGGTGGAGGCGACCTTGCGGAGGGGGCGGAGGGCGACCGTGACCAGGACGGAGCCGGCGATTCCGGCGGCGACCAGACCGGCCACCGTGACGCTCACCTCGACGAGGATGAGCGTGTTGATGGTGCTGGTCACGGACTCGGTGGGGAGGGCGACGTAGAAGTCGCCCTTGACTCCGGTCACGTACGTGACGCGGTACTCGCCCATGCCCGGGATGTCGACGGTGTGCATGCCGGTCTTGGACACGGAAGCGAGCGCGGCCTTCGCCGCCTCGCCGAGCTCGTCGGAGTCCATGCCGTCGAAGGCGCCGCCGGTGGACTTCTCCACGGCGACGACCGCCTTGGTGATCCCGCCGTCGGCGTCGACCTCGGCGGCGATGGTGTCCTTCTGCGTTCCGCCCTTGGTGACGAACTCCGTGAGCTGGTCGTCCGTCGAGGAACCCCCGGCGGGCCTCGACGACACGCCGCCGTTCGGGTTCTCGGGCAACTGGTCCGGCGGCGGACCACCGGCACGCCTGGCGGCCTCGGTCACCTGTGTGTCCAACTGCTTGTACAGGTGCTGGCTCAACGCGACCGTCGTCACCGTACCGATCACCGCACACACCACCGCGATGAGCGCGACCGCCGAGACGACGAGCCGCGTCCGCAGCGTCCGAGGCTGTCGGCGCCGCTGCTTCCGCAGCTGTCGTCGCCCGCTCATGACACCGCGGGCTTGATCAGATACCCCGCACCACGACGGGTGTGGATCATCGGCTCACGACCGGCGTCTATCTTGCGCCGCAGGTAGGAGATGTACAGCTCGACCACATTGGCCTGACCGCCGAAGTCGTACGACCACACGCGGTCGAGGATCTGCGCCTTGCTGAGCACCCGGCGCGGGTTGCGCATCAGGAAGCGCAGCAGCTCGAACTCGGTCGCGGTGAGGTGGATGCCCTCGCCGGCCCGCGACACCTCGTGGCTGTCCTCGTCCAGGGTGAGGTCACCGACGACGAGCACCGAGTCGGAGCGGCGGTCGGCGGCGCCGGAGCGGCGGATGAGCCCGCGCAGGCGTGCCACGACCTCTTCGAGACTGAAGGGCTTGGTGACGTAGTCGTCGCCGCCGGCCGTCAGGCCCGCGATCCGGTCCTCGACCGCGTCCTTGGCGGTCAGGAAGAGAACGGGCACATCGGGCAGCTCGCGCCGCAGCCGGCCGAGGACGGCGAGACCGTCCATGTCGGGCAGCATCATGTCCAGCACCACGGCGTCGGGCCGGAACTCGCGCGCGGTCTGCACCGCACCGGTCCCGTCACCCGCGCTGCGGATCTGCCAGCCTTCGTAGCGAAGGGCCATGGACAACAGCTCGGTGATCGACAGCTCGTCGTCCACCACAAGCACTCGGACGGGGCTCCCGTCCGGCCTCAGCAGTTCGGTGCGCCCCTGGGGCGAGGTCGTGGTCATAGCGCACACATTGCTGGGCTCCTCTGAGAGCACGCTTTCTGGAACCTGTGAATTGCCTGAGAAACGCACAGCCACCTCTCAGGCAACGCTCTGGCAACTCCTTGCCTCCCCGGACGGCGGTGGGGGAGGATCCGTCAGCCGCCGGTCATGGTGATCTGGGGGTGGCCTGTGGGGGCTGTTGTGGCTGGTGGGGACAGACCTGACGGACATATGCCCTCGATGGAGGAACTCGGGCTTCGGGAGGGCCGCAAGTTCCTGTGGCTCATCGTGGCCGCCACCGCCGTCTGCCTCCTGCTCGTGCCGTTGGCCCAGTGGTTGCAGCCCTCGGGGGAGGAGAGCGACCTGGTCACCGGCGCGCAGGGCCCCTTCCCCGCCACGTTCGGCACCGAGGCACCGGCCGCGCCCGAGCACGCCATACGCCGAGTTGCTCGTCCTCGACGCGGGCACCGGGCGCGCGCTCCACACGCTGCGCCTGCCGGCCATGACCGTGCCCGACGACGACGTCTATTTCATGAAACTCGATGTCCACCAGGTCACCGACGGAGCACTCAGCCTCTCCTGGCGGGACCTGTCGACGGACGAGCAACTCGTCATCACCGACTGACCACGACGGATTGCCCCTCCGCCAGTCCTCTCCTCACAGCCCGAACAGCCGCGCCCCGTTGTCGTGACAGACCGCCCGGAGCCACTCGTCCCCCAGGCCGAGCCCCTCCAGCGCACGCAGCTGATGGACGTACGGATAGGGGATGTTGGGGAAGTCGGTCCCGAGCAGGATCCGGTCACCGAGATCGGCGAGCCGGGGGAGCGCCCGCCGGGGGAACGGGGCGAACTGCTCGCTGAAGTCCGTGAACGCCATCGTCGTGTCCAGCCGCACCTCGCCGAACCGCTCGGCGAGGCCGAGAAAGTCCTCGTACTCCGGCATCCCCATGTGCGCGAACACCAGCCGCAGCCGCGGATGCCGCGCGAGCACCCGCCCGATCGGATCGGGCCCGGTGTGCTTGCCGGGCGAGGGCCCCGAACCGCAGTGGATCACGACGGGCGTCCCGGCCTCGGCGAGCAATCCCCAGGCCGGATCCAGGAGTTCGTCGGCCGGGTCGTACGCCCCCACCTGGACGTGCGCCTTGAAGACCCGCGCGCCCTCGTCAACCGCCCTGTGGACGTACGCCGCCACGCCCGGCTCCGGAAAGAGGGTCGCCGTGTGCAGACAGTCGGGGGTCCGGCCGGCGAACTCGACAGCCCACTGGTTCAGCCACTCGGCCATGCCCGGCTTGTGCGGGTAGAGCATGGCGGTGAACGCCCGCACCCCGAACTCCCGGAGCAGCCCGACCCGTTCGCGCTCCTCGGCACGGTAGGTGATGGGCCACTCGACACCACCGGTCAGCGGCCCGAGCGCGTCGAAGTACTCCCAGACCTTCGTCAGGACCCGCTCGGGCATGAAGTGGGTATGAACGTCGACGAGCCCGGGAAGCCCGAGCCCTTCCCAGAACCGCCGCACCTCACGGGCCTCGTCCGTCCCCTGCACCAGGTCCCTCCTGTGCACCAGGTCCCTCCTGTCGCCGTCCCCGGCTGTGTTGTCGCTCCCGTCCACTCCAATGACCCCGTCAGCCGTGCTCACGCTCGAACCCATGGCTTCGCTCGACCTTGGCGACATGCAGGCTGTAGCGCTCGTACCACTCGGCACGCCCGCGCTTCTGCGCCGCCAGGTGCTCGGCATTGCTCCGCCACTCCTCGACGGCGTCCGCGTCGCGGAAGTAGCCGACGGTGATGGACAGCCCGCCGGGGGAGCCCGCGTAGTCCATCCCGAGGTACCCCGGGATCTTCTCCACCAGCTCCTCCATCCGCTCGTTGGTCTCGCCGTACCCTCCGGCCACCCCGTCCCGTCCGCCCTCCTCCGTCTTCACCGAGGTGAACACGACGGCGTAGTACGGCGGTTCGTACGCGGCGACGGGCACGGCAGGGGCATCGACAGGCGTAGAGGCGGGAGCGGAGGGAGGGCCAGGGCTGGTGGGAACAGGCGTCGTGGGAGCAGAGGTGGTGGGGGTATCGGCAACAGAGGCACCGTCGGCGACAGGTGCAATGAAGTGATCGCTCATGTCGCCCACTCTCGGCCCCGCCGTCGCGCCGCGTCCAGGGCCTTTGCCGAAGGGGATCCCAGAGGGATCGATCTCTTGACCATTCCTCCCCGTCTCCACCCCTCCCTCAGAAGAGCCCGCCCTGAACACCCCCGAACTCCCTTACAGGCACGGTGACTTCACCCCGCTCAGCCCCGCCGGTCCCGGTCAGTTCCCAGCCGGTCATGAGCCGCGTGTCGAGCACGACGACCCCACGCCCGGTCCGCAGATGCAGATCCGGCCCGGCGGCAGCGACGAGCTCCCCGCTCACGACACCGCCCGCCATGAGCTCAGCGACGACACCGGCGGCGGGCGGCAACCCGCCGAGCCCGAAGGCCTCCGCATGATCGACGGCCACGAACGGCATCCGCTCCAACGCCTCGGGCCACCCGCCGAGCCCCACGGCCCGGGCATGCAGCTCCCGGACCTCCGCCACCCGCGCCCCCGCCTCCGGCAACTCGCTCCGCACGGCCCGCTTGGCGTCGTACGGGATCCGGTCCGGCACCCCCAGCCCAGTACGCAGCAACTCCTCGCTCCGCCGGGCGGCCATCAGAGGTCCCCGCCCGAGCCAGGTGAAGACGACGGCGCCCTGCTCCAGCAGCCGGGCGGACCCGCGCTCGACGGCGGTGATCCCGACCTTGACCAACCCGGGTCCGAACCACGCCAGATAGACGGAGTAGGGCCGGGGGTCGTCGGCGATGGTGTCCGCGGCCACGGAGTGGGCCCGGTCCAGCCGCCCGCACTCCTCACACCGGGCCCCGACACTCCGCCCGGACACCGCTGCCCGCGAAGGACAGCTGTTCCCCCGCGCCCCCACACATGTCCGCCCGCCCTCACGGGCAACGGCGAACGCAACCTGCTTCCCCCACGGCAACGCACTTCGACGCCCCCCGTCCCACGTCAGCACGGGCCCTTCTCCGCCCCACCGAAGCCCCGTACATCTCCACACCTGTGCCATCACTCACGAGCGTAGAGGGCACCACTGACAACGCGACGTCCGTCAGACCACGGACTCAGAGGGAGCCGATCCAGAGGCGGCATCAGGCCGCTGCGTCCTCTGCACCACCTGTGCCCCCTGCACCACCTGGGCCCGCTGGGCCCCGTGGGCGGAAACAGCCACGACGGTGCTCACCGAACGCCCCCGCCCGGCCAGCCGGCACCCGACACACGCGGGATGCCCGGCCCTCGCGGCCCGGTCCCGCACCCTCATGCCCCGCTCCGCGACCGGCCGGATCCCGGGCGGTTTGCCCCATCCCGCCAGATGGAGCCCCCAGGTCACCAGCACACTGAGCCCCACGACGCCGAGACCCAGCCAGATCCCGGCCGCGGACCCCAGACACATCCCGACCCCGGCCACCGACGTGCCCACGACGGCCACAGCGCAACCGGTCCACCCGGCGACGGTGTGCCCCTCATCATGGTGATACCCGCTCATGTACATACCTCCCGGCCGACTGGCTTGCCGACTGACGACCTGCTGACCTACTGACCCACTGGTCGACGCACGACCAGGATCCAGCGGATCCTCTTAGCACGTAAGGATTTTACCTTACAAACTAAGAGATCTCCCAGAGGCCTGGCAGGGAGAGAATGAGGAGCGAGAGCAGAAGAAGGAGAAGCGGGTGAGCGAGAAGAGGGCGAGCGAGAGCGGCTCGGGCCCGCGGCAGCGACCGTCGGCCACCCCGGCGGAGACTCTCTCGGCGATGGACCACGTCGTCGCCACGAGCATGGTCGCCCAGCACGAGATGGCCCAGCGCCTGGGCATGAACGCCTCGGACCTGACCTGCTTCGGCTTCATCCTGGAAGCGGGCGAGCACCTGCTCACGGCAGGCGACCTGGCCACCCGCGCCCACGTCACCACCGGCGCGGTCACCGGCATCGTCAACCGCCTGGAACGCGCGGGCTACGTGACCCGCCAACCCGACCCGTCCGACCGCCGCCGCGTACGCATCGCGGCGGTCCCGGCCGCGGTCGACCGGGTCACCGCCCTCTACGGCCCGTACTACGTCCGCCTGACCGAGCAGTTCAACGACTACTCCCCCGCCGAAATCGCCGTCCTGAACGACTGGTTCACCCGAACCGGCAAGCTGATGAGCGACTATCTCGAAGAGGTCCGCGGAACCTGACCCCAACGCTTCTCCGCCGCACACCCCAACGGCCGCCCACCGCAACGCAAGAGGCCCCGGACTCGCCGTCCGGGGCCTCTTACTTGTGCACACTCGGCAGGATTCGAACCTGCAACCTTCTGATCCGTAGCTCTAGACAGATCGGTCAGCGACAGTCATTCCGGTCGGTTAGCGGTCCCGGGGAGGCGCTACAGGACGGGGTCGGTTGCTGTGGTTGCGGTACCCCGCTGCTGTACCGCCGGCCGGACTGTCTGTCACTCCTGGCCTCCGCTCGACTTCCTTGAACGCGTTCAAAAAAGGTGTCACTATGCGCTATGCCCTTCGTGGTCACCTCTCCTCGGCACCGACTCGGCCGTGTCGGCTTGTGCATCGCTGATGCCGTCGGTCGCTACCTGCTGATCTGGGTGGCGGCATGGCTCGTCTATGCCCTGACAGCTCCCCGCCAGCACGAGCTTGTGTCCCACCTGCCTCGCACCCGCTCGTACTGGGAGGACACCGCCTACTACCTGTGGGACGACTCCATTGCCTGGGTGGGGCTCACGGTGGGCATCCCCTCACTGCTGGTAATCCTGTTGTTCGGGCTGCTCAACAAGCGCAAGGGGGCGGCATTCCGTATCCGCCTGGCGGGGCTCCTCCTCCTGCCCACATGGTTCTTGCTCTTCCAGAACTTCGCGGCGCTTCTCTTCGTCCCAGTCCTGGCGCAGGTGGCCTTCGCGCTCTGCCTGATGCCGGTTCCCCTGATTCGCTTCCCTGCGAAGGCCGAGAACTGATTGCCCAGGCGGGCGCGCGCCGAGTGGTGGCGGACGGCTCGATCAGGGGCCGTTCTTGTGAGCGTTGTCCGCCAGATGCCGTGACTCCCACAGCCGCCCGGAGAAGTTGAACATGTTCAATAATGCTGCCAAGATGACGAGCGCGTGCTCGATAGCTGGTCGAACCCGGGTCGTTCGTGTGTCCCGCTGAAGGTGTTGGGGTGGCGTGAGTTGCGTTCCTACCGGGCAGCCCTGGTCCTCGTCCCCGTCGCGTTCGCCCTCGTCGCATGTGGCAGGTTCGCCTCCCCGCCAGTTCCTGACGGTGAGCCGGCCGAGCTACCCCGATCGCAGACAACGACCATGTGGGGCGACGGCACGGGCGGCAGGCTAGAGCTGAAGCCGGATGGAACATTCACTGCCGACGATGTCTGCGGTGATTACGACATCTCCGCCTACGGGCCGGAGAACGAACCCCGGTCGGGATCGGGTACCTGGGACGACAACGGCCGGGAGGGACAGAGCAGCGTTACGGTGTCGTTCGAAGCCGATCGCGTGAACTCCACCTACAAGGCCCTGCGAGACGGCAAGACGCTGAAACTCTGGACATATGTCGGGGACCCCGACGAGGGTCATTCGCTCTGCATCCTGACCCTGCGGTAGGAACGGGATGGCCGTCGCTCTAGGCCGAAAGCCTCAGTAGCGGCTGATCGGGACCTCGTAGACAATCTCGCAGTGAGCGGCGGATCGCCACCTTCTGGGGGAGGTCGCCGGGATCAGGCGGTTTCTGGGGTTTCGGCATCCCGTTGGTGTACGGGCTGGGAGACCTTACGGATCTTGGCGAGGTTGTTGCGGCTAGTCCGGGTGCCTGGGTGGGTGTCGCCCAAAACCTGCTCGCGTCGGGCGAGGACGGCCTCCAGCAGTGGGACGGCGCGTTCTAGATCCCCCGCCACCTGATAGGCGCTGCCAAGGCTGCTGCGGCTGATCAAGGTGTGAGGGTGGGTGTCGCCCAGGACCTGCTCGAACTGGACAAGGGTGACCTCTAACAGTGGGATGGCGCGTTCTAGATCCCCCGCCGCTCGGCAGGCGTTGGCTAGGTTGCAACGGCTGATCAAGGTGTGAGGGTGGGTGTTGCCCAGAATCTGTTCGCACTGGGCGAGGACGGCCTCCAGCAGTGGGATGGCGCGTTCTAGATCCCCCGCCATCTGAAGGGTGCTGGCGAGGTTGTTGCGGCTGGCCAGGGTGTGAGGGTGGGTGTCGCCCAAAACCGTTTCGCATAGGGCGAGGACGGCCTCCAGCAGTGCGATGGCGCGTTCGACATCGCCCGCCGCCTGGTAGGCACTGGCGAGGTTGTTGCGACTGGCCAGGGTGTCAGGGTGGGTGTTGCCCAGGACCTGCTCCCGTTGGGCGAGAGTGACTTCCAGCAGTGGGATGGCGTGTTCTAGATCCCCCGCCATCTGAAGGGCGGTGGCGAGGTTGTTGCGGCTGTTCAGGGTGTGGGGGTGGGTGTTGTCGAGGACCTGCTCGCGTTGGGCGAGGA
>NZ_JBVIPT010000004.1:125626-365999 GCF_055577685.1 Streptomyces sp. NPDC033178
GGACGGCCTCCAGCAGTGGGACGGCGCGTTTGTGATCGCCTGCCGCTTGGTAGGCGGTGGCGAGGTTGTTGCGGCTGTTCAAGGTGTCGGGGTGGGTGTTGTCGAGGACCTGCTCGCGTTGGGCGAGGACGGCCTCCAGCAGTGGGACGGCGCGTTTGTGATCGCCTGCCGCTTGGTAGGCGGTGGCGAGGTTGTTGCGGCTGTTCAAGGTGTCGGGGTGGTTCTCGCCGAGGACCTGCTCGCACTGGGCGAGGGTCGCCTCGTGCAGGGGGATGGCGCGTCGCAGATCGCCCGCCGTCTGGTAGGCGCTCGCGACGTTGTTGCGACTGTTCAAGGTGACATGGTGCGTATTGCCAAGCGCATGCTCGTGTTGGGCGAGGACGGCCTCCAACAGGGGTACGGCGCGTGCAGTGTGGCCCTGCTGGTGGAGTCGTTGCGCAGCGTTCTCATACGCATTGGAAAGTGGGCCGTTGTGGTGTTCGGGTGGTCTGGTGGCGGCGAGGGTGACGAGGTGGGGTGTAAGGGCATCCCACTGGTCTTCGGTTGGAGTGTCCTGGCCTGGCGGCGGGGTCAGGCTGTGGAGGACTGCTTGTTCGGCGCGGTCGCGTCCTTGCAGGTGCCGGGTCGACCGACTGTCGTTGGTTTGCTGCGGGGTGCGTAGGACAATCTGGACCAGACGGTGGAGGCTCAGCGTGGTGCCGGTGTCGGCGACCATGCTGTACGCGGCTAGGGTCCCGGCGGCCTCGGCGATGTCGTCCGGGTCGATGCCGGCCGGGGTGAGCAGGCTGTGGGAGATGTCGTCAGGGGCCAGCCAGGCGGCGGTGTGCAGCAATTCCACAGCCAGCGGATCAGCCGTCTCCAAGGCATGGAGAGTGACGTTCCAGATGCGGGCAAGGGTGCGTTCGGCGTCGCTGCCGTGGGCCGTCTTGGCGAGTTTGGAGTCAAGGCGGCGGCGGTAGGCGTCGAAGCTGATGCCGCGGTTCTGGGCCAGGTAGGCGCTGGCCTGTTTGATCGCGAGAGGGAAGTGCCCCAACTCGACGGCAAGAGCTCGGGCTTCGGCCTGCTGGCGTGTGGTGGGGCTGGCGTCCTTGAAAACAAGTCGGCACAGCAGGTTTGTGGCGTCGTCAGGGGTGAGGTTGCCCAGGTTCAGGGTGGGGGCGCTGTCGGGCCAGCCGGTGGTGCGGCGGCTGGTGGCGAGGTGATGGCCTTGGTGGAGTGCGCCGGTGTAGGGGGTGAGGTCGTCGGGGTTCTCTACGTTGTCGTAGATCAGTAGCCAGTCCGGATGCCATGCAAGCCACTGCATCGCCCACGCCACCTGCCCCACCCGATCGACCGTAGCGGCCCAGCCGGGCACCAGGGTGTGGGTGAGGGTGGTGAGTGAGGTCTCGATCTCGTCGGGGGACGCGCCGTTGATCCACCAGATCAGGGCGTAGTCACCACGGTGGCGGTGGGCATAGTGCAGGGCGAGCGTGCTCTTGCCGATCCCGCCCAGACCATGCACCGCCCCGCTCTGCGTGATCGCACCCTCGCGCCGGCTGCTCAGGATGCGCCGAAGCCGGGCCAGTTCCTCCTCCCGCCCCAGGCAGAGGGCGGCCGGGGGCAGGTTGGAGGTGCCCGGAGCAGCGGATACCTTCTCCGGCGTGTGCAGTACCTCGGCCGGCAGCACGTCGCCGGTGTACGCGTTCCCGATGTGCTGAGCAGCGATCGGCCTCTGCCCGGTCGCCTCGATCCGCAGTCGAGACAGCTCGTCGTCGGTGCTCACGGCCGTGGCGCGGTGTGACCGTCACCGGTGATTGCGTTCCCGATGTGCTGAGCGGCGATCGACCGCTCACCGGACGCAGTAATGGTGACCGAACCGGCAGCCGGAGCTGGCAGCATCGCGGACAGTTCCGCACGCAACTCGGCATCGTCCTGCAACGCCCGTCGAAGCAGCCTGCCCAGCACTGCCGCCGTGTAGGACGCGTCCTGCTCGTCGGCGGCCTCGTCCACCACGCGTTCCAACTCCGCCTGGCCCTCCTCGTCCCGGCGCCGCCATACCGTCCCAAGGATCCGCCGCCCCAACGTGACCGTGGCATCCGCCGCCGCGTCCTCTGCCCGGGTAAGCACAGCTGCCCCGTACGCACCGACCGCGGCCGTCAGATATGGACCCGCCTGCTCGACCAACTGAACGATCTCGGTACTCACTTGTTCCCCCGACCTCTGCGGCTCTGAAAGAGACCAGCGTAGGAAAGCCAGATCCTCTGTGGAGTCAAAACGTCCGAAGCGCTTATAGCGGTTCCACGCACGCCCATCCCCTGCCGATCTGTACCCGCCTCCAGCAAGGTTGGCTGAACGGCTGGGTAAAACTATGACCTGATACGCAACGCAGGTGCCGTCCATAAAGAGTGGACGGAGCCCGAGCACTGAGGATGTTCCTTTGAGTTTTGTCCTCATCCTTATCAGGTCGATCATCGGGAGCTGTCGACGTCGGCCAACCCGTTCTGTGCTTCGGCTGGCTGACCACTGAGGTTCGGTGTCGACCGGCGCCGTTCGTGCTTGTTGGTGTCAGGCTCTGGTGTCAGAAATCGAGGCTTCTGATGCGGCACTGGGTGGTCATGACCGCATGCCGGGCCGCAGCCCTTGCTCAACTCGACTACCGGCCTTGACCAGCCAGCCATAGCCTCACTTCCTGCCAGGCGGCCCGCCCTTCTGCCTCTGGCTCCGCGCCCCACCACCAGGAGAAGGGCGAGTCGCCCGAATCCAGCTCCTCCCGCCACCAATGGACGCTCTCGTTCAGGTGCTGACGGGCGATCGGGCCGTTCTCCATCTCCCAGCGGGCCAGCCACGGAGTAACTGAGGACCCCGCCGTCACGCAGCTCTCGAATACCTCGGCTGCCGAGGTCGGCGGGGATTGCGTCCGCAGGGTCCTGGTCCACCACGCGTCCAGGAAACCCTCGACGGCCTGGGCCTGCGGGCGGGGCCACTGCGGCCAGCCTGCCGCAGCCAGTCCCCGAGCCATGGTCTGGCGTCTTGCCCACCGAACTCGGTACCAGACGACTCAGGCCGACAAGCGGATTGTGAGGGCCAGAACGCTCAAGACGAGGGGCCACCGTCCGCGGCGGATCAGCGGCTCGAACGGCGCGCCAAGAGGTGAGCTCCCCACGCCGCACCGAACAGCCCCAGCGGGACGACCACCCCTCCGAACGCTGCGGCCTCCCAAGATAATCCGCTTCTGAAGCGCAGCACGCACATCAACGCCAACGACACCGGTGGGCAATAGAAGACCACGTATTTGACGTCCCACTCATGCACTTCAACCCCCCGCTGCCGCATAAGGAGCCGAAGCTTCCCACAAGACCGCAACGAACGGCACTAGGTCTGGGAGACGACGCAATGAGTGACCTCAGCCCTAGGGCCTTCTCAACCCACCACTAACCCCCGCTCCCATCCCGTCCGCCGTCGGCCCACACACCGTGGAGCAGGCGTGGTTCAGGGGTGTGCAACTGAAGATCACCGATTACGCCTGGGTCGTGGTCTTCTGCTTGAGGCGTTCGTAGGGGGTCTGGCCGCCGAGGCCGCCGTGGGGGCGATGGTAGTTGTAGTAGTCCTCCCACTCGCGCAGCTTGTCGTTGAAGACCTCGGCGTCGTCGATGATGACGCCGTCGAGGAGCCGGTAGAACTCCTCGGCGTCGATGCGGTGGGAGCGTTCGACCTTCCCGTTCAGTCGCGGTGTGCGGGGCTTGTGATGTAGGTGTGGGCGATGCCCTTGTCCAGGACGTGCCAGTGGAAGGCGGATTGGAACTCGGCGCCGTTGTCGGTCTGGATGACCTCGACCTGGAACGGCAGGCGCTGGATGACGTAGTCCAGGAACTGAATGGCGGTGGCCTGGTTGAGTGTTGGGTAGATGCGCAGCACGCGCAGGCGGGTGCAGTCGTCGATCGCGGTGAACTGGAAGTACTTGTTGCGGCCGCCCCGGCGG
Organism: Streptomyces sp. NPDC033178; assembly: GCF_055577685.1. Lineage (NCBI taxonomy): Bacteria > Bacillati > Actinomycetota > Actinomycetes > Kitasatosporales > Streptomycetaceae > Streptomyces > Streptomyces sp. NPDC033178. Next base: position 129,585 of record NZ_JBVIPT010000004.1, read on the forward strand.
CCCTGGGGCATTGAGGCGAGCGGCTCGATGAACTTGACGTCGATCTGGACGCGGTGGCCGGGCAGTTGCTTCTCGTAGCGCTTCCATCTGCGGTCGTGGCGCTTGTAGCGCTGGGAGGCCGGCAGGCGGCCCATGTCGAGGCGGTTGAGGATGCGCCAGACGCCCGACTTGCTGATGGTGACGTCGTGGTACCGCTTGAGGTACATGGCGATCTTCTCTGGGCCGAAGTGGTAGTTCTGCCGGAGGTAGATGATCTTCCCAACCACCTCGACGTGCGTCGCGTTGGGGCAGTGCTTGGGCGCCTTGGAACGGGTGCGCAGGCCCTCGACGCCCTCGGCCTGGTAGCGGCGGTACCAGGTGTAGTACGCCTGTCGGCTGATCCCGAAGTAGCGGCAGGACATGGCGACGTTCCCGGTGACCTCTTCGACGTGGCGTATGACGGCCAGGCGCCGCTTGGCCTCACGGTCAAGCGGCGGGGTGGTAGATATGGACTTCGGCATGTGGATCTCCGTAGTGATCGGAGACCCAGGTGTCAACGATGATCGGCAGTTTTAGATCGTACGTCTCGTACGAGGGGTACGTGCGCCTCTACATCGCCCCGCACCTGGGTTCGAAACGGCTGGACAAGCTGACCGTTCGGGACGTGCGCGAGTGGCTGACCAAGTTGGCGACCGTCTGTCAGTGCTGCGCGCAGGGGAAGGACGCCAAGCGGGAAGCTCCCCGCCGGAGGTGCTGCGCGGTCGGTGACTGCTGCGAGTCGTACCCGTCCCGGCGAGTGATCCAGGGTTCCCGCGATGCTCTGTGGGCCGCGCTCACCCATGCGGTCACCGAAGAGGAGATCAGCAAGGACGTGGCGTCGTTCGTGAAGGTGCCCAAGCCTCGTCGTCGCCGGATCAAGCCGTGGTCCGTTGCTGAGGCGGGCCGGTTCCTTGCCGATGCCGCCGCTCGGGACGATCGCCTCTTCGCGGCCTGGGTCCTCGTGCTGTGCCTCGGGCTCCGCCGTGGCGAGGTCCTGGGTCTGACGTGGAAGTCCGTCGACTTCGAGAGGGGAGAGCTGTACGTCGACCACCAGATCCAGCGCGCGGGCCGGGAGATCCTGCACCGCGAGACCAAGACCGAGGACTCCGACGATTTCCTCCCTCTGCCGGCACTCTGCCTCAAGGCGCTGCGGCTCCGTCGCGCTCAGCAGACCGGCGACCGGAAAGCCGCCGGGAGCTCTGGCAGGGCAGCCATGACCTGATCTTCACCACGAAGTACGGCACACCCATCGAGCCGGGCAACATGACCCGCATGCTCGCCCTGCGGGCTCGTCGCGCCGGACTCCGGGTGATCCCGCTCCGGAACACGCGGCACACATGCAGCTCGCTCCTGGTCGCGCTGAAGGTGCACCCGAAGGTGGCACAGCGCATCCTCCGGCACTCACAGATCGCCATGACGATGGAGGTCTACGCCGAAGCGAGCGAAGAGCAGGTGCGTGCCGCGATCGGCCAGCTGTCCGACGCCATGGGCGGTACCGGTTGACGCGGTTGCTGTACTTCGCTGCTGTACGCCCCTGAAACGCCAAAGGCCCCGGATCTCTCCGGGGCCTTTGACCTGTGTGCACTCGGCAGGATTCGAACCTGCAACCTTCTGATCCGTAGTCAGATGCTCTATCCGTTAAGCTACGAGTGCTTGTGTGTTCTGTTGTGTTCGCTCTTCCTTCCGGGCTTTTCTTCCCGGTCGGCGTTGCGGGAACAACATTACATGACTGGCGGCGTGAGGCGAAATCCGTTTGTCGGACCTGGCCTGACCTGCACAAACGACCCCGAAGCGGCCCTCGGCGAGACCCACGGGACACCCCGGAACGATCAAGGAACGACCGAAGCCCCGGTCAGTGATGACCGGGGCTTTCGGGATCTTCGGCGGAGGCGGAGGGATTTGAACCCTCGATGGGATTTAAGTCCCAAACCGCATTAGCAGTGCGGCGCCATAGACCGGACTAGGCGACGCCTCCAGCACAACCGTCCGCGCGAGCGCGAATGGTGCGTGCAGATGATGACACAGCCGAGCGGGCTGTCACCAATCGCCCCCCACGGTACTAGGCGGAAAGGTCGGAGGGCAAAGCCCATCCCGCGGCGCAACGTCACGGCGCGGACGGCGTTAGAGGAGTGGGGCGCACGCCCCCGGACGACGAGACGGACGAGACAGGCGAGAGACCAGAGACCCGAGAGACCCGAGAGACCCGAGAGACCCGAGAGACCAGAGACCAGAGACCAGAGACAAAAGAACGAGAGACGAGACACCGGAGCCGAACACGGAGGTCGTCCCTCAGGTCCCGCCTGCAGGTCCCCGCCAACAGGTCCCGTCGATCCGCCTCACCCACTGGAGCCCTCATGCTGCGCCGCCTCGCCCTCACCGCCGCCACCTCCGCCGCCGCATCCCTCGCCGCGCTGTCCGCGGCGCCGCCAGCCGCGTACGCCGCGTCGCTTCCCGTCATGCCGCCGCCGGTGAGCGGGGCGGACGACGCCGACCGGCTCACCGTGACCGTGAGCAAGGCGGGCGGCGGCAAGGACGGGACGTTCGAACTGGACTGTCATCCGGTGGGCGGCAGCCACCCCGACGCCCGAGCCGCCTGCGATCAGTTGGACCGGAGGACCACCTGGGGCAAGGACCCCTTCGCACCGGCCTCGCCGGGCGGGATGTGCACGATGCAGTACGGCGGTCCGGCCACCGCGCATGTCACGGGAACCTGGGCCGGACGGCCCGTCGACGCGACGTACGCGCGCACCGATGGTTGCGAGATCGCACGCTGGGACGCGCTCGTGCCGGTGCTTCCGGGGTTCGGATCGTAGGAATGCCCGACTTTGCGGAGTTCGGTGCGTGGGGAACGAAAGGCCGAGCGGACAGAAATCGCACAGCGGGCTCATGGGTCGAGGGGGCGAAACGCACGGTCACAAGTTCTCCGTGCCTTCTGCGTCCGTTCTGCGTCCCCTCTACGTGCGACCTCCCTCTCATCCGGCGCCGCGAGCGCAACCACTGCCCGTAGACTCCCTCGCGTGACACGTCGCGGACCGGTTGGCAAGATGGCATCCGCGGTCGGCAAGGTGCGGTAACAGGGAGGAAGCGTCTCGTGAGCAGCAGGCCATCCCGAGGCGCTGCTCGCCTCGCAGCCATACTCGACGCGCTTCCCGATGCGTTGGTGCTGGTCAACGCCAATGGAACGGTCGTCAACGCCAACACCATCGCCCTGGAGGCCTTCGAGGCCCCGGGCACGGCGCTCGTCGGTCGCGGACTGCTGGATCTGCTGCCGCAGTTCGACTCCCGGTTGATCCCCGGCACGATGCGGCGGCCCGACACCGTCGACGAGAGCGGCCGCACCAGGCCCACCCGGATGATCGCCCGCCGCACCGACGGCAGTGAGTTCCCGGTCGAGGTCACCAGCGCGAACCTGGAGAACGGCCAGCAGGCGTACGACGGTTACGGCTACACCAGCGATGAGCTGCTGATGCTCGTCGTACGCGATCTCTCCGGCACCGTCGACACCGAGGCCGAGCTCGCTCGTTCGCAGCGGCAGACGGAGATGATCCTGCGGGCCGCCGCCGAGGGTGTCGTGGGGACGGACACCGAGGGACGGGTCGTTCTCGTCAATCCGGCCGCCGCTCAGATACTCGGTTTCCGGGCCAGCGACCTGGGCGGGCAGGAACTGCACCCGCTGATGCTGCACTCGCGCGCCGACGGCGAGCCCTTCCCGTACGAGGAGTCGCCGCTCGCCGACACCCTGCGCTCCGGGCGCAAGCACCGGGTGCGCGGGCAGGTCCTGTGGTCCAAGAGCGGTGACAAGGTGCCGGTCGACCTGACCACCGCACCCGTACGGGACGGCGACCAGCTCGTCGGGGCCGTGATGACCTTCACGGACCGCCGGCCGTACGACTCGCTCGCCGAGGAGAAGGACGCCGAGGCCCAGCGGCACCAGGAAGAGCTCGAACGGGCCGCCGAGGAGCACGCGAAGGAGCTGGCGGCACTCCGCGAGGAGCACGGCACGCAGGTCGCCGAGCTGAGTGAGCGGCACGAGGAGGAGCTGGCCGCAGGCGACGACCGGTACGCGGCACTCGCCGAGCGCGAGAAGGACCGGTACGAGGCGCTGGCCGCGCGGCACGAGCAGCTGCTCGCCGTGCTCGGGCGTTCCCTGCGCGGGCCACTGGACCAGCTGCGGACCGAGCTGTCGGTCCTCGCCGCGGACGACGCCGGGCAGTTGTGGCCCGAGGCCAACCAGGTGCTGCACCACCTCTCGGCCGGGTACTCGCGCATCACCACGCTCGTCGACAACGTGCTCGCCTACCAGCGCCTCGACTCCGGGACCGAAGAGGTCACCCGTACGAAAGTGATGCTGGACGCGGTCGTCGCGGCCGGTGTCGACGGGGCGGTCGAGCTGATCGGGCCCGGACGGGTGCAGTTCGCCGTGCACGCGCCGCCCATCGAGGCCGAGGTCGACCCGCAGCGGCTCGCGACCGCGCTCGCGCATCTCGTCGCGGACGTCGCGGGCGTCGACTCCACGGGCAACGCGCCGGTCTCGGCCGGCGGCTACATGGACAACACGGTCGTCGTGGCGGCCGCGCAGCGCGGCGAGGTCGTACGGATCGAGGTGCGCGGGCCGTACACCGGGGGAGACCCGGTGCACGAGCCGATCGTGCGGGGCATCGTGCGCGCGCACGGCGGAGTGCTGCAGACGCACGAGGTTCCCGGAATGAGCGGCAGCGCGTTCGTTCTCGAAGTGCCGATCGGGGGCGGGGCCGGGGCGGTTCCGGCTCCCGGTGCGGGCGCCGGTACGGCCGTGGCCGTGAGTGCGAATGCGGGCGGCGGTGTGGATCCGGGCTCGGCTCCGGGTGGTGGCGGCGTCGGTTCCGCGGTCGCGCTGCCCGAGCAGGCCTCGCCGCAGGGCGGGGGGCGACGGCGGGCCCGGCGGGCTTCCGTCGACGCCTTCCTGGAGAGCGAGGTCGGGCCCTCGACGGAGACGGCCGTGCCCACCGGGCGGCGTAGGCGCGCTGCCGGGGACGACGGCGGGGGCGGGGCTCAGCTCGCGCTTCCCGCTCAGGCCTCGCCCGACGAGGGCGGCGCCGAGGGTTCCGGCGGGACCGGACGGCGACGAGGGCGGCCCAGTCCGGCCGAGGGCGACGGCGTCTCCGAGGGCGCGGTCGTGACCGCCGCCGAGCACGCCGCCGGTGCCGCTGCCACGGGGCTCGGGGAGACCGTGCCTCCGCAGGGCGTGCCCGTGCCCGCCGGTGGACGGCGAGCGCGACGGGACGGCGAACGGCAGGCGCTGCCGGCGGCATTGCCCGCTGCGCCCTCGCCCGCTCCGGACGCGGGTGCCGTCGCGGACGCCAGTGGTGGCGGGCCTCAGCCGACGGGACGGCGTCGGCGTGCGCTGGCCGCCGCGGCCGAGCGTGCGGCGGCGCAGGAGGCGGGGCCGCGCGCGGTGTTCGCGCTCCCGCCGGCCGAGGCGGACCGCTCTCCCGAGTACGCCGCTCAGCAGGCCGAAGCCCACGGCCAGGCAGCCCTCGCCCAAGCACCCGTCGGTCAACCGGCTCTCAGTCAGGCAGCGCTCGGACACGCTCCCGCCCAGGCCGACGACGGACGCCACGACGTGGCGTCGCACAACGCGGCCGACGATCACACGCCGCCCCAGCCTCATCCGCTGCAGGCGCCCAGCGGGCGTCGACGGGCGCGGCAGGCGGCGGGCGAGCTCGATGCGGCCACCGCCACCGGGGCGCCGGGGGTTCCCGGGCAGATGGCCCCCGCGCAGGGTGCTCCCCAGGCCCCGGGTGTGCAGGGTGCGCCCGCCGCGCCGGGGCAGGCCGTGGCCGTCCCGGGGCAGGGGGTTCCCGGGCAGGCGGTTCCCGGGCAGGCGGTTCCTGGACAAGGGGCTCCTGGACAGGGAGCTCCTGGGCAGGGGATGCCCGCGCAACTGGGTCCCGTACAGGGCGTTCCCGGGCAGGCGCTGTCCCTGCCCGGACAGCTGCCCCAGGCTCAGGCTCAGGGCGTACCCGGTGAGGGCATGGCACCGCAGGCTGCTTCCGGGCAGCCCCTGCCCGTCGCCGTACCCGCCCAGGGAATCCCCGGTCAGGGCGCCCCCGCCCAGGCCGGTCCCGTTCCCGGGCAGGCTGTTCCTCCGCAGGGCATGCCGCAACCGGGTGCCCCAGGGCAGGCCCTCCCGCCGCAGGCCGTCCCGGGCCAGGCCACTCCGGCCGGTACTGCGGGAGCCGTCGGCCCCGGCGGAGTCCCGGCAGCGGCTGCGCCCACCCAGGGCACCCAGGCACCCGCGCAGAACGCCCAGCAGCAGCCCCAGATCCCCGCGGACGCGGACGCGGCTGCGGCTGCGGCACAGCAGCCCTGGCCCGGTGCGGCCGACACCTCCGGCGCCGGGGTCCCCGTACAGCAGGAGGCCGGTGCTGCGGGACAGCCCTGGCCGGGTACGGCCGACGGGCCGGTGGCCCCGGAGCCCGCGCCTGCGCCTGCGCCTGCGCCGGAGCAAACCCGTGCCGCCCAGCCGCTTCCCGCCGAGGCCGCGGCGCCTCCCGTCGACCCCAACTCGACACAGGGCCGCGCGTTCAGCGTCCGTACGCTCGGGCAGGGCGTACCGTTCGGGCGCCGTATGACGGACGCGCAGCAGCCCCGGCCGAGTCGGCCCGCGTCCCCGACGCCCCAGCCGATTCCTCAGGCCCAGGCGCAGGCTCCGGCTCAGGTCCAAGCCCAGGCCCAGGCCCAGGCCGCTCCGCAGCCGCAGGCGCCCACGCCTCCCCCGCACTCGACCAACGGCTCGGGGCGGCGTCGTAAGCTCGGCACTCGCCCCGAGCCCGTCGCCGACGTCGCCGAGCAGACGGACACCGCGGCCCGCCCGCACCCGCAGGGCGGCGGAGCCCAGTCCCGGCTGGCCAACACAACCGAGGGCACCGGCCGTTCGTACGCCATAGGAGCACCCGACGAGAACGCCGACGAGGGCCCCGAGCCGCTCGACGGCCCCGGTGGTGCGGTCGAGGTAGCGAACCAGCCCCATCCGCAGCCGATGGACGACGAGATGCCCCCGGAGCCGCTCGACAACCCGCGCCGGCTGCTGGTCTGGCCCGCGCCGGACATCACCACCCAGCAGGCGTTGAGCGACCGCGGCTACCGGCCCGTCATCGTGCACTCGCGCGAGGAGGTCGACGCGCAGATCGCCGCCTTCCCGGCCGCGCTCTTCGTGGATCCGCTCACCGGTCCGATCACGCGCACGGCGCTCCAGTCGCTGCGTCAGGCCGCCGTCGCCGCCGAGGTACCGGTCCTGGTGACGGCGGGCCTCGGCCAGGCGACGCGTGAGGCGGCGTACGGAGCGGACCCGGCCGTACTCCTCAAGGCCCTCGCCCCGCGCGACAGCGAGCAGCACCCGCCGCGCGTCCTGCTCATCGAGGAGCACGCTGAGATCGCCCTGGCACTGACCTCGACGCTGGAGCGGCGCGGGATGCAGGTCGCACGCGCCTCGTCGGACGAGGACGCCGTCACGCTGGCCTCGCAGATGCGGCCGAACCTGGTCGTGATGGACCTGATGCAGGTACGTCGTCGACGTGCCGGAATCGTCGACTGGCTGCGGGCGAACGGCCAGCTCAACCGCACCCCGCTCGTCGTCTACACCGCCGCCGTCGACCCGACCGAACTGCCACGCCTGGCGGCGGGGGAGACGGTGCTGTTCCTCGCGGAGCGCTCGACGAGTACCGAGGTGCAGGGCCGGATCGTGGATCTGCTGGCTCGCATCGGCACGAACTGAGCGCCCTTCCGGCCCAGCGCGGGTGGGTCCGCGAGAAGTGCACGTGCGCATACATGAGTTGGGGCGCTGTTTCACGTGAAACAGCGCCCCAACTCACTTAGTGCATCACATACGGACAGAAGGCCATTGCTCGCCCTCGGTGACCGTCAGATCTGGGTGACGTCCAGCTCGCCCGCCGCGTACTGCCTGCGCAGCACCTTCTTGTCGAACTTGCCCACGCTCGTCTTCGGTACCGACTCGATGATCGTCCAGCGCTCGGGAAGCTGCCACTTGGCGATCTTTCCCTCGCCGGCGAGGAACGACCGCAGGGACTCGAAGTCGGCGCCGGCGCCTTCCTTCAACACGACGGTGGCGAGCGGACGTTCACCCCACTTGTCGTCCGGGACGGCGACGACCGCGGCCTCGGCGACGTCGGGGTGGGCCATGAGCGCGTTCTCCAGGTCGACCGAGGAGATCCACTCTCCGCCGGACTTGATCACGTCCTTGGCGCGGTCGGTGAGGGTCAGGAAGCCGTCGGGGCTGATCGTGCCGACATCGCCGGTCTTGAGCCAGCCGTCCTCGCTGAACTTGTCGGCGGGGCGCAGGACTTCGGCGCCCTGGCCGCCGTAGTACGCGCCCGCGATCCACGGGCCGCGCACCTCCAGCTCACCCGCCGACTCGCCGTCCCACGGCAGCCGCTCGCCACCCGGGCCGGTCAGCCGGGCCTCGACGCTCGCCGGGAAACGGCCCTGCGTGAGGCGGTACGCGAACTCCTCGTCCGTGCCCACCACCTGGGCCGGAGGCCGCGCGATCGTGCCGAGCGGGGAGGTCTCCGTCATGCCCCAGGCGTGGCAGACGCGCATGCCGAGCTCGTCGAAGGCCTTCATCAGGGCGGGGGGACAGGCGGAGCCGCCGATGGTGACCTGGGTCAGCGAACTCACGTCACGCGGCTTGGCCTTGAGTTCCGCGAGCAGGCCCTGCCAGATGGTCGGGACGGCGGCCGCGTGCGTCGGGCGCTGGCTCTCGATCATCTCGGCGAGCGGGGCGGGCTGGAGGAAACGGTCCGGCATCAGCACGTTCACGCCGGTCATGAACATCGCGTGCGGCAGGCCCCAGGCGTTCACATGGAACTGCGGGACGACGACGAGGGAGGTGTCCGCGTCGGTGAGGCCCATGGACTGCGCCATGTTGACCTGCATCGAGTGCAGGTAGATCGACCGGTGGGAGTAGATGACGCCCTTGGGGTCGCCGGTCGTGCCGGACGTGTAGCACATGGCCGCGGCCTGGCGCTCGTCCAGCTCCGGCCAGTCATAGCTCTCCGGCTTGTCGGCGATCAGCTCCTCGTACTCGTGCACCTGGACCGACGCCCCGTCCAGCAGCGAACGGTCGCCGGGGCCGGAGACCACCACGTGCTCGATGGTCTTGAGGTGGGGCAGCAGCGGCGCGAGCAGCGGAAGCAGCGAACCGTTGGCGACGACCACGCGGTCGGCCGCGTGGTTGACGATCCAGACGAGCTGCTCGGGGGGCAGCCGGAGGTTGAGCGTGTGGAGGATCGCACCCATGGCGGGGATCGCGTAGTACGCCTCGACGTGCTCGGCGTTGTTCCACATCAGCGTCGCGACCCGGTCGTCGTCCCGGACTCCGAGGTCGTCACGCAGCGCGTGCGCCAGCCGTGCCGCCCGGCCCCCGATCTCGGCGAACGAGCGCCTCTGCGGCTCTCCCTCACCGGTCCAGGTGATCACCTGAGATGAACCGTGGATCGTCGACCCGTGGGTCAGGATCCTCGAGATCAGCAGCGGTACGTCCTGCATCGTGCTCAGCACGGCGTCCTCCCGGGGGCGACATTGCCTACGCGGTAGTAAGGGTTGGGCTGATTCTGCTCACATACCGCGCGGTATGTCACTACTCCGGGATGATCGATCACGTCACGACGGGATTCCTTGCCCCGACGTGAGCAGTGTGCTTGTCCCGCACCGATCTGCCACACCGATCAGCGCACGGGACCCAGCTCAGGGTCCTCACGAAGCTTGCCCAGCGCACGCGACACGGCCGACTTGACCGTACCGATCGACACTCCCAGCACCTCCGCCGTCTGCGCCTCGCTCAGGTCCTCGTAGTACCTCAGGACGACCATCGCCCGCTGCCGCGCAGGCAACTTCATGATCGCGCGCCACATCGCGTCGTGCAGCGCCTGCTGTTCCGCCGGGTCCCCGGCCGGCGGAGCCTCCGGCTCCGGGAGCTCGTCGCACGCGAACTCGTCGACCTTCCGCTTCCGCCACTGCGACGTCCGCGTGTTCAGCAACGCGCGCCGTACATAGCCGTCGAGGGCCCGGTGGTCCTCGATCCGCTCCCACGCGACATACGTCTTCGTGAGTGCGGTCTGCAGCAGGTCCTCCGCGTCGCTCGGGTTCGCGGTCAGCGAGCGAGCGGTACGCAGCAGCACTGGTTGGCGGGCCTTGACGTACGAGGAGAACGACGGGTACGCAAGGGTCCGCGTCGCCGCATTCGAAGCGCTGGTGCAGACGGTTGTGGTCATGGCTCCACGCTAGGAGCGCCCCCTACTCCAGCGGATCGGCCGCAGGTCCCGAAGCCGTGTCCGCCTCAGGTTGTAGGAGGGGGGCTGGCCCCACCTACTGAAGGTGGACGCCGGGCCCCGGCCCACTGAGGGTTCACCCCTGAGAGACGGCTCCCCAAGCAGTAGCCCGGACCCAGGAATGATGCGGGAGTAGTACGGCCGCACTCCACGTGCCCTACCGGAGGGTACGCCGGGGCGCCCACCGAGCGCGAAAGCGAGCGCCTTGGGCCGCGCTGCGCCCTGGCCCGCCCGCGTACTCCGCCCGGCCTGGACAGGCACCCCGCCCCGCCCGGACGCGCACCGCAGTCATCCACCCCGCTCCCGGAATCAGCCCCGATCGTCCGAGCCCAGGATCAACCCCGAGGTGGGGACCCCCGTGCCCGCCGTCACCAGCACCCGGCGGGCCCCGGGTATCTGGTTCACGGACGTGCCCCGGAGCTGTCGTACGCCTTCCGCCACACCGTTCATCCCGTGCAGGTACGCCTCCCCGAGCTGCCCCCCGTGCGTGTTCAGCGGCAATCGCTCCTCGGCGACGAAGTCCGCGGCCTCGCCCGGCTTGCAGAAGCCGAACTCCTCCAGCTGCGTCAGCACGAACGGTGTGAAGTGGTCGTACAGGATTCCCACGTCTATTCCGGCCGGCGTCAGCCCGGACGTGCGCCAGAGCTGCCGTGCCACCACGCCCATCTCCGGCAGCCCCGTCAGGTCGTCCCGGTAGAAGCTGGTCATCTGCTCCTGCGCGCGTCCCGCGCCCTGGGCGGCCGCGGTGATCACGGCAGGCGGATGCGGCAGGTCACGCGCCCGCTCCACCGAGGTGACCACGAGGGCCTGGCCGCCGTCGGTCTCCTGACAGCAGTCCAGCAGCCGCAGCGGCTCGACGATCCACCGTGACGCGGCATGGTCGGCGAGTGTGATCGGTTTGCCGTGGAAGTACGCTGCCGGATTGGTCGCCGCGTACTTCCGGTCGACGACCGCGACCTGCCCGAACGCCTCGGGCGTCAGGCCGTACGTGTGGAGATAGCGCTGGGCCGCCATCGCCACCCAGGACGCGGGCGTGAGCAGCCCGAACGGCAGTGACCAGCCGAGCGCCGCGCCCTCGGCCGACGGCTCGCGCCGCTGCACCCCCGAACCGAATCTCCGTCCCGACCGCTCGTTGAACGCCCGGTAGCAGACCACCACCTCGGCCACGCCTGTGGCCACGGCGAGAGCCGCCTGCTGGACGGTCGCGCAGGCCGCGCCTCCGCCGTAGTGGATCCGCGAGAAGAAGGACAGCTCGCCCATGCCGACCGCCTGGGCGACGGTGATCTCCGGGCTGGTGTCCATCGTGAACGTCACCATCCCGTCCACGTCGGCCGGTGTGAGCCCCGCGTCGTCGAGCGCGGCCCGCACCGCCTCGACGGCCAGCCGCAGCTCGCTGCGCCCCGAGTCCTTGGAGAACTCCGTGGCCCCGATCCCGACGATCGCCGCCCGCCCGCCGAGCGCGTCCCTCGTCCGTACGCTCATGGCCGGCTCCCCGCCTCTTGGTCCGCGGCGCCCTCGGCCCTCTCGGCTCCCTCAAAGCCCTCAGCGCCCTCTGCACCCTCAGCGCCATCAGCTCCGCTGGCTCCCTCAGCGCCATCGACTCCATCGGCTCCGGGGACAGTGACCGTGACCGTCCCCGTCACATGTCTGCCGATCCCGTTGGCCCCCACCACCCTGACCGTCGCCGTGTCGCCCTCGACCTCCTCCACCGTGCCGGTCAACACCATCGTGTCGCCCGGGTAGTTGGGCGCACCCAGCCTGATCGCGACCCTCCGCAGCACGGAGCGGGGTCCGAACCGGTCCGTGATGTAGCGCCCGACCAGCCCGTTGGTCGTCAGGATGTTCATGAAGATGTCCGGCGAACCCTTCTGCCGCGCGAGCTCCGCGTCGTGGTGCACGTCCTGGTAGTCCCGCGACGCGATGGCACCGGCGACGATGAGCGTGCGGGTGATCTCGATCTCCAGCGGCGGCAGGGCGTCCCCGACCCGCACCGGCCCGGCCTCGGTGTTCATGCGTCCCCCTCTCCGTGCACGATCAACTCCCCCAGTTCCTGGAGCACTTCGCTCCCGCATCCCAGATACGCGTCCAGCTGCCGCCCCCACAGGAAGTGCCGGTGCACGGGGTGGTCGAGGTCGGCTCCCGTACCGCCGTGCAGATGCTGGCCCGCGTGCACCACTCGGGAACCCGCCTCCGACGCCCACCAGGCCGCGGTCAGCGCGTGGGTGGCGTAGTCCAGCCCCTCGTCCCGCCGCCACGCCGCTTCGTAGGCCGTGACCCGTATCGCCTCGGTGTCCATATACGCGTCGGCCGCCCGGAGTTGGACGCCCTGCTTGGTCGCGAGCGGTCTCCCGAACTGCTCGCGGGTGTTGGTGTGTTCGACCGCCCGGGCCACCGAGCCCGCGCACACCCCGGCCTGCAGCCCCGCGAAGGCGGTACGCGCGGTGGCCAGCACGTCGTCGTACGCCCCTCGGCCCGCCACCTCCGCTTCGGGACCGCCCTGCCGCTCACCCAGCCGCTCGCCCGGTGCCCCGTCCAGTGTCAGCCGTCCCGCCGACCAGGGCGCTGTCAGCTCGACGGGCTCGCACCGCGCGTCGGCGGTCCGTACGAGCCACAGGCCGTGCTCGTCGTCGGCGACGAGGACATGCGTGGCATCGCGGAGCCACGGCACCACGGGGACCACACCGCTCAACTCCCCGGATCCGCCCACCCGTACGGCAGCCTCGGGCAGGGCGCCGGTCACGACCACCGACCCGTCCCCGATCGCGGGCAGCAGCCGCTTCCGCTGATCCGCCGAACCGTGGGCCGACACCGCCAGCAGCCCGTACACACAGCTCGCCGCGAACGGGACCTGGGCCGTGGTCCGCCCCTGTTCCTCCAGCAGGAGCACCAGCCCGAGGAGCCCTGTGTCCTCGACGGCGGCCGGCAACCCGGCCTCGCACAACGCCTTCCACAGCTCGGCGTCGCTGCCGGTGCCCGCGGCTGTCAGCCGCTCGTGCGTGGACAGGTCTCCGAAGATCCGCGCGGCCAGATCGCGGGCCGCCGCCTGCTCCTCCGTGGGCGTGAAGTCCATGTCAGCCCCCGCTCCTCTCGACGGCCCGGAAGACCGGCAGCTCCAACTCCTCGTCCACCTGCTCGAACTCCAGCCGAACCGGCATCCCGATCCGCACCCGGTCGTGCGGCACTCCCACCACGTTGCTGATCATCCGCACGCCCTCCGCGAGTTCGATCAGCCCCACCGCATACGGCGGGTCGAAGGCCGGGAAGGGCGGGTGGTGCATCACCACGTACGAGTAGACGGTCCCCTCGCCGCCCGCCTCGACCGTGTCCCAGTCCGGGCAACCGCACGCGTTGCACCCCGGCAGCCAGGGGAAACGCAGCGTCCTGCAGCCGTCGCAGCGCTGTATGAGCAGCCGGTGCCGGGACACGCCCTCCCAGAAGCCGGCGTTGTCGCGATTGACGACGGGGCGGGGCCGCTTGGGCGGTGAGACCTCGGCAGCCACCGCTGTCTTCGGAACCGCGGCCGCCCCCTCCGCCCCTGGAGCACTCCTTCTCCGGACCGCCGGCGCGTACTTCAGGATCCGGAACCGATGTGTCCCCACCGGCCGGCCCCCCACCCGTACGTCCATCCGCGTCGTGACGAAGTACCCCGTGCCCAGCTTGGTCGTCTTGCGCTCGGAGACCGACTCGATCACCGCGTCGAAGGTGATCGCGTCCCCGGGCCGCAGCGGCCGCAGATACTCCTGCGCGCAGTCGGTGGCGACCACCGAGGTGTACCCGGCGTCGTCGAGCAGCCCGAGCAACTCGTCGTACGCCTCGGAACGCCCCGCGTGCCCGGAGAGGCCCCCCATCGTCCACGCCTGGAGCATGGTGGGCGGCGCTGTGGCGTCCGCCCCCGCGTACGCCGGATTCGTGTCTCCCATCGCCTCGCACCAGTGCCGGATCATCGGTTCGTTGACCAGGTCCTTGCCCACACCGCCGACCGCGGCCGCTTGGCCTTCGTACGCCTTCGCCCGCGCGAACACGTCCTCGTGCTCGCCGCCCTCGCCCGAGGCCGCCGCCCCCTCTCCGCCCGGGACCTCCCGCTCGCTCATCGCCGCCCCCTGGTCATCCCGAGCCGCATGGTCGCCACGATCTCTCGCTGCACCTCGCTCACCCCGCCCCCGAACGTGTTGATCTGAGCCGCCCTGTTCATCCGCTCCAGCTCGCCGTCCCCGAACACACCCGGCGATCCGGAACGGACCAGCGCGTCCGATCCGACGATTTCCTGACACATTCGGTACACCGCGACCGCCGATTCGGTTCCCACGACTTTCACGCCGCTCGCATCGCCGGGCGCCAGCCGGCCGGCCCCCACATCCCCCACCAAACGCCAGTTGAGCAGGCGTGTTGCCGCCAGCCGGGCATGCACTTCGGCCAGTCTCGACCGCACCCACGGCTCGTCAACCCTGCGCCGCCCAGTCACCGGATCGGGGGTACTGGCGGCGGCCAGTGCGGCCGCGTAGAAGTCCTCGGCCTGCATGCCGATCGCCGCGAGCGCGACCCGCTCGTGGTTGAGCTGGTTGGTGATGAGCCCCCAGCCGCCGTTCTCCTCACCGACGAGGTTGGCCGCCGGGACCCGGATGCCGTCGTAGTACGTGGCTGTCGTGGTCAGCCCGCCCACCGTCGCGATCGGCGTCCACGAGAACCCGGGGGCTTCGGTGGGCACGAGCAGGATCGAGATCCCCTTGTGCTTCGGCGCGTCGGGGTCCGTTCGGCAGGCGAGCCAGATCCAGTCGGCCTGCTGGGCGTTGGAGGTGAACACCTTCTGCCCGTCGACAAGCCACTCACCGCCGCCATTGCCCGTACTTGCCGCACTCCCGGTACCTCCAGAACTCCCGGCGCCCCCAGGGCCTTTCTCGCTGTCGTCGCGTCCGTCGCCGCCCACCCGCACGGCCCGGGTCCGCAGCGACGCCAGGTCCGTCCCCGCGGACGGCTCGCTGTACCCGATCGCGAACACGAGTTCCCCGCGCAGGATCCGCGGCAGGAAGTAGTCCTTCTGTTCCTCGGTTCCGTACTTCATGAGCGTCGGCCCGACCGTGTTGAGCGTGACCATGGACACCGGGGCGCCCGCCCGGTAGGCCTCGTCGAAGAAGACGAACTGCTCGTCGGCGCCGCGCTCCTGACCCCCGTACGCGACGGGCCAGCCGAGCCCCAGCCACCCGTCGGCGCCGATCCGGCGCAACAGCGCCCGCTGCCGTTCCGAGGCACCCTGCCCACCCGAGGCCGCGTCCGCATCCGCGTCCGAGGCCGATTCCGCGGGCGGCGGTCCGTCCGGCATCAGGTCCCGGAAGTACGTGCGGAGTTCGGCGCGCAGTCGTCGCTGGCGCTCGGTGGGGGCGAGATGCACGACGACGGCCCTCCCGGACCTCGTACGAACAAGGGTTTCTGACTGTCCGTCAGATACGTGTGACTGTCAAGGTCACGGACCTCGACCGCCAGGGTCACGATCGCCCGCCAGGCACATATGCGAAAACGTCTGCGCGGCGGCACCCAAGTGCCGCCGCGCAGACGTGTTACCACCCCACAAAGCACCCCACTGAGGAGGCGTTCGACCGCCGGGGGTCTCCAGTCCCCGACAGCCGCCCGCTCACCAGAGCTCGGTGAAGTTGACGGCGGTGTTCTCGTTCGACTGGTCGATGGCCGTGAACGCGGAACCGTTCACCTGAGCCGTGTTGCTCTGGTTCGAGGCACCGGAGCCGACGGCCTGCTGCTGCGTCGTGGACGACGTCCCGTAGTTGTCGCCACCGACACCGCTGCCGACGACGTTCGCCACGGCCGCGTTCGATCCGCTGTCCGCGAAAGCGCCGTTGTCGGCCGTCGCGACGCCTGAGAAGAGGGCGACGGCGAGCGGCAGGGCTGCCGCGGCGGCGAGAAGGCGGGCGGTACGGATGCTTGCCATGTCTATTCCTCCAGAAGCGGAAGTTCGCACCGGCCAGGACCGGTTGAGTACGGCTTGTTCCGGGGCAGTTGGCCGACCGCCTCGGTGTCTGTCACGACGTCGCGAGACCAGAGTTGCCCACCGAATCCCCGGCGAACCACCCCGGAAGGCACTATTCGCTCGCAAGCGTGAGGACATGTCGATAAACCCCCTCCACGCGACCAAAACCGCAGATCAGGGCGGTGTGGGCGACTCAATCCCATACGCCGCAAGGGACGAAGCGTTCCGGCAGATTTTCAGCCAACCCCGTGGGGCCGGTTTCCACCCCTCCCGGCCCGGCTTTCCTTCACCCCACCCCCGGGGCACCTCTTCCTTTTTTCGAACACTCGTACGAACATGGAGTCATGGCCACCATCGACCGGCAGGCCACGACGCTGGCCCTCGCGCACGCCCTGTCAGCCGCCGAACGCGGACTGGCCGTCATCCCGCTGTCCCGAACCAAACTTCCGGCACTGCGCTCCCCGCACCGCGACGACCCCACGGCCCCGCTCTGCCACGGCGAGTGCGGCCGCTTCGGGCACGGTGTGTACGACGCCTCGATCGACCCCATACGCATCCGAGAGCTCTTCGCCGCCGCCCCCTGGGCCACCGGCTACGGCATCGCCTGCGGGCTGGACCCCCATCACCTGATCGGCATCGACCTCGACACCAAATCGGGTACGGACTCCTCCGCGGCGCTCCGGGAACTGGCCCTGCGCCACCTGTTCACGATCCCCGAGACGGTCGTCGTGCTGACCCCCAGCGGCGGCCGCCACGTCTGGCTGAGCGGTCCGCCCGATGTCGTCGTCCCCAACTCGGCGGGCCGCCTGGCCCCCGGAATCGACATCCGCGGCGCGGGGGGCTACCTCGTGGGCCCCGGCTCACGCACCGAACACGGCGCCTACAGCACGGCCCCGGGCACCGCCCACCTGGCACCCGCCGCCTGCCCGCCATCCCTTCTGCAGCTCCTCCTGCCCCCACCGCGCAACGGCCGCCACGCCGCCCCCGCCTCGGCGGGTCAACACGGCCAGGGCCTCGTCCAGTTCGTCCTCGCCGCCCACGAGGGCCAGCGCAACACGCGCCTCTTCTGGGCCGCCTGCCGCGCCTACGAGAACGGCCTCGGCCCGGACCTCACCGAGGCCCTGGTCGACGCCGCCGTCCGCACCGGCCTCACCGAACGCGAGGCCCGCTCGACCATCACATCGGCATCCCGCATGACGAGGCACCACTCTTAGCCCCGCCGCAACCGAAAACGGCCCCCCTAGGAGCCCAGAAAACCGAGGAGAGCCGAAAAACAACCACTCACGCGCGCGTGCACCCCAAAAACACCTACGCACCGCCAACAACAGCAGGGGCGTCCGGAACCTCTCGGCTCCGGACGCCCCTGCTCCTCGCACTGCGGTGGGTGTGGGATTTGAACCCACGGTCACATCGCTGCGACGACGGTTTTCAAGACCGTTCCCTTAGGCCGCTCGGGCAACCCACCCCGCACCGCTGAGAGATCGGCGCGGGGACAAGACTAACGGGTCAGCTGTCGCCCTCGCGCTGGCCCAGGGTGACTTCGGCCGTCTGCTGCTTGCCGTCGCGGGTGTAGGTGAGTTTGACGGTGTCGCCGGGCTGGTGGGTCCAGATCTCGCCGATGAGGGTGGGGCCGCTGTCGATCACCCGGTCGTCGAGCTTGGTGATGACGTCACCGGGCTTGAGGCCGGCCTTGGCGGCGGGACCGTTCGGCGTGACGGCGTCCGAGCCGCTGGCGCCCTGCTCGGTGATCTTCGCGCCCGTGCCCTCCTCCAGGGAGACCGAGGCGCCGATCACCGGGTAGACGGGCTTGCCGGTCTTGATCAGCTGCTGGGCGACGGTCTTCGCCTGGTTGATCGGGATCGCGAAGCCCAGGCCGATGGAACCGGACTGGCTCGTGCCGCCCAGACCGCCGCTGGAGGACTGGATGGCGGAGTTGATGCCGATGACCGAGCCGTTCGCGTCCAGCAGCGGGCCGCCGGAGTTGCCCGGGTTGATCGAGGCGTCGGTCTGCAGGGCGCTCATGTACGAGGCCTTGCTCTGCGCGCTGCCGTCGCTGGAGGCCACCGGGCGGTTCTTGGCGCTGATGATGCCCGTGGTCACCGTGTTCGACAGGCCGAAGGGCGCGCCGATCGCGATCGTCGAGTCGCCGACGGCGACCTTGTCGGAGTTGCCGAGAGGCAACGGCTTGAGGTCGCTCGGTGCGTTCTTGAGCTTGATGACCGCGACGTCGTAGCCCTGGGCGTGGCCGACCACCTCGGCGTCGTACTTCTTGCCGTTCGAGAAGGTCGCCGAGAGCTTGCCGCTGTCGACCGCCTCCGCCACCACGTGGTTGTTGGTGAGGATGTGGCCCTGGGTGTCGAAGACGAAACCGGTGCCCGTGCCGCCCTCGCCGTTGCTCCCCTCGGCCTCGATGGTGACCGTGCTCGGCAGCGCCGTGGCGGCCACGTTCGCGACCGTGCCCGGGTCACGCTTGAGGTCGCCGCCGCTCTGGGAGGCGGCGACCGTCGTGGAGTCCGTGGAGTTGTCGTTCCGGTCGGCAGCCCAGAAGCCGATGCCACCGCCCACGCCGCCCGCGACCAGCGCGGCCACCAGAACGGCGGCCACCAGACCGCCGCGCCCGCCGGACTTGGGCTTGGGCGCGGGCTGTTGGTACGAGGCGCCCCAGACATCCCCCGAGCCGCCCTCGCCCCCGCTCGCGTACGAGGGTGTGGCCGGCGGCGGAGGCGGCCAGGCACCCGCTTCCGGTGCCGGGCCCGCGGCCTCGGGCGCCCCTGAGGGAACCGGGGGCAACGTGGCCGTCGGCGTGTCTCCTTGGGAAGCGCCCGTCTCCTGGGGGTAGGCCGGACCCTGGGACGGAGCCGTGCCCTGATGGGGGTCCACAGGGTTCGTTCCCCGCGACACCCCCTGCTCCGGCGGCACGGAAGCAGCAGGAGTGTCCACCGGCACAGGAGGTGCAGACGGGGCCGGGGGTACCGCAGTGCCCTCGTTCTCGGTGCTCACAGCTCTTCCTCTCGATCCACGGCTGTTCATTCCGGTCGCGCCCGGTCACGATCACTCACGTGTGTTCATGACTCCACCCGCGTGTGTTCAGGAACCGGCGCGATTCAGCTGTGCATGTGCTTTTGTATGCCGTCAGCTTTTCCCATGGGCCGTCAGGGCACCATAAGCGGTGCCTGTGACTCCGGGATCTTCATTTATATCGGACAGGTCTGACAAAACCGTCGCATGCACCACGCCACCGCTCTGACGCCTACCCACTCGCGATGGCACCATGACGCGGTGACCCACGCACGACAGCACCTGAACCAGGTCGTCGCCCACCGCGGGGCCTCCGAAGAGGCCCCGGAGCACACCCTGGCCGCGTACGAGAAGGCGATCGAGGACGGGGCGGACGCCCTGGAGTGCGATGTACGGCTGACCGCGGACGGACATCTCGTCTGCGTCCACGACCGCCGCGTCAACCGCACCTCCAACGGCCGCGGCGCGGTCTCGGCCCTGGAACTCGCCGACCTCGCCACCCTCGACTTCGGCTCCTGGAAGAACCGCGACGAGGCGCCCGACTGGGAACAGCAGCGACCCCCGTCCTGGGAGCAGCAGTCCGTCCTCACCCTGGAGCGGCTGCTCGAACTCGTCGCCGACGCCGGCCGCCCCGTACAGCTCGCCATCGAGACGAAGCACCCCACGCGCTGGGCGGGCCAGGTCGAGGAGCGCCTGCTTGTACTGCTGAAGCGTTTCGGCCTGGACGCCCCACCCTCGGCCGACGAGTCGCCCGTACGCGTCATGAGTTTCTCGGCGCGCTCGCTGCAGCGCGTCCGCGCCGCGTCCCCGACCCTGCCGACGGTCTATCTCATGCAGTTCGTCTCACCCCGGCTGCGCGACGGACGGCTGCCTGCGGGGGTGCGGATCGCGGGTCCCTCGATGCGCATCGTCCGCAATCACCCGGCGTACATCGAGCGTTTGAAGCGTGCTGGACATCACGTTCACGTGTGGACGGTGAACGAGCCCGAGGATGTCGATCTCTGTGTCGAGCTGGGCGTCGACGCCATCATCACCAACCGCCCGCGCGCGGTGCTCCACCAGCTGGGCCGCTGACCTGGGGCCCTGCGGGGTCCCCCTGCGTGGCTACCCCCACGCCTCGGCCACACCGTCGAATTCAGGCCACGCGATTACAGGGAGTGCTCCGGCGCGTTCGGTCCGTATTCGATCGTTACGAGTGCGTCACTGCACGTGCATTGGCCGGTTTCCGGTCCAGTCCAGAGGGGCATTCACACCGTGGCGTGGGGCAAAGGAGGTCTCGGGGGTGGCGTTGGTGGTGGCACAGGAGGTGCCCACGTCGTCGAGCATGGCCGTACCCCATGGCCCTGCGGGCGTGGGGGAAGCAAGACACCGGATGCGGGCTCAGCTGCGCACCGGCGGTGTGGCGGAAGCGGTCATCGACGATGCCGTACTGATCCTTTCCGAACTATTGAGCAACGCCTGCCGGCACGGCAGGCCGTTGGGTGACGCACTGGCGGGGGACGGCGACGTCCGGGCCGCGTGGCGCGTCGAACCGACCGGCAGGCTCACCGTCGAGGTGACGGACGGCGGCGGTCCGACCCGTCCGGTTCCGGCCACGCCCTCGGTCACCGCGCGCGGCGGTCGCGGGCTGAACATCATCACGGCGCTGGCCGACGACTGGGGCGTTCGCGACGACGCCCGCGGTGAGGTCACGGTGTGGGTGGTCGTGCACAAGGACGCTCACGCCGGACATCGCCGCGACGACTTCGCCGCGCGTGTCACCGCCCCGTCGGTGTCCGCGATACCCGACCTCGACTTCGGCAACGCTTTCGACGGCCTGGACTGAGCCGGACCGAGTTGGACTGAGAACGACCTGGGCGGATCGCGGTCCAAGCCGGGGACGACCTGGACCGAGAACGGTCCGAGCCGAGGATCCGCCGACTCCCCGAACAACTCGAATCCAATCCGTCGGCTCCCCGAACAACTCGAATCCAGGACGACGCGAACCCCGGACGACCCGAACCCAGGACGACCTGGCCCGAAGCGACCCGAAGCAGACGGAAGCAGACGGAAGAACTGGTTCAAGGACGAACCGAATCACCGCTTCCGGGACGACTCGGCACGTTGTCCACAGGGTCCCGTGGCTCCCCGTACGAGCGGCTAGGCTCGCGCCCGTACGAGTCGAGCCGTAACCGGGAGACATCCACGATGGCCAAGAAGCGACCCCAGACGAAGGCCAAGCAGCCTCAGCTGACGGATGGAGAGATCCCGGTCGTCGGGGCGCGGGAGCCCTGCCCATGCAACAGCGGCCGCCGATACAAGGCCTGTCACGGACGGGCCGCCGCGCACGCCGTGACCGAGCTGGTGCACCGCCCCTTCGAAGCACTCGCGGGCGAGGCCGACTGGATCGCGCTGCGCGAGCTGGTGCCCGCGGCCACCGTCGAGCTGCATCTGAAGGAGGCGCTCCCGGAGGGCGTCCCCTCGGTCACGCTGGCGACGGTGCTGCCGATGGCGTGGCCCGCGCTGCGCCGCGAAGACGGCTCTGTTCTGATCGGCCTGCAGAACGACACCGCGTCCGGTGACATCAGCCGCGACCTGGCCGACACCCTGCAGCGCGCGCTCACCGCGGAGCCCGGTACTCCGGTCCAGGGCCGTCGTGCCCCGGCCGACGGACCGCGGCTGCAGGACCTCCTCGACCCCGAAGGCGCGTTCGAGCCAGTTGTGCATCCGGGCTTCGAATTCTGGGTTCCGGACGCGCAGAACGCGACCACGGAGGTGACCGCCTCCCTGGAGCGGGCCAACGCCGCCGCCATCCCGACCGTGAAGCTCGCGGGTGTCGACGCCGCGTACTGGTGCGAGACACCCGACAAGAACCACTTGCGCTGGGTCATGCCGCACCCGGAGGAGCAGCTTCTGGACGCACTCGCCCGGCTGCACGCCGCGGGCCGGTCGAGCCTCGGCGACGGCACCCGTCTCGTGGGCTCCTTCCGTGCCCACGGCCTCACGGTGCCGGTCTGGGACCTGCCGACCGGCGTCACGGCGGAGGATGTCGAGAAGCCGGCCGCCGAGTTCGCCGAGCGGCTCGCCGGCGCGCTGGCCTCGGACGCACCGCTGACCGCGGACGAGCGCCGGGCGCGCGGCGGTCTCACCAACCGGCAGGTCACGCTCAGCTGAGACACAGCCGACGCCCAGGTGGGACTGGCCGACCGGTCAGTCGGCCGACAGGGCCGTCGACCGGGTGACTCCTGTCACAACTCCCCGTTGCGGCAGGGAAGTCGGTGTCCGAATAGCCGAGATCGAATTTGCGAACCGCCGATCTCTTGTTACCGTTCCATTAGCCCGGTTGCTGGTGCATCCCCCGTCGCCAGCAACCGGGTCTTCTCATTTCCGGATTCGGGCTCCCTGTCGACGGAAGCCTCAACGCGCAGTCTGCGCAGGCGAGTTGCTCCCCGAGCGCAGCAACAGCGGCCCCTCGGCCCCCTTCGCGAACTCCACGACCGCCGTGTACGCACCAGCGTCCCCCGCCGTGCGCTCCCGCGGTGTCTCGCACACCCCCGGCTCGTCGTCCGCGCCCACGGCGCAGTGCATCCGTACCGTTCGGTCGGCGGGCCCCATGAGGGTCAGTACGGACGTGAGATCGTCACCGGTCGCGTTGCGGTAGTACGTACGCGCCCAGGTGTCCTCCCCCTGGGTCAGCACACAGGTCTGTGCCTCGATGCCGTCGGGGGAGGCGAGTTCGGGACCGCAGCGGGCGGCCGTGGCGAGGCCCAGCCCGAGCGTCAGGGGGCTCTCAGAGGGCGCGGAACGGGGTTCGGGCGCCTGTGGCGCTCCGGCGCGACCGGCGGCGGCAGCAGGCGCGTCGTCGGAAACACCGGCGCCCGAGGCGCGTGAGCCGTCGTCGGAGGTCCATGAGGTCGCGGAATCCACGTCACCCACAGGTCCCGCGGAGGCCACGGCCAGTGGCAGCGCGGCCATGAGCGCTACCACGCCCGCCAGCGCGATCGGGCGGACTCTTCGAGGGCCAGGGGCTCGTCGTCCCCGGGAGTGACGCAGCATGAAAGGAACATAACGAGCGAGGGCGGGCGCGCGGCTCGCCGCGCGCCCGGTATCCCTACAACTCGGGGGCGCTCACACCCGTACGGGTGAGGGCCTCCACCACCGCGTCCACGACCGCCTCGACATCGGGCACCCAGGGGGCGGCCGAGCCGGGCAGCGGAGCCCGCTCCCAGCGGAGCCGGCCCTGGCCGGTCTCGGACGGGGGCAGCGCCACATAGCCACCCTCTCCGTGGAAGCGCAGCGAGCCCGGGACGTGGTCCTGGGCGTAGAGCAACTCGCCGAGCTGCTCCAGGGAGTACGGCTTCACGAGCAGTGCCCAGCGCGTCGGAGTCGCGATCACGGGGCCGAGGCGCATCCCCATGTGGTCGAGCGCGAGGAGCGCGCGGGACGCGGCGAGCGCCGGCAGGCTCACCGCGCAGGGGGCCTTGTCCCCGGTGGCCAGGATGATCGGCGCCGTAGGCCGGTTCGTCCACCACCAGCGCACCATCCGCTCATCGGTGGTGGCCGCAAGAAGGCCGGGGTCGAAGGGATGGGCACCGGGCACTGTGCATTCCGGGTCGGGGCACGCGCATCGGGCCCGCCCCTGCGGGTCCGCCGCCACTCCCGGGAGTACGGGCCACTGCCATGCGGTCGCGAAGGTCAGGGCCGCGCCGAGCATCTCAGGCTGTCCGCCGTTTCGCTTGGACAGGAGCCTGCGTCGCCTTCCGAGGATCTCGCGCATGAGCGCTCGTTCCTTTCCGTTGCACGCCTGGCAACACCGAGGACCACATCACACCATGTGTCGATCACTTCACTGTGCGTACCTACTGGCGCATCACACCCCGTCAGAGACAAGGGGAACCCCTATGGGCCGAGCGTTTGGCTGCGTCCGCGTCCATACTGCGTCTGGCAAAAGCACGGGCATGGCGTGGGGTGGCGGCGCCTGGCGTTTGCCGTCGCGCGTATTTCTCGCCGCCTCCGCCACGGGAGGATGGGGCACGGTCGTCGGTGGTTAAGACGCCCGGGTCCGTCGCCAGGTTCCGGGACGATCCCAACCACCCCTGGCCTTCACCGAGTACGTACCCATCACGACCGCTGTGACGCTCCGTCGAACAAGGCCAGTCGACCTCAATACGCCGAGACTCGAGTCAGTTTTAAGCCAACTTTGCATTTCCGCAACGGTCCCATGGACACCAGGAATCCCGGCAGGACAATGCTGGACATCCCCTCACGAGTGCGTGTACATGTGGAGACACTGCTAGCGGCGCAGAATGACATGGGGGTTTGCGATGCTATTGAGCAATACGCACCGGTCGGAAAGCCGGACGCCATGAACGCCCCTCACCTCCCGAAAGTGGCCGGAATCGATTCAACGGTTCCATCGCCCACACACACTGTCGCGCCCGCGCCTGCCGCCCCGGGTACCTCTTCGAGCACTTCTCCACACGCCCCCGGGGCCGTTCTCCAGGACAGACTCGCAGGTTGGGTCTCTGATCTCACCACTCTGCACGAACTGACCGAGCGCCTGGCGCGCACCGCCGCGCTGCCGCACGCGCTGCAGGAGCTGTTGCGCGCCGGAGCCGCCCTCGTGGGCGCCCGGCGCGGTCTCGTGGTCCTGGAACCGGGCGACGGACTCGGCCCGGACACCACCATCGGCCTGGGTCTGGCCCGCGCCGATCTCGGCCACATCGAGACCGTCCCGCGCAGCGCCATGTCGTACGGCAAGATCCTCGACGGTCTCCCCGGAGGAGAGGGCGAGATCGCCCAGCCGGACCTGCTCTCCGAGGACGGCCTCGACCCCCGCCACCGCGAGGTCGCCGCCCGCCTCGGCTACGCCGCGAGCTACGCGCTCCCGCTGTCCACGGAGGCGGCGGGCCGCCTGGGCGCCGCCGTGTGGCTGTACGACGAGCCCGCCGAGCCCGTCGAGCGCCAGCGGCACCTGGTGGGCCTGTACGCGCGCTACGCGGCCGAGCACCTGGCCCGGCTGGTGGAACTGGACCGCACGCGCGCGTGCATGGCGACCATCTCCGAGGAACTGCTCCCCTCGCGGCTGCCCCGGGTCTCCGGCGTCCAGCTCGCCGCCCGGCACCGCACGGGGCCGCGCGGCGGCGGCGACTGGTACGACGCGCTGCCGCTGCCCGACGCCGCGCTCGGCCTCGCGGTCGGGTCCGTCACCGGTTCGGGACCCAGCGCGGTCGCCGCGATGGGCCGGCTGCGGGCCTCCCTGAGGGCGTACGCGGTGATGGAGGGCGAGGACCCGGTCGCCGTCCTGTCCGACCTCGAACTGCTGCTGCGGCTGACCGAGCCCGCCCGTTCCGCCACCGCCCTGTTCGCGTACTGCGAGCCCGCGCTGCGCAAGATCACGCTCGCCGGTGCCGGGCACAGCCCGCCGCTGGTGATCGGCGAGCGGCGCACGGAGTACGTGGAGACGTCCCTGTCGGCACCCCTGGGGATGCTCGCCTGCTGGGAGGCGCCGAGTGTGGAGTTCCAGGCCGAGGCCGGAGAGACGGTTCTGCTCTACACGGACGGGCTGCTGCACCGCACCGGCGACCCCATGGACCGTGCCTTCTCGCGGCTGCACGCGGCGGCCGCGTCCGTGCCCAGGGCGCTGCGCACCGACCCCGGCGCGGTCGCCGATCACGTCCTGCGGAGTGTGCTGCCGGACGGACTCGACGTGGCCGACAGCGACGAGGACGTGGTGCTCCTGGCGGCATGCTTCGAGTGAGCGTCCGATCCCTTCGGGCGAGCCCCGCGTGACAGGTCTTCCGGCCCTGGGCGTCCTTCCGTACGACCGTACGATGGAGGGCGTCCAAAGTCGTATCGAGGAGGCAGACCGTGTCGGAGGCGCTCAACCCGGAGACCCCGGAAGCTGTGCTTGACGATGACGCCGACCAGGCGGACGAAGAGAAGCCGCTCAAGCAGCGCAAGAACGGCCTGTACCCGGGCGTGTCCGACGAGCTGGCCGAGAGCATGAAGTCCGGCTGGGCCGACACCGAGTTGCACGGCCTGGAGCCGATCCCGCAGGCCGCGTACACCGCCGCCCGTCGTGCCGCGCTCTCCGCACGCTTCCCGGGCGAGCGCCTGGTGATCCCGGCGGGCAACCTGAAGACCCGCTCGAACGACACGGAGTACCCCTTCCGTGCCTCGGTCGAGTACGCGTACCTGACCGGCAACCTGACCGAGGACGGCGTCCTCGTGCTGGAGCCGGCCACGAACGGCCACAAGGCCACGATCTACCTGCTGCCGCGCTCCGACCGCGAGAACGGCGAGTTCTGGCTCTCCGGCCAGGGCGAGCTGTGGGTCGGCCGCCGCCACTCCCTCACCGAGGCCGAACAGCTGTACGGCATCCCGGCCTCCGACGTCCGTGAGCTCACCGACGCACTGCGCGAGGCGACAGGCCCGGTGCGGGTCGTGCGCGGCTACGACGCCGGCGTCGAGGCGGCGCTCACCGACAAGGTGACCGCCGAGCGCGACGAGGAACTGCGCGTCTTCCTCTCCGAGGCCCGGCTGGTCAAGGACGAGTTCGAGGCCGGTGAACTGCAGAAGGCCGTCGACTCGACGGTCCGCGGTTTCGAGGACGTGGTGAAGGTCCTCGACAAGGCGGAGGCCACGTCCGAGCGCTACATCGAGGGCACGTTCTTCCTGCGCGCGCGGGTCGAGGGCAACGACGTCGGGTACGGCTCCATCTGCGCCGCCGGGTCGCACGCGTGCACGCTGCACTGGGTGCGCAACGACGGCCCCGTGCGCTCCGGTGACCTGCTGCTGCTCGACGCGGGCGTGGAGACCCACACGCTCTACACCGCCGACGTCACGCGCACGCTGCCGATCAACGGCACGTACAGCGAGATCCAGAAGAAGATCTACGACGCCGTGTATGAGGCCCAGGAGGCCGGTATCGCGGCCGTGCAGCCGGGCGGCAAGTACCGCGACTTCCACGACGCCTCGCAGCGCGTGCTGGCCCGGAAGCTGGTCGAGTGGGGGCTCGTCGAGGGCCCCGTGGAGCGCGTTCTGGAGCTGGGGCTGCAGCGGCGCTGGACGCTGCACGGCACCGGTCACATGCTCGGCATGGACGTCCACGACTGCGCCGCCGCGCGGACGGAGACGTACGTGGACGGCACGCTGGAGCCGGGCATGTGCCTGACCGTCGAGCCGGGGCTGTACTTCCAGGCGGACGACCTGACCGTGCCCGAGGAGTACCGGGGCATCGGCGTCCGCATCGAGGACGACATCCTCGTCACGGAGGACGGCAACCGGAACCTGTCCGCCGGGCTGCCTCGCCGGTCGGACGAGGTCGAGGCGTGGATGGCGTCTCTCAAGGGCTGACATTGCTCATGGGCTGACATGACATGGATGGCCGGGTACCAGTGTGGTGCCCGGCCATATGTCTGCGCGCGGTCGGTGGCTGGTCGCGCTCCGGGGTAGCCGCACCATGTCACGGCCCCGCGCCCCTAAAAGAAGGGACGCGTTTCACTGAGGGGGACTTGTCTGTGGACGCGTTCTGGTCCGGCGTCGGTGTCGATCTGCACCTCGAACCCGACGCCGCCGACGGGCGCCGGGCCGGGCTCGAACGGGCGTTGCGCGATGCCGTACGGGACGGGCGGCTGGCGCCCGGGACACGGTTGCCCGCGACACGCCGGCTCGCGGCCGAGCTCGGGATCTCGCGCGGCACGGCCAAGTCGGCGTACGACCAGTTGATCGCCGAGGGGTATCTGACCGCACGGCAGGGGTCCGGCACCCAGGTCGCCCCGCTGCCCACCCCGGCTACGGACGCTCCGGAGGCGACCTCACGCGCGCGTGCACCTCGTTTCGATCTGCGGCCCGGCAGCCCCGACGTCGGTACGTTCCCGGCAGCGGCCTGGCTGCGGGCGCTGCGCCGGGCCATCGCGAGCGCGCCCTCCCTGGCCTACGACTACGGGGACCCGCGCGGCCGGATCGAGCTGCGGACGGCATTGTCCGGGTACCTGGGGCGGGCACGCGGGGTGATCGCCCCGCCCGAGCGGATCGTCGTGACCTCCGGGTACGTGCAGGGACTCGCGCTCCTCACACGCGTGCTGGACACCGGCGTGATCGCCATGGAGGACCCCGGCCTCCCCTTCCACCGGGACGTGGTGCGGCACAACGGCGGAACCGTGGCCCCTGTGGAGGTCGACGAACGGGGCGCCTCGGTACGGGGGTTGGACGACGCGGCGGCCGTCGTCGTCACGCCCGCGCACCAGTACCCGACGGGGGTGACCCTGCACCCGGAGCGGCGGCGTGCGCTCACCGACTGGGCACGCGCGCGTGGAGGGCTGATCGTCGAGGACGACTACGACGGGGAGTTCCGCTACGACCGGCAGCCCGTGGGCGCCCTCCAGGGGATGGCACCCGGACATGTCGTCTACCTGGGGACGGCGTCCAAGACACTCGGGCCCGCGCTGCGGCTCGGCTGGATGGTGCTGCCGCCGCACCTCGTGGACGCGATCGCCGACGCCAAGCTGCACACCGACCACCACACGGAGTCCATCGGCCAGCTGGCCCTCGCCGAAATGATCACCAGCCATGCCTACGACCGGCACGTACGCGCGTGCCGCCTGCGGTACCGGCGGCGACGGGACCAGTTGCTGGCCCGGGTGGGGACGCGGCGCGGTGTACGGGGCATCGCGGCGGGGCTGCACGCGCTGATCGACGTGACCGACGAGGGCGCGGTGCTGGCCCGGGCCGCGGAGGAGGGACTCGCCGTGGGCCACCTCGGGGAGCACTGGCACACGGCGGGCGGCGGACGGCCGCAGGGGCTCGTGGTCGGGTACGGGACGCCTCGGGAGCGGGTCTATCCGGAGGCGTTGGAGGTGTTGGGGCGGGTGCTGGAGGGGGCCTGAGGGGCCGGCCCGGGGCCTTGAGCCGGGATCTTGAGCTGGGGCTTGAGCCGGTGCTTGAGCTCGCTAATTGGGACAATAAAGTGCGTGGATATTGGACCTATTGAGGGTTCCATTCTGCCCGTAGCGTCGTAGTCATGACGAACCGAGTCGCACCCGCCGGAGTCCCCGCGAGGACGAGCCGTGTGATCCCTCCCGCGGGTCCGCAGCGTGTTCTGGCCCTGGCCCAGTTGAGCAACTCCGTCGGGGACGGTGCCTACTACGTCACGTCCGCCCTCTACTTCACGCATGTCGTCGGGCTCGCCCCCGCGCGCGTGGGGCTCGGACTCACTGTCGCGTGGGCGGTCGGGTCGCTGGTGGGCGTGCCCCTGGGACGGCTCGCCGACCGGTGCGGGCCGCGCGGCACGGAGGTACTGCTGGCGCTCGCGACGAGCGTCGCGGTGGCGTCCTTCCTCGTCGTACGCGGCTTCGTGCCGTTCGTGCTCGCGGCGTGCGCGTACGCCTCCGCGCAGTCGGGGCTCGCGGCGGCCCGGCAGGCACTGCTGGCCGGGCTGGTGTCCCGGGAGGAGCGGACGGGGCTGCTCGCGCACCTCCAGTCGACGCTCAACGCCGGTCTCGCGGTGGGAGCGGGGCTCGGCGGACTCGCGCTGCACCTGGGCACGCGGGAGGCCTACCTCGGGGTGTTCGCGCTGGACGCGGTGAGCTTCCTCCTGTGCGCGGCGGTGCTGCTGCGACTGCCCGTCGTGAAGCCGGTGCACACGCGCGTGGCCGACGAAAAGGGACGGGGCGACGCCCTCGGAGTGCTGCGCGATCGCCCGTACGCCCTGGTGACGCTTCTCAACACCGTGCTGTTGCTGCGGATGCCGCTGCTGAGCCTGGGCATCCCGCTGTGGATCGCCGAGCGGACCGAGGCGCCGACCTGGCTGGTGTCCGCACTCTTCGTGCTCAACACCGGTGCGGTGATGCTCTTCCAGGTGCGGATGGCACGCGGGGTGCGGGGGCCGACGTCGGCCACGCGCGCGGTGCGTCGTTCGGGACTCGTGATGCTGGCGTCGTGCGCGGTGTTCGCACTGTCGGCCGGGGTCTCGCCCTGGGTGGCGGTGGCCGTGCTGATGGTCGGCGCGGTGCTCCAGGTCGTCGCCGAGATGCAGCAGTCGGCGGGTTCCTGGCAGCTGTCGTTCGACCTCGCCCCCGCCGACCGGGTGGGCGAGTACCAGGGCTTCTTCGGTACGGGCGTGACGGTGGCGCGGACGGCGGGGCCACTGGTGCTGACGTCGCTGCTCGTGGGGTGGGGGACGCCCGGGTGGCTGCTCCTGGGCGGCCTGATGCTGGCGGCCTCGTACGCGATGGGGCCGGCCGTGCGGTGGGCGACGGACGGCCGGCCCGCCGCCGCACCGGTGGTCAGGCGGCCAGTACCGGTGAACTGACCGTCACCGGCAGCGAGTCCACGAACAGAGCCCCCGCGAGCAGCCCGCTGCTTCCGCGGGGGCTCCACGCGCGCGCGTGGAGGTCGTCGTCGAAGGAGGCGAGTGCCGCGCGGCCCGCCTGCGTGGACGTGCTCCCCGCCGCTATCACCCCGCGGGCGCCCGCCTGGACGTGCCGCAGGCCGTGCGGGCCGGCCGTGTAGAGCAACTCCGTGTCCTGGAGCGTCGACATCACGGTCATCAGGGCGTCGAGCCGGGCGTACGGCTCGGGGACGCCCGCCGAGCGGGCCGTGGCCAGTGCCTCCAACGCCCGCCGTACGTGCGGGAATCCGGCCCTGGCCTCGCCCCTCGCTCCGGCCGCGCCGTACTGCGCGGAGACCGACGAGCCGCGGGAGGGCCGGCGCGGCGCCCGCCGGTCGGGGTGCGCCGCGATCCGCTTGGCTGTCGCGGCCAGGTCGCGCCCGGTGGCGCGGGGTTCCAGGGCCGCCGCGGCGACCAGCAGGCCGAGCACCCACAGGGCTCCGCGGTGACCGCCGCCCGCCAGTGCCACCGAGTGCTCGGTGGAGCGCCCGATCGCGCCGAGCTCCGCCCTCAGTTCCGGTGTCGCCGCGCCGGTGCGGCGGGCGGCCGCCGCCATCGCCGCGAGGCCGGGCGCCAGCGCCTTGGCCGACCAGCGCAGCGAGCAGTGGTCCTCGCCGGTCGTGCGGGCGGCGAGATCGCGCGGGTCGGGCAGTCCGGGCTTGGGCTCCAGCGCCAGATGCCCGGTCAGCGCGGTCACGGCGGCGTGGGCCAGCGTCTCGTCCTCACGGCTGCTCATCGACTTTTCACGTCCTCTCATCGACGTAAACGCTTACGAGGAGGAGTCGGTGGAGGAGGCCGACGCGCTCGGGGCGTCGCTGGGGGCATCGCCGGGCGTGCCGCTCGGGGGCGTACCGCCACCACCGCCGCCGCTGCCCGCGCCCGTGTTCTCGGCGTCCGGGTCGATGCCGAGGGTGATGGATCCCTTGTAGCCCTTGGAGGGGTCCTTCTTGTGGACGGGCTTCAGGGTGAGCAGGCCGCTGGAGGCGCCTCCGCCGTCGTAGACCATGTCGTCGTCGAGCTTGGTCCAGGTGCCTGTGTGCTGCGAGTAGGGCTCCAGCTCGAAGATCTGCTCGGCGACGGCGTCGTCGAAGAAGAGCTGGCCGGTGAAGTTGACCTTGCCGCCCTCGTAGGTGCCGTCCTCCTTCTCGCCGCCGGTGTGCACCTTCACGTGGATGTGGCAGGTCCGCGGCGTGTACCAGCCGGGGACGATCGTCTCGAACTTGACGACCCCGTTGGCGTTGGCGACCTGGTAGCCGCGCAGGTACGTCTTGTCGTCGGCGGTCGAGCCGTCCTCGCTCTCTGCGGGCGCCGAGCCACCGGGGTTGGCCGTCGTGTAGCCGGAGTAGTAGCCCCAGGCGTCGCAGTGCCAGATCTCCACCGCCGCGCCGGCCACCGGGGCGCAGGACTCGGTGGTGTCCTGCACGGTGATGCGCAGGGTCAGCGGGACGCCGCTCTTGCCCTCGGTGATGTCCTTCCGCACGAGAGCGCCGTCCAGGTAGTACGGGCCCTCCGTGACACTGGACATGAGGACACAGGTGCCGCTGCTCGAACCGGCGGACGCGCTCGCGGCGGCCGTCTCCGTGGCCGTCGTCTCCGTGGCTGCGGCGGTCGTCTCGTCGGCGAAGGCGGACTGGTATCCGGCGATCGCGAGCCCGCTGGCCGCGACCGTTCCTCCGGTGACCGCGATCGCGCGGCGCCGGGTGATGGTCGTGTCTTTGTGTGTTCCCGTCATACCGGGAAAGCTAGGGACGCCGCCCGTCAGGGACATGGGGGGCGGCTGTGAGGACCCTGAGAATGCCGGGGAGGCCGAAGTCGGCGGGAAAACAGCCCTCCTAGTGCTGCAGAACGCCTTTTACGTGGCCACCAGCGGCGCGTCCTCGCGCCACTTGAGCATCTTGTCGAAGCTGACCACAGCGCCGCCGCGGCCCGGCTTGTTGCCGATGTGGACGTGGTCGGCGAGCTCCTGGATCAGACAGAGACCCCGGCCGTTCTCGGCGTCGCTGTGGGCGGGCCGGACCGGTGCGCGTCCCCGTCCCGACGGGAACCCGGGTCCGGAGTCGGCCACTTCGATGCGGCACGTCTCGCCGTCCAGATAGGCCGTGACCCGGTAGGCCTCGCCGGACTCCCCGTGGACTGACTCGCCCCCGTGCTCGACGGCGTTGGCGCAAGCCTCGCTCAGCGCGACGGAGAGGTCGTAGGAGATGTCGGGATCCACCCCTGCCGACTCCATCGTGCCGAGCAGCAGGCGCCGGGCGAGCGGCACGCTCGCCGCCTCACGCCGGAGATGGAGGGACCACCAGATGCTCATGCTCCAGCCTCCTGGCCGCGGCTCGACATACCGATACGTATTGCCGCACAGAGCCGGGTGTAAGCGTGCCGTTGACGTGATGCCGCCCATTCGGGGGATGTGCCGGCGCCATCCGCCGGTGTATGTGCGTACTACCAGTACCAGAACGTGACCTTCCGGAACGTACGTCACCTTGTGGACCTGCCGTGTGGAGCGGGTGAGCCCAGTGCGATGATGAGCCCGCCATGACTGCCCCCCACCAGCGCGCGCGCACCGGAGGTGATCTCCGGGTCCTGAGGGCCGCGGTGTTCACCGCGGTCTGTGTCGTGCTGGCCGCGGCCGGTCATGCGATCGTCTCCTGCGCCACGGTTCCCCTGTGGTCGCTGGGAGCCGGATTCCTCGCCGTCTTCGCCGTCGCGGCACCGCTCGCCGGGCGTGAGCGCTCCCTGCCGGGCATCGCCGTGCTGCTCGCGGTCGGCCAGACCGCATTGCACACGCTCTTCGGGCTCGGCCAGCACGGCACGGCGGCGACGGCGGCCACCGGTGCGGACGCCTCGCTCGTGGCCCGGGCCGCCCGGCTGGTGTGCGGCGCGTCCGTCGCGACACTCAGCCCCGCCCAGGCACAGCGGATCCTCGCCGACGCACGGCTGGACACAGTCGGCATGGCCGGAACGGGCGGGACGGGCACGGCTCACGCGGCCCACGAACAGGCGGGCGCCATGGCGTCGGCCGCCGCCGGAACGCCGATGTCGGCGCTGCCGTCGCTGTCCATGTTCCTCGGCCACGTTCTCGCGGCCGCCGCCACCGGATGGCTGCTGCGCCGCGGGGACATCGCGCTGCGGCGCCTCCTGCGCCTCTCGGCGCACGGAGTGGCCGAAGGGGCGCTCGTCTCCCTGCGCGGGGCCCTGGCGCTCGTACGCGCCCTGCTGGCGGGTCTCCCGGGCACGTCCCCCGAGGCGCCGCGCGTACCGCGGGCCACGGAGTACGTGCCACCGGCCGTACCCGCGACCGCTCTTCAGCACTCGGTCGTCCGGCGCGGTCCGCCGGCCCACGGGATTCTCACCCTCGCCGCCTGACGCGACGCACCACTTCTGGACGTATCACTCCCGGGGTGCCGTCGTGCGGCACGCGCGCGTGCCCGCTCTTTCGCACGCGCAACCCCGTTCTGCCACCGAACCAGTGCTGAAAGTGGAGTGTCCCTGCCATGAAGGCTTCCCGTATCGCCGCGACCGGTGCCGTCGCCGCCTCCGCCGTCCTCGTCCTGTCCGGCCCCGCGTTCGCGCACGTCAGTGTGCAGCCCGAGGGCACGGCCGCCAAGGGTGGCTACGCGACCGTCAACTTCAAGGTGCCGAACGAGCGCGACAAGGCCTCGACCACCAAGCTCGAAGTGAACTTCCCGGCCGACCACCCGCTCGCCTCGGTGATGCCGCAGGCCGTCGACGGCTGGACCGTCAAGGTCACCAAGTCCAAGCTCGACAAGCCGCTCGAACTGCACGGCGAGAAGATCAACGAGGCCGTCACCAAGGTCACCTGGACCGCCGACGGCAAGGGCATCCAGCCCGGCTACTTCCAGAAGTTCCCGCTCTCCATCGGCGCGCTGCCCGAGGACACCGACGAGTTGGTGTTCAAGGCGATCCAGACGTACTCCAACAAGGAGGTCGTGCGCTGGATCGAGACCCCGACGAAGGGCGAGGAGGAGCCCGAGACGCCGGCTCCGGTGCTCGCCCTGTCCGCCGCCACGGACGACCACCACGGATCCGCCTCCGCCGCCTCCGACGACTCCGCGGAGGCCGACGACGCGAAGGCCGCCGCCAACACCTCGACCACCGAGGCCGCCTCCTCCGACAGCAGCGACACCACGGCCCGCGTGCTGGGCGTCGTGGGCATCGTCGTCGGCGTGGCGGGCGTGGCGTTCGGCGTGCTCGCCGGTCGTCGGCGTACCACCGCGTAAGCCAAGTCCCACCCATCGAAACCACGGGACGCCCCACCGGGACCCCGGCCGAATCCGTTTTCCGGCCGGGGGTCCGGCCCGCCGCACAGCGGCGACCGGGTGAGGCGTCCCCCCGGAGAATGCACTATGCGCAAGAAGACGTACGCCGCGGCCGCACTGCTCGCCGCGGCCGCCCTGACCCTTTCCGCCTGCGGCAGCGGTGACGACGCCGACAACGCGGTCGCCGAGGTGTCCGAGGAGGCGGGCTCCGACAAGGCCGCGACGGTCCTCGACAAACCGTTCGAGAAGCCGGACCTCGTCCTCACCGACACACACGGCAAGCAGTACGACCTCCGCAAGGAGACCAAGGGCAAGCCGACGCTGATCTACTTCGGCTACACCAACTGCCCCGACGTCTGCCCGCTGACGATGAACAACATCGCCGTCGCCGAGAAGCAGCTGGCCCAGAACAAGCAGCTGTCGCAGGCCCAGAAGAACTCGCTCCGCATCGTGTTCGTCACCACCGACCCGGAGCGGGACACCTCCGCCGCACTCGGCAAGTGGCTCAAGGGCATCGACCCCGACGTCGTCGGCCTGACCGGCTCCTTCGCCACCATCCAGGGCGGTGCCCGGACGCTCGGCATCTCCATCGAGGCGCCGAAGAAGGACAAGAACGGCAAGGTCGTCTCGATGCACGGCACCCAGGTCATCGCCTTCTCCCCGAAGACCGACGGCGGTTACGTGCTGTACGGCGAGGACGCCACCGTCGACGACTACACCAAGGACCTCCCCAAGCTGATCAAGGGCGAGAAGCCGTGACGCGTCGTACGCCGTACGCCAAGGTGTCGACGGGAGCCTCGGCGGCCGCCCTCGTCGTGGCCGCCGCCCTGGCCCTGGCGGGCTGCGGCGACTCGGACTCCGGCTCCTCGGAACCCGAACTGTCCGTCGGCTCGCTCTACATGCCGCAGCCGGTCTCGGACTCCATGGCGGCCGGTTTCCTGGTCGTCGCCAACGCCGGTGGAGCCGACGACAGACTGTCCTCCGTCACCAGTGACATCGCCGGCGAGGTCACCCTCCACGCGACGTCCGGGCAGTCGATGACCGAGGTCAAGAACCTCGACGTCCCCGGTCACGGGAAGCTCGTCCTGGAGAGCGGCGGCAACCACCTCATGTTCGAGAAGCTGAAGCGCAAGCCGAAGGAGGGCGACAAGGTGTCCCTGGAGCTGCACTTCACCAAGTCCGGGCCGATGAAGGTCGAGATGCCGGTGAAGTCCCCCACCTACCGGCCGACGGCGACCACCAAATCGTCCATGCGGTCGTCCTCCAGGTCGTCCACGCAGTCGTCCTCGACGTCTCACCACTGAGGGAGGGACCAACCGTGAGTCAGACCATCGCTCCCCGCGTCCGGACGCTGCTGTTGCTGCTCCTCGCCGTCACCGGCGCGCTCCTCGCCGGGTCCGCGCCCGTCTCCGCGCACGCCGCCCTGACGACGAGCGACCCCCAGCAGGGATCGGTGGTCAAGGAGGCGCCGGCCCAGGTGTCGCTCACCTTCTCCGAGGGTGTCGCGATGTCCGACGGCTCGGTGCGCGTGCTCGACCCCAAGGGCAAGCGCGTCGACACCGGGAAGACCAGCGAGCAGGGCACCAACACGTACTCCGTGAAGCTGCACTCGGGCCTGCCGGACGGCACGTTCACCGTCACCTACCAGGTGGTGTCGGCGGACAGCCACCCCGTCTCCGGCGCCTTCACCTTCTCCATCGGGGCCCCCTCGACGACCTCCGTCTCCGTGTCCGACCAGGAGGCCGGCGGCGGAGTGGTGGGCGGGCTCTACGGCTTCGCGCGCTATCTCTCGTACGCGGGCTTCATCCTGCTCGTCGGCGGCGCGGCCTTCGTGCTGGCCTGCTGGCAGCGGGGCACCGGGGAGCGGTCGGTGCAGCGGCTCGTGGTCTCCGGATGGCTCGCGCTGACCGGGGCCACGCTCGCCATGCTGCTGCTGCGCGGCTCGTACACCGGCTCCGGGAAGGTCGGGGACATCTTCGACCTGACCCTGCTCAGCGATGTACTGC
The DNA here is from genome assembly GCF_055577685.1 of Streptomyces sp. NPDC033178. Lineage (NCBI taxonomy): Bacteria > Bacillati > Actinomycetota > Actinomycetes > Kitasatosporales > Streptomycetaceae > Streptomyces > Streptomyces sp. NPDC033178. The sequence goes on from NZ_JBVIPT010000004.1 coordinate 166,580, forward strand.
AGACCAAGACGGGCGCGGCACTGGTCTCACGCCTGCTGCTGCTCGCCGCGGGCGCCCTGTTCATCGCCGTGCTCTTCGGAGCGTACGAAAAGCGCGAGGACGACGAGGAGAAGGGCGATCTGACCTTCGGGCTCGCCATCGGCGGGTTCGTCGTGGCGGCAGGTCTGGCCGCGACCTGGGCCATGGCCGAGCACGCCTCGACCGGTATCCAGACCGGAATCTCGATGCCCGTCGACGTGCTGCACCTGCTCGCCGTAGCCGTCTGGCTGGGCGGCCTGTCGACGCTGCTCGTGGCGCTCTACCGCGCGCCGTCCATCGAGCCGGCCGCCGTACGCCGCTTCTCCCGCATCGCGTTCGGCAGTGTGGCCGTGCTGGCCGCCACGGGCATCTACCAGTCGTGGCGACAGCTCGGCTCCTGGTCCGCGTTCACCGGCACGTCGTACGGGCAACTGCTGCTCGTCAAGATCGGCCTGGTGGTCGTCCTCGTCGGCATCGCGTGGATATCGCGGCGCTGGACGGCGCGACTGTCGCAGGCACCGGCCACGAAGGCCGCGAAGACCTCGGCGGCCACGCTGGTCAAGGCCACCGCGAAGACCTCTGCCAAAGCTTCGGCCAAAGCCTCTGCCAAGGCCTCGGCGAAGGCTTCGGCGAAGACCTCCGCGGCGACCTCCGAGGAGGAAGACCGCGAGTCCGAGGACGAGAAGGAGCCGGCCGTCACTCCCGCGGGCAGCGGTGACGGCAAGCGGGCCACCCAACTGGCCCGGCAGCGGGCCGCGGTGGCCACCGCGCGCGAGAAGCGCGTGCGGGACGCCGATCCGGTCCGCTCGGGCCTGCGCCGCTCGGTGCTCGCCGAGGCAGGCGTCGCGGTGGTCCTGCTGGCCGTCACCACAGTGCTGACGTCCACCGAACCCGGGCGCACGGTGGAGGAGGCCGAGGCCGCCACCGCCGCCAGCTCGCAGGAGGCCACCGGGGCACTGGCCGTGGACATCCCGTTCGACACCGGCGGCAAGGACGGCAAGGGTCTCGCACGCGTCGAGATCGACCCGGCCCGCGTCGGCGGCAACGACATGCACGTCTACGTACAGCGGCCGAACGGCAAGGCCTTCGACATCCCCGAGGTCAAAGTCTCCTTCACCCTCAAGGCGAAGGACATCGGGCCGCTGCCCGTGGTCCCCGACCGGATCGCCACCGGACACTGGACGGCGAGCGGGGTACAGATCCCGATGGCGGGCAACTGGGCGATCGCGGTGACGGTCAGGACCTCCGACATCGACCAGGTGACCGTGGACAAGAACGCGCAGATCGGCTGAACGACACCATGGCTGAACAGTCCACTCCGGAGACGTCCTCCCCGGGTGCCCCTGCCGAAGGGGCACCCGGTCAGGGAGGCGTCTCCCAGAAGGCCACTGCCCCGAAGGGCGCTCCCAAGGGGGCCGCTGCCAAGGGGACCTCTTCCGAAAATGCCCCTCCTAGGGGGGCCGTTTCCCAAGAGGCCCCCTCCAAGGGCGTCATTTCGCGGCGCCGCCTGCTCGGTACCGCCGGTGCCACCGGGCTCGCGCTCGGCGCCGCGGGAGGGGCCGCCGGATACGCCGCGGCGCCCTCCGCCGACCGGACCGCGCTCCTCAGCTCGCTCGGCGCGGACGAGGTGATGTTTCACGGGAAACATCAGCCCGGCATCACGACCGCGCTGCAGGCCCGCGGCCACCTGGTCGCCTTCGATCTCGCGGCGGGTGCCGGCCGCAAGGAGGCGGCCGCCCTGCTGCGGCGCTGGTCGACGACGGCCCGGCGGCTGATGGCGGGCGAGGCGTCCGCGAGCGCCGACACGGACGTGGCGCGCGACGCCGGACCCTCGTCCCTCACGGTCACCTTCGGCTTCGGCCACAGCTTCTTCGCCCGTACGGGACTGGAGAAGCAGCGGCCGATCGCCCTCGACCCGCTGCCCGACTTCTCCTCGGACCACCTGGACAAGGCGCGCAGCAACGGCGACCTGTGGGTGCAGATCGGCTCGAACGACGCCCTGGTCGCCTTCCATGCCCTGCGCGCGATCCAGAAGGACGCGGGGCAGGCGGCGAAGGTGCGCTGGCAGATGAACGGCTTCAACCGCTCGCCAGGGGCCACCTCCCAGCCCATGACGGCCCGCAACCTGATGGGGCAGATCGACGGCACGCGCAATCCCAAGCCGTCGGAGTCCGACTTCGACCGGTGGATCTTCGTGCCCGACGCGGGCGACCCGTCGTGGATGGCAGGCGGCTCGTACGCCGTCGTACGCCGTATCCGCATGCTCCTCGACGACTGGGAGAAGCTCTCGGTCAAGGCGCAGGAGGACGTGATCGGGCGGCGGAAGACCACCGGGGCACCGCTCTCCGGCGGCACCGAGACGACCGAGATGGACCTGGAGAAGACCGACGCCGACGGTGGGCTCGTCGTCCCCATCAACGCCCATTCCCGTATCACCCGGCCCGACGAGAACGGCGGCGCCGCGATGCTCCGCAGGCCGTTCTCCTTCCACGACGGCATCGACGCGGACGGCGTCCCGGACGCTGGCCTGCTCTTCGTCTGCTGGCAGGCCGACCCGCTGCGCGGCTTCGTACCGGTGCAGCGCAAGCTCGACCGCGGTGACGCGCTGTCCACGTACATCCGGCACGAGTCGAGCGGCCTGTTCGCGGTGCCGGGCGGGGCAGCGGAGGGGGAGTACGTGGGGCAGAGGTTGCTGGAGGGGTGAGATCTGCTCGCTGGGGCGACTGAGGGAGCCGGGACGGCTGGGACCTGAAGCGGGAGCCGGGACGCCTGGGACCTGAAGCGGGAGCCGGGCCGCGCAAGGCCCATTAGGGTGAGGCCATGCCAGCCAGCTACGCGTATCTCGGCCCCGAGGGCACCTTCACCGAAGTCGCTCTGCGGACTCTTCCGGAGTCGGCCACCCGGCAGCTCATCCCGATGGTGTCCGTGCCCGCCGCGCTCGACGCGGTCCGGGCCGGCGAGGCCGAGGCCGCGTTCGTACCGATCGAGAACTCCGTCGAGGGCGGCATCACCACCACGGTCGACGAACTGGCCGTCGGCGAACCGCTGATGATCTACCGCGAGGTCCTTCTCTCGATCACCTTCGCGCTGCTGGTCCGCCCGGGCACGAAGCTCTCGGAGATCAAGACGGTCAGCGCGCACCCGGCCGCGCAGCCGCAGGTCCGCAACTGGATGAAGAACAACCTCCCGGACGTCATCTGGGAGTCGGCGGCCTCCAACGCGGACGGCGCCCGTCTGGTGCAGGAGGGGCGCTACGACGCGGCCTTCGCGGGCGAGTTCGCGGCGGAGCGGTACGGCCTGGAGGCCCTGGAGACGGGGATCCACGACGCGGAGAACGCGCAGACCCGGTTCGTCCTGGTGGGCAGGCCCGCCCGGCCCGCGGCGCCGACCGGCGCGGACAAGACCTCCGTGGTCATCTGGCAGCGCGACGACCACCCGGGTGCCCTGCTCGAACTCCTCCAGGAGTTCGCCGTCCGCGGGATCAACCTGATGCTGCTGCAGTCCCGGCCGACCGGCGAGGGCATCGGCAACTACTGCTTCGCCATCGACGCCGAGGGTCACATCGCGGACCGCCGCGTCGGCGAGGCACTGATGGGCCTCAAGCGGATCTGTCCGCAGGTGCGGTTCCTCGGCTCGTATCCGCAGGCCGACGTCGACCCCAGGGACGTACGCGCGCCGCGGGCCGGTACGTCGGACAGCGAGTTCGCGGCGGCCTCGGACTGGCTGGCGCGCTGCCAGGACGGCCGGTTCTGAACGGGCTTCGCTGAACGCGGCTCACTGAGCGGGCTTTTCTCACTGCTGCCGAGCGGCCACCCGTTGGCAACCCGGCAGTCACTGGCCGTCCTCCGGGCGGCTTCTCGGGCGGATCTGTCGGCTCCGCCGGCCCGTTTCGGCCGGTCCTACCTGCAGATTGTCTCCATCCACAGAAGTTATCCACAGGCTCGCTTCTCGACCTGGGGACAAGTCGACAACGAAGCGCGACTCAGTCGACAAATCGGCCTACAGCCCACAAGTCCGTCCACAGCCCCATCGGTCACCCTTCGTCCACCCGTTTCTGTTGACCAATCCCATAGAGCGAACCATTTCCACTCGAAAGTGCGTGTAGGGAGGGTTTGGTCCGGGAATTCTTTGCCCTGCGCACAGCTTTGGGAAGGATCACTTCCGATGTCCACAGATCTTTCGCACAGCCTGTGGATAACTTTTCCGGGGTGTGGATTTCTGTGGACAACCCAGTTCTCAAGTCCCGTTCTCCGCAAGGGAATCGAGTCAACCGACTGAATCCCACCTGCCCCGTTCCAGGGAGCGGCTCTCCTTTCATTGACGCCCATTGAAGCGCTTCGCCAATTCCCCCAAAACGTGACAGAAGCGGCAGAACGGAATACCGAGTCGTGAGTCGGAACCCCGCACCGGTAGCCTTGTGGGGTGATTGACCTTCGCCTGCTTCGTGAGGACCCCGACCGTGTTCGCGCCTCCCAGCGCGCCCGTGGAGAGGACGTCGCCGTCGTCGACGCCCTCCTCTCCGCCGACGAGCGGCGCAGGTCGTCCGGCGTCCGCTTCGACGAGCTGCGTTCCGAGCAGAAGGCGCTCGGCAAGCTGATCCCCAAGGCCTCGGCCGACGAGAAGGCCGAGCTGCTGAAGAAGGCCGGCCAGCTCGCCTCCGACGTCAAGACGGCCGACGCCGAGCAGCACGAGGCCGACGAGGAGACCAAGCGCCTCCTCCTCCAGCTCGGCAACCTCGTGCACCCCGACGTCCCGGTCGGCGGCGAGGAGGACTTCGTCGTCCTGGAGACGCACGGGACCATCCGCGACTTCGGTGCCGAGGGCTTCGAGCCCAAGGACCACCTGGAGCTCGGCGAGGCCCTGGGGGCCATCGACGTCGAGCGCGGCGCCAAGGTGTCCGGCTCGCGCTTCTACTACCTGACGGGTGTCGGCGCACTTCTTGAGCTCGCCCTCGTCAACGCGGCGATCGCGCAGGCGACGGAGGCCGGGTTCATCCCGATGCTGACTCCGGCGCTGGTCCGCCCGCGCGCCATGGAGGGCACCGGCTTCCTCGGCCAGGCCGCGGAGAACGTGTACCACCTGGAGAAGGACGACTACTACCTGGTCGGCACCTCCGAGGTCCCGCTCGCGGCGTACCACATGGACGAGATCCTCGACGCCGACAAGCTGCCCCTGCGCTACGCGGGCTTCTCGCCGTGCTTCCGCCGCGAGGCCGGCACGTACGGCAAGGACACGCGGGGCATCTTCCGCGTGCACCAGTTCGACAAGGTCGAGATGTTCTCGTACGTCAACCCCGAGGACGCCGAGAACGAGCACCAGCGGCTCCTGGAGTGGGAGAAGCAGTGGCTGACCGGGCTTGAGCTGCCGTTCCAGGTGATCGACGTGGCGTCGGCCGACCTGGGCGCGTCCGCCTCGCGCAAGTTCGACTGCGAGGCGTGGATCCCGACCCAGGGCAAGTACCGCGAGTTGACGTCGGCCTCGAACTGCGACAGCTTCCAGGCCCGCCGGCTGTCGGTGCGCATGCGTGACGGCAAGAAGGTGCAGCCGCTCGCGACGCTGAACGGCACGCTGTGCGCCGTACCGCGCACGATCGTGGCGATCCTGGAGAACCACCAGCTGGCCGACGGTTCCGTACGGGTTCCCGAGGTGCTGCGTCCGTATCTGGGCGGCCGTGAGGTGCTGGAGCCGATCTCCAAGTGACCGGCACCACTGGGCCGACGGCCCCGACCGGCTCGACCGCGTCAGCCGGGGAGACCGGAAAGACCGAGGCGTTCCCCTACAAGCTCGTCGCGACCGATCTCGACGGAACGTTGCTGCGCTCCGACGACACGGTCTCGGAGCGCACGCGTGAGGCGCTCGCCGCGGCCACCGTGGCGGGCGCCGCTCACCTCGTCGTCACCGGCCGCGCGGTGCCCTGGACGCGCCACATCCTCGACGAACTCGGATACGAGGGACTCGCGGTGTGCGGTCAGGGCGCGCAGCTGTACGACGCCGGGGCGCACCGCCTGCTCACATCGGTGACCCTGGACCGGCAGGTGGCCGGTCTCGCGCTGGCCAAGATCGAGGCGGAGGTCGGCCCGCTGGCCGTCGCCGCGAGCCGCGACGGCATCGACGGGGATGTCCTGATCGGCCCCGGCTACCGGGTGCTGGGCGCGCTGGAGGCCGTCCCGTTCACCGATGTCGCGGAGCTCTGGGCCGCGCCCCTGACCAAGATGTACATCCAGCATCCCGAGCTCACCGACGACGAGCTGACGGCCGCGGCGCGAGCGGCGGCCGGCGGTCTGGTGAGCGTCGTGATGGCGGGCGAGGGCATCGTCGAGATCCTCCCCCTCGGCCTGTCCAAGGCCACGGGCCTTTCCCTGGCGGCCCGCCGCCTGGGCGTGAAGGCCGCCGACACGATCGCCTTCGGCGACATGCCGAACGACATCCCGATGTTCGCGTGGTCGGCCCATGGCGTGGCAATGGCCAACGCCCATGAGGAACTCAAGGCCGTGGCGGACGAGATGACGTCGTCGAACGAGGAGGACGGCATCGCGGTGGTGCTGGAGAGGTTGCTGGGCTAGCGCCACCGCCCGCCCCCGGCGCTGCCGGAGAACCTGCCGGGGAAATCGACTGCAGCACGCGATGAGCCCGCCCCGAAGAGGCGAAAGGGAACGGGCGGCGGGCGGCGGGAAATCTTGCCGCGAAGCGGCGTCTCGAACTCCGCCGAGTCACAGCGACAGCGTCTTGCGGAGGATGCGTGGATCGAACACGCGCGGGGGGTCAACCCCGACCACGGCTTAGCAAGCCGGTGCCTTACCGCTCGGCCAATCCTCCGGGTGGGCGGCCCGCGCCAATGTGCGCGCTCGAAGCGGCCGCCCCGGGCAGCTCCCCGTGTGGGGCGGACTCGACGGAGGGGTAACTACTCCGGAGCCCGCCGGCTGCCCTGCTGGGAGCTCGACGAACTGCTACTGACGGGCATCGTCGCGCTCCTCTCCCGGATCGTGGCGCCGGAGGAACCCGGCGACTTGGACATAACCACTGTGCCCGTACGCCTAGTTGGACGCCACCGAATAAATCACCGGCCGAGCGCGGCGTCCGACGGAAGACGCCAAGCGGAGGACTCCCGGCCGGAGTCTCCCGGCTGGGGGCTCCCGGCGGAAGGCCGGTGGAAGGCCGGCAGAAGGCGACCCGGGGCTATCGGGAGGCGGGCTAGCGGGAGGCGGGCTAGCGGCGACGCCACCTGCGGCGCCGTGCCTTGCTGAAGAACCAGCCCGCGGGCGGCTCGTCGGAGCGCCAGGGCTGCGGGTCGGGTCCGCCGTCGCGCCAGCGGGCCGCGAGCATCCGGGCTCGCGCGGACGGCTCGGCCGTGTCGGCGGACCGTATGAAGTCGTCGTCCAGGACGAGCTCGTCCCAGACGTCCTCGGACGCCCCCTGGCCCTGACCATCGCCGGGACCCTGTCCTTCGCTCCGCGGTGCCTGCGCTGCCATCCCCGTTCCTCCTCGCTGTGCATCCCCTTGAGCAAGTGTGCCGTTCTGCGTGTAAAGCCGATCTCAAGATCAAACGTGGCTCCACGCGCGCGTGCCCCGGAAAGCCGGTCACGCGCACGTGGAGCCGCCCCGACTCCCCGGAGCGGTTACTCCTCACCGGCCAGCGTCAGCGACCGCAGCTTCTGTCCGGCGAACCAGGTGGCGGCGACGGTCACGACGACCAGCAGCACCGTCCCCGTGGTCAGCCCGACGTCCGACGTGACGAGGTCTCCGCCGGACACCTTCTGGGCGACGGCGAGGGACCACTGCTGGACGCTGAGCGTGCGTGCCCCGGAGACCAGCGACCCGAAGAGGGTCTCCCACACGAGGGCGTAGACGAGTCCGAAGACGACCGCGTGCCGCGTGATGGTGCCCAGGAGCAGGAACATCGCTGCGTACGCGATGGAGGCGACCAGCGCGGCCACCGTGTAGGCGACGGCGATCTGCTGGCCGTTGCCGTTGAGGATCATTCCCGCGAGGAACGTCGGGATCGCCGAGAACGCCATGGTGACGGCGATGGCGACGATCAGCTTGGTGAAGATGATCGTGGGGCGTTTTACCGGCTTGGCGAGCAGGTAGACGACCGATCCGTCGTCGATCTCGGGGCCGATCGCACCGGTGCCCGCGATGACACCGATGATGGGCACCATCGTGGCGAGCGCGAACCCGCCGAGGACGTCCGAGGCCACCTGGTCGTCGGCGCCCGTGAAGGCGCGTACGGCCACGGAGATGACGATCAGCAGGGCGGGCAGGGCGCCCAGGATGAGGGCCCGGCGGCGGCCGAGCAGGCCGCGGTAGGTGAGCCGGGCGACTGTGGGGTCGTACATCTTGGGCCTCCTACGCCGCGACGAGATACGAGAAGACGGACTCGAGGGACTCGTCGGACGGCGAGACCGTGAGCAGCCGGATGCCGTGGTCACGGGCCACCCGCGGCAGCAGTGCCGTGAAGCGTGGGAAGTCGACCGCCTGGATGCGCAACGCGCCCTCCTGGAGGTCCACTTCGATGCCGGACGTCGACGGGTCGGCGATCAGCGCGGCCGCCAGGGCGCGGTCGTCGCTGGAACGCACCAGGTAGCGGTGCGGGCGGTCGGTCATCAGGCGGCGGATCCGGCGGAAGTCTCCGCTCGCCGCGTGCCGTCCGGCGACGATCACCTCGATGTGCGAGGCGAGTTGCTCGACCTCTTCGAGGATGTGGGACGAGAAGAGGACCGTACGGCCCTCGTCGCCCATGCGCCGCAGCAGGTCCATGAGCTGCATGCGCTGGCGCGGGTCCATGCCGTTGAAGGGCTCGTCGAGGAGCAGCAGGGACGGGTTGTGGACGAGCGCCGAGGCCATCTTCACGCGCTGACGCATGCCTTTGGAGTACGTGGAGATCTTGCGGTCCTGCGCGTACTCCATCTGGACCGTGGCGAGGGCCCGCTGGGCGGCCTTGTCTCCGAGGCCGTGCAACTCGGCGTTGGCGACGACGAATTCGCGGCCCGTGAGGAAGTCGTACATCGCCTCGCGCTCGGGGACGATGCCGATCTGCTTGTAGATCTGTTCGTTGCGCCAGGTCGCCTGGCCGTCGAGCGTGACGCTGCCCGTGGAGGGGGCCAGGAAGCCGCCCATCATGTTGATGAGGGTGGACTTTCCCGCGCCGTTGGGACCGAGCAGGCCGGTGACGCCGGGGCCGATCGTCATGGTGACGTCGTTGACGGCCACCACGTTGCCGAACCAGCGCGACACGTGGTCGATGGTGAGCGTGGTCACAGTCCGACCTTTCGGTAGCGGCGCATCAGCAGGCCATAGCAGCCGGCGATGAGTCCCAGGGTGACGAGGAGGAAGACGACGCCCTGTCCGGACGAGGGCCCCACCTCGCCCGGGTACGAGGACGATGCGCCGAGGAAGGCGGTCTGTACGCCGTCGATGAGCGTGATGGGTGAGAACAGGCCGAGCCACGGGATCGTCGAGGTGCTGTCCTGCGACTGGGCGATGGCCTGGACGGTGGAGACGGCTCCGTAGGAGATGGTCAGTACGGCGATGACGGCGGCGATGCCGAAGCCGCGCCGGGGCGTGACCGCCGAGATGACCAGGCCGATGCCTGCGAAGAGGAGAGAGAGCAGTGCCACGGAGACGAGCCCTTGTGCGAAACCCTTGGTCTGGTCGGAGAAGTCGAGCTTGGCCAGCAGCGCGCCCACGTACAGCACGAGCAGCGGTGCGGCGGTGAGCATGAACAGTGCCGAGGCCAGCGCCGCGTACTTGGCGCGGACGTAGTCGACGGTCTCGATGGGGCGGGAGAAGTACAGCGGAACGGTCTTGAAGCGCAGGTCCCGGGAGACGGACTGCGGTCCCTGGGAGGCGACGTACAGCCCGATGACGGCCTGCATGATGACCGCGTAGTTCGTGTAGTCGACGGGCAGGTCCTTCGCCTTGGTGGCGACGGCGACCGCGACCATGATCAGCGCGGGGACGCACATCACCACGAAGAGCAGCATCGGCAGCACCTTGGACTTCACCGAGCGGCCGAGGCCGTAGGCGCCGCGCAGGGACTGCGAGTAGAGCGACCGGCGGGCGTACGCGCGGCCCAGGCGCGGGCCGTCGTAGTTGCGGTAGCCGATGTTGTGGATCCGGGTCTGCTCGCCCGGGCGGGCCGGGGCCGTGGCCTGGGCCGAGGTCTGTGCCGGGGGCTGCTCAACCGCCATGGCCGACCGCCTCCTTCCGCTGTTCGTCGCCGCCTTGGAGAGCCTGCTCGTCGCTGTCCTTGAAGACCTCCGAGATGTGGTGCCTGCGCTGCTCCATGCGCACCAGACCGAGGCCCAGGTCGGCCACGACGTCCCGTACGACGTCGTACGTCTCCTCGCCCTCCGCCGTGAGCAGGAGGATGTGGCCCGCGCCGGGCAGTCCGCTGCCGTCGTGGGTGTCGATCCCGCGCGCGTGGAGCACGTCGCGCACCGCGCGGGTGCCGTCCGGGTGCTCGTCGGTGTCGGTGACCTCGATCGCGAGGATCGCCGTGCTCTGCGTGAAGTCCGTGGTGGAGCTGGACCGCAGGAGCTTGCCGCCGTCGACGACCACGACGTGGTCGCAGGTGCGCTCCAGCTCGCCGAGGAGGTGCGAGGTGACCAGGACGGAGATGCCGAAGTCGGTGTGGATACGGCGGATCAGGCCGAGCATCTCGTCACGGCCGACCGGGTCCAGGCCGTTCGTCGGCTCGTCCAGGAAGACCAGCTGCGGGTCGTGGACCAGCGCCTGGGCGAGCTTCACGCGCTGCTTCATGCCCGTCGAGTAACCACCGATGGGGCGGTAGCGCTCCTCGTAGAGGCCGACGTGGCGCAGCGTGTCCGCGGTGCGCTCGCGGGCCGCCGTCGGGGGCAGGCCGGACATGCGCGCCATGTGGACGACGAACTCGGTGGCCGAGACGTCGGGCGGCAGACAGTCGTGCTCCGGCATGTAGCCGACGCGCTCACGGATGTCACCGCCCTTGGTGGCGACATCGAGTCCGAGCACTTCGGCGCGGCCCTCGGTGGCGGGGGACAGACCCAGCAGGATCTTGATCAGTGTGGACTTGCCGGCTCCGTTGGCTCCGACGAGTCCGGTCACACCGGGCCCGACGTCCACGGAGAGCCGGTCAAGAGCGGTCACCCTCGGGAACCGCTTGCTCAGGCTTTCGGTCGCGATCACAGTCACAATTCGAAGGTAGTGGCGCAGACCACAGCGGTCGTCAACCCTGGGAGCTGTATCGGCGTCCCTCTCGGGTATTACGGGCCCGTAGGGGTCCCCCTGAGGTCGAACAACCGGCGGCGGACGGACGGCATCACGCGGGGCCCGTCTCGGCCCGATTGTCCGCATAGGGCCGATCATCCGGCCGGCCGTCAGGCGTCATCAGGTTGGCCTTCCGGGCCGGTTGTCCACATCGGCCCGGTTGTCCACAGGTCGCGTGCACGCCTATTGACGCAGCCTCCAACAATTGTCACATTCATCAGTGTCAAGTTGCGGGCGTGTACGGCAGTCGGCTTGGGACGGACGGTGGCATGACCTCGGCAGTGGCAGCGGCAGCGGCTTCACCAGGGACTTCTTCGGGTAAGGGCGGCGGACTCACCGCGGAACTGCGGGGGTTCAGAGAGGTACAGCGGCTCGCGTACGAGTGCGCGGAGGCGGTCGCGGCGCAGCTGAAGCCGGGCGTGACCGAGCGCGACGCGGCGCGGATGCAGCGCGAGTGGCTGCGCGAGCGCGGCGTACGCGACTGGTTCCATCTGCCCTTCGCCTGGTTCGGGGACCGTACGGCGTTCGTGGACTTCCGGATCCCGCTGCAGTTCTTCCCCACGAACCGGCGCCTGGAGGCGGGGATGCCGTTCATCCTCGACATGGCACCGGTCTTCAAGGGCTTCACCGCGGACATCGGGTACTCCGGCTCGCTGGGGCCCAACCCGCTGCAGGACAAGCTCCTCGCCGACCTGGAGGCCCACCGCGAGCTGATCCTGCGCGAGGTGCGCGAGCGGCGCCCACTGCGCGAGATCTACCAGGACGTGGACCGCCTCATGGTCCGCCAGGGCTATGCGAACCGACACCGGGCGTATCCCTTCGGGGTGATCGCGCACAAGGTCGACCGGGTCAGGGAGCGGCGCTGGTCACCGAAGCTGTTCGGGTTCGGCACGCAGTCGCTCAAGGGCCTGGCGAGCGACGCGATCCACGGCCACCGAGACGGCTGGTCCCCGCTGTGGTCGCCGTACAGGTTCTCCGACCACCCTCCCCGGCCAGGCCTGTGGGCGGTCGAGCCGCACCTCGGATTCCGGGGTACGGGCGCGAAGTTCGAGGAGATCCTCGTGGTCACCGACTCCAAGGACCCCGAGCAGAGCGCCTTCTGGCTGGACGACGATCTGCCGCACGTGCGGCGCTGGGCGGAGGACAAGTGACGCTTGAGGGTTCGCGCGAGCGCTGGGTGCGTACGGGCGGGGTCGAGCTGTGCGTCGCCGAGCTGGGCGATCCGGCACAGCCCACGGTGATGCTCGTGCACGGCTATCCGGACTCCAAGGAGGTGTGGTCCGAGGTCGCCGCACGCCTGGCCGGGCACTTCCATGTCGTGCTGTACGACGTGCGCGGCCACGGCCGGTCGACGGCGCCGCAGCCGCTGCGCGGCGGGTTCACCCTGGAGAAGCTGACGGACGACTTCCTGGCGGTCGCGGGCGGGGTCAGCCCGGACCGTCCGGTCCACCTGGTGGGCCACGACTGGGGCTCGGTCCAGGCCTGGGAGTTCACCACGGTCAAACGCACCGAGGGACGGATCGCCTCCTTCACGTCGATGTCGGGGCCGTCCCTCGACCACTTCGGACACTGGATCAAGAAGCGCGTGTCCCGCCCGACGCCCCGGAGAATCGGCCAACTGCTCGGCCAGGGCGCCAAGTCCTGGTACGTGTACCTGCTGCACACCCCGGTACTGCCCGAACTCGCCTGGCGCGGCCCCCTCGGCAAGCAGTGGCCCAAGATCCTGCGGCGGCTGGAGAAGGTCCGCGGGGGCGACTATCCGACCCCGTCCCTGCCCACGGACGCCGCACACGGCGCCTGGCTGTACCGGGACAACGTACGGGCCCGGCTGCGCAGGCCACGCGCCGACGCGTACGCACACGCGCCCGTGCAGCTCATCACGCCGCTCGGGGACGTGTTCCTCTCGGAGAAGCTCTACGACGAGCTGGAGCTGTGGGCCCCGCAGTTGACGCGCCGCACGCTCCCGGCCAAGCACTGGATCCCGCGTACCCGGCCGGACCAACTGGCCGCCTGGATCACCGAGTTCGTGACGACCACCGAGGGCGGGAGGACCGCATCGGCGGCGACCGGCCCGTACGCCGACCGCTTCGGCGGGCAGTTGGTGCTGGTCACCGGCGCGGGCAGCGGTATCGGGCGGGCCACCGCCTTCGCGTTCGCCGAGGCCGGCGCGCGCGTGGTGGCCGTCGACCGGGACGCGGAGAGCGCGGCCCGCACCGCGGAGCTGTCCCGGCTCATCGGCGCCCCTCAAGCCTGGGCCGAGACGGTCGACGTCTCCGACGAGCAGGCCATGGAGAAGCTCGCCGAGAAGGTCGCCGCGGAGTACGGGGTGGTCGACGTCCTGGTGAACAACGCCGGGATCGGGCTGTCCGGCTCGTTCCTCGACACCACCGCGGAGGACTGGCGCAACGTCCTCGACGTCAACCTGTGGGGCGTGATCCACGGCTGCCGGCTCTTCGGGAAGCAGATGGCCGAGCGCGGACAGGGCGGTCACATCGTCAACACCGCGTCGGCGGCCGCGTATCTGCCCTCCCGGACGCTGCCCGCCTACAGCACCTCGAAGGCGGCGGTGCTGATGCTCAGCGAGTGCCTGCGCGCCGAGCTGGCCGGGCAGGGCATCGGAGTCACGGCGATCTGCCCGGGCTTCATCAACACGAACATCACGTCGACCGCGCGTTTCACAGGGGTCGACGCCGTCGAGGAGAAGCGGCGCCAGAAGAAGTCCGCGCGGCTGTACGGGCTGCGCAACTACCCGCCGGAGAAGGTCGCCGAGGCCGTGCTGCGCGCGGTCGTCCGCAACCAGGCCGTGGTGCCCGTCACCGCGGAGGCACGCGGTGGCCGCCTCATGTCCCGCTTCACGCCGAGAGCGCTGCGCGCGATCGCACGAATGGAGCCACCCCTGTGACCGATGAAGGCACCACCGTGAGCGACCACTACCCGATCACGCCACGGCGGGTGTCCTTCGACTGGGAGGAGACCCCGCTCCACTGGATACCGGACGAGCCGACCGCGACCCACGTCATCAACGTGCTGCACCTGCTGCTGCCGGCGGGGGAGCGGTGGTTCGTGAAGGTCTTCAAGGAGGGCCTTCCGCTGGTCCGCGACCCCAAACTCCTCAAGGACGTCAAGGGGTTCATGGGCCAGGAGGCGACACACAGCGTGCAGCACTCGTACGTGCTGGACCACCTCGCCGCACAGGACCTCGACACGGCCGCGTACACGAAGCACGTCGACTACCTCTTCCAGAAGATCCTCGGCGAGACCCCGCCGCTCGGCGCACCGATACCGGAGCCGGAGTGGCTGCGCTTCCGGCTCTCGGTGATCGCGGCGATCGAGCAGTTCACGGCCGTCCTGGGCGACTGGGTGCTGGCCGCCGAGGGACTCGACCGCGCCGGGGGCGACGAGGTCATGCTCGACCTGCTGCGCTGGCACGGCGCGGAGGAGGTGGAGCACCGCGCGGTCGCCTTCGACATGTACCAGCACTGCGGCGGCGAGGGCCTTCCCCGGTACGCGCGCAGGGTCGCCGGCATGGCCGTCACGGCCCCCGTGATGCTGTACATGTGGGCGTGGGGCGCGGCCTACCTCATACGTCACGACCCGCGGCTGGCCGGGCGGCTGCGCTACTCGCTCGGGGAGCACAACCGGGCGGTGCGCAAAGGGCTGCTGCCCACGTGGAAGGAGCTCGGCTCCGCCGTACCGCGCTATCTGCGGCGCTCGTACCATCCCTCGCAGGAGGGCTCGATGCGCAGGGCGGTCGAGTATCTGGCGCGGTCACCCGCGGCCAGGACGGCGGCGGGGGCGATCGGCAGAGCCGCGATCGGGTAGCGGCATGGGGTCGGCGGCAGCGGGTGGCGGTATCGGGTGGTGCTATCGGGTGGTGACGAGGACTCGGGAAGGCAGGGACCGTGGACGACGAGCCGGCCGGCGTCGCGTACCGGATCGAGGACCTGGCGCACCACAGCGGTGCCACGGTCCGGACGATCCGTGCCTACCAGGACCGCGGGCTGCTCCCCCGGCCCGAGAGGCGCGGCCGCGCCAACGTGTACTCGGACACCCATCTGGCCCGGCTGCGGCAGATCGCCGACCTCCTGGACCGCGGCTACACACTGGCCTCGATCAAGGAACTCCTGGAGGCCTGGGACGCGGGCCGGGGCCTCGGCGGTGTGCTCGGCCTGGTCGCGGAGGTCGACGGGCCGTGGACGGACGAGGAGGCGGTCCGTATCTCGCGGGCCGAGCTCGACGAGCGGTTCGGCGGCCACCCGGACGACACCGCGGTGGCCGACGCCGTCGAGCTCGGGGTGCTCGAACGCGTTCCGGGCAGCGAGGACACGTTCCTCGTGCCGAGCCCCCAAGAGCTGGCCGTGGCCGCCGAGTTGTACGAGGCTGGCGTCCCACTGTCCGCGATCTCGGGCCATCTGCGGGAGTTGAGGGGCCAGGTGGAGCACATCGCCTCGCGCTTCCTGGAGTTCACCAGCGAGCACGTATTCGCCCGCTATCTCGGCGAGCACCCGCCGACGGACGCGGACGCCGCCGAAGCGGCCGCGCTCGTACGACGGCTGCGGCCACTCGCACGCCAGACGGTGGACGCCGAACTCGCCCGGGCGATGCGGATGTTCGCCAACCGTCATCTGCGCCGGCACCTCGGTGCGGAGCAGTCCCCGGCGCCTGCGGACGAGACGCGTTCCGTGGCCGTCCCCGCGGAGACAATGGCCGCTGTGGAGCGGCTCGTCGGCGCGGAGCAGGCGGCCGAATTCATCGCCGTGGCCGCCGAACGGGAGGTCAGGGCCCGTGCCTTGGACGCACTCGCCGCAAATCATGCCGACCTCAGGAAAGTTGACGAACCGTCGTAAAGTGCCGGCGAGTTGTCCACAGATTCTCCAACTGGCCCTGTGGATAACGCACTTGGCTGTGGATCAAACCTCCAGGTCAAAATCAAATGCGTGACGAGCGTCTCGCCAGGCACTCTGGCGGGATGGACGAAAGACGCACCGTGAAGGTGTCGAAGTATCTCTCGAAGCACCTGCGGCATCAGCCCGAGCGGATCGGGCTCACGCTCGACGAGGGCGGCTGGGTCGAGATCGAAACGCTCATGGCCGCAGCGGCGGCACACGGCTTCCGGTTCACCCGGGACGAGCTCGACCACGTGGTCGCGAACAACGACAAGCGGCGCTTCGCGATCGAGGGCTCGCGGATCCGCGCCAGCCAGGGCCACTCCGTCGAGGTCGACCTGGGCCTGGCGGCGGCGACCCCGCCCGCGTACCTCTACCACGGGACCGTCGCGCACAGCCTGGACGCGATCCGCGCCGAGGGGCTGCGGCCGATGAACCGGCACGACGTGCACCTCTCGCCCGACCGCGAGACCGCGACCCGTGTCGGCGCCCGCCGCGGCCGTCCCGTCGTGCTCTCCGTGGACGCGGCCGCCATGCACCGCGACGGCCACGAGTTCCGGGTGAGCGCCAACGGGGTCTGGCTCACGGCCGCCGTACCTCCGCGCTACCTGCGGTTCCCGGCCCCGCACTGACGGGCCTGGCCCTGGCCTGTCCCGCGGGCCGGCCCGCAGGACCCATCGCAGCCAGCTTGCCCGGGTCCATCCCCCGTGGGCTTGCCCAGAGCCATCGGCGCGGGCTCGCCCGGGCTCGTCCGCTGCAGCCTTGCCCGGGCCCATCCGCTGCGAGCTGGCCGGGCCCGGCCCCGCTCACGGCCGTTTGGGGCGTGCCACGCGGCTGCGCTTAGGCTCTGAGGCATGAGTCTGCGCCTGAGCACCGTGATCCTGCCGTACCTCCGCTGGCACGAGGGAGGGCGTTCCGCATGGCAGCGCGCCGAGCAGCTCGGGTTCCACACCGCGTTCACGTACGACCATCTGTCGTGGCGAACGTTCCGCGAGGGGCCCTGGTACGGGGCCGTACCGACGCTCACCGCCGCCGCGGGAGCCACCGACCGGCTGCGCCTCGGCACGCTGGTGACCTCCCCGAACTTCCGGCATCCGGTGACCCTCGCCAAGGAACTGATCGCACTGGACGACATCGCCGGTGGCCGGATCACGCTGGGCATCGGCGCGGGCGGCTCCGGCTTCGACGCCACGACGCTGCTGAAGAGCGGCGAGGAGCCGTGGACGCCGCGTGAGCGGGCCGACCGCTTCGGCGAGTTCGTACCGCTGCTCGACCGGCTGCTCACCGAGAACTCCGTTTCGTACGACGGCACGTTCTATTCGGCGCGCGAGGCCTACAACATTCCCGGCTGCGTCCAGCGCCCCCGGCTGCCCTTCGCGGTGGCCGCCACCGGGCCGCGCGGGCTGAAGCTCGCCGCCCGGCACGGGCAGGCGTGGGTGACGACCGGCGACCCGAAGCTGTTCGAGACGGGCACGCCCGAGCAGTCGGTTCAGGCCATTCGCGGCCAGGTCGAGAAGCTGGCCACCGCGTGCGAGGCGGTCGGCCGCGATGTGAACGAGCTCGACAAGGTCCTGCTCACCGGCTTCACCCCGGACCGCGCGCGTCCGCTGGAGTCCCTCGACGCGTTCGTCGACTTCGCGGGCCGGCACATGGAGCTGGGCTTCACCGACATCGTGATCCACTGGCCCGTCCCGGACTACCCGGACTTCGCCGCGGACGAGAAGACCTTCGAGCACATCGCGATGGAGGCGGTCGGACAACTCGGCTGAGGCCCTGTCCGGCGCTTGGCTCCGGCGCCTCGTTCCCGAAGCTCGCTACCGAGGCGCTGACCGGGCGCTCGGGCGGCCGCTCGGGCGGCCGCTTCGACGGTCCTTCACCGGGTTCCCTCCAGGATGACCGCACCGCACCCCCTGAACGACAAAGGTGCAGGTGAAGGCAGGCGTCACTCAAGTGTGCGGACCGCCGCACGCCCGTGCGCGCATATGCGGGAGAATGAGGAAGTGACCTCAGCGACCCGACGGCCCGGGAACCCGGCCTCCACTCTCCCGCCCCGGCTGATCGCCACAGATCTCGACGGCACCCTGCTGCGCGACGACAAGTCCGTCTCGCCGCGCACGATCGCCGCCCTGGCCGCCGCCGAGGAGGCAGGCATCGAGGTCTTCTTCGTGACCGGGCGGCCCGCCCGCTGGATGGACGTCGTCAGCGACCACGTCCACGGTCATGGCCTCGCCATCTGCGGGAACGGCGCCGCCGTCGTCGACCTGCACGGCGGCCCCGGCGCCCACCGCTTCGTCAAGGTCAGGGAGCTGGCGCGGGAGAACGCGCTCGACGCGGTACGGCTGCTCCGTGACGCCGCGCCGGGCACGGTGTTCGCCATCGAGCAGACGTACGGTTTCTACCAGGAGCCGGGGTATCCGAAGCTGCACATGGAGACCCCGGACACCCTCGCGCCCGCCGAGAAGCTCCTGGCGCCGGACGCACCCGGTGCCGATGAGCCCGTGCTCAAGATCCTCGCCTTCCACCACGAGATCGCCCCGGACGACTTCCTCATGACGGCCCGCCTGGCCATCGGAGACCGGGCCAACGTCACCCGCTCCAGCCCGAGCGCGCTCCTGGAGATCAGCGGGCCCGGAGTCTCGAAGGCCAGCACGCTCGCCCTGTGCTGCGCCGAGCGCGGTATCTCGCACGAGGAGGTCGTCGCCTTCGGCGACATGCCCAACGACGTGGAGATGCTCACCTGGGCGGGCACGTCGTACGCGATGGGCAACGCCCACCCCGACGTGATCGCGGCAGCCTCCGGTCGTACGGTCGCCAACAACGAGGACGGGGTGGCCGTCGTGATCGAGCGGATGCTCGCGGAACGCCGGTAGCCGGTCGGACACTCGCCGAGCGCCAGTGGCCGAGCCGGCACTCGCAGGGCGCCGGTAAGGGACGGCGTCCTGGCGCCTGCCCCTTACCGCCCCTCTCCTGGACCTCGATCTACAGCCGAACCCCTCGCGTGGCCAGCCACTCCCGCGGATCGACGCCCGATCCCAGCTGAGGCGTCAGGCGTACCTCGAAGTGCAGATGCGGGCCGGTCGAGTTGCCCGTCGTGCCCGACTGACCGACCCACTGTCCCGCGGCCACCCGCTCTCCCTGTTCCACGGTGACGGCGGCCAGGTGGGCGTACTGGGTGTAGTAGCCCCCCGCGTGTTTCACCACGACCTCGATCCCGAACGCGCCGCCGCACGACACCTTCACCACCCGCCCCGCGCCCACCGACCGCACCGGCGTGCCGATGTCCACCGCGAAGTCCTGCCCGGTGTGCCGGCTCGCCCAGCGATCACCGCCGCTGCCGAAGCCCGAGGAGAGTTCGTACGTCTCCACGGGCGCGACCCATGGCTGGACGAAGCCCGTTCGCGGCTGGTCGAGCCGGACGGCGCCACGGCACGCGCCGGCCGCGACCGCGGCGTCCGCCTGCCCCTGGAGCGTCCACTGCGCCTCTTCCAGCTTCTTCTCGATACCCCGCTTGATCTCGGCGAGTTCGCCGTTGCGCCGCTCCAGCACCTGCCAGGCCGACGCCGCCTTCTCCTCGTCGGCGGCCAGCCGGGCCTCGGCCCTGCGGCTCTTGGTGACGGCGTTGTTGACCGCGAGATCCGCCTGCCAGACGGCACGCTGACCGCGCATCAGTTCCTCGGGGCTGTCCGCGAGCAGCATCTGCGCGGTGTGCGGGAGCCCGCCGCCGCTGCGGTACTGGGCACGCGCGATCCGGCCGAGGTCGCCGTGCAGCGCGGCGATGTCCTTTCGCTCACGCGTGAGGAGCCGCTCAAGACGCTGCGCCCGGCCCCGCTGCACCTCGGCCTCCCGGCGCCCCGTCTCGTACTGCTGCGTCGCCAGCGAAGCCTCCTCGTACAGCCGCACCACCTCGGCGCTCAGGCCGCCCGGGGTGTCGGCGTCTCCCGTGGCCGACGTGGGCCGGGCAACCAGGACGGCCAGCGCGCACAGCAGCACGGGGACGATCAGGGGACGGCGACGACGTGAGCGCATGACATCGATCGTGTCGCGCTCAAGCGGCTCCGGTCCTGTTCAAGTCGTACACCTGGGGGACCGGTTGTCACGGATGGACCACTCCACTGAGCCGAACAGGGGCCTGGTCGAGGGAACTTCGGCGGGTCGCTTGCGCGGCTGCCCGAACCGGCCGAACGCACCGGGTTCATTCAGTACGGCGCCTCCCACACCACCGACGCGCCACCGCCGTTCTCCCCGCTGCCCGGCCCGTACCAACTGTCCCCGCCCAACGACTCCGCCCGTCGCGCCAGGTTCTTGAGCCCGCTGCGCCGCCCGCCCTCGGGGATGCCGACGCCGTCGTCCGTGACGGTCAGCCGTACGCCGGGCCGCCCGTCCGGCAGTCGTACGGTCGCGTCCACGGTGACGTCGATACGGGACGCCCCCGCGTGCCGGAAGGCGTTGGACAGGGCCTCGCGGAGGGCCGCGATGAGGTTCTTGGCCGTGAGTTCGCCGACCACCATGTCGACGGGGCCGACGAAGTGGTGCGACGGCCTGAAGCCGAGCGGCACGGCCGCCATGCTGATCTCGCGCATGACGCGTGTCCGCAGCCCTGTCGGCGCCTCGGCCGGTTCCTGCTGAAGCGCGAAGATGGCGGTGCGGATCTCCTGGATGGTGACGTCGAGTTCGTCGACCGCCTTGCCAACGCCCTGCCGCACCTCGGGCGCTACGGACCTCCGCTGTGCGCTCTCCAGCATCATCCCGGTGGTGAACAGCCGCTGAATGACGAGATCGTGCAGGTCACGGGCGATCCGGTCGCGGTCCTCATAGACCGCGAGCCGCTCCCGATCCCGCTGCGCCTCCGCCATCATCAGTGCCAGAGCGGCCTGCGAGGCGAACCGCGTCGCCAGGTTGCGCTCGGTCTCCGAGAACGGCCGCGCGCCCTCCGAGCGCGCCATGACAAGGGTTCCCAGAACCCGGCCGCCGCTCTGGAGAGGCAGGAGCATCGTCGGCCCGTAGCCGCCGGAGAGGTCGCTGAGCATGCGCGGGTCGGTTGCCGCGTGCTCGACGAACACGGCTTCTCCCGCGAGGAGTTCGCCCACGACCTCGTTATCGGCCGGCACGACCAGCCCCAGTGCCTTCGACGGCCGCTCGGACGCCACGGCGACGATCTCCAGACCGCCCTCGGCCGCGGGCAGCAGTACGAGTCCGGCAGCCGAGTCGGAGAGCCGGCGAGCCTGTTCCGCGACCACCTGCAGGGCCTCGTCGGCGTCCCCGCCGGACAGGAGCGCGGTCGTGACGGCCACGGATCCGTCGATCCAGCGCTCGCGCTGCTTGGCGGCCTCGTACAGACGCGCGTTCCCGATGGCGATGCCCGCCTCCCCGGCCAGCACACGCAGCATGTCGAGGTCGTGGTCGTCGAACGGCCCTCCGCCGCGCTTCTCGGCCAGGTAGAGGTTGCCGAAGATCTCCCCCTGCACACGGATGGGCACCCCTAGGAAGCCACGCATCCGTGGATGGTGCTCCGGGAACCCACACGACCGGGGGTCTTCCGTCGGCTCCGCGAGCCGCACGGGTTCGGGATCGCGGAGGAGTGCCCCGAGCAGCCCTTCGTGCCCGTCCGGGAACCGCCCGATCAGCCGGGCCGTCTCCCCATCGACCCCCTGGTACACGAACTCGGCCAGCCCGTTTCCGTCCTCCGCCGCCACGCCGATCGCCGCGTACCGCGCGTCGGCCAGATCCGCCGCGGTCCCACAGATCCGCTCCAACGTGGACCGCAGCTCAAGCCCACTCCCCACGGACCGCATCGCTTCCAGCAACCGCGGCACATCGTCGGAATCCGGGGCACCACCGAGGCTCGGCACGACTGGCATACACAGAGCCTAATTAGTCCCTTTTGCGAAGGAAAGCCGAAGCCTTCGAGCCAGGACCACGGCCATCCGCTTCGAGGGGCGATCGGGCTCACTCACAACGGGCACAACCGCCCGCTTTCAGGGGCGCGGGGAACTGCGCGATCAGCCTCCGCGGCCGACCCACCACCGCAACCAACCCTCACCGCACACCGACCAGCCGCTCCGTCCGGCTCTCCCGCTCGAACATCCCCCGCAACGCCCCCTCCGCACGCACCAACTCCCCGTACGCCCCCCGCTGCACCACACACCCGTCATCCAGCACGATCACCTCGTCGACCGCCTCAAGCCCCGCCAGCCGATGCGTGATCAACAACGTCGTACGCCCCTCGGTCGCGGCCAGCAGATCGGCGGTGAGCGCGTCCGCGGTCGCCAGATCAAGATGCTCCGCGGGCTCGTCGAGAACGAGCACGGGAAAGTCCGCGAGCAACGCCCGCGCCAGAGCGAGCCGCTGCCGCTGCCCCCCGGACAACCGCGCCCCGTGCTCCCCGATCAACGTGTCGAGTCCGTCGGGCAGCCCGTCGACCCAGTCGAGCAACCGCACCCGTCCCAGCACGTCCCGCAGTGCGGAATCGGTGGCGTCCTTCCGAGCGAGCAGCAGGTTCTCCCGTACCGAACTGTCGAAGAGATGGGCGTCCTGCGCACACAGCCCGACCAGCCGCCGTACGTCGTCACTGTCCATGCCGTACGCGTCGACGCCGCCCAGCGTGTACGTCCCCGCACCCGCGTCCAGGAACCGCAGCAACACCTGGGCGAGGGTCGTCTTGCCCGCCCCTGACGTCCCCACCACAGCGGTGCGACGTCCGCGTTCGAGCGTCAGGTCGACCCCGGCGAGCGCATCCCGCCCCTGTCCGGCGTGACGGGCGACCAGGCTCTTCACCACGACGGGGAACGGCGTCTCGGGCGCCTCCAGCGGCCGCTCCGGTTCGCGTACGGGCTCGGGCGCGTCCAGCACCTCGTACACGCGCTCCGCGCTCTTGCGCACCCGCTGGCGGTACTGGACCGCGAGCGGCAGCCCCAGGACGGCCTCGAAGGCGGCGAGCGGGGTGAGGACGACGACGGCCATCGCCACGCCGCTGAGCCGTCCGTCGAGGACCGCCTGGGCGCCGACGAGGGCGGTGGCCGCGACGGTGAGTCCGGAGACCAGCGCGATGAGCCCGTCGCCGAGCGCGGTGGCGGTAGCGGCACGCGAGGCGATACGGGTCAGCTCGCCGTCGGCCCGCCGCACCTCGGCGGTACGCGCGGGCAGCGCACCCGCGACCGTCAACTCGGCGGTCCCCGTGAGGAGATCGGCCACCCGGGTCGCCAGTACTCCGCGTGCCGGGGCCAGCCGGCGCTCCGCACGGCGTGCGACGGCACCGGTCACCAGCGGGACGCCCACCCCGGCGGCCAGCAGCCCGAGTGCGAGGGCAACTCCGGCCTCCGGCAGCAGCCAGGCCGTGAACCCGACGGAGCCGGCGGACACGACGGCCGCGGCCGCGGCGGGCAGCAGCCAGCGGAGCCAGTAGTCCTGCAACGCGTCGACGTCGGCGACAAGTCGCGAGAGCAGATCACCGCGACGAGCGGTACGCAGCCCGGCGGGCGCGAGCCGTTCGAGGCGCCGGTACACGGCGACCCGGGTGTCCGCGAGCATCCTCAGCACCGCGTCGTGCGACACGAGCCGCTCGGCGTACCGGAAGACGGCCCGTCCGATTCCGAACGCCCGCGTGGCCGTCACGGCGACCATCAGATAGAGCACGGGCGGCTGCTGGGAGGCCCTGGAGATCAGCCAGCCGGAGGTGGCCATGAGGCCGACGGCACTGCCTAGCGCGAGACTGCCGAGCAGGAGCGCAAGCACCAGGCGCCCGCGCCGAGGCCCGGCCATGGCACGCACACGCGTCAGGACGCCTTGCCGCCTCTCCGGCCGCAGGGCCGCCTCTTCCTCGCGACCCGCGGGCACCGCGGCCACCACGTCGGTCCGAAGCTCCTTACCGCCGCCGGAGCTCACGGAACCGTCCACCGCGACGGGCGCCTCCGGATCCAGTCGCACCACCCGGTCCGCCACGTCCAGCAGCGCAGGCCGGTGGACGACGAGCAGCACGGTCCGCCCCACGGCCAGGCGCCTGACCGCCTCCACGACCTCGGCCTCGGTCGCCCCGTCCAGCGAGGCCGTCGGCTCGTCGAGCAGCAGCACCGGCCGGTCCGCGAGGAACGCCCGTGCCAGAGCGAGCCGTTGACGCTGACCGGCGGAGAGCCCGGCACCTTCCTCACCCAGTACCGTCCGTACGCCGTCAGGCAGCGCGTCCACGAATTCAAGAGCCCCGGCATCGGCCAGCGCCCGCCGCACCGCGGAGTCGTCGGCGTCCGGCCGCGCCAGCCGTACGTTCTCGACGACGGACCCGGCATACAGATGAGGCCGCTGCGGCACCCACGCGACCTGTGAACGCCACTCCTCCAGGGAGGTCTCGGTGAGATCAGCTCCCCCGACACGCACCCGCCCCGAGGTGGGTGCCACGAATCCCAACAGCACGTTCAGAAGCGTCGACTTGCCCACTCCGCTGGGTCCGACGAGTGCCACCGTCTCCCCGGGGTCCACCACGAAGGACACGTCGGACACCGCGTCCGAGGACCGCCCGGGGTACCGGACCGTCACTCCTTCGAAGCGCACCCCTCCGGAGGACGACACCGCGCCGGTCCCGGACGTCGGCTCCGGTGTCTCCAGGACCTCGAAGATCTCTTCGGCGGCGGACAGCCCTTCCGCCGCCGCGTGATACTGCGCCCCCACCTGCCGCAGCGGCAGATAGGCCTCGGGCGCGAGAACGAGGACGACCAGACCGTCGTACAACGCCATCTCGCCGTGGACGAGCCGCATTCCGATGGTCACCGCGACCAGGGCCACCGAGATCGTGGCGAGCAGTTCCAGCGCGAAGGACGAGATGAAGGCGATCCGCAGGGTGCGCATGGTCGCCTGCCGGTAGTCCCCGGTGATCCGGCGGATCGAGTCGGCCTGCGCCTTGGCCCGCCCGAACACCTTGAGCGTGGGCAGTCCCGCGACCACGTCCAGGAAGTGGCCCGATAGCCGTGACAGCAGCCGCCACTGGCGGTCCATCTGAGACTGGGTGACCCAGCCGATGAGCATCATGAAGATCGGAATGAGCGGCAGGGTGCCGACGATGATCGCCGCCGACACCCAGTCCTCGGTGACGATCCGCGCGAGCACCGCCACCGGCACGACCACCGCGAGCCCCAACTGCGGGAGATAGCGCGAGAAGTAGTCGTCCAGCGCGTCGACCCCGCGGGTGGCGAGCGCGACCAGCGAACCGGTCCGCTGCCCGCTGAGCCAGCCGGGGCCGAGCGCACCGGCACGCTCCAGCAGCCGCCTCCGCAGCTCCGACTTGACCGCCGCGCTCGCCCGGTGTGCGGCGAGTTCGGTGAGCCAGGAGACACACGCCCTGCCGACCGCGACCGCCGCCAACAACAGGAGCGGCGTGCGCAGTTCGGCAACCGACAGTTCGTGCTGGAAGGCACCGACCACCACTTCGGCGATGAGCATCGCCTGGGCGATGACCAGCCCCGCCCCCACAACTCCCAGACCGACAACGGCGATCAGGAACAGGCGGGTGGCGCGGGCGTATCGCAGCAGTCGCGGGTCGATCGGTTTCACGTGAAACACACCCTTGGGTCAAGCAGGCGTGTTTCACGTGAAACACACCCTCTTCTCATTGGGCATGTTTCACGTGAAACATGCCCATGGATTCATCGGTGCTAGTGCGCGGCCTCGGCGATGTGCTGCGTACCGATCCGCTTGCGGAACACCCAGTACGTCCAACCCTGGTAGAGCATCACCACCGGCGTCGCGATGACCGCACACCAGGTCATGATCTTCAGCGTGTACGGGCTGGACGAGGCGTTGGTCACCGTCAGGCTCCACTCGTCATTGAGCGAGGACGGCATGACGTTCGGGAAGAGCGACAGGAACAGCATCGCGACGGCGGCGATGATGGTGAGGCCCGACAGCGCGAACGCCCAGCCCTCGCGCCCCATCTGGTTCGCCCCGATCGCCGCGACCAGAGCGACGACGGCCACAACCAGCGCGACCAGGCTCTTGCCGTCACCGTTGTCGGCCTGGGTCCAGAGCAGGAAGGCCAGCGCGAGCACAGCCGTCACCAGACCGAGCCCGAGCGCCAGCTTCCTGGCCCGCTCGCGAATGTCACCCAGGGTCTTGAGCGCCGCGAACACCGCCCCGTGGAAGGTGAACAGCGACAGCGTCACCAGGCCGCCCAGGATGGCGTACGGGTTGAACAGGTCCCAGAGGTTGCCCACGTACTCGAAGTCCTGGTCGATCTTCACGCCCCGGACGATGTTGCCGAAGGCCACGCCCCACAGGAACGCCGGGAGCAGCGAGGTCCAGAAGATCGCGTTCTCCCAGTTGCGCTGCCACTGCTCCTCGGGCCGCTTCGCCCGGTACTCGAAGGCGACGCCGCGCACGATCAGGCAGACCAGGATGAGCAGCAGCGGCAGGTAGAAGCCGGAGAAGAGCGTGGCGTACCACTCGGGGAAGGCGGCGAAGGTCGCACCGCCCGCCGAGAGCAGCCACACCTCGTTGCCGTCCCAGACCGGCCCGATGGTGTTGATCAGCACCCGCTTCTCGGTCCGGTCCCGGGCGAGCAGCTTGGTGAGGACGCCGATCCCGAAGTCGAAGCCCTCCAGGAAGAAGTAGCCGGTCCACAGGACGGCGATGAGGACGAACCAGACGTCGTGAAGTTCCATGACTCAGCAGCTCCCTGGGCCTAGTACGAGAAGGCCATCGGCTTGTCGGCGTCCCGGGGGTCGCCGCCGATCTTCGTGGGCGGATTGAGGTCGGCCTCCGTGAGCTCGGGCGGACCGGCCTTGACGTACTTCACGAGCAGCTTGACCTCGATGACGGCGAGGATCGCGTAGAGCGTGGTGAAGACGATCATCGAGGTGAGGATCTCGCCCTGCGAGACGCCGGGGGAGACCGCGTCGCGGGTCTGGAGCACGCCGTAGACGACCCAGGGCTGACGGCCCATCTCGGTGAAGATCCAGCCCCACGAGTTGGCGATCAGCGGGAATCCCAGGGTCAGGATCGCGATGCGCCAGTACCACTTGGTGAGCGTCGGGCCGAGAGCCTTGTTCTTGAAGAGCACCAAGTGCGGCACTTCGTCGTCGCCGACCCGCAGATGCCGCCCCAGCATGAACTTCTTCCTGGTCAGCCAGAGTCCGGCCAGACCGATGGCGAAGGACGTCATGCCGAAGCCGATCATCCAGCGGAATCCCCAGTAGGCGACGGGGATGTTGGGCCGGTAGTCGCCGGGCCCGAACCGCTCCTGCTCGGACTTGTTGACGTCGTTGATGCCGGGGACGTACGAGGTGAAGTCGTCCTTGGCGAGGAAGGACAGGAGTCCCGGGATCTCTATGGCGACCTTGTTGTGGCCGGCCTCGACGTCCCCGTAGGCGAAGACGGAGAAGGGAGCGGGGGCCTCGCCGTCCCACAGCGCCTCGGCCGCGGCCATCTTCATCGGCTGCTGCTCGTACATGATCTTGCCGAGGGTGTCACCGCTGAGCGCGGTGAGCATGCCGCCGGCGACGACGGTGACCAGGCCGAGGCGCAGCGAGGTCTTCATCACGGGGATGTGCTTCTTGCGGACCAGGTGGAAGGCGGCGATGCCGACCATGAAGGCGCCACCCGTGAGGAAGGCCGCGGAGAGGGTGTGGAAGGCCTGCGCGAGCGCGGTGTTCTGGGTCAGTACCAGCCAGAAGTCGGTGAGTTCGGCACGGCCCTTCTGCTCGTTGATCCGGTAGCCGACGGGGTGCTGCATCCACGAGTTGGCCGCAAGGATGAAGTACGCCGACAGGATCGTGCCGATCGAGACCATCCAGATGCAGGCGAGGTGGATCTTCTTGGGCAGTTTGTCCCAGCCGAAGATCCACAGGCCGATGAAGGTGGACTCGAAGAAGAAGGCGATCAGCGCCTCGAAGGCGAGGGGGGCACCGAAGACGTCACCGACGAAGCGCGAGTAGTCGGACCAGTTCATGCCGAACTGGAACTCCTGCACGATGCCCGTGACGACGCCCATCGCGATGTTGATCAGGAAGAGCTTGCCCCAGAACTTGGTGGCCTTGAGGTACTTCTCGTTCTCCGTCCGCACCCAAGCGGTCTGCAGGCCGGCGGTGAGCGCGGCGAGCGAGATCGTGAGGGGGACGAAGAGGAAGTGGTAGACGGTGGTGATGCCGAACTGCCATCGCGCCAGCGTCTCCGGCGCCAAAGCCAATTCCACGTCGTCATCTCCTTACATCGCCGAGTTTCGGCGTCAGTTTGTCCCGCTTGTCGAAGACATCACGGGATCAACTGGGACACGCTTGTGAACGCGTTCACATTCACAAGCAATTATGACGCATGGCAGTTCGAGGGTTGACACGCGGGGGGTGCCGGATCGGTCACACCGGTCTTCGGACCGACAGGACCGGCACGGCGGACAGGCTCGACCGCCGGTCGGCACACACCCACCGACCGGCACCAACATCAGCTCCGGCACCCCACCGACCGGCTAGAGCTCCTTGCGGAACGCCTCGGTCGTCTTGAGGAAGATGTCGTTCGCCTCGGTCTCGCCCACCGTGACCCGGACCCCTTCGCCGGCGAACGGCCGCACGACGACCCCCGCCTGCTCGCAGGCCGAGGCGAAGTCGAGCGTGCGCTCACCGAGCCGCAGCCACACGAAGTTGGCCTGGGTCTCGGGCACCGTCCAGCCCTGCCCGCGCAGCGTCTCGACCACACGGGCGCGCTCGGACACCAGCGAACCCACCCGGCCGAGCAGCTCGTCCTCGGCCCGCAGCGAGGCGACCGCCGCGTCCTGCGCGAGCTGGCTCACGCCGAAGGGCACGGCCGTCTTGCGCAGCGCCGCCGCCACCGGCTCATGGGCGATCGCGAAGCCGACCCGCAACCCGGCCAGCCCGTACGCCTTGGAGAACGTCCGCAGCACGCACACGTTCGGACGCTCGCGGTAGAGCTCGACGCCGTCCGGCACCTCGGAATCGCGGATGAACTCCCGGTACGCCTCGTCGAGGACCACGAGGACATCGCTCGGCACCCGGTCGAGGAACCGTTCCAGCTCGGCCCGGCGCACCACGGTGCCCGTGGGGTTGTTGGGGTTGCAGACGAAAATCAGCCGGGTCCGCTCGGTGATCGCGTCCGCCATCGCGTCGAGGTCGTGCACGTCTCCGGGCGTCAGCGGCACCTTCACCGACGTCGCCCCGCTGATCTGGGTGATGATCGGATACGCCTCGAAGGACCGCCAGGCGTAGATCACCTCGTCGCCCGGCCCCGAGGTCGCCTGCAGCAGCTGCTGGGCGACACCGACCGAACCGGTGCCCGTGGCCAGATGCGCGAGCGGCACACCGAAGCGGTCCGCCAGCTCGTTCATCAGCCCCGTACAGGCCATGTCGGGGTAGCGGTTGAAGGCGCCGGCCGCCGAGACCACGCTCTCCATCACGCCGGGCAGCGGCGGGTAGGGGTTCTCGTTGGAGGACAGCTTGTACGCCACCGGGCCGTCCGCGGCCGCGGCGGGCTTCCCCGGCTTGTAGGTGGGGATACCCTCCAGCTCGGCACGCAGCTTCGGGCTCGTCTCGCTCACCGCACTCCTCCTCGTGACCGTCACCGGCTCATGACCACCACCGGCTACCAATACTCCTCACCTTAAGAGGATTCGGCTCCGCTGCGTATGGCCCGGGGCCGACCGCATCGGCGGCGCCCGGCAGCCGCGTACGCACTCCCGGGCATCACCGCCCGAAGGCGTACGAAAGAGGGGGCGCGCCACTCACCGGAGCACGCGCCGGTGGCTCGCGCCGTGGCGCGCATCCCTCGTGAAGGTGAGTTGAGACCTCTTCGAAACATGGCCCATTTGGCAGGCCCATGCGCGCCGACAAGTGACGTCCTGCCATTGAATCGGTCAACTCCCTTCTCTTCCAAGGGACTTGTCTGCTGATGACCATGCAGAAACGTGCCTGTCAACGCGTGCATATGCGTCCGCACTACCCCACCTCATGAGCCCTACTATCGGCTCGCCATGACAGCAGCAGGGAAGCACCAGGTGAGCCGGTCGGATACCTCCCGCCGAGGAAGCCGGCCGGGCCGGGCGGGCATCAGAGACGTGGCCGCGGCCGCGGGAGTGTCCATCACGACCGTGTCCGACGCGCTCAACGGCAAGGGGCGGCTCCCGGACGCCACCCGACGCCATGTCCGCGAGGTCGCCGACCGGCTGGGCTATCGCCCCTCCGCCGCGGCCCGAACCCTCCGTACCGGCAAGTCCGGCCTCATCGGCCTGACTGTGACGACCTACGGGGATGAACCTTTCACCTTCACGGAGTTCGCGTACTTCGCGGAGATGGCCAGAGCCGCCACCTCGGCCGCGCTCGCCCGGGGCTACGCCCTGGTCATCCTCCCCGCGACCTCGCGCCACGACGTGTGGTCGAACGTGGCCCTGGACGGGACGGTCGTTATCGACCCCTCCGACCACGACCCTGTCGTCAGCGAACTGGTCCGCCAGGGCTTACCGGTCGTCTCCGACGGCCGCCCGGCCGGCTCGCTGCCGGTGACCGCCTGGGTGGACAACGACCACGAGGCCGCGGTCCTGGGCATCCTCGACCACCTGGCCGACGCCGGCGCCCGCCGGATCGGCCTCCTCACGGGGACGACCACGGACACGTACACACATCTGTCCACGACCGCGTACCTGCGTTGGTGCGAGCGCGTGGGCCAGGATCCGGTGTACGAGGCCTATCCCGCGCACGATCCGTGCGCGGGGGCCGTCGCCGCCGACCGGCTCCTCGCCCGGCCCGACCGGCCGGACGCCGTCTACGGGCTGTTCGACCCGAACGGCACCGACCTCCTCGCGGCGGCCCGCCGCTACGGACTGCGCGTACCGGAGGACCTGCTGCTCGTGTGCTGCAGCGAGTCCACCGTGTACGCCAACACCGAGCCGCCCGTCACGACACTCTCGCTCAAACCGCGCCGCATCGGCACGGCCGTGGTCCAGCTCCTCATCGACGCGATCGAGGGGGTCGAATCGGACCAACCGGTCGAGCAGGTGATACCGACCGAGCTGATCGTGCGGACGTCATCGCAGCGACGGCCGCCCCGGACGACCGTCAGCCCGCCCCGATCACCGGAGGAGGGATGACCTCCGGATGACCTACGGGTAAATCTGACGCGGAAAGCCCCTCCCAATTCGGGAGAAAACCACGGTGAACTGGGGTTCTGCTCCGATTCACCACCCCTGGGTCATCACATGGCGCGATCCGCATTCCTATGATGGGCGGACGACACCGCGGGCCGCTGCGACCAGGCAGTCCGACGCGGTGCAGATGCGGCGCGATGGTGGTGGAGGGGTCGATGACTCAGGGGGCCGGTCAGGGACCCGAGATGCGTACGCCGACGGTGCGCGACTTCCGCGTGCCGGCGTACGTCCACGAGGCCGGTCCGTACACGCAGTCCCCCGGCCCGTACCCGCAGTCCGGCGAGGTGTACGACCAGGCCGCCGAGCCGTACGACCAGGCCCGGGACCAGTCCGCCGGCCCCTACGCCGAGGGCTCGCGGCAGTACGGCCGACCCGGCCCCTATGCGCAGCAGGCGCCTCCCGGCGAGGGCGCCGGACCGGTCGGCGAGCCGGAGGGCTACACACCGACGCAGCGCGATCTGCCCGTCATCAACCGCGGTGACACCGTTCAGGTACCGGTCGAGCCCGAGGCCGCCGGACCGGTCGTCCAGCCCGCCGAAGGGCCGGGACCGCTGTACGTCGTCGGTGACGTCCACGGCTACCTCGACGAGCTCGTCGCCGCGCTGCGCGAGAAGGGCCTCATCGACATCGACGGCAGCTGGGCCGCGGGGACCTCGCGGCTCTGGTTCCTCGGTGACTTCACCGACCGCGGGCCCGACGGCATCGGCGTCATCGACCTCGTGATGCGGCTGTCCGCGGAGGCCGCCGCGGCCGGGGGCTACTGCAAGGCGCTGATGGGCAACCACGAGCTGCTGCTGCTCGGCGCCAAGCGGTTCGGTGACACCCCCGTCAACTCCGGGGCCGGAACGGCCACCTTCCAGGCCGCCTGGCTGCTGAACGGCGGCCAGAAGACCGACATGGAGCGCCTCCAGGACCACCATCTGCAGTGGATGGCCCGCCTCGACGCCATGGAGATGGCCGACGGGCACCTTCTGGTGCACTCCGACACCACCGCCTATCTCGACTACGGCGACTCCATCGAAGCGGTCAACGACACCGTCCGCGAAACGCTCACCCGCAATGACGCGGACGAGTGCTGGGACGTCTTCCGCAAGTTCACCAAGCGCTTCGCGTTCCGCGACGACGGCGGTGCGCAGGCGGTGCGCTCCTTGCTGGACATGTACGGCGGTTCACGCATCGTGCATGGTCACAGCCCCATTCCGTATCTCCTGGGAGAGGTCGGCTCGGAGGAAGGGGAGGATTCCCCGAACCCCGTCGTCGAAAAGCCGCACGTGTACGCCGACGGGCTCGCCATCGCGATGGACGGCGGCGTGACCATGGCCGGAAAGCTGCTGGTCCAGCAACTTCCCCTGGATAGCTGAGCGTTCATCGGGCAGGCGTCCCACTACGGAGGACAAGCGCAACGCAGGGGCAAATTCTGGAAACCCCCTGTCACCGTGTGCCGTCACCGCTCTACCATCGGCTTATCCGTAGCAGGCTCCCCTCCGTTTCTGCCCGACGGCTCGTCAGCATGCCGAGCCCCAAGCCCTACGGAGCATCGGGGGATGCACATGAACAGCGTTCCGCAGCACCTGCTGAGCGAGGACCGCCAAGAGTACGAGCGGATCCTCGATGAGGCGCTGCGCTCCGCACCACACCGTCCGGAACTCGCCGCTGTCGGTCAGCGGCTCAACCCCGAACAACTGCGCACGATGGCGCTCAACGCCACCGCTCTCATCACGGCGGCCGCGGCGACCGAGTACCAGCACTACGTGAAGGTCCGCGAGGAACTGCGCCAGCCGGCGCCGTCCACCCCTCCCGTCCGCGAAGGGTCCACCAGCAGCACCACGGATCCGGCCACGGGCGCGGTCGGGCTCGCCACCACCATGGGGGAGGTCGCCGAGACCGCCGGGGCGGGTGCCGCGGCGGTCGTCGCCGTGCTCGCTCCCGTACTCGCCGGCACCGCCGCGGCGATCTTCCTGCTCGTCGGCTACATCCTGAAGATGCTCGACCCCCAGCCGGGCATCGCCCAGACCCTCCTCACCACCGGGTGGGTCTTCGGAGCCATCACGGCCGTCACGATCCTGGTGGCCGCGGTCGGTCTCCTGCTCGCCGCCCTGCGCAACGGCGCCAGTTCACTCCAGGCCGACGCGCACGGCGAACGCAGCGAAGAGGTGAACCGGGCCAGGGAAGCCTGGCACGACGCCCTTCTGGAGCGCGGCATCATGCCGTTCCTCAGGGAGGCCCTCGCCGACCCGGGCACGGCCGCTCTCGGCCGTACGAAGCCGTCGGCGCCGATCAGCCGGATGCCCCAACTCGGCTACAACCGGCCAGGTTTCAGCAGCCCGGACGGCGGCCCGACAGCGGGACCCCGCCCCAGCTTCTCCAGCCCGGACTTCAGCAGCCCCGACTTCGGGGGGCCGGAGCACCAGCCGGAGTAGCCCCGCCCTCGCCCGGGCCCGGCCCTGAGCGGGGCCGGCAACCGGGCGCGGCCAGGCGGAGTGGGGCCCGACCGGCCGCGGCGTCGCGGGCACTACGCCCGCGGCAGCGGCGTTCCGGCAGGTGCCGCCTTCGTGCCGTGCCTCCGTGCCGTACCTTCGTGCCGTGCCCTCGTAGCGCGCCTTCGTGCCGTGCCTGCATTCCTCTGCTACATGCGTCGCACGATCTGTGCGGTCGCTCGTTCGACCGGTGTCCGGTTGTAGACATGCACCAGGGCGAGGTGGAAGAGCGCCGGTGCGAGTGGGGCCCACCGGTGAACGCGGTCGGCACGCAGCATGTACTTGACCACGGTCGCGGGGCGGAACGGCACGTAGTCGATGGTCTGGTGTTCCCATCGGTCCGCGACTCCCCTGCTCATACGTGTCTGCAGGCCCTCGCTGGTCAGGTCCTTCGGCCTTGCGTAGAAGTGGGCACTCCAGTGGCGCTTGTCGGTGTCGAGGACGAAGGCGAGCAGTTCCAGTGAGTACTCGTGAGGTTCCAGGGACAGTTCCTCGCGCATGCCCCGCCGGGCCACCGCGTGCAGGTCGGGGGCGCTCCTTCCGGACGAGTCGATGTGCCGTGACATGCCCTCGTTGACCGAGGAGTTCCAGACTCCCGGCGCCATACGGACCCGGTCGCTTCTCTGGCTCACGACCATCATGTCGTCGGCGGTCACCACCGCGACGTTCACGGCGAAGCTGCACTGCAGGAACCCGGGTGCCGACAGCGGATCGTCCGGGTCGAGATAGCGGGACCGCGGAGTTGTTCCGTCGGGCAGACGCCGGTCGAGCTGTTGAGCCGCCAGAAAGGTGAAGTAGTCCGTCGGACGCAGCCGGAGATGTACTTCGGGGTGCTCGTCGAGAGCGGTCCGGGGGACACGTCGAGCGATTCGACCGCGTAGCGAGGACCGTTCCACATCGGTGTCCGGCCCTCTGCCCGCCCACGCGTGTTCTCTTCCTCGAGCTCGGTCCGCCAGCCGGCCATGTCCGAAGGCAGCTCGATCTCCTCGTCGAGTACCTGGATATAGACGGATTCAGCGGATATGGATGACTCTCCGTCCCCTTCCACGATCAGGGCCGAGGTGTGGAGTGGCCCCAGGGAGGCCCCGGCCGGGATGGCCGGGACCTCGGAGAAGGAGTCGTACAGCGCGCCGGATCAGTCGGCCATGGGCAGGTACACCCTGTTCCCGCTCGCCGCGAACTCCTTCGACTTCTGGAGCATCCCCTCGGCGACCTCCTCGGCCGTCGCCCCCGCAGCCGCCGTGCCGCCGAACTGCTCGGTGATGCTGTGGCTGATCTTCATCGAGCAGAACTTCGGCCCGCACATGGAGCAGAAGTGCGCTGTCTTGGCGGGCTCGGCCGGGAGGGTCTCGTCGTGGAACTCCCGGGCCGTGTCGGGGTCGAGGGCCAGGTTGAACTGGTCCTCCCAGCGGAACTCGAAGCGGGCGTCCGACAACGCGTCGTCCCACTCCTGTGCGCCCGGGTGTCCCTTGGCGAGGTCCGCCGCATGGGCCGCGATCTTGTAGGTGATGACGCCCGTCTTGACGTCGTCACGGTTGGGCAGGCCCAAGTGTTCCTTGGGCGTGACGTAGCAGAGCATGGCCGTGCCCCACCAGGCGATCATCGCGGCACCGATGCCGGAGGTGATGTGGTCGTACGCCGGCGCGACGTCCGTCGTCAGCGGGCCGAGCGTATAGAACGGAGCTTCATCACAGATCTCCTGCTGAAGGTCGATGTTCTCCTTGATCTTGTGCATCGGGACATGCCCCGGGCCCTCGATCATGGTCTGTACGTTGAAACGCTTCGCGACCCTGTTGAGTTCCCCGAGCGTCCTCAACTCCGCGAACTGTGCTGCATCGTTGGCGTCCGCGATCGAACCGGGCCGGAGCCCGTCGCCCAGCGAGTACGTGACGTCGTACGCCGCGAGGATCTCGCAGAGTTCCTCGAAGTTCTCGTACAGGAACGACTCCTTGTGGTGCGCCAGGCACCAGGCCGCCATGATCGAGCCGCCGCGCGAGACGATGCCGGTCTTGCGGTTCGCGGTCAGCGGGACGAACGGCAGCCGCACGCCCGCGTGGACGGTCATGTAGTCCACGCCCTGCTCGGCCTGCTCGACGACCGTGTCCTTGTAGATCTCCCAGGTCAGCTCCTCGGCCCTCCCGTCGACCTTCTCCAGCGCCTGGTAGAGCGGGACCGTGCCGATGGGGACAGGGGAGTTCCGCAGCACCCACTCCCGCGTGGTGTGGATGTTACGACCGGTGGACAGGTCCATGACCGTGTCTGCGCCCCAACGGGTCGCCCAGGTCATCTTCTCGACCTCCTCCTCGATGGAGGAGGTGACCGCGGAGTTGCCGATGTTGGCGTTGACCTTCACCAGGAACCGCTTGCCGATGATCATCGGCTCGATCTCGGGATGGTTGACGTTGGCCGGCAGCACGGCCCGGCCCGCCGCGATCTCCTCGCGGACGACCTCGGGAGAAACGTTCTCCCGGATGGCCACGTACTCCATCTCCGGTGTGACCTCGCCCCGCCTGGCGTACGCGAGTTGCGTCACCGCCTGTCCGTCACGGCTGCGCCGGGGCAGGCGCGGGCGCCCCGGGAAGACCGCGTCGAGGTTGCGCAGTCCGCCGCGCGGCGAGGTGTGCTTGATCCCGTCGTCCTCGGGGCGGACGGGGCGGCCCGCGTACTCCTCGGTGTCGCCGCGAGCGATGATCCAGTTGGCCCGGAGGGCCCCGAGGCCCCTGCGGACGTCGGTGTCGACGGTCGGATCGGTGTACGGGCCGGAGGTGTCGTACAGAGTGACCGACTGCCCGTTGGTGAGG
Organism: Streptomyces sp. NPDC033178; assembly: GCF_055577685.1. Classification (NCBI taxonomy): domain Bacteria; kingdom Bacillati; phylum Actinomycetota; class Actinomycetes; order Kitasatosporales; family Streptomycetaceae; genus Streptomyces; species Streptomyces sp. NPDC033178. The sequence goes on from NZ_JBVIPT010000004.1 coordinate 203,136, forward strand.
TGCACCTGACGGACCGGCACCCGCAGGTCGGGGCGCGAACCCTCGACATACGCCTTGTGCCAGCCGATGGACTTCCCGACCTCGCCGTTCTCGGGCGAAGCAGTCACTCCACCGCTCTCGGCCGAGGCGAACGCCCCGTCCGTCAGGCTGGAGGCAGGCGTGCGTACGTCCTTGTTGGTCATGAGACCTACTCCCTACGCCGGCATTACCCGGTAACAGGTTCGGCGGTCGACGCAGCGATTTTCCGTCCGGCGATGTTCCACGTGAAACATCGCGTCTACGGAGGTCAGCGCCCTCTCAGCCCGGTGCTCCGAGCTCCCGCGTGTGCAAAGGTGCCTCCACGCTAGCGTCAGATGTGGCGCGGTGAACAGTGGGCCCGGGCTGTTCTTGCGATGATCGGTCGGTGACCACGACGCAGCAGCCACCACTCCCGCCGTCCGAACCGCCCCACGGACACGGCCACGACGGCCATGGGCACGGCGGTGGACCCGGGCACGGACCCCACGGCCCCGGAGGGGGCGGCGGCGGAGACCGGCCCGGCGGTGGCGACGGTGGCGGTCCGGGTGGTGGCGGGCACGGCCACTCGCACAGTCACGGACCGGCAGCGCCTGTCTCCATGCATCTGCGCAAGGTCATCGCGGCCGTGCTGATCCCCTTCGCGGCGGCGGTCATCGTCGGCCTCGTGGTGCTCTGGCCCGGCGGCGCCCCGGGGCACGAGCGCACCGGTGTCGGCTTCGACCGGCAGACCCAGCAGGCCACGGTGACCAAGGTCGACAAGGTCGACTGCAAGTCGGTGAACGCCTCGGGGGAGACGCCGACCGGCGACACGTCGACCGCCGAGGGCTCGTCGGCGCAGCAACAGGCGACCGGCAGCTGCAAGAAGGCGACGGTCCGGGTCGACACCGGCAAGGACAAGGGCCGTACGTTCACGGAGATCGTTCAGCCGGACTCCTCGCGTCAGCTGAAGCAGGGCCAGGAGGTGATCGTCGCCTATGCGCCGGACGCCCCCAAGGAGCTCCAGTACTCGGTCACCGACGTGAACCGCAAGCTCCCGATGACGCTGCTCGCCGGGATCTTCGCCGTCGCCGTGGTCGTCGTGGGCCGGATGCGCGGCGTCATGGCACTGGTCGCGCTGGCCGCCAGCTTCCTCATCCTGACGTTCTTCATCCTCCCCGCAATCCTGCAGGGCTCGAACCCCCTGGTCGTGGCCGTGGTCGGGGCGAGCGCCATCATGCTGATCGCGCTCTACCTGTGCCATGGACTGTCGGCCCGTACGTCGGTGGCGGTGCTCGGCACCCTGCTCTCCCTGTTGCTGATCGGGCTGCTCGGCTCGCTGTTCATCGACTGGGCCGCGCTGACCGGCAACACGGACGACAACACCGGTCTGATCCACGGGCTGTACCCGTCCATCGACATGAGCGGCCTGCTGCTCGCGGGCATCATCATCGGCTCGCTGGGTGTCCTCGACGACGTGACGGTGACGCAGACGTCGGCGGTCTGGGAGCTGCACGAGGCCAATCCGACGATGGGCTGGCGCGGGCTGTACCGCGCGGGCATCCGCATCGGCCGCGATCACATCGCGTCGGTCGTCAACACGCTCGTCCTCGCCTATGCGGGCGCCGCGCTGCCGCTGCTGCTGCTCTTCTCCATCGCGCAGAGCAGCGTGGGTACGGTGGCCAACAGCGAGTTGGTCGCCGAGGAGATCGTGCGCACGCTCGTCGGGTCGATCGGACTGGTCGCTTCCGTGCCGGTGACGACGGTTCTCGCCGCCCTGGTCGTCTCGGCGGACCGCCCGGGCCCCGCCGCCCCGGCACAACAGGAACAGCCGCAACCGCAGCCCCAGTCGGGCGCCAGGGCACCTCTGCGCGGCGGGAGCGGCCGCCGCCGCAAGCACTGAAGCCGGCCCCCTGCCGGATCCGGTTGCCGAGAGTTGAGCGCTGAGCACTGAGCGCTGAGCGCTGAGCGCTGAGAGACGAGAGCTGCGAGCTGCGAGCTGCGAAGAAGCGTTACGGCAACCCGCACACAAGCCGTATGACGTACGGTCGGCGCCGGGTGGGATGAGCCCGCGTCACACCTCTACGGGACGACGTACGGCGAGGCAGCGTCACGCCTGCCCCAGACCCGTATCGCGTCACCCGGCGCTCTGTTCCTCCGCCAGGATGCGGTTCAGCGCCTCGTCGAGGTGTGTGTCGAAGTCCGCGAGGGAACGCTCCTGGCCCAGCGGCACCAGCCTGTCCGTACGGTCGAGGAACGCCAGCAACGGCGCCGTCCCGCAGCGGAACAGCGCGTGGTCGCCGCCCACCTGAAGCCGGATCAGCACATCGCCGAACCCCTCGGTGTCGGCAGGAGCGATGTGCACGTCACCGTCCCCACAGGCCCGGCCCACCCCGTCGATCAGCAGCTCACGGCCGAAGGCCCAGGTCACCGGGGCATCACCGGGCAGGTGGAAGGTCAGCCGCACGGCATAGGGATCACAGGTCTCGTAGCGCAGCTCCACCGGGATGCGAAAGGAGAGCTCCTCCGAGACGACGAAGCTCATCATGACCTCTGCCTGTACTACCGACTCGCGCATCGCCTACCCCGTCGTTCGCCTTCGACTGGCCGGGAATCATCCACCTGACACTGCTGGCATCTTGCTGAACGTACACACCAGATCACAAGGAGTGAGTTTTCAGATGCTGATAGAGAGCGAGAGTGTCCCCAGCAGCCTGCCGATCTCGCTCTGCAATCGGCGTGCCGCGGGCAGCAGTCGGTCGGCCTGGTGGGCCGGCAGAGAAATGGCGATCGTGGCCGCAGTACTGCCCACAGTGATCGGAATCGCGGCGCAGACCGTACCCAGCGCGTACTCCTGACGCTCGATCACGGGCTGCATTCGTCGCGCGGATTCGAGGCGTCGCAACAGAGTTCGATCGTCACGCACCGTATATGGCGTGATGGACCGAACGGGGTAGCGGTCGACGTGGTCCCGCCGGGCCTCCTCGTCGAGCTGGGACAGCAGACACTGGCCGATCGCGTGCGCGTGACCCGTCTCGCGGAAGTCGGCCCACTCTTCGACGGCGGGATTGGCCGGGGTGTCGGCGACGCACTGGACCTCGATCTCACCGTCGCGGTAGAGCGCGTAGTACACGGGCACGCCGATCGAATCACGGCACTGCGCGAGTGCGTCGGCAACCATGCTGCGACGTTTCTGCTGGGCCCCGCTGCTGCTCAGCCGCTCGACCGCCTCGCCGAGGAAGAACAGGCCCTTTTCCCGGCGCAGATAACCCTCGTGGGCCAGCGTGCGCAACAGGTGGTACGCCGTGGGCAGGGCGAGCCCGGCCTCACGGGCGAGCTGCTTCGCGGGCGCCCCGTGTTCATGGCGGGCGACGGACTCCAGGAGACGCATCGCACGCTGCACGGATCCGATGAGGGTCGTGGGATGCGGCTCGGACGAAGGGACGTGCGGTCCTGCGGATGCGGTGTCAACCGTGGCCAAGGGTTACTCCCGAAGCGCGTGGGGGGGCCGCCCGTGCGGGGATAACACGGGAGGGATCGGAGCGCCGCTCGCGGGAATCAACCCCGCGTCGAATTCCGGACTTTAACCGTCTGCCACCGCTCGCAGACGGCCTGTGCCAAAACTTCCCTCGCCCGAGGGAACGGCCCGTTCCTGTTACCGCCGGCCGGTTGCCGACCGGCGGGTCTCCCCTTGCCTACCAGTCGCTCCTCGACGAGGAGCTCGACATGAACTTCCGTACGACGTAGATCAGTCCGCCGACCAACGCCACGAAGACCAGCAGCTTGAAGAGCAGGCCGATCACGAACCCGACGACGCTCGCTATCAGGCCGCCGAACACGACCAGGGCGATGACCGGCACCGCGACCCACTTAATCCACCACGGCATACCCGCGAAGATCTCTCGCATCGCCCTTGTTCCTTGTCTCTCTGCCCGTTTCCGAGTGCTGTCCCAGCCCGCTCCCGATGGGTGACGGGTCTTGGATGTCCTGCCCTCGATGCTAGGCGCGGCAGGGGTGCCGACGGGGACCTCGCACCCCTTGTCCTCCCCTGAACGTTCCCCTAGGGAACCCTGAGGCGGAGGTCAGCTCTCCGGCGGAGAGAAGACCACCACAACCCGCAGATCCTCGCTGATGTGGTGGAATTTGTGGGCCACCCCCGCGGGCACGTAGACGACGCTGCCGCGTGCCACCTGGGTCGTCTCCATGCCGACGGTGATCGCTGCGCGGCCGCTGACGACGAAGTACACCTCGTCCTGGCGGTGGGGCTGCTGAGGGTCCTGGGTGCCCGCGTCCAGCGCGTACAGGCCGACGGACATGTTCTTCTCACGCAGGAACTGCAGGTACGCGCCGTCGTTGGCGGCGCGCTCCGCCTCCAGTTCGTCCAGCCGGAATGCCTTCATCGCCCTTGTCCGCCCTTGCCCCGCTGCTCGTGGTCGATCTCGTCTGTCACGATCAGACACATGAAGAATTTCGTAGTCAAGACGATCGCCAACGCGGGCGCCCTGGCCGTCGCCGTGTGGCTGCTCGACAAGATCACCCTGTCCGGTGACAGCACGGGCAAGGAGATCGGCACGCTGCTGCTCGTCGCACTGGTCTTCGGCCTGGTCAACTTCCTGGTCAAGCCGATCGTGCAGGTGCTGACGTTCCCGCTGTTCATTCTCACGCTCGGCCTGATCACGCTGGTGATCAACGCCCTGATGCTGCTGCTCACCTCGTGGCTGGCGGACAAGCTCGACCTGAGCTTCCACGTCGAGGGCTTCTGGACCGCCGTCCTGGGCGGCCTGATCATCTCCATCGTCTCCTGGGCGCTGAACGTCGTCCTCCCCGACAAGGACTGAGCGACCTGATGCCCTATCGCGTGTGCTTCGTCTGCACCGGCAACATCTGCCGCTCCCCGATGGCCGAATCCGTCTTCCGAGCGCGGGTGGCGGAGGCCGGGCTGGGCGGCCTGGTCGAAGTGGACAGCGCCGGCACCGGCGGCTGGCACGAGGGCGACGGCGCCGACCCGCGCACCGTCTCCGTCCTGGAAGCAGGCGGTTACGAAGGCGGCCATGCGGCCCGCCAGTTCCACGCCGACTGGTTCGCCGGGCTCGACCTGGTCATAGCCCTCGACGCCGGCCACCTGAGGGCCCTGCGCCGCCTCGCCCCCACCGAGTCGGACGCCGCGAAGGTGCGGCTGCTGCGTTCGTACGACCCTGCCGTCGCGTCGGCCTCGGGAGTCGACCTCGACGTACCGGACCCCTACTACGGGGGCCTGGACGGCTTCGAGGAGTGTCTTGAGATGGTGGAAGCGGCGAGCCCCGGCCTGCTCGCCGCGGTACGGGAGCAAGTGGAGGGACAGGCGGCATGACAGATTCCGTTACGGGAGCCGGTGACGGCACACGCGCGGTGCGGGCGGGGCTGCCCGAGCCCGTCAAGCACGAGCCGACCCTCCCGGGGCCGGTGTTCGCCGCCCACTTCCATCTGCCGGGCGACCCCACGGGCCCGTACACCTACGGCCGCGACGAGAACCCGACCTGGACGCACCTGGAGCGCGCCATCGGCGAGCTGGAGGCGCCGGGGCGCGACGACGTCGAAACGCTCGTCTTCGCCTCCGGCATGGCCGCCATCTCGTCCGTCCTCTTCTCCCAGCTGAGCGCCGGCGACACGGTCGTGCTGCCCGACGACGGCTACCAGGTGCTGCCGCTCGTACGCGCGCAGCTGGAGGCGTACGGAATCGAGGTGCGCACGGCCCCGACCGGCGGCGACGCCCAGCTCGACGTCCTCGACGGCGCGAAGCTGCTGTGGATCGAGACCCCGTCGAACCCGGGGCTCGACGTGTGCGACGTACGGCGGCTCGTCGAGGCGGCACACACGCGTGGCTGTCTGGTCGCCGTCGACAACACCCTGGCGACCCCGCTCGGGCAGCGCCCGCTGGAACTGGGCGCCGACTTCTCCGTGGCCAGCGGCACCAAGCAGCTCACCGGGCACGGCGACATCCTCCTGGGGTACGTCACCGGTGGCGACGCCGCGGCGATGGCCTCCGTACGGCGCTGGCGCAAGATCGTCGGGGCGATTCCGGGGCCCATGGAGGCGTGGCTCGCGCACCGCTCTCTCGCGACGCTCCACCTGCGCGTGGACCGGCAGAACGCCAATGCCCTGGTGATCGCCGAGGCCCTGCGCGACCGGAACGAGGAGCTCGGGGTCCGCTATCCGGGGCTGTCCGGCGACCCGTCGCACAAGATCGCCTCGCAGCAGATGCGGCGCTTCGGCTGCGTGGTGTCGTTCACGCTGCCCACGCGCGCGCGTGCCGACCGTTTTCTCGACGCGCTGCTGCTGGTGGACGACGCGACCAGCTTCGGCGGCGTGCGGTCGACGGCCGAGCGGCGCGGCCGCTGGGGCGGTGACGCGGTGCCGGAGGGCTTCATCCGTTTCTCGGCCGGTGCCGAGGATCCTCAGGACCTCGTGGCCGATGTGCTGCGCGCACTCGACGAGTCCTCGCGGTGAACACTTTCTGATTCACCGGTCAGTAGCGGGCACATACGGCGGACGGTCCGAGCCTCCCCCCTCGTGGCTCGGACCGTCCCGGTTCTGCGCGCGAAGAACCGCGCGAACAAGGCTAGTTGACTCTGTGTCAGTGTCCAATCACAGTAGCGACAGAGACCTATCGACATATTTATAGTTGGGGGCTTCCGGGGAGCTGGAGAGAGAAGGGACGCCATGGATCTGGCCTTGCTGCGTACCTTCGTGACCGTGCACCGGGCCGGCTCCTTCACCCGCGCGGCCGCTCTGCTGGGCCTCTCGCAGCCTGCCGTCACCTCCCAGATCCGAACCCTCGAACGACAGCTGGGACGCCCTCTCTTCCTGCGTCAGGCCCGTGGAGTGACCCCTACGACCATGGGCGACGAACTCGCGCACAAGGCGGCACCCCATCTCGACGCCCTGGTGGAGATCACCGAGACCGGCCTCGACGAGGACTCCTCCGTACGCACGCTCCATCTCGCCGGCCCGCCGGAGTTCACCGCCGAACGCGCCCTGCCCGCGCTCACCGAGCTGACCGGGGACGACGGCCAGGGCTTCGCGCTGCGTGCCTCCTTCGGAAATGCGGAGGAGACGCTGGAGGGGCTTGCCGCCGGGCATCACGATCTGGCCATCAGTACGGCCCGCCCGCGCGGCGCCCTACTCACCGCGACTCCGCTCTGCGACGAGGAGCACGTCCTGGTCGCCGCCCCGCGCTGGGCCGACCGCCTCGGCTCCGGCTCGTTATGCCACCGGGGCGAGCCCTCCCTCAAGAACTTCCCCGTGGTGGAGGTGCACGAGTCTCTGCCGTTCGTCGCCCGTTACTGGGCCTCCGTCTTCGACTCCCGCCCGGCCGCCTCGGGCACCGTCATCGTCCCCGACCTGCGCGCTGTCCTCGCCTGCGCGACCACCGGCGCCGGGCTCGCGGTGTTACCGCGCTATCTGTGCGCACCGGCTCTGGAGCGGGGAGACGTCGTCGCACTGACCGAACCCGCGGTGCCTCCGCTTCGTACGTACTTCCTGGTGGTGCGCACCGGCACATTGGCCATGCCCCATATTGCGCGGGCGCACGAGTGGCTCATGCACGCCGCCATAGACTGGTCATGACCAAGATGCATCACCTCGTCAAGAGGGCGATGTTTCACGTGGAACCAACTGGGCCACATTTCTCCCATGACCGTCCGACCCGTGGTCAAGCGCACCGCCCGGGCCGTCCTACTGGACGGCAATGACCTGGTCCTCATCAAGCGGACCAAGCCCGGCGTCGATCCCTACTGGCTGACGCCCGGCGGCGGGGTCGAGCCGGAGGACACGACCGTCGTCGACGCACTCCATCGTGAGGTGCACGAGGAACTCGGCGCCAAGATCACCGATGTGGTGCCCTGCTTCGTCGACACCGTCGAGCACATCGGCGAGGACGCCGGCACGACCGGCGTGAAGGTCCAGCACTTCTTCGTCTGCCGCCTGGAATCCATGGACCCCTCGCTGCGCCATGGCCCCGAGATCGACGAACCCTGCGGAGAGTACGAGATCGTGCGGATCCCCTTCACTCGCGTGGGCATCGCTTCCGTCCATCTCGTACCGCTGTCGCTGCGGCACTATCTCGACGGGAACATCGAGGGCGTACGGGCGATGCACGCACCCGATCTGGGCTGACGGCCGGCTCGGAATCAGTCTCCGGTCACTACGAGTTCTTCCACCGCGTCGTGGCGAATCCGTTCCGACGGGATGCCGATGTCCCTGAGTGCGTCGACGCCGCTGCGGATCATGCCGGGCGGGCCCGACAGATAGGCGTCGTACTCGTTCCACGGCCCGTACTCGCGTACGGCGTCGGGGAGGTTCAGATGCCCGTGCTGATCGACTACCGGGCGCACCGCGAGCCAGGGGTGGCTCTGCTGGAGCCGGAGCATCGTGTCGATGTCGTACAGGTCGTGATCGGTGCGTGCTCCGTAGAACACCTCGACCGGGCGCCGCTCGCCGTGCTCGGCGACGTCCTCGACCAGGGCCTTTATCGGCGCTATGCCGGTACCGCCGCCCAGGCAGAGCAGGCCCCTGTCGGTGGTGTGGTCGACGGTCATCGAGCCGGCCGGGGGGCCGAGCCGGACGACGTCGCCCGGTCGGGCGCGGTGGACCAGAGCGTTGGAGACCCAGCCCGCCGGAATCGCCTTCACGTGGAACGACAGCAGTCCGTCGGATCGGGGTGCCGATGCGAACGAGTAGTGCCGCCAGATCCGCGGCCACCAGGGGGTCTCCAGGCTCGCGTACTGCCCGGCGAGGAACGGGTACGGCTGGTCGGGACGGACCGTGACGACGGCGACGTCCGGGGTCCTGAGGTCGTGCGAGATCACCTCGCCGTGCCACCAGGCCGGGGCCCGCAGTTCGTCCGCGGCCGCGGCGTCGATCATGACCTGCGAGATCGTCGTGTACGCCCGCACCCAGGCAGCCTCGGTCTCCCTGTCCCATACCGACGCGGCGAACCGGCTGAGCGAGCCGATCAGGCACTCGCCGACGGCTGGGTAGTGCTCGGGGCGGGTGCCGTACTTGCGGTGGCCACGACCGAGGTTCTTCAGATACGCGACCAGGACCTCGGTGTTGTCGATGTGCTCGGCCGCGGTCAGCAGTGCCCGCAGGAGCCGGTCCCGCTGAGTGTCCATCGCGGCGGGGAAGAGCTGGCGCAGCTCCGGGTGCCGCACGAAGAGCAGCGCGTAGAAGTACGAGGTGACCTTGTCGGCGACGGGGCCCACCTCGGCCATGGTCCGGCGGATGAGGACGGCGTCGGGGGAGGCGGCCTGTGCGGGGGCGGGAACGGCCACGGCGGCGGGTGCAGGGGCGGGGCGCTGGTCGGGAACGCGGGGTGCGTGGTCGGGTCCGGGCGGGGCGGGGGGACCGGTGTGGGCCTGGGGGGCGGGTGTCGCCTCGTACGTCGCGGCCGGCGTCCCGGTCGGCCCGACAGGAGCAGCTCCGGCATGAGCGGCCCCGGCGTGGGGAGCGTCGGCATAGGGAGCGTCGGCGGGCACGGACCTGGCGACGGTGGGGTCGGCGTAGGCGTGGCCGCCGTCAGGGGAGCCCGCGTGGCGGCCGTGCGTGTCCGTGGCTCCGGTGTCGGCTCGTTCGGTGTCGGAGACGGTCTCGTCAGTCGGGGGTATTCGTTGCCGCGTCGTGGTGTCAGTGCCCGTCGCGGGCCTGCCGACGGGGCGCAACGCGGCCAGGCGGTGGCCCTCGGGCGCCTCCTGCTCGCCGCCCGCGGGCGGCTCCGGCGGCTTGTGCGGCGTGAACCAGCCGCCCCCGCCACTACCCCCTGAAGTGCCGTTGTCGGCCGACGTGGTGGTCGGAGCGTCCATGCTGTGCCTCGCCTCGAACATCTTTCGGTCGGTCTGCGCACTTCCTCGATCGGAAGATGCCTGCTTTCCCCCGCAGACTGCTTGCTTTCCCCGTTCCGCCCCGTCGCTCCATGGCGGCCACATTGAACCTCGGAATCCCGCACCCTACGGACAAGTAAGCCGAGAGTGTGACATTGGCCGCACTAACGCCATCGCAGCATCTCACCCTGTGCCAACACCCCGGCCGTGTAACCGGAAATGCGGTCTTCGATCTCTCTGTCCCGTTAGGCTGCATTGCCCTTTGTCCGCCCCGGCGGGATGCACGGACATCACACCGGACACGAACCGGAGTCGACCATACCGGCCGCCGTCCGGCACACAAGTCCCCTCTTCCCCACGTCGGTAATGGAAGGGGGACCGGACCGTCGATTCCTTCAATTACCGGGCAGGGCGCACCAATTCATAGGCATCCCGCAGATCCCGCCCCACGTAGGAGTGGGTGGCGAGACCTTCCAGATGCAGATCCGCATTGACGGCGACGGATACCGGAACCACCCCGAACAGGTCCCTGTCCGACATCGAGTCGCCGTACGCGACGCAGTCGGCCCTCGTCACCCCGAACTCCGCGCAGAGCCGGTCCGCGATCCGTACCTTGGCCGCCGCGCTCAGGATCCCGACGGGATCCACCGGCTCGGTGAACGGCACTGCGGGAAAGCGTGATCCGTACGCCGCATGCGCGCCCCAGCCCGTCAGCCGCTCGACGAAGAAGGAGGGTGAGAGCGAGACAACGGCGCAGTAGTCGCCGCTCCCCCTGATCTCCGCCCAGACGTCCTGGATGCCCTCCAGCCACGGCGCACTCGCGAAAGCGGTCGCCACATGCGCCTCGGTGAGATCTCTCCAGAGGGCGTGTACCTGCGTCGCGTACTCCGGCGGGCCTATGAGCCCCGCTCCGATCGCCTCGTCGAGTGCCACGGTCTCGGCTTCCAGGCCGAGCTGCCGGGAGATCTCCACGGGCGCCGAGGTGCCGTGCAGCAAGGTCCCGTCCAGATCGAAGAGATGAAGTCTCGCCATGTACGCCGAGGCTAGTACGTGGAGTTACTCCCGCCGGCAGACGTACTCTCCGCTCCCGCCCGGCACGGTGTTTCACGTGAAACCAAGCCGCCCCGCACGCCGGGCCACCCTCGTCGTCCATGTAGCCGCCTCCGCTGGCTGGCTCGGGCTCACGCTCGGGCTGCTCGCTCTGGGGATCACCGCGACCACCACAGGGTCCGCGGTAACCGTGGAGGCCTCCGTCCGCGCCATGAAGCTGTTCGCCGACTGGCTCCTGCTCCCTCTCGCGTTCCTCACACTCGTGAGTGGTCTGGTGCTGTCCCTGGGCACGCCGTGGGGACTGGCGAGGCACCGCTGGGTCTACATCAAGTTCTGGCTGACCCTGGCCACGACCACCGCCACGGTCTTCGCACTGCGCCCTGGGGTCGGTTCCGCCGTCACGGCTGTTGCTGCAGGTGGTCCGCTGCCTGACGCCGGTGACGTGCTGTTCGGGCCGATCGTCTCGCTGTCCGCCTATCTCTTCATGACAGTGATCTCGGTCCTCAAGCCCTGGGGACTGACCCGGCGTGGACGGAGGCTGCGTGAGCAGAAGTCAGCCGCGCAGAAGCCGCGCGGGCAAAAGATCAGTGCGGCTGCCCGGAAACCGGTGGACGCCGAGCGGGCATCTCAGACAGCCTGACCTGCGTGTCGACTCCTTTCCCCGCCTTCCAGCCCATCCGCCGTCTGACCCCACGCGATCTCTCCGCCTGCGCCGATCTGTCCGAGAACCGCGGCTGGCCCCGCGAGGAACACAAGTGGGGCCTCCTGCTCACGGCCGGCACGGGTTACGGCATCGACGACCCCGACGGGGGCCTCGTCACCGCCTGCGTCGTGACCTCGTACGGACCCCAGGACCGCCCCGCCCTGGCCGCGATCGGCATGGTGCTGGTCGCCGAGCGGCACGCCCGCCAGGGCGTCGGACGCAGGCTGATGCGGCACGTCGTCGCCGAGCTGGGCACCACACCGGTGACACTGCACGCGACGCCGTACGGGCGCCCTCTCTACGAGGAGCTGGGGTTCAAGACCACCGGACGCGTCGAGATGGTCCGCGGCCACTTCGTCCCGGGCGGCCCTGAGTCCGAGGTCGCCACGCGTGCGGCCACCGCCGAGGACCTCACCGCGATCCTCCGGCTCGACGAAGAGGTCTTCGGTACCGACCGCACGCACATGATCACGCGCCTGCCCGCCTTCGCCGACCAGCTGCGTGTCGCCGAGGAGGACGGCCGGGTCATCGGCTACGCGGCCGCCTGGCCCAACCTGGACAACCATGTCGTGGGTCCGCTGATCGCCCGGGACACCGAGACGGCCAAGGCGCTCATCGCCTCACTGGCCGCCCACGTAGACGGGCCTTTGCGCACCGACATCGACGTACGGCACGAGGAGTTGCTGGCGTGGGTGAAGGAACGCGGGCTCGCCTCCCTGAGTTTCAACGCAGTCATGACGTACGGCAACGCGGAGTTGCCGGGCGACTGGACGCGGCGGTTCGCTCCGCTCACGGTGGCGGCGGGCTGACGGGCCGACGGGCCGAGGGTGAGCTCGTCCGACATCTGAGAGCTCGGCGGCTGAGAGCTCCGCGGTTGCCGGCTGGGCGGTCGAGAGCCGGCGGCCAACAGAAACCCCGCCCCATCCGGGACGGGCGTTTCTGCGTTTCCTGGCGCTACGGCGCTCAGGAACACTCCTAGGCGAGCGTCTTCAGCGCGGCGGTGGCGAAGCCGTGGTCCTGCTCCGGCGCGCCGCCGCCGACTCCGATCGCGCCGATCAGACGGCCGTCGCGGTGGACCGGGACACCGCCCGCGATGAAGAGCAGCGGACGGTCGAGGGCGGTGGGCAGGGTGTGGAAGAGGCCACCCGGCTGCACGGCGTCGACGAGGTCGGCGGTGGGGGTGTCCAGCTGCAGTGCCGTGTAGGCCTTGCGGGTGCTGGTCTCACCGGAGATCAGCACGGCCCGGTCGTCGCGCCGGAAGGCGAGCAGGTGGCCGCCCGCGTCGAGGACGGTGACGCTGACCGTCACATCGGCGGCTTCCGCGGCGCGGCGGGCGGCCGTGACGAGAGCCTCGGCGTCCTGAATGGTCAGCGGGGTGACGGTGGTGCTCATGAGCTTGTTCTCCTTGATGAGTGGTGCTGTGTGGGGGTGGCGGTTTCGCCGGGTGGTGGCGTGTGGGGATAGCGGTCTGCTGAGGCGCAGGTGAAGGCTTGCTCGGGCTTCGGTCGGCCACCGGGACAGCCCTGGCCCGGTGGCCGACCACACCAGGGCGGATACGACCGCCCAGGCATCGGGTCAGTGGTGAACAGCGGCCTTCTGCTGCGCGGACTCCGTCGACGCTGCCCCGGTGACGACCAGACCGTCGCCGGTGTTGGCGGCGTCGGTCCGGCGCTCCAGAGCGGCCGAGAGGACGGCGAGCACGAGGGCTGCGGCGGCGAGGACGGCGCCGACCCAGTTGGGGGCGGTGTAGCCGAGGCCGGCCGCGATGACGAGGCCGCCGAGCCAGGCGGAGAGGGCGTTGCCGAGGTTGAAGGCGCCGATGTTCACGGCGGAGGCGAGCGTCGGGGCGCCGTGCGCCTGGTCGAGCACCCGCTTCTGGAGCGGCGGCACGGTGGCGAACCCGAGGGCACCGATCAGCGCGATGGTCACGGCCGCCGCGATCTTGTTGTGCGCGGTGAGCGTGAAGAGGGCGAGTACGACCGCGAGGGCGCCCAGGGAGACGTACAGCATCGGCATCAGGGCGCGGTCCGCGAACTTGCCGCCGACGAGGTTGCCGCCGACCATGCCGAGGCCGAAGAGGACGAGCAGCCAGGTGACGGAGCCGTCGGCGAAGCCACCCACGTGCGTCATCATCGGCGCGATGTAGGTGATCGCCGCGAAGACTCCGCCGAAGCCGAGCACGGTCATCGCCATCGCGAGCAGCACCTGGACGTTCTTGAACGCGGCCAGCTCGTGGCGCAGGCGCACGCCTTCCGGCCTGGGCATGTCGGGGACGAGCCTGGCGATGCCCGCCAGGCCGAGGACACCCAGGGCCGCGACGATCGTGAACGTCACACGCCAGCCGGCCGACTGGCCGATGAGGGTCCCCAGCGGTACGCCGACGACGTTGGCGACAGTGAGGCCCGTGAACATCATCGAGATGGCGCCGGCCTTCTTGTCGGGCGCGACGAGGTCTGCGGCGACGACGGCACCGATGCCGAAGAAGGCACCGTGCGCGAGTGAGGCGACCACGCGGCCGATCAGCATCACGGAGAAGTTGGGAGCGACGGCGGAAAGCAGGTTGCCGACGATGAAGAGCCCCATCAGGAGCATCAGCATCCGCTTGCGGGACACCTTGGTGCCGAGGACGGTCATGAGGGGCGCACCGAACATGACGCCGAGCGCGTAGCCGGTCACGAGGAAGCCCGCGGTGGGGATGGAGACACCGAAGTCACCGGCGACCTCGGGCAGCAAGCCCATGATCACGAACTCGGTGGTTCCGATTCCGAAGGCCCCGATCGCGAGGGCAAGAAGCGCGAGAGGCATGGGGGAGACCCTTCCCAGACGATTGCAGGAGCGCTTTACGTGCGTTGACAATACTTGCAGACGCCGACTAAATGCAAGCGCGGACTATTGCGGCGGTGCTCTATCCTGGTCTCAGCCGCTCCGGTACGGAGGAGAACGCCATGACAGCGACGGACCCCGCGCTCACCGCCCTCGCCCAGGGCTGGTGCGCCCTCTCCCTGCTGCACGGGAGGATCGAGGCGCACATCGAACGGGCCCTGCAGACCAAGCACGACCTGAGCGTGCGCGAGTACTCGCTCCTCGACGTCCTCAGCCGTCAGCACGACGGTGACGGCGGCCATCTCCAGATGAAGCAGGTCGCCGACGCGGTCGTCCTCAGCCAGAGCGCCACCACGCGGCTGGTGACCCGCCTGGAGGACCGCGGGCTGCTCTCGCGCTACCTGTGCCCGACCGACCGCCGTGGCATCTACACGAACGTCAGCGAGGCGGGCCTCAAGCTCCTCGACGAAGCCCGGCCCACCAACGACGCCGCCCTGCGCGAGGCACTCGACGCGGCGGCCATGAATCCCGAGCTGGCTCCGCTGGTCCGCGTCGTCGAGTCGGCGAGCGTGCCGACGCCCGCGTAGCGAGTGCGACTGCGCTGCCCGCTGGGACGCGTCAGTCTCGGGGCACGCCTGCGTAGGGTGCTGCCATGGGAGATCTTGAGATACGACCGGCCGTCCCGGACGACATCCCTGCCATCGTCGCGATGCTCGCCGACGACCCTCTGGGGGCGCAGCGCGAGTCACTGGACGACCTGAGCCCTTATCTGGCCGCCCTGGAACGCCTGAGCGACGATCCGAACCAGCATCTGGTCGTCGCCGTGCGCGAGGGCCGCGTCGTAGGCACGCTCCAACTCACGATCATTCCGGGACTGTCCCGCAAGGGTGCGACCCGCTCGATCATCGAAGGCGTACGCGTCCATGCCGACGAGCGCGGCAGCGGCCTGGGCACCCGCTTCATCGAGTGGGCGGTCGACCGTTCCCGGAGCGAGGGCTGCCAGTTGGTGCAGCTGACCTCCGACGTCAGTCGCACCGACGCTCACCGGTTCTACGAACGGCTCGGCTTCACGGCATCCCACGTCGGGTTCAAACTGCAGCTCTGAGGTGGGCGGATCCCGGCCGTCGAGTCGGTGCACAGGTCCGCGGGCGGCGAGGGGCGCCCTGTTTCACGTGAAACATCACGCCCCTCCCATGCAGCCCATCCATCACAGGGCGACTAACGGATCCCGCGCCACCCCTCAGGATCCACACCACCCGGCACGGAAGCCCCCTCCTCGTACGGCTGCCGCGTGAACACGAACGACCCGAGGTCCAAGTGGCTGACCGACCCGTCAGGGCGCTGTACGGCACTCAGGGCCTCGCCCGCGTAGTAGCCGTCGAGTCCCGTCCAGGTTCCGTCTCCGTTGGCCCGGAAACGCGAACGCCGGCCGTTGCCGGACAGCGGCCCGAGCGAGACACCTCCGTCGTCCGTAAGGCGCAGCGCGAAGGCATGCGTTCCCCAGTACCAGGGCCCCGCCAACTCCAGCACGGAATGGTCGGCCTCGGGCAGCGGCCGCCACGGCTCGGGGATCCGAGGCTCGGCCTCGGCGACGATACGTACGAGATCGGCGGCGACCGTGAACACCGGCGGACCGGAGGTGCAGTTGGCGAGCACGACGGCGGCCAGGTCGTCCTCGACGCTGATCATGAGACCGGCGAGAAAGCCGGGGAGAGAACCGGAGTGCCCCACCAGCATCCGACCGTCCCGGTACTGGACCTGCATACCGAGGCCGTACGCGCTGCCGGCCGCCACCTCATCGGCTTCGGCCGGCGCGGCGGGCGTGCGCATCTCCTGTACGGACTCGGCGCTCAGAACCCGGTCGTCGCCCTTGGCCAGGAAGGCCGAGAAGCGGGCCAAGTCGCCCGTGGTCGACCAGAGTTGACCCGCCGGTGCCATCCGGCCCAGGTCCTCGATGGGCTCCGGCAGCATCACGTCCGCCCAGGGATGCACGGCCCAGCCGCCGGCGTGCGGTGCTTGAGGCTCCGCACCCGTGCGGTTCAGCCCCAGCGGTTCGAGCACCTCGTTCCGTAGGGCCTCCTCCCACGGGACGCCCCTCAGCTCCTCCACCAGCGCGCCCAGCAACGTATAGCCGGGGTTCGAGTAGTGGAAGCGCCGTCCGACGGGATGCCGGTGCGGCTGTTCGCCCAGCACGTCGGCGATCTCGGGACGCAGCGATCCAGGGGTGCGCTCCCACCAGGGGGAGGGCGATTCGGCCGCCAATCCGCTTGTGTGGGCGAGGAGTTCGGCGATCGTCGCCTCCCCCGCGCCGGTGCCCGGAAGATGCTTCTCCAGCGGATCCCCCAGGTCCAGGGCCCCTTCGTCGCGTAGCCGCAGCACCAGGACGGCGGTGAACGTCTTGGTGATCGAACCGATCCTGTACTGCACGTTCTCGTCCGGCCCGTGCCCGTGCACCGAGGTGCGGGAACCGTGCCACACCGCCTCTCCACCCCTGACGACCGCCGCCACCAGCGACGGCGCCCGTCCTTCGGCCTGAGCGGTGGCGATTCGGTGCAGCAGGGCCCGGCGCGTGGCGGGAAGCAGTTCTTCCACAGGTGTCGTCATGGCCCAAGTCCATCTGCCGCGGCGTCCCGCGTCGAGCGCATTTGAGCGCGACGCAGGATCTCGTGCGCCCGCCGCGGGATCTCACGGCCTCCGTCACCGCAAGCGCTGCGCGCGCAGGACGGTGTCGTGGGTGTGGTGGGTGCCAACCGGTGCGGGAGCGGTTCGCGGGCGGGTTTCGTTGATCAGGACAGTCCAGTCGCGGTCGAGGAGTTCGGCGATGTCGTCGGGTTGGTAGTAGTCGCCGGGGTCGAAACCCTGCTCCGGACGTGGGGACAGGTCGGCGAGGTCGTGGCTGGCGAAGAGCAGGGTGCCGCCGGGTGCGACGGCGTTGAGCAGACCGCGCAGCGCGGTGTGATCCGGCTGGAGGGCGAGCGGGAAGTACTGGACGGACACCAGGTCGAACGCGTCGGCCGGGGGTGGCGTGACGTTCAGGTCGGCCCGCGTCCAGACCACACGGCCCGCGACGTCCGCGGCAGCGGTGGCGGCGCGCTGCAGGGCGGTCACCGAGACGTCGACCGCGGTGACCTGCCAGCCGTGTCGGGCCAGCCAGAGGGCGTCGGCACCTTCACCGCATCCGACGTCGAGCGCCTGCCCCGGCGGCAGGTCGGTGACCTCGGTGACAAGCACTCCGTTGGGGTCGCCGCTGAAGACCTGGTCGCGGCTGCGATACATCTCGTCCCAGAACTGTGCGTCCATCGTCCGTGCCTCGCCTAGTGGGTCGGATGCCATGGCGCCGGTCGCCCGTGGCCTGCCATCAACCTGTCCCCGCCCATGACGAACCGACAAAGTTCTTTGCGAGAACTGCAAAGCCGTGGGCACAGTGAGCGCATGAGCGACGAGTTCAACACCGTGCTGGCCGCGGTCGGGCCGCGGCTGCGCGAGTTGCGGCGCCGCAGCGGGGCCACCCTGACCGCGCTGTCGGAGACCACCGGTATTCCGGTGAGCACCCTGTCCCGGCTTGAGTCCGGGCACCGCAAGCCGGGCCTGGAACTGCTGTTGCCCCTGGCCAAGGCCTATCGGATGCCGCTCGACGAACTCGTCGGCGCCGCGGCCCGCCTCGACCCCCGGGTATACCCGCAGCCGTTCACCCGCAACGGCATGACCGTCATCCCGCTGACCCGCAAACCCGGCGGTCTACAGGCGTTCAAACAGATCCTCCCCGCGGGCCCGACCGACCGAGAACCCGATCCGCGCTCGCACGAGGGGTACCACTGGCTGTACGTCCTCAACGGACGACTGCGCCTCGTGCTCGCCGACCAGGACCTCGTCCTCACCACGGGCGAGGTCGCCGAATTCGACACCCACCTCCCGCACTGGTTCGGCAACGCCGACGAGCGGCCGGTGGAGTTCCTGAGCATCCTCGGCCCTCAAGGCGAGCGCTTCCACATCAGGGCCCGTTACCGACGCGACTGACCGCTGCGCCCTCACCGCTGTCCGGACGGACGACGATGTAGGGTCTCGCCGCCGATGAGTTTCCCGCGCCGCGCCGGTCTGTACGCGTGAGACCGACTCACGGAAGGCTGGCGCCATGCGGAAACTGATCTACGGCATGAACCTGTCCCTGGACGGCTACATCGCCGCGCCCGGCGACGACATCGGCTGGGGCGTGCCGAGCGACGAGCTGTTCCAGTTCTGGTCCGACCAGTTGCCGGCGACCGACCTGACGCTGTACGGGCGCAAGCTGTGGCAGACGATGAGCTCCCACTGGCCGACCGGCGACCAGCAGCCCAACGCCACCCCGGCGGAGATCGAGTTCGCGCGCCGCTGGCGGGGCATGTCGAAGGTGGTGTTCTCCTCGACGATCGACAAGGTCGACTGGAACACCCGCCTGGTCACCGGCGACGCGGTCGCCGAGATCACCCGGCTCAAGGCCGAGGACGGCGGCCCGATGGACATCGGCGGCGCGACGCTCGCCGGGGCGGCCATGCGGGCCGGGCTGATCGACGAGTACGTGCTGGCCACCGCGCCAGTCCTGGTGGGCAGCGGCACGCCGTTCTTCACCGCGCTGGACAACTGGGTGAACCTGAACCTGGTGGAGACGCGGACGCTTCCCTGCGGCGTGATCCTGACCAGGTACGAGACGAGGCGCTGAGCAGCAGCACCCACGCGCGCGTGAGATTACGACATCAGCCGCGAGGCCTACAGGACGACGATCAGGTCTGTGCCATGTCCACGAAGCGGGAGTAGTGGCCCTGGAAGGCGACCGTGATCGTGGCCGTCGGGCCGTTACGGTGCTTGCCCACGATGATGTCCGCCTCGCCGGCGCGCGGCGACTCCTTCTCGTACGCGTCCTCGCGGTGGAGCAGGATCACCATGTCCGCGTCCTGCTCGATCGACCCGGATTCACGCAGGTCGGAGACCATGGGCTTCTTGTCCGTGCGCTGCTCGGGACCACGGTTCAGCTGTGACAGCGCGATCACCGGCAGCTCAAGCTCCTTGGCAAGCAGCTTGAGGTTTCGCGACATGTCGGAGACCTCCTGCTGTCGGCTCTCGGACCGCTTGCCGCCCGACTGCATCAGCTGCAGATAGTCGATGACCACGAGCTTCAGATCGGCGCGCTGCTTGAGGCGACGGCACTTGGCGCGGATCTCCATCATCGACAGGTTCGGAGAGTCGTCGATGTAGAGCGGAGCGGCCGAGACGTCCGGCATCCGGCGCGCGAGCCGGGTCCAGTCCTCGTCGGTCATCGTCCCGGAACGCATGTGGTGCAGGGCCACACGTGCCTCGGCAGACAGCAGACGCATCGCGATCTCGTTGCGGCCCATTTCGAGCGAGAAGATCACGCTCGGCATGTTGTGCTTGATCGAGCAGGCCCGTGCGAAGTCCAGCGCCAGCGTCGACTTACCCATGGCGGGACGGGCGGCGATGATGATCATCTGGCCCGGGTGCAGGCCGTTGGTGAGCTGGTCGAGGTCGGTGAAGCCCGTCGGCACACCGGTCATCTCCCCCGACCGCGAACCGATCGCCTCGATCTCGTCGAGCGCGCCCTCCATGATGTCGCCGAGAGGCAGATAGTCCTCGGTGGTGCGCTGTTCGGTGACCGCGTAGATCTCGGCCTGGGCGCTGTTGACGATCTCGTCCACATCGCCGTCGGCCGCGTACCCCATCTGCGTGATGCGTGTGCCGGCCTCGACCAGGCGGCGCAGCACCGCCCGCTCGTGGACGATCTCCGCGTAGTACTCGGCGTTCGCCGCCGTCGGAACCGTCTGGACCAGGGTGTGCAGATACGAGGCGCCGCCGACCTTGGTGATCTCGCCGCGCTTGGTGAGCTCGGCGGCGACCGTGATCGGGTCGGCCGGCTCGCCCTTCGCATAGAGGTCGAGGATCGAGCCGTAGATGGTCTCGTGCGCCGGCCGGTAGAAGTCGTGGCCCTTGAGCACCTCGACAACGTCGGCGATGGCGTCCTTCGAGAGCAGCATGCCGCCGAGAACGGACTGCTCGGCGTCCAGATCCTGCGGCGGCACTCGCTCGAATGCCGAACCTCCGCCGTCCCAGGCTCCGTTGTCCGGACCGCGGTCATGTTGGTCGTCTCTGCCCCGGCCACCGTCGCGGCGCTGGCGGGAGGCGGGCAGACGATCGCTGGGACCGCTGTCGGCCCACGGATCGTCCAAGGGCTCGGAAATACTCACCGGGCCACCTCCTCCCGTCCGCCGAGCGGACCTCGCCGTGCCCCTCATTCCTACGGCACGACACTGACAAATGAGATGCCCAACTCCGGTTCTGACGCGTCGGTTTTGTGAGGTTTCCGAGGACGGAGAAGCGAGCCGGTGCCGCACCACGGTAGGCCCGCGGGCACCGTCAGCCAATCTGGTTATCCACAGGCCATGTGGACGACGGCCCCGATGCTGTGGAGAACCTGGCAAAACCTGTGCACGACCCGGTGGACAGGCCTGTGAACAAGCACTCAGCATCATTTCCACAACCACCCTGACCTGCAGATATCCCGTCCACCGGCTGTGCAGAAGAAAAACTTTCCCGGCCGGATCAAGATCGATGCGAATGGCGCGCGACAGCGCATCTCGCGAGATCGCAGGTAAGGGTCATTGGATACTTGCATCTCTTACCTGTGGAAGATTAGATTGATGCGCATGACACAGGCTCCCGCGGCACCCAAGGCCGCCCGGCGTCGGCACGACCGAGAGATCGTCGCGCTGGCCGTTCCGGCCTTCGGCGCACTCATAGCCGAGCCTCTTTTCCTCATGGTCGACACCGCGATCGTCGGACATCTCGGCACCGCACAACTCGCCGGTCTCGGTATCGCCTCGGCTCTCCTCGTCACAGCCGTGAGCATCTTCGTCTTCCTCGCATACGCCACCACGGCCGCCGTCGCCCGACGGGTCGGGGCGGGCGATCTCCAGGCCGCGATCCGCCAGGGCATGGACGGCATCTGGCTGGCCCTGCTGCTCGGCGCCGCCGTCATCGCCGTCGTCCTGCCCACCGCGCCCGCTCTGGTGGAACTCTTCGGTGCCTCTGACACCGCCGCCCCCTACGCCACCACCTATCTGCGCATCTCGGCCCTCGGCATCCCCGCGATGCTCGTCGTCCTCGCGGCCACCGGTGTCCTACGTGGTCTGCAGGACACAAAGACACCCCTCTACGTCGCCATCGCGGGCTTCGTTGCCAACGGTGCCCTCAACGCAGGCCTCGTCTACGGCGCCGACCTCGGTATCGCAGGCTCCGCCTGGGGAACCGTCATGGCCCAGTACGGCATGGCCGCTGTGTACCTCCTCGTGGTGATCCGCGGAGCACGGAAGCACGGGGCATCTCTACGGCCCGACGCCGCCGGGATACGTGCCTGCGCCCAGGCCGGCGCACCGTTGCTGGTCCGCACCCTCTCGTTGCGCGCGATCCTGATGATCGCCACCGCCGTCGCCGCCCGCCTCGGAGACGCCGATGTCGCCGCGCACCAGATCATCCTGTCGCTGTGGAGCCTGCTCGCCTTCGCCCTCGACGCCATCGCCATCGCGGGTCAGGCCATCATCGGCCGCTATCTCGGCGCCGGGGACGCCAAGGGAGCCCGGGAGGCCTGCCGCCGCATGGTGGAGTGGGGCATCGCCGTCGGCGTCGTGCTCGGTGGGCTGGTGATCCTCAGCCGTCCGCTGTTTCTGCCGCTCTTCACCAGCGACTCGGTCGTCCATGACACCGCGCTGCCCGCCCTGCTCATGGTGGCGCTCTCACAGCCGATCTGCGGGATCGTCTTCGTCCTGGACGGCGTGCTGATGGGCGCGGGGGACGGCCTGTATCTCGCATGGGCCATGATCCTCACCCTGGCGGTCTTCGCTCCGGTGGCGCTGCTCGTGCCCGTATTCGGCGGCGGACTGACCGCGGTCTGGGGGGCGATGACCCTCATGATGACCGTACGGATGCTGACCCTGTGGCTGCGCACACGCTCGGGGCGTTGGATCGTCACAGGCGCCACGCGCTGAGCAAACCCGCTCCGGCGTCGCGGAAGTACGTGAGGTCGCTCTGTTTCACGTGAAACAACGAGCATTCCGCACCGTTTCTCGATGACGGATTCGCTTTGTTTCACGTGAAACACCCGCCGCCCGTGAGTCCCGCCGAAGGTGCTCCGTTCCCGGAAGCCCAGGAAAACAGTGAGGGCCGCACCTTTGGGGTGCGGCCCTCACATGTACTGCTGGCGCACCGCTTACGCGGCGACGACCTCGATGTTGACCTTGGCGGCAACCTCGGGGTGCAGACGCACGGACGTCTCGTGAGCGCCCAGCGTCTTGATCGGCGAGCCCAGCTCGATGCGGCGCTTGTCGACGTCGGGGCCACCGGAAGCCTTGATCGCCGAGGCGACGTCAGCCGGGGTGACGGAACCGAAGAGACGACCGGCGTCGCCGGAGCGAACGGCAAGACGGACCTTCACACCTTCGAGGCGGGCCTTGATCTCGTTGGCCTGCTCGATGGTCTGGATCTCGTGGATCTTGCGAGCACGACGGATCTGCTCGACGTCCTTCTCGCCACCCTTGGTCCAACGGATCGCGAAGTTCCGCGGGATCAGGTAGTTGCGAGCGTAGCCGTCCTTGACGTCGACGACGTCGCCCGCGGCGCCGAGGCCAGAGACCTCGTGGGTGAGGATGATCTTCATGTTTCGGTCACCCTTCCCTTATCGCGCGGTGGAGGTGTAGGGCAGCAGCGCCATCTCACGGCTGTTCTTCACAGCCGTGGCGACGTCACGCTGGTGCTGCGTGCAGTTGCCGGTCACGCGGCGGGCACGGATCTTGCCGCGGTCGGAAATGAACTTCCGCAGCATGTTCGTGTCCTTGTAGTCCACGTACGTGACCTTGTCCTTGCAGAATGCGCAGACCTTCTTCTTAGGCTTGCGCACAGGCGGCTTCGCCATGTGTGTTTCTCCTGTTTGATCAAGAAGTGTGGGTACGGCCCACCCTCAGCCCTTGGGCTAGAAGGGGGGCTCGTCCGAGTAGCCGCCGCCGGAGCCGCCGGCAGCACCGCCGGAGCTTCCGCCCCAGCCGCCACCGCCGCCGCCCTGCTGGCCGCCGCCTGCAGGAGCACCGGTCGCCCAGGGGTCCTCGGCGGGAGCTCCGCCGCCGCCCTGCTGCTGACCGCCGCCGGGGCCTCCGCCCCAGCCGCCACCGCCACCGCCGCCGCCCTGCTGGCCGCCGCCGAAGCCACCGCCACCCTGGCCGCCACGACCACCGGGGGTCTTGGTGACCTTGGCAGTCGCATAGCGCAGCGAGGGGCCGATCTCGTCAACCTCGAGCTCCACAACCGTCCGCTTCTCGCCCTGCTGGGTCTCGTACGAACGCTGTCGCAGTCGTCCCTGAGCGACGACGCGCATACCACGCGTCAGCGATTCGGCGACGTTCTCTGCGGCCTGACGCCAGATCGACGCGCGGAGGAACAGCGCGTCGCCGTCCTTCCACTCGTTGGTCTGGCGGTCGAACGTTCGAGGCGTCGACGCGATCGTGAAGTTCGCGACGGCCGCACCGGACGGGGTGAAGCGCAGCTCGGGGTCGTCGGTTAGGTTTCCGACGACGGTGATGACGGTCTCGCCTGCCATTGGGGGAACCTCTCGGCGGTTTTGCTGCGGGCTTGCTGCTACTCGAATCCCAAGAGCCGCTGAACTAGGAAGTTCAGTGGGTCTCGGGACGGAGGACCTTGGTCCGGAGGACCGACTCGTTCAGGTTCATCTGGCGGTCGAGCTCCTTGACGACCGCAGGCTCGGCCTGCAGGTCGATGACCGAGTAGATGCCCTCGGGCTTCTTCTTGATCTCGTACGAGAGACGACGACGGCCCCAGGTGTCGACCTTCTCGACCTTTCCGTTGCCCTCACGGACTACGGAGAGGAAGTTTTCGATCAGGGGGGCGACAGCGCGCTCCTCGAGATCGGGGTCGAGGATGACCATCATTTCGTAGTGACGCATGTGGAACCCACCTCCTTTGGACTCAACGGCCACGGTCGTTCCGTGGCAGGAGGGTTGTGATGCGTACGCAACGCTATCGGCCGCCACTGACAATCGGGCCACCGATCAGCGAACTGAGCGGGGGGATCGTGTCGTGGCCTGGGCAGACACCGGTGCAGACGGTACAGACTACCTGCACACCGGCTTGCGGTTGAAATCCGGGGCCCGAGACCGTCAATCTGTACACATCGGGTGTGTATGGCGCTACGATGCGCCGCCTTCCGCAGGAGGTTCCACATGGCACAGGCATTGCGACCCAACTCCAAGACCGTCGGTTCCCTGTTCGCCACCGACCACAAGCCCCATCCGCTCCAGGACACCCTGCTCGCCGTGACACTCGTCCTAGGAGTGACGGCCTTCGTCAGCGCGATGTTCCACAGCCTCCATCTGCTCAGCTCGTGGACGGGGCTGGTGGGAATCCTGACCGGGGCGGCCGGACAGTTCGTCTCCGTGACGACCCGGGAGCGTTTCGGGCTGATCCTGGGTCTCGGTGCCTCCGGCGTCGGATTCTTCCTCGGCATGGCGCACGGCGGCCTCTTCGGCGGCGTCATCGGCTGACCGGCGCCCCGGCTCTCGGGAGCCGGCGGCCCACGGTCTTTCCAACCCCGGCCCCGCGGCCGGGCAACACCTCCGGGTGCCCCGGCCACGTATTGGTCGGGGCGCAGGTTCCATACGGCCAGACGA
Source organism: Streptomyces sp. NPDC033178 (assembly GCF_055577685.1). NCBI lineage: Bacteria > Bacillati > Actinomycetota > Actinomycetes > Kitasatosporales > Streptomycetaceae > Streptomyces > Streptomyces sp. NPDC033178. The sequence continues at coordinate 228,281 of NZ_JBVIPT010000004.1, forward strand.
GGCGCTCGCAGGGCGCAGTAGGCTTCGGCGCGAGAGCCGGAGCCCCTGTACCCATGGGGACACACCAGCCCGAGGAGCGCCCCGAATGAGCCTGACCCTGAGGACCATCAGCCGTGAGCAGCATCTGGCGTACATCCAGAGTCTGCCCGCGGCTAGCCACATGCAGGTCCCGGCCTGGGCAGACGTCAAGGCAGAGTGGCGCTCCGAGAGCCTCGGATGGTTCGACAACAGGTCCGGCGAGATCGTCGGGGCGGGTCTCGTGCTGTACCGCCAGCTGCCCAAGATCAAGCGCTACCTCGCCTATCTGCCCGAGGGCCCGGTCATCAACTGGTTCGCGCCGAATCTGACCGACTGGCTGGATCCGATGCTCGCGCACCTCAAGCAGCAGGGCGCCTTCTCCGTGAAGATGGGCCCACCGGTGATCATCCGGCGCTGGGAGGCCGCTTCGATCAAGAAGGGCATCCAGGACCCGGACGTGAAGCGCCTGCGCGACATCGAGGCGGACTTCATCGAGCCGCGCGCCTTCGAAGTCGCCGACAAGCTGCGGCGCATGGGCTGGCAGCAGGGCGAGGACGGCGGGGCGGGCTTCGGCGACGTGCAGCCCCGCTACGTCTACCAGGTGCCGTTGGCCAACCGGTCGCTGGAGGACGTCCACAAGGGCTTCAACCAGCTCTGGCGGCGCAACATCAAGAAGGCCGAGAAGGCCGGCGTCGAGGTCGTCCAGGGCGGTTACCAGGACCTGGAGGAGTGGCAGCGCCTCTACGAGATCACGGCGCTGCGCGACCACTTCCGGCCCCGACCGCTCTCGTACTTCCAGCGCATGTGGACGGCTCTCAACACCGAGGACCCCAACCGCATGCGGCTGTACTTCGCCCGGCACGAGGGCGTGAACCTGTCCGCCGCGACGATGCTGGTCGTCGGCGGGCACGTCTGGTACTCCTACGGGGCCTCCGACAACATCGGACGTGAGGTCCGGCCCTCGAACGCGATGCAGTGGCGGATGCTGCGCGACGCCTACGCGCTCGGCGCCACCGTCTACGACCTGCGCGGCATCTCCGACTCGCTGGACGAGACCGATCACCTCTTCGGCCTCATCCAGTTCAAGGTGGGCACCGGTGGGCAGGCCGCCGAATACCTCGGTGAGTGGGACTTCCCGCTCAACAAACTGCTCCACAAGGCGCTCGACATCTACATGTCGCGCCGCTGACGTACCAGAATTCGCCTTCATACCTCTGATACACCGCTGCCACGAGAAAGGTTCCAGGTCCGGCCATGGCGCTCACGCTCTACGTCGACACCGCACGCTGGCGGGCGCACCACAAGCACGTGTCCGAGCAGTTCCCGGGGCTCGTCCCGGTCTGCAAGGGCAACGGCTACGGCTTCGGCCACGAGCGGCTCGCGGACGAGGCCACTCGCATGGGCTCCGACGTCCTGGCCGTGGGCACGACGTACGAGGCCGCGCGGATCAAGGACTGGTTCGGCGGCGACCTGCTCGTGCTGACGCCGTTCAGACGGGGCGAGGAGCCCGTACCGCTGCCCGACCGGGTCATCCGCTCCGTGTCGTCGGTCGACGGCGTCTACGGCCTCGTGGGCGCCCGCGTCGTCATCGAGGTCATGTCCTCCATGAAGCGGCACGGTGTGAGCGAGCAGGACCTGCCCCAGCTCCACGCCGCCATAGAGAACGTGCGCCTCGAGGGCTTCGCGATCCACCTGCCCCTGGACCGCACCGACGGCTCGGACGCCGTCGAGGAGGTCATCGGCTGGATGGACCGGCTGCGCGCGGCCCGGCTGCCGCTGCACACCATGTTCGTCAGCCACCTCAAGGCCGAGGAACTCGCCCGGCTGCAGCAGCAGTTCCCGCAGACACGCTTCCGCGCCCGCATCGGCACACGGCTGTGGTTGGGGGATCACGAGGCGACCGAGTACCGCGGAGCCGTGCTGGACGTCACGCCCGTCTCCAAGGGTGACCGTTTCGGTTACCGCCAGCAGAAGGTCGCCTCGGACGGCTGGCTGGTGGTCGTGGCGGGCGGTACGTCACACGGAGTGGGTCTGGAGGCCCCGAAGGCCCTGCACGGCGTCATGCCGCGCGCCAAGGGCGTCGCCAGGGCCGGCCTCGCCACGGTCAACCGCAACCTCTCACCCTTCGTCTGGGGCGCCAAGCAGCGCTGGTTCGCGGAGCCCCCGCACATGCAGGTCTCGATCCTCTTCGTGCCCTCGGACGCCCCGGAGCCGAAGGTCGGCGAGGAACTGGTGGCCCATCTGCGGCACACCACCACTCAGTTCGACCGCATCGTCGAGCGCTGACAGCGGGGGACGCCAAGACCCGCGCACAGACGAAAGGCCGTACACGGACTCCGTGTACGGCCTTTTACGTGGCACACCCATGCCCTGTTCGCTCAGGGCGAACACGGCTTCGTCGGTTCGTCGTCGGTGCCCCACTCCACGTACGGACCGTCGAAGTGTGCCGCGTGCCGCGGCGGGTGGGCCGCCGCTCCCAGGACGAAGACGTCCTGCGCCCCGTCGAGCACGCCACCGGACGGGTCGTCGTCACCGGACCGGCGCACCACGTCCCGCTCCGGCATGAAGATGTCGCGCACGATCACCGCGCACAGATACAGCGTCCCCAACAGGTGTACGGCGATGGCCAGTTGGTACCCCTCTTGCGGCAGTCCCTTGTGGGCGTCTCCGCTGGTCGTGTACGCGAGGTACATCCAGATGCCGAGGAAGTACGCCACCTCGCACGCCTGCCAGATCAGGAAGTCCCGCCACTTCGGGCGGGCCAGCACGGCGAGGGGCACCAGCCACAGCACGTACTGCGGCGAGTAGACCTTGTTGGTGAGGATGAAGGCCGCGACGATCAGGAACGCCAGCTGGGCGAAGCGCGGCCGGCGCGGAGCGGTCAGCGCGAGGGCTGCGACACCCACGCAGGAGATCAGCATCAGCACCGTGGCGAAGGTGTTGACCGTGTCGGTGTCGAACGGGGTCTCCATGCGCTGGGACAGGATCAGCCAGAAGGAGCCGAAGTCGACGCCACGTTCCTGGCTGAACGTGTAGAACTTCGACCAGCCCTCGGGCGCGAGCAGCATGACCGGAAGGTTCACGACCAGCCAGGAGCCGGCGGCACCGAGCAGCGCCATACCGAACTCCCGCCACCTGCCCGCGCGCCAGCACAGTACGAGCAGCGGCCCGAGCAGCAGCGCGGGATAGAGCTTGGCGGCCGTGGCGAGCCCCAGCAGGACTCCGAAGGCAAGGGGGCGGCTCCGCGCCCACATCAGCATCGCGGCGGCCGTCAGAGCGACGGCCAGCAGGTCCCAGTTGATCGTGGCGGTCAGCGCGAAGGCAGGCGCCAGAGCGACCAGCAGTCCGTCCCAGGGGCGCCGCCGGTGGGTGCGGGTCACGCAGACGGCGATGACGGCCGCGCACGCCATCAGCATCCCGGCGTTGACCATCCAGTAGACCTGCTCCTGGTCCTGGATGCTGCCGCTGCCCGGCGTCAGCCACGAGGCGACCTCCATGAACACTCCGGTCAGCACCGGGTATTCGAGGTACTCCATGTCGCCTTCGAGCTTGTCGAAGTACGGCACCAGCCCGTCGGCGAAGCCCCGCCCCTGGTAGAGGTGCGGGATGTCCGAGTAGCAGGCATGCGTGTACTGCGAGCTGGCCCCGAAGAACCAGGCGCCGTCATAGCAGGGCAGTTTCTGCACCATGCCGAGGGCGAACATGCCGATCGCGACGAGCGCGATGACCCGCACGGGAGTCCACCAGGACGTCCCGAGCAGCGCGCGCCGCCCGAGAGGACCACCGAACAGTTCACTGCCGGTCGCGGCGACCGGGTCCTCCTTGGTCGGCCGCACCAGATCTGGCTCGTGCACGCTCGCGCGCGTCGTTTCTGCACTGGGCATGCCGCACATCCTGCCGTACGCGCCTAGGAATACGCCGAGGGCCGTCGCACCGAGTCGGTGCGACAGCCCTCGTTTCACGTGAAACACCTCACTGCGGATGTTTCACGTGAAACACCCCGTGGAGGCAGCTATCCGGTTGATCATCCGAAGATGCCGCCATTGCCATTACCTCTGGTATTGCCTGGATCCTCGGATTCCGTGGGTGAGGACGTCACCCCGCCGTCTGTGCCGCCCGTATCGGTTCCACCCGTTTCAGTCCCGCCGGTGTCCTCGCATTCGAAGGTGCCGAAGGGGCCACAGGTCTCGCTCGCGGAGGGCGAGGGAGTGGTCTCCGTCTCGCTGGGCTCCGTACTGGGCTCGGGCTGCTCCTCTTCGGACTCAGTGGGCGTGGGGGTCACGCTCGGGGTCGGAAGGTCGTTGACCACCTCACCGATGGGCTCGGCCTCCGGGAAGTCCTCGGGCGTCGTGCCCTTGAGCGCCTGCTCCATGTAGTCGTGCCAGACCTCGGCCGGGAACGAGGCACCGTGGATGGTCTTCTGGCCACCCGTGCCGTACATCTCCAGGAACGGACGACTCTTCTTGGTCTCGTCGTCGTCCATGCGGTACATGCTGACCGCGGTCGACAACTGCGGCGTGTACCCGACGAACCAGGCGGACTTGTTGCCGTCCGTCGTACCGGTCTTACCGGCCACCTCGCGGCCGTCGAGCTGAGCCGAGGTACCGGTTCCGTCCTCGACGACGGTCTTCAGGACGTCGGTGACGTTGTCGGCGACCTGCTCGGTGAAGGCTTCCTTGGTCGCGGACTTGTGCTTCCACACGCTGCCCCCCTCGTACTCGACCTCCTTGACCGAGAACGGGTCGTTCTGCTTCCCGCTGGTCGCGAACGTCGCGTACGAGCCGGCCATGCGGATCGCGCTGGGGTCGGAGATGCCGATGGAGAAGGACGGGAAGGTGGTACCCGTCAGGCTGTTCGGCCTGAGTCCGGCGTTTTCTGCCGCCTTCTTCACCTTGTCCAGACCGACGTCCATACCGAGCTGCACGAAAGCGGAGTTCGCCGAGACCCTCATGGCTTCACGCAGGTCGATCTGGTAGTTCGGCGGAGTGCCGTACGACGCGTCGTCGTCGTTGGTCTGGAGCCACTCCTTGCCCTTGTCGTTCTTCCAGATACTGCCGTCGTACGTCTTGATCTTGAGTTTGTTCTTGCCGCTGTAGAAGCTGTCCGGCGAGACCTTGGTGCGTTCGTCCTGCGCCTGGGACTCCCCGAGGTCGGGGTCGCGTTTGCCGTCCTGCATGGCGGCCGCCAGGACGAACGGCTTGAACGTCGAACCGACCGCGGCACCGGTCTCGTCGGCGTTGTTGGTGAAGTGCTTGGTCGCGGACTCACCGCCGTAGATGGCGACGATGGCTCCGTCCTTCGGGTCCACGGAGGCCCCGCCGAACTGGACGTGTGTGTCGGTCTTCGGCCGACGCTTCACGTCGAGGTTCTCCTTGCGGACCTTCTTCACGGCCTTCTCGAGGTCGTCGACCTTCTTCTTGTCGAAGGTCGTGTGGATCTCGTAGCCGCCCTGCCGGAGCTGCTCCTCGGTGATGTCGGTGTTGTTGATGACGTAGCCCTTGGCAAGGTCTACGAGATAGCCGATCTGACCGCCCAGCTCAGAGCTGGACCGCGGGTTCTGGAGTTTGGGGAGCTCCGTGTACTTGGCCCGCTCGGTGGCCGACAGATGCCCGTCCTTGACCATCTCGTTGAGGATCCAGGTCCAGCGGTCCGTGGCCCGCCTGGTGTTGGCCTCTTGCGTGGCCGACGGGTCGATCGCCGTCGCTCCCGCGGGGTCGTAGTACGTGGCGCCCTTCAGAACGGCGGCGAGCAAGGCGCACTCGCTCGCGTTGAGGTTTGTCGCGTCCTTGCCGAAGTACGAGCGAGCGGCCGCCTGGAGGCCATAGGAGGTGCGGCCGTAGTAGGCGGTGTTCAGGTACCCCGCCATGACCTCCTCCTTGGGCTCGGTGCGGCCCACCTTGATGGAGACGAGCAGTTCCTTGAACTTCCGGGACACCGTCTGCGACTGGTCGTTCAGCATCGCGTTCTTCACATACTGCTGGGTGATCGTCGAGCCGCCCTGCGTCTCGCCGCCCTTGGCCATGTTGAAGAGCGCGCGGCCGATACCCACGGGGTCGATGCCCTTGTCGGTCTCGAACTTCTTGTTCTCCGCCGACATGACGGCGTACCGCATCGCCTTGGGGATCTGCTCGTACTTGATGTTCTGGCGGTTGGTCTCACCGCCCGTGGACACCATCGGCTTGTTGTTGGCCCAGTAGTAGACGTTGTTCTGCGCCTTCGCGGCCGCCGCGACGTCCGGCACGCCCACCATGGCGTACGCGATGCCCGCCACGGCCATCAGACTGCCGCAGAAGCCGATGAACGTACCCGTCACGAGCTTCCACGAGGGCACCCAACGTGCCCAGCCGTACTTGCCCGCACGTGGATAGTCGATGATCCGCTTCTTGTCGGGCTCGGGCCCGCGCCCTCTGCCCCGCCCAGGGCCGTTCGGGCCACCGGGACCACCACGCCGGCCGCCACCACCGTGGCCGCCGCGCCCCGCCCCGTCGGCGGCTCTGCGCCTGCCACCGCTGGTGCTGCTGCTTCTCTGTGCCGCCCGCCGGGCCTCGGCACGGCTGCCGAACGGGCGATCCTCACCTCCCGAGTCATAGGAGTCGGAAGGCGACCCGGTGGCGCTTCGCGGCGCCGCACGGCGGCCGGAGGACGACCCGGTCTGGCCGCGTCGGGCCGCGGCACGTCCGCCGCCCTGCGGCTGCGGCGGTTTGCGACGGTGCTCGCTCATCGAACGATTACTCCTCGGGCAGGCGCACCTGAGCGCGCCTGGAAACGGCGGCTGGTTTCCGGTCCCCCCGAAGTACGGATGCGGTCGTTCTTACATTCATCCGTACTGCACCGAGGACGAGGACGTCCCCATGCGTCACTCGGTTCCCGGTGGTTTGCATGGCGCACAGACTACGCACCGTCAAAACCTGCCTAGCACCGAAGTTCATCCCAAATCAGGCAACTTGCTTCCTACGAATCGGTGATGTGACCCCGTTCACGATGCCCCCTCTTGCCGCATGCCGCGGACCGATCTATCGTTCCGATGTATCGAGTCGATACATCAGCTCGGCATAAAGACCGTCACGGCAAGACCGCGGCAGAGAGGAGGCGACGATGAGCCGGCGTTCCGGAATCCTCGAGTTCGCCGTCCTCGGCCTGCTCCGCGAGTCCCCGATGCACGGCTATGAGCTGCGCAAACGCCTCAACACGTCACTGGGTGTGTTCCGTGCGTTCAGCTACGGGACTCTCTACCCCTGCCTCAAGACGCTGGTCGCCAACGGCTGGTTGATCGAGGAGCCGGGGAGCACCCCCGAGGACGCGCTCGCGGCGCCACTCTCAGGGCGTCGCGCCAAGATCGTCTATCGGTTGACGGCCGAAGGTAAGGAGCATTTCGAGGACCTGCTCTCACAGACGGGTCCCGACGCGTACGAGGACGAGCACTTCGCCGCTCGCTTCGCCTTCTTCGGCCAGACGTCACGGGACGTACGGATGCGGGTCCTCGAAGGCCGCCGCAGCCGTCTCGAGGAGCGCCTGGAGAAGATGCGTGCCTCTCTGGCACGCACCCGGGAGCGACTCGACGACTACACCCTTGAGCTCCAGCGCCACGGAATGGAGTCCGTGGAGCGCGAAGTGCGCTGGCTGAACGAGCTCATCGAGAGCGAGCGGGCCGGACGGGACCAGCAGCGTCCCAGATCGGACGGCTCCGCTCAGCAGGACAGCACATCTGGGGAGTCGGGCGGCCTGCCCCGGCCCGGGGACACTCCCGGGCCGGATCCGTCCGATGACACTGCCACGTGAAGTCCCCTCAGGGCTTCACCGAGTACACACAGGGAGCAACCGGAATGGGTTCGGTTCGCGTAGCCATCGTCGGCGTGGGCAACTGCGCCGCCTCGCTGGTCCAGGGCGTCGAGTACTACAAGGATGCCGATCCGGCGTCCAAGGTGCCCGGCCTGATGCACGTCCAGTTCGGCGACTACCACGTGGGTGACGTCGAGTTCGTCGCCGCCTTCGACGTCGACGCGAAGAAGGTCGGCCTCGACCTCTCGGACGCCATCGGTGCCAGCGAGAACAACACCATCAAGATCTGCGACGTCCCGAGCAAGGGCGTCACGGTCCAGCGCGGTCACACCTACGACGGTCTCGGCAAGTACTACCGCGAGACCATCGAGGAGTCCGCCGAGGCGCCGGTCGACATCGTCCAGATCCTCAAGGACAAGCAGGTCGACGTCCTCGTCTGCTACCTGCCCGTCGGTTCCGAGGACGCGGCGAAGTTCTACGCCCAGGCCGCCATCGACGCCAAGGTCGCCTTCGTCAACGCCCTTCCGGTCTTCATCGCCGGCACCAAGGAGTGGGCGGACAAGTTCACCGAGGCCGGCGTCCCGATCGTCGGTGACGACATCAAGTCGCAGGTCGGCGCCACCATCACGCACCGCGTGATGGCGAAGCTGTTCGAGGACCGCGGTGTCCGCCTTGAGCGCACGATGCAGCTCAACGTCGGCGGCAACATGGACTTCAAGAACATGCTGGAGCGCGACCGCCTCGAGTCCAAGAAGATCTCGAAGACGCAGGCCGTCACCTCGCAGATCCCCGACCGTGACATGGGGGCGAAGAACGTCCACATCGGCCCCTCGGACTACGTGGCCTGGCTCGACGACCGCAAGTGGGCGTACGTCCGCCTTGAGGGCCGTGCCTTCGGTGACGTCCCGCTGAACCTGGAGTACAAGCTCGAGGTCTGGGACTCCCCGAACTCCGCGGGTGTCATCATCGACGCCCTGCGTGCCGCGAAGATCGCCAAGGACCGTGGCATCGGCGGTCCGATCCTGTCCGCGTCGAGCTACTTCATGAAGTCGCCGCCGGTCCAGTACTTCGACGACGAGGCCTACGACAACGTCGAGAAGTTCATCAAGGGCGAGGTTGAGCGCTAAAACGCTTGATATGCCGCTCTGTTGAGGGTCCCCGGGTCGCAAGCCCGGGGACCCTCCTCGTATGTGAGGCTGTGCCCCATGGCTGTCGTGCGTGACCTGCGCGTCCTCCTGCGCTTCGGGAACTTCCGGCGTCTGCTCGCCGTCCGGCTGTTGTCGCAGGGTGCCGACGGCGTCTATCAGGTCGCGCTCGCCACATATGTCGTCTTCTCACCGGAGAAGCAGACCTCCGCGGCGGCGATCGCCTCGGCAATGGCGGTCCTGCTGCTCCCGTACTCCCTCGTCGGCCCCTTCGCCGGCGTCCTGCTGGACCGCTGGCGCCGCCGCCAGGTCTTCCTGTACGGGAACCTGCTGCGGGCGGCGCTGGCCGCTCTGACGGCCGTCCTCATGCTGAGCGGCGTGCCGGACTGGCTCTTCTACGCATCCGCTCTGTGCGTGACCGCGGTCAACCGGTTCGTCCTGGCAGGCCTGTCCGCCGCACTGCCCCGCGTCGTCGACTCCGAGCGCCTGGTGATGGCCAACTCCCTGTCGCCCACGGCCGGAACGCTCGCCGCGACCGTGGGCGGCGGTCTCGCCTTCGTCGTCCGCCTGGTCGCCTCGGACTCCGATGCGGCGGTCGTTCTCGTCGGAGCGGCCCTCTACGTGTGCTCCGCGCTCGCCTCGCTGCGCCTGACACCGGACCTTCTGGGCCCCGACCGGGAGTTGGTGCATCCACGGTTGAAGGCAGCACTGGCCGGCACGGCACACGGCCTGACGTCAGGCGTACGCCATCTGGCCGAGCCCGCACGACGGGAGGCCGCCCGGGCCCTGGCCGCGATGACGCTGATGCGGTTCTGCTACGGCGCCTTGACGGTCATGGTGCTGATGCTCTGCCGGTACGCCTGGTCGTCGGGCTCGGACGACGACGGGCTCGCCCTCCTGGGCCTGGCCGTGGGGATCTCCGGAGCGGGCTTCTTCGCCGCGGCGGTGCTGACTCCGGCGGCGGTCGGCCGACTGGGGCCCAACGGCTGGATCATCGCCTGTGCCGGATCCGCCGCGGTCCTGGAGCCGGCGCTCGGGCTGCCGTTCGCCGAAATCCCCATACTGGTCGCGGCCTTCGTCCTGGGTCTGACCACCCAGGGCGCGAAGATCGCCACGGACACCGTGGTCCAGTCGTCCGTCGACGACGGTTTCCGTGGCCGGATCTTCGCCGTCTACGACGTCCTGTTCAACGTGGCCTTCGTCGGCGCCGCCGCAGTGGCCGCGCTGATGCTGCCTCCTGACGGTCGCTCAGTCCAGCTGGTGGTCACGGTGGCCGTTATCTACGGGGCAGTTGCTGTGGCTATGGCCCGCTTTGAACGGCAGTAAGTGTCACATCAATGACACAGAGCCACTGTGGGCTACAGAGTTGTCAGTGGCGGCCGGTAGCTTACGTGCGTCTTATTTCACGCCACGCGCTCCTACGTCCGAGGGGGACCCTCAAAGTGACCACTCCGCCGCCCCAAGGCCAGAACCCGTTCGCACCGGGGCAGCCGCCCCAGGGCCAGAACCCCTACGGGCAGCCCCCGAGTGGGAACCCGTACGGCCAGCCGCAGCCCGGAGACCCCCAGCAGTCCCCGTACTTCAACCAGGGTGCGCCGGTTCCGCCGCCGGCTCCGGCGCGTAGCGGCTTCAAGAAGTACCTGCGGTTCATCATCCCCGTGGCCGTGCTCTCCATAGCTGCCGGTACCTACTTCTTCGGCGGCGACGACGCTACGAAGCTCACGGCCGGAGACTGCCTGCGCAACACGGGCTCCGACTCCAACGCCACGGTCGAGAAGCTCGACTGCAGTGACTCGAAGGCCACGCACAAGGTTCTGGCGAAGAAGGACGGCTCCAGCCTGGCGCAGCTCGCCTGCCAGTCCGTCCAGGGCACCACTGCTGCTCTCTCCTGGCAGGAGGGGTCCGACTCCTTCGTGCTCTGCCTGGCAGACAACAAGTAGGAGCGGTGCGGACACGAGGGGCGTTGTTTCACGTGAAACAACGCCCCTCGACATGTCCGGCTTCAGGAGCGCGAGTCATGTTTCACGTGAAACATGACTCGCCGCGCGTCCTCAGTTCTGTTCGGCCCACCACTCCTTGAGCGCCGACACCGCTGCGTCGTACTCCATCGGCCCGTTCTCCAGACGCAGTTCCAGCAGGAACTTGTAGGCCTGCCCGATGGCCGGGCCGGGCGCGACACCCAGGATCTCCATGATCTGGTTTCCGTCGAGGTCGGGCCGGATCGAGTCCAGCTCCTCCTGCTCCTGGAGCTGGGCGATGCGCTCCTCCAGGCCGTCGTACGCGCGAGAAAGGGCGGTGGCCTTGCGCTTGTTGCGCGTCGTGCAGTCCGAGCGGGTCAGCTTGTGGAGGCGGTCAAGGAGCGGGCCCGCGTCACGCACGTACCGGCGGACCGCGGAGTCCGTCCACTCCCCGGTGCCGTAGCCGTGGAAGCGCAGGTGCAGCTCGACCAGACGCGAGACGTCCTTCACGAGCTCGTTGGAGTACTTGAGCTCGGTCATCCGCTTCTTGGTCATCTTGGCACCCACCACCTCGTGATGGTGGAAGGAGACCCGCCCGTCCGTCTCGAAGCGACGCGTCCGCGGCTTCCCGATGTCATGCAGCAGTGCGGCCAGGCGCAGCGTGAGGTCGGGGCCGTTCTCCTCCAGCGCCATCGCCTGCTCCAGGACGATCAGCGTGTGGTCGTAGACGTCCTTGTGCCGGTGGTGCTCATCCCGCTCCAGGCGCAGGGCGGGCAGCTCGGGCAGCACCCGGTCGGCGAGCCCGGTGTCGACGAGGAGTGTCAGTCCCTTCCGCGGGTGCGCGGACAGGACCAGCTTGTTCAGCTCGTCACGCACGCGCTCGGAGGAGACGATCTCGATGCGCTCGGCCATGGCCTTCATCGCCGCGACGACGTCCGGTGCCACCTCGAAGTCGAGCTGCGCGGCGAACCGCGCGGCCCGCATCATCCGCAGCGGGTCGTCGGAGAAGGAGGCCTCGGGTGTGCTCGGAGTCCGCAGAACACGCGCGGCAAGATCGTCGAGCCCGCCGTGCGGATCGATGAACTCCTTCTCGGGGAGCGCCACGGCCATCGCGTTCACCGTGAAGTCACGGCGTACCAGATCTTCCTCGATGGAGTCGCCGTACGAGACCTCGGGCTTGCGCGAGGTCCTGTCGTACGCCTCCGAGCGGTACGTCGTCACCTCGATCTGGAAGCTCTGGTCGACGTCTCCGACGCGGGCGTCCTTCTGACCACCGACCGTGCCGAAGGCGATCCCGACCTCCCACACGGCGTCCGCCCAGGGCCGCATGATCTTCAGTACGTCCTCGGGCCGGGCATCGGTTGTGAAGTCCAGGTCGTTGCCGAGCCGGCCGAGGAGGGCGTCCCGGACCGAGCCGCCGACCAGGGCGAGGGAGAACCCGGCCTCATGGAAACGGCGGGCGAGCTCATCGGCGACGGGGGACACCCGCAGCAGTTCGCTCACCGCGCGGCTCTGCACCTGGTTCAGGGCACTGGGATTGTCTTCGTTGGCGTTCGGCACAACAGAAAAGGGTACGTGGCTCGGACCCCCGCGGGCGCCTCCATTAAACGTGCACCGGCACCTTCCCCTGTCTCTCCGGGAACCTCGCCACTGATAGGCGGACATAGCGGGACAGTGCGGTCTCGTCTCCGATCTTGTGGACCGGACCGCGGCACTTCCCCTCAGCGCGCATCGTTACCATGCGTGGACGCACATTCCGACGACCACTGACGACGACGAGGGACGGGCGAGCGCGTGGCCGAGGCGGCAGACTTCCAGGGGATGACTCCCTCACCTGCCCGCCGCTGGCTGCGGCGCACCGGGGCGCTGCTGGCCGCGGCTCCCCTGCTGGCCGGCCTCTGCCAGCTGCCCGTGGCGCCGTCCGCGTACGCAGCCGAGCACAGCGCCGCAGCGGAGGTCTCCGGTTCCCGTACGGTCGGTGTCTCTCTGGACACGCTGAGCCCTCGTGTGCCCTCCGACGGGGACACGCTCACCGTCTCCGGCAGGATCGTCAACAAGGGCAAGCAGACGATCACCGACGCGCACGTCGGTCTCCGGGTGGGCCCGACGATGAACGGCCGCTCGGCGATCGACAGCGCCGCACAGAGCAACCCGTACGCGGGTACGGACGTCGGCGGCAAGTACGTCGCGAAGTTCTCCAAGCTGGCGCCGGGTGTCCCGCAGACCTTCAGCATCTCCGTCCCCACCGACAAGCTGCCCCTCAGCTCCGACGGCGTCTACCAGCTCGGTGTCACGCTCACCGGCCGGACGGCCGCCGCGGCGTACGACCAGATCCTCGGGATCGAGCGGACCTTCCTGCCGTGGCAGCCCGACGCGGCGGACACGAAGACCCGGACCACATACCTCTGGCCGCTCATCTCGACCTCCCACATGACGGCCGAGACGGGTTCGAACGAGCAGCAGACCCCCGTCTTCAAGGACGACGACCTGGCCGCGGAGCTCGCCCCCGGCGGACGCCTGCAGCAGCTCCTCGCGCTCGGCAAGAACCTCGACGTCACGTGGGTCGTCGACCCGGATCTGCTGGCGTCCGTCGACGCGATGACCCGCAGCTACCGCGTCCAGGTGAACGGCTCCAGCACGACGACCACGGCGGGCACGCACCAGGCGGTGGCCAAACAGTGGCTCTCCGAGCTGGAGAAGACGGTGGAGAACGAGGAAGTCGTCGCCCTTCCGTTCGCCGACCCTGATCTGGCGTCGCTGGCCCACAACGGAAAGACCGCGACCGGGTCGCTCAGCCGTCTCAAGGACGCCACCACGGTGGCCGCGACGACGGTGGAGTCGATTCTCCACGTGACGCCCAGCACGGACTACGCCTGGCCTGCGAACGGCGCGATCGACCCCTCGATCGTCAAGGTCGCCACCTCGGCCGGGGCCGACACGGTGATCTCCCGCGGCGACAGCCTGAAGGAGACCGGAAGCCTGCCGTACACGCCTTCCGCGGCGCGTCCGATCGGCGGCGGCACCACCGCGGTGGTCGCGGACGCCCGTCTGTCGACGGCTTTCCAGGGCGACATGACAGTGGCGGGCAACGCCACGCTCGCCGTGCAGAAGTTCCTCGCCCAGAGCCTGATGTTCTCGCTCCAGGTCCCGGACAAGCAGCGCAGCGTCGTGGTCGCCCCGCAGCGCATGCCGACCTCCAGCCAGGCCCAGGCGATGGCACAGGCACTGAAGGCGCTCCAGGACGGAAACTGGTCGCAGTCGGCGGACCTGTCCGCGGCCACCAAGGCCAAGCCGGACTCGGGCGCCACCACGCGGGTCCCGTCGGCGGGGTCGTACCCGAAGTCGCTGCGCAACCAGGAACTGCCGCAGACCGCCTTCGAGCAGATCGAGCGCACGCAGGACAACCTCGACAGCTTCCAGGTGATCCTCGCGGACAAGTCCCGCGTGGCCACCCCCTTCGGACGGGCCATGGACCGGTCGATGTCCACGTCCTGGCGCGGCCGCAGCACCGATGCGACGCTCTACCGCGACGGTGTCGAGGCGTACCTCACACGGCTCACCGAGAGCGTCGGACTGATCAAGAAGTCCGAGGCGAAGCTGTCGGGCCGCAGCGCCACGATCCCCGTGACGGTGCAGAACAATCTCGTCCAGGGTGTCGACCACCTGACACTGCGCCTGACCTCGACCCAGCCGAGCCGCCTCAGCATCGGCGACGGCGCCTACGACGAACAGCCGGTCACGGTCTCGGGCGGACACAGCCAGTCGGTGAAGTTCACCACCAACGCCCACGCCAACGGCCGGGCGGGAGTCGTCGCCCAGCTGTTCACGGAGGACGGCCGGCCGTACGGTCCCGAAGTCGCCTTCGACGTGAAGGTCACCGAGATCACCGCCACGGTGATGCTGGTCATCGCCGGTGGTGTCCTGCTGCTCGTGCTCGCCGGATTCCGGATGTACACCCAGCGCAAGCGCGCGGCCGCCCGCCAGGCCACGCAGGAATCCGAGAACGCCCGAGCGGACGGCGAGGACGACGACGCGCCCGAAGCATCCGAAGCCGAGTCGAGGGCACACGAGCCGGAGCACCCGAGTGACCCTTCACCGGACACCGCAGCGGAAATCACGGACCCGTCCGGCACTGGTGAGAGAGTGGACCGTTGAGCGATGTCGCGGCCGGTGGGCCCGGGGACGATGAGGTGGGGTAACCATGAACGCGCCGTACGACGGTGACCGCGGTCAGGGCGCGGGCGGCTCCGGCCACCCCGACGACCCGCCGCAGGGCCCGCCGGAGCCCGGCGAGGTGCCTCAGCAACCCGCACCCGACGTGTACCTCCAGGATGCCTACGCCCAGGATCCCTACCGGGCGCAGGATCTCGCCGCCCAGGACCCTGTCACCGAGGCGCTCTACGACCGCGCCGCGCATCCCCCGCCGCCGCCCGGCACCTACCAGCCGCAGCCCCCGCTCTACGCTCAGCCGCCCCAGTCCCCGTACGCCCCCGACCCGCGCGTGTGGGCCCAGACCCCGGCCCCGGAGCCGGAGGGCCCCACGCAGTACCTGCCGTACGGCGACGACCCCCGCACGACCCAGTTCGTGGGCGTCGACGACCTGGTGACCCAGGCCGGCGAGCAGCGCCACGAGCCGGACGCCTTCGCTCATCTCTTCCGGGACCAGCAGCAGGGCGGCGCATACCCGCCCGCGGGGGGTCCGCCCAGCGTGCCCTCTCCGACGCCTGAACCCGCTCCGGCTGCCGAGCCGCCTTCGACACCCCCGCCCACACCTGCGCCGGCGGCCGCGAAGAAGTCCGGTGGCCGGGCGTCCGGTCTGCTGAAGTCCAGTGCGGTCATGGCGGCGGGCACCATGGTGTCCCGCCTCACCGGCTTCATCCGCTCCGCGCTGATCGTCGCGGCGCTGGGCGTCGGCCTCCTCGGCGACACCTTCCAGGTCGCCTACCAGCTGCCGACGATGATCTACATCCTGACGGTCGGCGGCGGCCTCAACTCCGTCTTCGTACCGCAGCTGGTGCGCGCCATGAAGGACGACGAGGACGGTGGTGAGGCGTTCGCCAACCGGCTGCTGACCCTCGTCGTCGTGGTTCTCGGCGCGCTCACCGCGCTCGCGGTGCTCGCCGCTCCCCTGCTGGTCCGCATGCTGTCGACGCGTGTCGCGAGCGATGCCGCGGCCAGCGACGTCGCCGTCACCTTCGCCCGGTACTTCCTGCCCACGATCTTCTTCATGGGCATCCACGTGGTGATGGGCCAGATCCTGAACGCGCGCGGAAAGTTCGGCGCGATGATGTGGACACCGGTCCTCAACAACGTCGTCATCATCGTGACGCTCGGGCTGTTCATCTGGGTGTACGGCACCGCGGAGAACTCCGGCATGGAAGCCGCGACCATCCCGCCGGAGGGCGAGCGGCTGCTCGGCATCGGTGTCCTGCTCGGCCTCGTCGTCCAGGCCCTCGCGATGATCCCGTACCTCCGGGAGACCGGATTCCGGCTGCGACTGCGCTTCGACTGGAAGGGCCACGGGCTCGGCAAGGCCGCGATGCTCGCCAAGTGGACGGTGCTCTTCGTCCTCGCCAACCAGGCCGGCGCGATCGTCGTGACCCAGCTGTCCACCGCGGCGGGCGACGACTCACCGGTCAGCGGCACCGGCTTCGCGGCCTACGCCAACGCCCAGCTCATCTGGGGCCTCCCGCAGGCCATCATCACGGTCTCCCTGATGGCCGCCCTGCTGCCGCGCCTCTCACGTTCGGCCCATGAGGGCGACAGCGGCGCGGTCCGCGACGACATCTCCCAGGGTCTGCGTACGACCGCCGTGGCGATCGTGCCGATCTCCTTCGGCTTCGTCGCGCTCGGCATCCCGATGTGCACGCTGATGTTCGGTGCCTCCGGGACCAGCGAGGCGACGAACATGGGCTACATGCTGATGGCCTTCGGCCTGGGCCTGATCCCGTACTCCGTGCAGTACGTCGTGCTGCGCGCCTTCTACGCGTACGAGGACACCCGGACCCCCTTCTACAACACGGTCATCGTGGCCGCCGTCAACGCCGGGGCGTCGGCGCTCTGTTTCTTCCTGCTTCCCCCGCGCTGGGCGGTAGCGGGCATGGCCGCGTCGTACGGTCTTGCCTACGCGATCGGCGTCGGCGTCGCGTGGAGCCGACTGCGGAAGCGGCTGGGCGGCGACCTGGACGGTGGCCGGGTCCTGCGCACATACGCACGGCTCGGTATCGCGTCGGTGCCGGCCGCACTGCTCAGTGGTGCGGCCTGCTACGGAATCGGCCACACACTGGGACAGGGCGTCGGCGGCTCGTTCGCCTCCCTGCTCGGCGGTGGTGTCGTACTGCTCGGTGTCTTCTACGTCGCGGCGCGGCGGATGCGCATCGAGGAGCTGAACGGAATGGTCGGCATGGTCCGCGGGCGCCTTGGGCGCTGAGACGGGGGTAGGCGCACAACCATCGTGCGCGACCGCGTGTCGTGCATAGGGGCGGACTGTGGGCACAATTGGCTTTGGCGTCGGACAGCGCGCAATGGATGGGGAGGCAGGAACGACGGTGGCGGAACGGAGCACGGCTGCCGTCGACGTGGCAGACAACAGCGGCGACGAGCCGCTGACCGCGAAGGCGGACCAGTCCACGGCCGACGGGGTGGCCCAGAACCGGGAGCGGGACACGGACAGCTCGGAGAGCGAAGAGGAACAGGGGAGCGGGGGGAACGAGAGCCCTGGCAGGACCTCGCCGCCCGAGCTGCACAGCGGTCACAAACTCGCCAGACGCTACCGACTGGAAGAGTGCGTCACCCGTCTGGACGGTTTCAGCAGTTGGCGTGCGGTGGACGAGAAACTCCGCCGCGCCGTCGGTGTGCACTTGCTGCCCGCCGACCATCCACGAGCGCGCTCCGTCCTGGCGGCGGCCCGTTCCTCCGCCCTGTTGGGCGATCCCCGGTTCGTCCAGGTCCTGGACGCGGTCGAGGAGAACGACCTCGTCTATGTGGTGCACGAGTGGCTGCCGGATGCCACGGAGCTGACAGCGCTCCTGGCCGCCGGCCCTCTGGAGGTCCACGAGGCGTACCAGATGGTCAGCCAGGTCTCCCAGGCGATGGCCGCCGCACACCGTGAGGGGCTGGCGCATCTGAAGTTGACCCCTGGCGCCGTGCTGCGCACCTCGTCCGGGCAGTGGCGCATCCGCGGCCTCGCCGTGAACGCGGCGCTGCGCGGCATCAGCTCCGACACCCCACAGCGCACCGACACGGAGGCGATCGGCGCGCTGCTGTACGCCACGCTCACCCAGCGCTGGCCGTACGAGGACGACGCCTACGGCCTCTCCGGACTGCCCAAGGGCGTGGGCCTCATCGCTCCCGACCAGGTACGTGCAGGTGTGCACCGGGGCCTTTCGGAGCTCGCCATGCGCGCGCTCGTCAACGACGGCGCGACCGCTTCCCGCCAGGAGCCTCCGTGCACCACGCCGGAGGAGCTGGTGAAGGCGGTCGGCGAGATGCCTCGCATCCGGCCGCCGGAGCCCGCGTTCACAGCGCCGCCTGACTACCAGCGCACGACGTACCAGCAGGGCAACTACGGCCGCCCCTCGTCCCACCCGGGGGCCACCCAGCCGGTACCGACTCCCCTGCCTCCGCTGCAGACCCGTACCGGCAAGGCCCTCAAGTGGGCGGTGTCCGCCCTTCTGATCGCCGCGCTGGGTCTCGGCAGCTGGCAGCTCGCGGACGCGCTCATGGACCGCGGGAAGTCCGACGACACCGGCAACACCCGGACGACGGACGAGAACGACAAGAGCGGCGAGAACGCGAAGCCGGTCAAGCCGATCACCATCCAGGGCGCCGAGGAGTACGTCGCGAAGGGTTCGGCCCAGGCGGCGGGGGACGTGGCCAAGACCTACGACGGCGACAGCTCGACGTACTGGCGGAGCAAGAGCTTCCTGGACGGTCCGGAGATGAACCCGGCGTTCAAGCCCGGCGTCGGCATCGTCTACGACCTCGGCTCGAAGCAGGAGATCTCGGCCGCCTCGATAGGTCTGAGGTTCGGCGGCAACCACACGACGGTCTCGCTGTACGCGACGGATTCCATGAGCTCCTCGACGTCGCTGAGCTCCATGCAGAAGATCGGAACCCTGACCACGAGCGGGACGACCGCCAAGGTGAAGGCCGACAAGAAAGTGAAGACCCAGTACGTGTTGGTGTGGTTCACTGCGCTGCCGTACGCGCCCGGTGACCAGTTCAGCGACGCCGGGTACAAGCAGGCCGTCACCGATGTGAAGTTCACCGGCTGAGCATCCACCGGAGGGGGAGGGGGTTCGATGGCGGACGGCGCCGGATTCAGCGAAGTGAGCGATCAGGACCTCCTCACCCGTCATGTGGAGGGCGATCCCGATGCCTTCGGCGAGATCGTGCGGCGTCACCGTGATCGGCTCTGGGCGGTGGCGCTGCGGACGCTGGGCGACCGCGAGGAGGCCGCTGACGCCGTCCAGGACGCCCTCGTCTCCGCCTATCGGGCCGCCCACACCTTCCGGGGCCAGTCGGCCGTCACAACGTGGCTGCACCGGATCACGGTGAACGCCTGCCTGGACCGCGCGCGCAAGGCGGCTTCCAGGAAGACGTCCCCGGTGGACGACACGGAACGGCTCGAACAGCTCCTGGAGCCGCACGAGTCGGCCTCCGCTCCGGCCGAGCGCAACGATCTGCACCGTGAGCTGTTGGAGGCGCTGGGCACTCTGCCCCCCGACCAGCGGGCGGCCCTCGTCCTGGTGGACATGCAGGGCTACCCCGTGGCGGAGGCCGCCAGCCTGCTCGATGTGCCGACCGGCACGGTCAAGAGCCGCTGCGCCCGTGGCAGAGCCAGACTCCTCCCACTGCTCAAACACCTGCGTACGGACAGCGGGAGCGACAGAGCGAGCAAGAAGTCGGGTGAGGGACGGAACCGCACGCAGGGGGCATCCGTCCCACCCGCAGCGGGAGAACACGATGGACCAAGCGATTCAGCTGCTGTGAAGGGCGGAGGTGGGCGAGCGTGACATCCACGACCGACACGGCCGGGCACCCGGACGTCGAGGAGATCTCCGACCTCACCGAAGGTCTGCTCCCTCCCACCCGTACGGCAGACGTGCGACGGCATCTGGACGACTGCACGCTCTGCGCCGACGTGTACGACTCGCTGGAGGAGATCCGCGGCCTGCTCGGCACGCTGCCGGGCCCGCCTCGCATGCCCGACGATGTCGCGGGCCGTATCGACGCCGCTCTCTCTGCTGAGGCCCTGCTGAATGCCACGGTTCCCGAAGACGACTCCGCAGGCGCCCTCGCGTCCGTCGGCGCTTCGCGCCCCCTGCCCGATGAGGGCGACGACGACGGCTGGCATGTTTCACGTGAAACATCGACTGCGGCAGACCGTCCCGCGGGACGCCCCCGCGCCGCCACCGGCCCGGGCCGCATGAACCGGCCGCGTCGTGCACGCCGCAGGACTGCGGTGCTGAGCGCCATGTTCACGGCCGCTGCGCTGGGACTCGGCGGTCTGCTGTTCCAGTCGCTGGGCAACAACGCCTCCGACAATGACTCCCCGTCGGCGTCCCCCGAGCAGAGCGACTCCGCGAATACCTTCGCCGAGGGCAAGCTCAAGGGACAGGTCGCGGATCTCCTGGACAAGGCCGACAAGAAGAAGGACGGCGGCCCTCGCACCTCCAACCCGCACGGCACTCAGTCCACTGAGGAGCCGCACATCTTCAACACGCCCTCGGTCTCGGTTCCCGGGTGCATCACACAGGGAATCGGTCGAGACGCGGAACCGCTCGCCTTCAAGGAAGGTTCCTACAAGGGCAAGGAGGCGTATCTCGTGGTGTTGCCCGACGCCTCCGACACCACACGCGTCACGGCCTACGTCGTGGACTCCGCCTGTGTGGACAAGCCGTCGATCGCCGCCGGCAAGGTTTTGCTGGAGCACTCCTACGCGCGGAGCTGAGCAAGCCGGGCTCCGCCGCGGACCGTCCTGAGCACCTCTGCGCCATCCTTGACGTCCCCGCGCGGTGACGCGTCTTCGTGTGCCCGGACACAGTGGGAATGCGCGCCCCTTAGGATCCGTTGGGTGGGGTGAGAGTTCTGAGAGAGGCTCCCACCAGTCGTACGAAGCAGTCTCCAGAGACGAGGAATCAAGCCGTGAGCGACGTCCGAAACGTGATCATCATCGGCTCCGGGCCCGCCGGCTACACGGCGGCGCTCTACACTGCGCGCGCGTCGCTTAAGCCGCTGGTGTTCGAGGGCGCCGTCACCGCAGGCGGTGCGCTGATGAACACCACCGAGGTGGAGAACTTCCCCGGCTTCCAGGACGGCGTCATGGGCCCCGAGCTCATGGACAACATGCGTGCGCAGTCCGAGCGTTTCGGTGCCGAGCTGGTGCCGGACGACATCGTCGCGGTCGACCTCAGCGGTGAGATCAAGACCGTCACGGACACGGCGGGCACCGTGCACCGGGCGAAGGCGATCATCGTCGCCACGGGCTCACAGCACCGCAAGCTGGGTCTGCCCAAGGAGGACGCCCTCTCCGGACGCGGCGTCTCCTGGTGCGCGACCTGTGACGGCTTCTTCTTCAAGGACCAGGACATCGCCGTGATCGGTGGCGGCGACACCGCCATGGAGGAAGCGACCTTCCTCTCCCGGTTCGCCAAGTCCGTAACGATCGTCCACCGCCGCGACACCCTGCGCGCCTCCAAGGCGATGCAGGAGCGTGCCTTCGCCGACCCGAAGATCAAGTTCGTATGGGACAGCGAGGTCGCCGAGATCCAGGGCGACCAGAAGCTCTCCGGCCTGAAGCTCCGGAACCTCAAGACCGGCGAGACGTCCGAGCTGCCCGTCACCGGCCTGTTCATCGCGATCGGTCACGACCCGCGCACCGAGCTCTTCAAGGGCCAGCTCGACCTGGACGGGGAGGGCTACCTCAAGGTCGAGGCACCCTCGACCCGGACCAACCTGACGGGTGTCTTCGGCGCCGGCGACGTCGTCGACCACACCTACCGCCAGGCGATCACAGCGGCCGGCACCGGCTGCTCCGCCGCCCTCGACGCCGAGCGCTTCCTCTCCGCCCTCGCGGACGGCGAGGCCGCCGCGGAGCCCGAGAAGACCGCTGTCTGACCCTCCATCCCGCCCCACCGCACCAACCAGTTAAGGAGCCCGCCGTGGCCGGCACCCTCAAGCACGTGACCGACGATTCCTTCGAGCAGGACGTTCTCAAGAGCGACAAGCCCGTTCTGGTGGACTTCTGGGCCGCCTGGTGCGGTCCGTGCCGCCAGATCGCTCCGTCCCTTGAGGCGATCGCCGCCGAGTACGGCGACAAGATCGAGGTCGTCAAGCTCAACATCGACGAGAACCCGGGTACGGCCGCCAAGTACGGCGTCATGTCCATCCCGACCCTGAACGTCTA
This sequence comes from Streptomyces sp. NPDC033178, assembly GCF_055577685.1. Lineage (NCBI taxonomy): Bacteria > Bacillati > Actinomycetota > Actinomycetes > Kitasatosporales > Streptomycetaceae > Streptomyces > Streptomyces sp. NPDC033178. The sequence goes on from NZ_JBVIPT010000004.1 coordinate 250,591, forward strand.
CCAGGGTGGCGAGGTCGCCAAGACCATCGTCGGTGCCAAGCCGAAGGCCGCGATCGTGCGGGACCTCGAGGACTTCATCGCCGAGTAGGTCAACGTGCCGCCTGCTGCAGGCGGCGATGTTTCACGTGAAACACGGATGGGCCAACCCCGACGGGTTGGCCCATCCGCATGTATGGCCAATGACGCAGGCGCCTCGCCGGCAGACCCGAGAGCGCCCTACAGCGGACGCAGCACCGGCTCCTTCTGTACCGCCCCCAGCAACCGGTCGAGCGCCAACTCCACGTCTTCCTTCCAGGAGAGCGTCGTACGCAGCTCCAGGCGCAGTCGCGGGTACGTCGGGTGCGGCCGGACCGTCTTGAATCCCACGGCCAGGAGATGGTCGGCGGGCAGGACACAGGCCGGCTCCTTCCAACGGGCGTCCCCGAAGGCCTCAATCGCCTTGAAGCCTCGCCGGAGCAGATCCTTGGCGACCGTCTGCACCATCACACGTCCCAGTCCCTGCCCCTGGAAGCCCGGGGTGATGAAGGCCGTCATCAGCTGGACCGCATCAGGGGAGACCGGGCTCGTGGGGAAGGCCGTCGCCCGCGGGACGTAAGCGGGCGGCGCGTAGAGCACGAAGCCCGCCGGTACGTCATCCACATACACGACGCGGCCGCAGGATCCCCATTCGAGCAAGACGGCGGAGATCCACGCCTCTTTCTCCAGCTCGGGTGTTCCTGCCTTTACCGCGGCCTGACCGCTGACTGGGTCCAACTCCCAGAAGACACACGCGCGACAGCGCTTGGGAAGGTCCTGAAGGTTGTCCAGCGTGAGCGGTGCGAGCCGGCGCCCCATGAAGGCAGTTCCTCACTTTCCTCGCTCGCAGCGTCGCGAGCGGCTGTCAGAGCGCTCCGTTCCCTGAGCAGGCTGCCGACGAACCCGCCGACCGCGCCGAGCCCCAGGCCCGCGCTCACCAGTCCGGTCCGGCTCACCGTTCGCATGGCCCCTCGCCTCCCCACAAAAGGTGCTGCCAGGTGAATGCGCCATACCCGAACGCATCGTATCCACGATGCGATTCCATCGATACCGCCTGAAAGCAAAGAGCGGGCCGTGTCCGGTGTATACCGGACACGGCCCGCTCTTCGGGTCGGCCGGTCGAACTCGACCGGCCGACCCAGGCCTCAGGCTTCCGTCTCCTCGGAGTCGTCGTCCAGGAGGCTCTTCTGCAGAACCGGTCCCTCCCCCGGGGCGAGGGAGCCGAGGATCCGCTCAAGGTCGTCCATCGAGGCGAACTCGACGGTGATCTTGCCCTTCTTCTGGCCGAGGTCCACCTTCACCCGAGTCTCGAAGCGGTCCGAGAGACGGGTCGCAAGGTCGCTCAGCGCCGGGGAGAGCCGTGTGCCGGCCCGCGGCCCCTTGGAGCGTGCGGCCGACTGCGGCCGCGAGCCCATGAGCGTGACGATCTCCTCGACCGCTCGCACCGAAAGACCCTCGGCCACAATCCGGTGAGCCAGGCGGTCCTGCTCCTCCGAGTCGTCCACGGAGAGCAGGGCTCGCGCATGTCCGGCGGAGAGCACTCCGGCGGCCACGCGGCGCTGGACCGACGGCGACAGCTTCAGCAGACGCAGGGTGTTGGAGACCTGCGGGCGTGAACGGCCGATCCGGTCGGCCAGCTGGTCGTGCGTGCAGTTGAAGTCCTTGAGCAGCTGGTCGTAGGCGGCAGCCTCTTCCAGCGGGTTCAGCTGAGCACGGTGCAGGTTCTCCAGGAGCGCGTCCAGGAGAAGCTTCTCGTCGTCCGTGGCCCGCACGATTGCCGGGATGGCGTCGAGACCAGCTTCACGGCAGGCCCGCCAGCGCCGCTCGCCCATGATGAGCTCGTAGCGCGACGGACCCAGCTGCCGTACGACGACCGGCTGGAGAAGGCCGACCTCCTTGATGGAGGTGACGAGTTCAGCGAGAGCGTCCTCGTCGAAGACCTCACGGGGCTGACGCGGGTTCGGGGTGATGGAGTCGAGAGGCAGCTCGGCGAAGTATGCGCCGACGGGAGCCGACGGAGGAGCCTCTCCGAATACCGACGGCTCCTCTGTTTCATGTGAAACATGGGCCGACGGAAGTGCGGCCACCTTGGCCGCCGCCACCCCGCGCTCTGCGGTGAGCACGGGCACGGCTCCCGGTGAGGTGGACGCGCCGCTCACGGCGGGTGGTGCCGCCTTCTCTCCTGTCGGTGCAGCCGGGATCAGTGCGCCGAGACCACGGCCCAACCCCCTCCGTCGCTCGCTCACTGGATCCCCTCCACCATGCTCTGTTCGTTGTGTGCGCCCATGTGGGCATGCTGCGCGTCGTACGCGACACCGACTCCACGCAGCGCGATCTCTCGTGCCGCCTCAAGGTAGGAGAGGGCACCGCTCGACCCCGGGTCGTAGGTCAGTACCGTCTGACCGTAACTGGGGGCCTCGGAGATACGGACCGAGCGCGGAATGCTCGTCCGCAGCACCTCGTCGCCGAAGTGGCTGCGCACCTCGTCGGCGACCTGGGACGCGAGGCGGGTCCGGCCGTCGTACATGGTGAGCAGGATCGTCGATACATGGAGGTTGGGGTTGAGGTGCCCCCGCACCAGATCGACGTTGCGCAGCAGCTGGCCCAGGCCCTCCAGCGCGTAGTACTCGCACTGAATCGGGATGAGGACCTCGGCACCGGCCACGAGAGCGTTGACCGTCAGGAGACCCAGCGAGGGCGGGCAGTCGATGAGGATGTAGTCCAGCGGCTGCTCGTACGCCTGGATCGCCCGCTCCAGCCGGCTCTCTCGTGCCACCAGGGACACCAGCTCGATCTCCGCACCGGCGAGATCGATCGTGGCAGGTGCACAGAAGAGACCCTCGACATCAGGTACTGGCTGAACAACCTCGGAGAGTGGCTTGCTGTCGATCAACACGTCGTAGATCGAAGGAACTTCGGCGTGATGGTCAATGCCCAGCGCGGTGGAGGCATTGCCCTGAGGATCGAGGTCGACCACCAGGACGCGCCCACCATGCAGAGCAAGCGAAGCGGCAAGGTTGACCGTGGTCGTGGTCTTGCCCACCCCGCCCTTCTGGTTGGCGACCACCATCACGCGGGTTTGGTCAGGCCGTGGGAGGCCCTCACCGGCGCGGCCAAGAGCCTCCACCGCCAGTTGGGCAGCACGACCGATGGGAGTGTCGTCCATCGGGGGCGGTGTTTCACGTGAAACATCCTCCCCCATCGACTCGGTACGGGGACCGGGGACCGGATCGGTCATCGGTCCCGCGATGTTGGCGTCGGACCGCAAGGATTCACTCTCCTCGACTTCAGGCTCGCAATGAACAGAGCCTCCCATGCCTTCGGGGTCGTGAACCAGCGAGGCCCGTTGTTCTGTGGAGAAATCCACCTCTGTGGACAACTCCGTGCCCTCTCCGGGGGGCGCGTGGCCGCCAGGAGAAGGTCTTTTTCTGAAGGATCCCAGGGATCCAAGAGGGTTTCGGTCGCGGGGTTCGGCCGCGGCGCGGCCGCGACTGATGATGCCGTGCAGCAGTGAGCGACGTTTCACGTGAAACACGATGCACAGCGCGCGCGACCGCGACCGCGCGACACTCCGGCATGCGTAGGTTTGGCAGCTTGTGTGGAGTACGTCTCGTCGTCAGGACGGATCAGTCAACGAGCCTCCGACCCGACAACACGCATCCCGAATGAGTCAAAATCCTCAGAACTCGGTCATCGGCGCCTTCGGGTCCGCCCCGTCCGTGCCGCCTTCGCCCGCTTGGCCGCGAAGCGCACGCCGCCGGGACTCTCCCCGACCTCAACCCGTACCACCGTGGCGAGAGGATCCACCACACCTTCACCGACGTGAAGCACGGAGATGTCCACCGCGCCCAGCTTGCTCAGGGCGGCCCCGGCGTTCTTGACCTCTTCCTCCGCGGTGTCGCCCTTGAGGAGGAGCATCTCGCCGTAAGGGCGCAGCAGTGGCACCCCCCAGGCCGCGAGGCGGTCCAAGGGCGCCACGGCCCGCGCCGTCACCACGTGGACGGGAGGCAGCTTCCCAAGGACCTCCTCGGCGCGCCCACGGACGACGGTGACGTGGTCGAGACCGAGCAGCTCGACAACCTCGGTGAGAAAGTTCGTCCGGCGCAGCAGGGGCTCAAGGAGCGTGATCTTCAAGTCCGGGCGGACGAGGGCAAGCGGGATACCAGGCAGTCCGGCGCCGGAACCGACATCGCACACCGTCACGCTCTCGGGAACGACCTCCGAGAGCACCGCACAGTTCAACAGGTGCCGTTCCCAGAGGCGAGGCACTTCACGGGGGCCGATCAGCCCCCGCTGCACTCCGGCGTCCGCCAGCAGTTCCGCGTAACGAACCGCGTCTGCGAAGCGATCGCCGAATACCGCCCGGGCCTGCTCGGGCGCAGGGGGAAGCTCCGCTGCCTCCGTCACGGGGAACCGTCCTTCCGTACCGCTTGAGCGCACTGCGCGCTGACTACCAGGACTATCAGGAACCATCGGGGACTATCAGGCTGACAAAGTTCGGCCCCGCCTGCGAACACAGACGGGGCCGGAGAACGACGTGCTGGATCAGGCGGGGAGCACGACGACGAAGCGCTGCGGCTCCTCGCCCTCGGACTCACTGCGCAGGCCCGCGGCCTTGACCGCGTCGTGCACCACCTTGCGCTCGAAGGGGGTCATCGCCTTCATCTTCACGGGCTCACCGGAGCTCCTGACCTCGGCCGCGGCCTTCGCGCCCAGCTCGGAGAGTTCCTCGCGCTTCTTGGCCCGGTAACCCGCGATGTCCAGCATCAGCCGGCTGCGGTCCCCGGTCTCCCGGTGCACGGCCAGCCGCGTGAGTTCCTGGAGAGCCTCCAGGACCTCGCCGTCGCGACCGACCAGCTTCTGCAGGTCACGGCCGCTGGAGTCGCTGATGATCGAGACCGCCGCGCGATCGGCCTCGACATCCATGTCGATGTCGCCGTCGAGATCGGCGATGTCCAGCAGACCCTCGAGGTAGTCGGCCGCGATCTCGCCCTCCTGCTCCAGGCGGGTCAGGGTGTCGCCACCCTCAGGGGCAGCGGAGGTGGTGCCTTCCGTCACGGGATGGACTCCTTCTTACTTCTTGGACGGGGACTTGGGCCGCTGCGGGCCCTTGCGCTGTCCGGACTGGGCCTTGCTGCGGGTGCCACCGGACGCGGACTTGCCGCCCGCCGACTTGGGGCCGGGCTTGGCGTCCTCAGGTTCGTCGGACTTGCTGAGCGAGGTCTTCGGCGCGGACTCGTCCGTCGCCTTGGAACCGCCCTGGGCAGCGGACGACTGGCGCTGGGACTTGCTCTGCCGCTTGGGCTGCTGGCGCTTGGGAGCGGCGCCGCCCGTCCCCGGGGTGCCGTCCTCGGTCTCGACCACCGTCGAGGCCTCGCTCTTCACCACCGTGCCGTCGGCCTGTGCCGCCAGGCCCGCCTTGCTCAGGCCGTTGATGAACTTGCGCTCGGAATCGTTGCGGTCGCGGCCCTTGGCCACGATGGCCTTGACGATGGCCTTCTCACCGCGGCCGCGCGTCTTGCCGTGGTGCGTGACGCGCTTGTGCAGGCGCTCCAGGTAGGAGGCCTGAGCCTTGGAACCGGGCGTCGGGTTGTTGTGGATGACGTACATCTGCTGGCCCATGGTCCACACGTTGGTGGTCAGCCAGTAGACGAGGACACCGACGGGGAAGTTGATACCGAAGACGGCGAACATGATCGGGAAGACGTACATCAGCATCTTCTGCTGCTGCATGAACGGCGTCTTCACCGTCGTGTCGACGTTCTTCGTCATCAGCTGGCGCTGCGTGTAGAACTGCGAGAACGACATCAGGACGATCATGATCGCCGTGACGACGCGCACGTCGGTGATCGAGGAGCCCAGTTCCTGGACCTTGGCGCTGCTGTCCGTGAACTTCGAGGCCAGCGGAGCCCCGAAGATGTGCGCCTTCTGCGCGCTCTCCAGCAGCCGGTCGTTGATCACGCCGATGGTGTCGTTCGACGCGATGCTGTTGAGCACGTGGTACAGGGCGAAGAAGAACGGGGACTGCGCCAGGATGGGAAGGCACGAGGAGAGCGGGTTGGTGCCCGTCTCCTTGTACAGCTTCATCATCTCTTCGGACTGACGCTGCTTGTCGTTCTTGTAGCGCTCCTGGATCTTCTTCATCTCGGGCTGGAGCGTCTGCATCGCCCGGGTCGCCTTGATCTGCTTCACGAAGAGCGGGATCAGGCAGATACGGATCAGGATCACCAGGGACACGATGGACAAGCCCCAGGCCCAGCCCGTGTCGGGGCCGAAGACGGCGCCGTACACCGAGTGGAACTGGACGATGACCCAGGAAACGGGTGTCGTGATGAAGCTGAAAATACTGGCAATCGTGTCCACTAATCAGGCTCCTTGAGCATGGGACGGGGTCTCGGCGGCCGGGCTTGAGGGATGGTTGGACATACCGTGCCCCTCGGTGGCCGGTTCGGCGGCGGAGGTCCCGCCCTTGCGTGCACGCCAGGCGTTACGCAGCATTTCGTGCCACCGCGGACGCTTGCGCGGCGGGACATGGTCCACACCGCCCAGCGACCACGGATTGCACCGCAGGATGCGCCAGGCGGTGAGTGCCGTTCCCTTGATCGCACCGTGCCGGTCGATGGCTTGGTACCCGTAGTGGGAACACGACGGGTAGTACTTGCACACCGGCCCGAGCAACGGACTGATGGTCCACTGGTACAGCTTGATGAGAGCCAGCAGCGGGTACTTCATCGCGCGCCCCCTCCCAGTAGCCGCTCCAAGGCGGCGTCCAGGTCTCGGGCCAGCTGTGCATGGTCGGCGTCACCCGCACCGGGCAGCGCTCGTACGACTACCAGGCTACCGGGGGTCAGCAGAGCCACTCGGTCACGCATCAGATGGCGAAGCCGGCGCTTCACCTTGTTGCGTACGACAGCCCCGCCCACTGCTTTGCTGACAACGAAACCCGCACGCGTCGGGGGAGCGCTCTCCCTAGGCGCGTGCGGGTCGGTTGCACCGCTACGTAGATGAACGACGAGAAGCGGGCGTCCGGCCCGGCGTCCTCGGCGTACCGCGGTCGCGAAGTCCTCGCGCCGCCTCAGCCGATGCTCGGTAGGCAGCACGTCATGACCTGTTGGTGATCAGGCGGACAGGCTGGCGCGACCCTTGCCACGACGGTTCGCGAGAATCGCTCGGCCGGCGCGGGTGCGCATCCGCAGGCGGAAGCCGTGGGTCTTGGCGCGACGACGGTTGTTCGGCTGGAAGGTGCGCTTGCTCACTCGGGGGCTCCAGAAGAAATCGGTAGTTTCGGGGTGCCGTCTTGGCTGTCACCGTGCGCCCACGAGTAGCTCGCTTACGCCCGAGTGCACCGCTTCCCGATCACTCTTCGCGATCTGTGCCCATCGGAGGCAGGCGGCAGCAGCCATCGACAACTCGACCTGGTTACGGTACGCGCGGCTACGCCATCCGGTCAAACCAGCGCTGCCCGGGAGACACTATCCACAGCCTGGGGACAACAACTTGAACCGCATGGGTCGCCCTGACTACCGTGGCTGGACTCCGGTTCGTTCCCTTCTCCCTGCTCCATCTGATTCGTGCCGCCCGCCCCACCCTCAGTTCCAACCCAACCCGTCCCAGGAATCACACGTTCGTGGGACCCGTGAGAGAGCGTGCCCTGTGGCTGACGTACCTGCCGATCTTGCCGCAGTGTGGCCACGAGTATTGGAGCAACTTCTCGGTGAGGGGCGTGGGCAGGGTGTCGAGACGAAGGACGAGCACTGGATCAAGCGCTGCCAGCCGCTGGCGCTCGTAGCGGACACCGCGCTGCTCGCGGTCCCCAACGAGTTCGCGAAGGGTGTCCTGGAGGGACGCCTGGCGCCCATCGTCAGCGAGAGCCTGAGCCGCGAGTGCGGCCGCCCGATCCGTATCGCGATCACCGTCGACGACTCCGTCGGCGAGACCCCTGCCCCGCCGACGCCGCCCGCCCAGTCGCAGCAGCGCTACGACGAGCCCGAGCGGCCCCCCGCGCAGGACCGCGACGGATACCGGGGATACGGCCGCCACCGTGCGAACGACCACATGGACGACCACCCGCAGGGCCGCCCCGACCAGCAACCACCCCGCGGTGACCAGCTCCCGACCGCCCGCCCCGCGTACCCCGACTATCAGCGCCCCGATCCCGGCGCCTGGCCGCGGCCCTCGCAGGACGACTACGGCTGGCAGCAGCAGCGGCTCGGCTTCCCGGACCGGGATCCGTACGCGTCGCCCTCCCAGGACTACCGGCAGCAGCCACCGGACCGCTCTCCCTACGAACAGCAGCGCTCCGACTACGAGCAGCAGCGGCCCGGCTACGACCAGCCGCGCTCCGACTACGACCAGCGCCAGGATCGCCGCGACCGCCGACCGGAGCCGCCGTCGCAGCCCGGGACCGGGCATGTCCACCGCGGTGGCCCCGTCGGCTCCTCGCTGCCCGCCTCCAGTGGTGCCCCGGGTCCGCTGGCCGCGCAGCCGGCGCCCGCGGCCGGTCCCGGAGAGCCCACCGCGCGCCTCAACCCGAAGTACCTCTTCGACACGTTCGTCATCGGCGCCTCGAACCGTTTCGCGCACGCCGCCGCGGTCGCCGTCGCCGAAGCACCTGCGAAGGCGTACAACCCCCTCTTCATCTACGGGGAGTCGGGACTCGGCAAGACGCACCTGCTGCACGCGATCGGGCACTACGCGCGCAGCCTCTACCCGGGCACGCGCGTGCGGTACGTGAGCTCGGAGGAGTTCACCAACGAGTTCATCAACTCGATCCGCGACGGCAAGGGCGACAGCTTCCGCAAGCGGTACCGCGAGATGGACATCCTGCTCGTCGACGACATCCAGTTCCTGGCGGACAAGGAGTCGACGCAGGAGGAGTTCTTCCACACCTTCAACACGCTTCACAACGCGAACAAGCAGATCGTGCTCTCCAGCGACCGGCCGCCCAAGCAGCTGGTGACCCTGGAAGACCGGCTGCGGAACCGTTTCGAGTGGGGCCTGATCACCGACGTCCAGCCGCCCGAGCTGGAGACCCGTATCGCCATCCTCCGCAAGAAGGCGGTGCAGGAGCAGCTCAACGCCCCGCCCGAGGTGCTGGAGTTCATCGCGTCCCGGATCTCGCGGAACATCCGTGAGCTGGAGGGGGCGCTGATCCGGGTGACGGCGTTCGCGTCGCTCAACCGTCAGCCCGTGGACCTCGGCCTGACGGAGATCGTCCTCAAGGACCTGATCCCGGGCGGCGAGGACTCGGCCCCGGAGATCACGGCGACGGCCATCATGGCGGCGACCGCCGACTACTTCGGTCTCACGGTGGACGACCTGTGCGGCTCCTCGCGGAGCCGCGTGCTGGTGACGGCACGGCAGATCGCCATGTACCTGTGCCGCGAGCTCACCGACCTCTCCCTGCCGAAGATCGGCGCGCAGTTCGGCGGCCGCGACCACACGACCGTCATGCACGCCGACCGGAAGATCCGCGCGCTGATGGCCGAGCGCCGCTCCATCTACAACCAGGTCACCGAGCTCACGAACCGCATCAAGAACGGCTGACAGCAGCGGCTGTACGTCGCTGAAGGCGCCCCGGGACACGCTCCCGAGGGCGCCTTTCGTCGTTCCGGCGCCCGCTCGATGGGTTGCCCGATGCCCGCTCGATGGCGTTCCGGAGGCGTGCCCGGCATCGTCCGGACGCTTCCGAAGGCGGCTTCCACCGCTCCCACACGCCTCCTGAGGGCCCCTCGCGCTGCCCTCAGCCGCCCTCGTACGCCCTTCCCGGCCGCGCCCGGAGTGGCTCCGCCGACACCCGAAGACCATCCGTTGTTCGAATACGCACCCTGGTTACGGCCGCCCTCCACAGATTCGGGGACTTTCTCGCGTCCACATCCTGGGGACTGCGAAGTTGTCCAGATCGTGTCCACAGGGTGTGCTGCTGAAAGAGCATCAGACCAGGTCAGCCGGTTGTGGATTCGTGGACGAACGATCTCCACAGACTGTGGACGACGAGATGATCCACAGGGTGTGCAGAAAGTTGTCCACCGGCAGCCCACAGGCTGGGGGCGGTTGTCCCCAGCGATCCTCGGCTTCTCCACACCGCTGTCCACTGTTCGGCAACGTGACGCGCCTCCTCACCGTGTCGAGTGAAAGGCGTCACACGAAGGTGCCGGGTTGGGCTGTGGGGAACGTGGGTAAAGCTGGGGACGGCGCTGGGGAGAAGTGGCCCCTGCCTGTGCATCGGGTGTGCAGAACTTTTCCCCGTCCACAGAAGACGCCTGTTTTCCACCGCCTCCGCCCACAGGGCCAGTGGACAAAAAACCGACTCTGACCTGCGAATACGGGGTTATCCACGGTATCCACAGCCCCTACTACTACTCCCAACTAGAAAGAGTCTGGGAATCGATTCGAAGTGGGGGCTGTGCACAACTCGCGCTCGGCGCCTCAGCTGCCGCTCGGAACGACTTGACCCCGAGGGGCACCGACTGTCAGTGCGGTGCGTCAGACTGTTCCCCGGTGTCCTTCCCACGACCGGGCTGAGCGACACCGAGTCAGACGACGAGGCAGCAGGGCGAGAGCGCCGGCAACAGACGGAGGCGGCAACGGTGAAGATCCGGGTGGAACGCGACGTACTCGCGGAGGCAGTGGCCTGGGCGGCACGCAGCCTCCCGGCCCGTCCGCCGGCGCCTGTGCTCGCCGGCCTTCTGCTGAAGGCGGAGGAAGGCGCGCTGAGCCTCTCCAGCTTCGACTACGAGGTCTCGGCACGGGTCTCCGTGGACGCCGAGATCGACGAGGAAGGCACGGTGCTCGTCTCCGGCCGCCTGCTCGCCGACATCTGCCGCGCTCTCCCCAACCGGCCGGTGGAGATTTCCACAGACGGTGTACGGGCGACCGTGGTCTGCGGCTCCTCGCGCTTCACCCTGCACACACTGCCTGTGGAGGAGTACCCGGCACTGCCGCAGATGCCGTCGGCGACCGGCACCGTCCCCGGTGAGGTCTTCGCCTCCGCCGCGGCCCAGGTGGCCATCGCCGCGGGCCGCGACGACACGCTGCCCGTCCTCACCGGTGTGCGCATCGAGATCGAGGGCGACACGGTCACGCTGGCGTCCACCGACCGCTACCGCTTCGCCGTCCGCGAGTTCCTGTGGAAGCCGGAGAACCCCGAGGCGTCCGCGGTGGCCCTGGTGCCCGCCAAGACGCTCCTGGACACCGCCAAGGCCCTCACAAGCGGCGACAGCGTCATCCTGGCGCTCTCCGGCTCCGGCGCAGGCGAGGGTCTGATCGGTTTCGAGGGTGCGGGACGGCGGACGACCACACGTCTGCTGGAGGGCGACCTCCCGAAGTACCGCTCGCTGTTCCCGACGGAGTTCAACTCCATCGCCGTGATCGAGACCGCCCCCTTCGTGGAGGCCGTCAAGCGCGTGGCCCTGGTCGCCGAGCGGAACACCCCGGTGCGGCTCTCCTTCGAGCAGGGCGTGCTGATCCTGGAGGCAGGCTCCAGCGACGACGCACAGGCTGTGGAAAGGGTCGATGCCCAGCTGGAGGGCGACGACGTCTCGATCGCCTTCAACCCCACGTTCCTGCTCGACGGCCTGAGCGCCATCGACTCCCCGGTGGCGCAGCTCTCCTTCACGACGTCCACCAAGCCGGCGCTCCTGAGCGGCAAGCCCGCCTTGGACGCGGAGGCGGACGAGGCGTACAAGTACCTGATCATGCCGGTGCGGCTCAGCGGCTGACGAAGGCCGCAGGTGGGGGCGTACGTCTGAGCGGCTATGCCCACAGGTGTGCAGGAGCGTCCGGGTTTAGGCTCGGACGCAGGTACGAAAGTGCCCTCCTGCCACATCGCTAGTGAAGGAACAACCTGATGGAGCTCGGTCTCGTCGGCCTCGGCAAGATGGGCGGCAACATGCGCGAGCGCATTCGCCGCGCAGGCCACACCGTCATCGGATACGACCGCAATCCGGCCGTCGCCGATGTCCACAGCCTTGAGGAGCTTGTGGGCAAGCTCAAGGGTCCGCGTGTGGTGTGGGTGATGGTCCCGGCCGGTACGGCGACCCAGTCGACGGTCGACGAGCTCGCCGAGCTCTTGGAGCCCGGCGACGTCGTCGTGGACGGCGGCAACTCGCGCTGGACGGACGACGAGAAGCACGCCGGGGAGCTGGCGGCCAAGGGCATCGGCTTCGTCGACTGCGGCGTCTCGGGAGGTGTCTGGGGCCTGCAGAACGGCTACGCGCTGATGTACGGCGGCGACGCCGAGAACATCGCCAAGGTCCAGCCGGTCTTCGACGCCCTCAAGCCCGAGGGGGACGCCGGCGTCGGCGCCGTCCACGCGGGCAGGGTGGGCGCGGGCCACTTCTCGAAGATGGTCCACAACGGCATCGAGTACGCGATGATGCAGGCCTACGCCGAGGGCTGGGAGCTCCTGGAGAAGGTCGACTCGGTCACCGACGTGCGCGAGGTCTTCCGTTCCTGGCAGGAGGGCACCGTCATCCGCTCCTGGCTGCTCGACCTCGCGGTCAACGCGCTGGACGAGGACGAGCACCTGGAGAAGCTGCGCGGCTACGCACAGGACTCCGGCGAGGGCCGGTGGACGGTGGAAGCCGCCATCGACCACGCGGTGCCGCTGCCCGCGATCACCGCGTCGCTGTTCGCGCGGTTCTCGTCCAGGCAGGACGACTCCCCGCAGATGAAGATGGTCGCGGCGCTGCGGAACCAGTTCGGCGGCCACGCGGTCGAGAAGAAGTGAACCCGCCGAAGTGAGGTCGAAGTGAATCGGTCGGGTAGCCGGAAGAAGTAGTCCACAGGTCCGCACCGCGGATCCACAGCCCTGGGGGAGGTCGGCGAACGACCATGCACGTCACGCATCTGTCGCTGGCCGACTTCCGCTCGTACGCCCGGGTCGAGGTCCCGCTCGACCCGGGCGTCACCGCGTTCGTGGGGCCCAACGGACAGGGCAAGACCAATCTCGTCGAGGCGGTCGGCTATCTCGCCACCCTCGGCAGCCACCGCGTCTCGTCCGATGCGCCCCTGGTGCGGATGGGCGCCGACCGGGCGATCATCCGGGCCAACGTCCGGCAGGGCGAGCGTCAGCAACTCGTCGAGCTGGAGCTGAACCCCGGCAAGGCCAACCGCGCCCGCATCAACAGATCCTCGCAGGTCAGACCCCGTGACGTCCTCGGCATCGTACGGACCGTGCTGTTCGCGCCCGAGGATCTCGCGCTGGTCAAGGGCGATCCGGGCGAGCGTCGGCGCTTCCTCGACGAGCTGATCACCGCGCGCTCCCCGCGCATGGCGGGCGTGCGCTCGGACTACGACCGCGTCCTCAGGCAGCGCAACACGCTCCTGAAGTCGGCCGCGCTGGCTCGTCGCCACGGCGGCCGCACGATGGACCTGTCCACACTCGACGTCTGGGACCAGCACCTCGCGCGCGTGGGTGCCGAACTGCTCGCCCAGCGCCTCGACCTGGTCGCCGCGATCCAGCCGCTGGCGGACAAGGCGTACGAGCAGCTGGCGCCCGGCGGCGGTCCCGTGGCCCTGGAGTACAAGCCCTCCTCGCCCGAGATCACCGGCCACGCGCGCGAGGAGCTGTACGAGCAGCTGATGGCCGCGATGGTGGAGACGCGGAAGTCGGAGATCGAGCGGGGCGTCACCCTGGTCGGACCGCATCGCGACGAACTACTGCTCAAACTTGGCGAGCTGCCCGCGAAGGGATACGCGTCACACGGCGAGTCCTGGTCGTACGCGCTGTCGCTGCGTCTGGCCTCGTACGACCTGCTGCGGGCCGAGGGCAACGAGCCGGTGCTGGTCCTCGACGACGTGTTCGCCGAGCTGGACACCCGTCGCCGCGAACGCCTCGCCGAGCTGGTCGCCCCGGGCGAGCAGGTGCTGGTGACGGCCGCGGTCGACGACGACGTACCCGGCGTACTGACAGGGACACGGTTCACCGTGTCCGGGGGCACGGTGGAGCGCGTATGAGCGAGAACACACCGGAGTCGAAGCCCGAGCCGGCGAAGGCACCCGAACCCTCCGGCGTCGACCTCGCGCGCGTGGCCCTGCGCGCCGCGAAGGAACAGGCACGCGCGCGTGGGGACGCGGCGCGGCAGAAGAAGCAGGCACGGCGCGGCGGTCTGCGCTCCGGCGCGCACGCCGACGGGCGTGACCCGATGGCGCTCGGCTCCGCCATCAACCGGCTCATCACCGAGCGCGGCTGGGAGGCCCCGGCCGCCGTCGGCGGTGTCATGGGCCGCTGGCCGCAGATCGTCGGCGACGACCTGGCCAACCACTGCGTACCGGAGAAGTACGACGAGGACGAGCGCGTGCTGATCGTGCGGTGCGACTCGACGGCCTGGGCGACCAACCTGCGGCTGCTCGCTCCGCAGCTGGTCGCACGCCTGAACGAGGACCTCGGGCACGGCACGGTGAGGCTGATCAAGGTGCTCGGCCCCGGGGGTCCCGTCCAGCGTTTCGGCCCCTTGCGCGCGCCTGGCAGCACGGGCCCCGGTGACACCTACGGGTGAGCCAGACCGGACGGTATGCCGTTCGTAGCGGGGGGTTGACACCTCGAAGCGCTGAGTGGCGCTCTGCGCCTCTTTGAGCCCGGGTCCGCATATGGGGAGTCGGTGGAGACCGGTTCAGGGCGGCACATGCGGACTCAGGTACCGGCAAACCCCCATCACTGTCGGCGCTACCGGTAGACTGGAGGCTAATCCCGCCCCACTTGTGGGACGCACCGAGCAACGCTGACTAAGGCTTACCAACGCAACACGCCGCAGCCGCTCCGGCCACCCGCCGGGAGCTTGGCTTGTGCTGTGCCAGAAAGGGCGCTTCGTGGCCGATTCCGGCAACCCCAACGAGAACATCCCGTCCATCGACGCCGGCGCGAACGGCGGGGCAACCACCTCGAACGGCGAGGTCACGGCCTCGTACGACGCCAGCGCCATCACCGTCCTCGAGGGTCTGGACGCGGTCCGCAAGCGACCCGGCATGTACATCGGCTCGACCGGTGAGCGTGGTCTTCATCACCTTGTGTACGAGGTGGTCGACAACTCCGTCGACGAGGCGCTGGCCGGGCACGCCGACACGATCGCGGTCACGATCCTCCCCGACGGCGGCGTCCGCGTCGTCGACAACGGCCGCGGCATCCCGGTGGGCATCGTCGCCTCCGAGGGAAAGCCCGCCGTAGAGGTCGTGCTGACCGTGCTGCACGCGGGCGGCAAGTTCGGCGGCGGCGGCTACGCGGTCTCCGGCGGTCTGCACGGCGTGGGCGTCTCTGTCGTGAACGCGCTGTCCACCAAGGTGGCCGTCGAGATCAGGACCGACGGACACCGCTGGACGCAGGACTACAAGCTGGGCGTGCCGACAGCTCCGCTGGCCCAGCACGAGGCCATCGACGAGACCGGCACGTCGGTCACCTTCTGGGCCGACGGGGACATCTTCGAGACCACGGACTACTCCTTCGAGACGCTCTCGCGGCGCTTCCAGGAGATGGCGTTCCTCAACAAGGGTTTGACGATCAAACTCACTGATGAGCGCGACTCGGCGAAGGCCACGGTGGGCGCCGACGAGGCGGGTGCGGACGAGCCCGAAGAGGTCAAGACCGTCACGTACCACTACGAAGGCGGCATCGTCGACTTCGTGACGTACCTCAACTCCCGCAAGGGCGAGGTCGTCCACCCCACCGTGATCGACATCGAGGCCGAGGACAAGGAGCGCATGCTCTCCCTCGAGGTCGCGATGCAGTGGAACGGCGGTTACAGCGAGGGTGTGTACTCCTTCGCCAACACCATCCACACCCACGAGGGCGGTACGCACGAGGAGGGCTTCCGTGCGGCGCTCACCGGTCTCATCAACCGGTACGCGCGCGACAAGAAGCTGCTGCGCGAGAAGGACGACAACCTCACGGGCGACGACATCCGCGAGGGTCTGACGGCGATCATCTCGATCAAGCTCGGCGAGCCGCAGTTCGAGGGCCAGACCAAGACCAAGCTGGGCAACACCGAGGCCAAGACTTTCGTCCAGAAGGTCGTCCACGAGCACATCAGCGACTGGCTGGACCGCAACCCGAACGAGGCCGCGGACATCATCCGCAAGTCCATCCAGGCGGCCACCGCGCGCGTGGCGGCCCGCAAGGCCCGTGACCTCACCCGTCGCAAGGGGCTCCTGGAGACGGCGTCGCTGCCCGGCAAGCTGAGCGACTGCCAGTCGAACGACCCCACCAAGTGCGAGATCTTCATCGTCGAGGGCGACTCCGCCGGCGGCTCGGCCAAGTCCGGCCGGAACCCGGAGTACCAGGCGATCCTCCCGATCCGGGGAAAGATCCTCAACGTCGAGAAGGCGCGGATCGACAAGATCCTGCAGAACCAGGAGATCCAGGCACTGATCTCCGCCTTCGGCACCGGAGTCCACGAGGACTTCGACATCGCCAAGCTCCGCTATCACAAGATCATCCTGATGGCGGACGCCGACGTCGACGGACAGCACATCAACACCCTGCTGCTGACCTTCCTGTTCCGCTTCATGCGGCCACTGGTCGAGGCCGGACACGTGTTCCTGTCGCGTCCGCCGCTCTACAAGATCAAGTGGGGCCGGGACGACTTCGAGTACGCGTACTCGGACCGTGAGCGCGACGCCCTGATCGAGCTCGGCCGCCAGGCGGGCAAGCGCGTCAGGGAAGACTCGATCCAGCGCTTCAAGGGTCTCGGTGAGATGAACGCCGAGGAACTGCGCATCACGACGATGGACCAGGAGCACCGCGTTCTCGGGCAGGTCACGCTCGACGACGCCGCCCAGGCCGACGACCTGTTCTCGGTCCTGATGGGCGAGGACGTCGAGGCACGCCGCGCGTTCATCCAGCGCAACGCCAAGGACGTCCGCTTCCTCGACATCTGAGTCGGTCTCAGCTGACCGCACCAGAAAGGATCTTCACCAGCAATGACCGACGAGACACCTCTTTCCCCCACTGGTCCGATCACCCCTGAAGAGGGCGAGATCGCCCTGCGTGTCGAGCCCGTCGGGCTCGAGACCGAGATGCAGCGCTCGTACCTCGACTACGCGATGTCCGTCATCGTGTCGCGTGCGCTGCCCGACGTACGGGACGGTCTCAAGCCCGTCCACCGCCGCGTCCTGTACGCGATGTACGACGGCGGCTACCGGCCCGAGAAGGGCTTCTACAAATGCGCCCGCGTCGTCGGCGACGTCATGGGCACCTACCACCCGCACGGCGACTCCTCGATCTACGACGCGCTGGTCCGACTCGCGCAGCCGTGGTCGATGCGGATGCCGCTGGTGGACTCCAACGGCAACTTCGGCTCTCCCGGCAACGACCCGGCCGCCGCCATGCGGTACACCGAGTGCAAGCTGAAGCCGCTGTCCATGGAGATGGTCCGTGACATCGACGAGGACACCGTCGACTTCACGGACAACTACGACGGCCGCAACCAGGAGCCGACGGTTCTGCCGGCGCGCTTCCCGAACCTGCTGATCAACGGCTCGGCGGGCATCGCGGTCGGCATGGCGACCAACATCCCGCCGCACAACCTGCGCGAGGTCGCGTCCGGCGCCCAGTGGTACCTGGAGAACCCGGAGGCCTCGCACGAGGAGCTCCTGGACGCCCTGATCGAGCGCATCAAGGGCCCCGATTTCCCGAGTGGCGCCCTTGTGGTGGGCCGTAAGGGCATCGAGGAGGCGTACCGCACGGGCCGTGGCTCCATCACGATGCGCGCGGTCGTCGACGTCGAGGAGATCCAGAACCGCCAGTGCCTGGTGGTCACCGAACTCCCCTACCAGGTCAACCCCGACAACCTCGCGCAGAAGATCGCCGACCTGGTGAAGGACGGCAAGGTCGGCGGCATCGCGGACGTCCGCGACGAGACCTCGTCCCGTACGGGCCAGCGCCTCGTCATCGTCCTGAAGCGGGACGCGGTCGCCAAGGTCGTGCTGAACAACCTCTACAAGCACACCGACCTGCAGACGAACTTCGGCGCGAACATGCTGGCGCTGGTCGACGGAGTGCCGCGCACGCTGTCGCTCGACGCGTTCATCCGCCACTGGGTGGCGCACCAGGTCGAGGTCATCGTCCGCCGTACGCGCTTCCGGCTGCGCAAGGCCGAGGAGCGCGCGCACATCCTGCGTGGCCTCCTGAAGGCCCTGGACGCCATCGACGAGGTCATCGCGCTGATCCGGCGCAGTGACACCGTGGAGATCGCGCGAGAGGGCCTCATGGGCCTCCTGGAGATCGACGAGATCCAGGCCAACGCCATCCTCGAGATGCAGCTGCGCCGACTGGCTGCTCTGGAGCGCCAGAAGATCGTCTCCGAGCACGACGAGCTCCAGGCGAAGATCCGCGAGTACAACGCGATCCTGGCCTCGCCGGTGCGTCAGCGCGGCATCATCAGCGAGGAACTGGCCGCGATCGTCGAGAAGTTCGGCGACGACCGCCGGTCCAAGCTGGTCCCCTTCGACGGCGACATGTCCATGGAGGACCTGATCGCCGAAGAGGACATCGTCGTCACCATCTCGCGCGGCGGCTACGTCAAGCGCACCAAGACGGACGACTACCGCTCCCAGAAGCGCGGCGGCAAGGGCGTACGCGGCACGAAGCTCAAGGAAGACGACATCGTCGACCACTTCTTCGTGTCGACGACGCACCACTGGCTGCTGTTCTTCACCAACAAGGGCCGCGTCTACCGCGCGAAGGCGTACGAACTCCCGGACGCCGGACGTGACGCGCGTGGACAGCACGTCGCCAACCTGCTGGCATTCCAGCCGGACGAGGCGATCGCCGAGATCCTCGCGATCCGCGACTACGAGGCGGCGCCCTATCTGGTGCTCGCCACGAAGGGCGGACTTGTGAAGAAGACGCCCTTGAAGGATTACGATTCACCGCGTTCGGGCGGCGTCATCGCGATCAACCTCCGTGAAACAGAGGACGGTTCCGACGACGAACTGATCGGTGCCGAACTGGTTTCGGCAGAGGATGATCTGCTTCTGATCAGCAGGAAGGCCCAATCGATCAGGTTCACGGCGACGGATGACGCATTGCGTCCCATGGGCCGTGCGACCTCGGGTGTCAAGGGCATGAGCTTCCGTGAGGGAGACCGACTGCTCTCGATGAATGTTGTTCGACCCGGTACGTTCGTGTTCACTGCCACAGACGGTGGGTACGCGAAGCGGACCGCTGTTGACGAGTACCGCGTCCAGGGTCGCGGTGGCCTGGGCATCAAGGCCGCCAAGATCGTCGAGGACCGCGGCTCGCTCGTCGGCGCGCTGGTGGTCGAGGGGACCGATGAGATCCTCGCCATCACGCTGTCGGGCGGTGTGATTCGTACGCGAGTCAACGAGGTCAGGGAGACGGGCCGTGACACCATGGGCGTCCAACTGATCAACCTGGGCAAGCGCGATGCCGTCGTCGGTATCGCTCGAAACGCCGAGGCCGGTCGCGAGGCCGAGGAAGTCGACGGCGCGGTCGACGACTCGGACGAGGTCGAGACGGTCGCCGGTACGGACGAGGGCGAGCAGTCCTCGGACGAGTAGCGCGAGGAGTGAGTCATCGTGAGCGGAGCCACGGGCGCCGGTTCTACCGGTACGGAAAAGGACGGCGGCCGTGGCCCCGCCACTGAGTCGACCGACTCCCATGACTCTCATGGATCCCAGGGGGGAACTGTGACGGAAACCAGAGGCCCGCAGACGCCGCAGTACGCGGCGGGCGCGGCCCCAGGCTCGCCGGTGCCTCCGGGCCCGGCGCCTTCCCCGGGGCCGGGACCAGCCCCGGGCCCGGCGGCTCCGGTGGGCCACGCGCCTCCCGTGGGCCAGCCTGCTCCTGTGGGCGCGGCGCCACCGCCTCCGGGATCGCCGCTGCCGGGGGAACGGCACCCGCAGCAGACCGCTCAGCCGTACCACCCGCCGCAGGCCTACCCGGCTCAGCAGGCGGCCACCGGCGCTGTCCGCAGGCCGCGCACCGGGGCCCGTACGACACCGCGCACGCGCAAGGCTCGTCTGCGGGTGGCCAAGGCCGACCCGTGGTCGGTGATGAAGGTCAGCTTCCTGCTCTCCATCGCGCTCGGCATCTGCACGATCGTCGCGGCCGCAGTCCTGTGGATGGTCATGGACGCCATGGGTGTCTTCTCCACGGTGGGCGGCACGATCTCCGAGGCCACCGGCTCGAACGAGTCCAACGGCTTCGACCTGCAGTCCTTCCTGTCGTTGCCGCGTGTGCTCATCTTCACGTCGATCATCGCGGTCATCGATGTCGTCCTCGCCACCGCGCTCGCCACCCTCGGAGCGTTCATCTACAACCTCTCCGCGGGCTTCGTCGGCGGTATCGAGCTGACGCTCGCCGAGGACGAGTAAAACGTTGTCGTAACCGCTTCCTGCTTGGAGCGCATCCCTTGTCGGGGATGCGCTCTCACGCTCTCCGGGGATGCGTTGTCACGTTGTCCGGGCAGGCTGGAGCGGGGCTCGGATACCGATTTTGGGACTGACCCCGTCGTGCGCTAATCTTCAGAGGTCAGCGCGCGGGACATACACCGCAGAGCGCGGCGGGGCTATAGCTCAGTTGGTTAGAGCGCATCCCTGATAAGGATGAGGCCACAGGTTCAAATCCTGTTAGCCCCACACTGCGAAGGCCCCCAACCAGTCCTGGTTGGGGGTCTTGTCGTGTGCCCGGTGTGTACGCAAGTTCGCCCCGGACGTGAGGTGTGTGAAAGGTAATCGGGGGACGTAAACGAGGTCTACGTAGAGGCCGAATTACGTGAAGAGGGTCTACGCAGGGGCCTGTTCGTCGGCGCTCGGCCTACGTCCGGTCGGTGCAGGGAGCGGCGGAGTCCGCCGCGGGCTCCTCCTCGTCGGAGGTCTCGTCCGTGTCCGCCGGCGCGCGGTGGCGGCAGCTCGGCGAGGAGCCGTGGGCCTCGGCGCGGATGCGTTGCTTCATGGTGGGGGGCAGGGAGCGGGCGTACGCCCACGCCCAGGCGGCCGTCGTCGGGAGCGTCACGGTCGCGGTGCTGTTGCGCGGGCTCTCCGGCTGCTGTACCGGTGTGGCCGCGCCCGCCGTCGTGACGAGTCCGAGCGTCGTGCACAGTGCGATGAAGGCGGTGATGACCGCGTTCCACAGCTTCATGACCCTGATCTTGGCCATGGCCCCTCACTTTCGGGTTGGGCGATTTGCGTACTTTCCTCATGATGTGTATGGCGGCCGTGAAGTGGTGGACCTGCGCTCGTGGCGCGTCGATCTTCCGATGAACACCACCCGGATGGACCCAAGAAGCAAGAAAAGCGATGAAGAGCAGCAAAAGTCACAGTGTGTGGTGACTGTTCACGTTCCGGAGGGAGGGCCGTCGTCCGGTTCTACTGCTGTGTGCCGTGCGGGAGTTGGCGGTCGGCGCAGGTCACCGATCGGTATCGGCCGGTGTGTATAGTCGGGCGGCAGAAGTCCCCTACGCCAAGGAAAGACGAGGTCGCGCGGTGAAGAAGCTTCTCCTGGTCGCACTGGCCGCCATCGGCGGGCTCCTCGTGTACCGCCAGATCCAGGCGGATCGCGCCGAGCAGGATCTGTGGACGGAGGCGACCGACTCCGTGCCCACGGGTTCGTGAGTATCGACGACAGTCTCAGTACAGACCCCGGCCGCCTCGCGGTCGGGGTTTTGTGTTGACGGGGCAAGACCGGGGCGGGCCCGGGACACAGCGTCGTGGACGTCACAGGAAGCGCTTGCGTGGCCGAACAAGGGGTGGCGCGGCGGCCGGAGGGGCAGGATGGTCGAGGCTTCACGGACGTCCGGGACAGCGTCGGGACAGCACCGACACCGGTCCGCGGACGCCCGGTGAGTGACGATCCGGTGCTACGGCGAGGGGTGGCGCGTGATGGGGCGGCGCACGGGACGGTGGCGCGGCCGTACGGTCCTGGCCGGGGCGGCGGCGCTGTTCTCGGCCGTGGCCTCGGCGGGACAGGCGACGGCGGCCGGCACTCCCCCTCCGTACCGCTTCGCCGCCGGCGCCGAGCGGGTCGAGGGCGCGACGGCACCTGCTGATGCCGTACGGCTGGCACCCGGCGCGACCTATCGGAGCTCCGTCGGCAACGAAGGGAAGCTCTACTACGGGCTGCGGCTCGACGCCGTGTCCACGGCCTATGTGTCGGTCACCGCCGTCCCCAAGGCGGGAACGAAGGCCGTGTACTCGGACGGCATCAAGGTGTCCCTGCAGGACCCCAACGGCAACAAGTGCTTCTCCGGGGATGCCGGTGCCGCCAGGTTCGGGCCCACCGAGAGCCCACGGCCGATCACCGCCTGGGCCTCGCGCAGGGCCGGCCCCGGCGCGTACACGTGCAAGAGCGCGGGGGCGTACTCCGTGCTCGTCGAGCGCATCAGCGGTGCCGGCTCCTCGCCGGACGACTGGGAGCTGGAGCTTCGGTACGTGTCGGAGCCCGCGCTGAAGAAGGCCGCTGCGACCACCGCCCCCGAGGTGTGGGACTCCGCCTCTCCGCAAGCGGTCGACGGCCTTCCCAGGACTCGTAGGGGTGGTACGAGCTTCAACGAGGCACGTTCCCTGGGACAGGGCGTCTGGAAGGACGGGATCCAGGCCGGGCAGACGCTCTTCTACCGCGTTCCCGTCGACTGGGGGCAACAGCTCTACGCCACCGCCGAACTGGGCCCAGCGAGCGGCGACGGGTTCCTGGGCAACGCCCTCGGCCTGTCGCTCTACAACCCGGTGCGTGCCTTCGTGGACGACGCGGGCACCGGATACGACGGCAGGGCGAAGTCGGCCACGCTGGAACCGCTGCCCCCGGTCGCCTACGAGAACCGGTACGACGTCGACGACCAGGTGAGCGGAATGCGGTTCGCGGGCTGGTACTACCTGGCCGTGCACCTCAGTGCGGAGATGGCCGGCAAGTTCGGGGACGGGCCGTTCGACCTGACCCTGCGTGTGCGGGTGAGCGGTACGGCCGGGGCACCGGCGGCGTACGACGGAACCGCCGCGCCGCCCGATGTGTTCGACGTGACAGCGGGGGACAAGGCCGCGGCGTCGAACGGCGCTGCGGCTACCGGCGGTGACGGGGGACCGGACGGGAACACCGCTATGAAGGCGGTGGCCGCGGGCGGGATCGGCGCGGGGACCGTGCTCGTGTTGGGGCTCGCCGTGTGGACCGTGGTCGCACGGAGGCGGGCGGCGGCCGGCGCGGGAGCAGCGGGGGTGCCGGGGGCGCCGGGCGGTGGAGGTCCCGGGGAGGGAACAGCGCCTGTGCCGTCCGTTGGGGGCGTGGACGCGCGGTCGCGGGAGTACGGGCCGCCGCGAGCCTGGTAGTCGACGTAGTCCACGGGTGGTTCGCGGTCCGGCTGCCACGGTGGCTGGCGGTCCGGCTACCACGGGTGCCTCCCGGTCCGGCTCAGATCTGCGTCAGTGCCCAGAACCCGACCGCGAAACAGGCCAGCGCGAGCAGGAGCACCGGAACAGTCACCATCGCGGGCGGCCCAGGCCGCCGTTGCGCCCGCCTGGCGCGATGCCGCGCGACGGGCTGCGGCTGAGGTGGAACCCGAACGTCTTGAGCGGTGTATGAAGCAGTAGAGGCGAATTCGTGCGGCTGGGTCGGCGACACGGGGGTCGTGGCCGAGGGGTGAGCAGCCGAAGGGTGCGGAGAGCGGGGGGAGAGCATGTGAGTGGATTCGTACGGCAGCGACGGGGAGTGCGGGGAGTACGCAGGGTTCGGGAGCGCGAGCGACGTGGGGGGAGTGGGGGGCTGCTCGGGCTGTGGTTGCGCCTGCGCTTGTGCCTGAGGGTGGGGCTGCGGCTGAGAGCTGGGCTGTGGCTGATGCTGCTGTACGGGGGAGGTACTGGTCCGGGGCGGAGGCGGGGGCGGCAGGGGGAAGCCGCCGGTGTCCGACACCGCGGGGGACTGCGGGGGGACGGGCGCGGTCGAGGGCGGTGGTGGTACGTCGCCGGGGGTGGGACGGGACGGTACGGCGCCGGTGTGGGGGTGGGGAGGAACAGCGCCTGCGGGAGGCATCGGAGGGACGGCACCCGTGCGCGTCTGGGGCCAGGCCGTATCAGTGTGGGCGTCTGGAGACACGCCACCGGGGAGGACTTCGGGAGACGTGCTCGGTTGTGGGGATACGACTCCTGCGGGAGCCTCGGACGGAGCGGTGCCCGCGGATTGCACCGGACGGCCCTCCGTGGCTGTCCGAGCGCCCGGAGACGCGGCACCGGACTGCTGAGACGGCGTCGCCGTGTCCGGGCCCTGCCGCTGAGACGCGGTGTCATGAGCCTGGGCGCCCCCGGACGCTGCACTGGTCGTCAGAGGGCCCTGAGGGCCGAACTCGGCGGGAAGCGGGCCGAGTTGGTCGAAGATCTCGATCAGCTCGTCGTCGGGGCCGGGCTCAGGGAGGAGCTCCCTGGCCGCGGCGAGGGCCTTGCGCGCCCCCGTGGAGGTCCGGAACCGCGCCTGTGGGTCCGGTTGGAGCAGAGAGGCCACGATCTGCCACAGCGGCTCGGGAATCCCCTTCGGGACGCCCGGTGTGCCGTGGGCCGTGAAGTGGTCGACCAGCGCCTTGGCATCGGGCTTGGCACCCTCCAGGAGATAGAGGGCGACCAGACCCACCGCGAAGAGGTCGGCGGGGAAGTCGGGCTCCGCACCGAGCAGCTGCTCGGGCGCGAAGTAACCGGGCGTCCCCACCACGTAGTTGGTCTCCGTCAGGCGGGGCTCGCCCAGCCGCATCGAGATGCCGAAGTCGGACAGCCGCAGCCGCGGACGGCCCGTTCCGGTCGCTTCGAGGAGGATGTTGGCGGGTTTGATGTCCCGGTGCACGACCCCCTCCGCGTGCACCGCGGCGAGCCCCGCCAGCAGCTGGTCGAGCAGGGTGCAGACGAACGCCGGCGGCAGGGGACCGTAGTCCCCGATCAGGTGGACCAGCGAACCGCCGCCGACGAGGTCCATGGTGAAGAGGACCTTGTCGTCGTCGGCGGCCCAACTGGCGGGCGCGAGCACATGGGGGTGGTCGATCCGCAGTGCCTGCTCCCGCACGAAGCGCAGCAGCGAGTGCGCGTCGCTCTGCTGGAGCACCTTGGCGGCCACATACCGACGCCGCCGGTGGTCCCAGGCGCGCCAGACAGCACCGACTCCCCCGCGTCCGATCGGGTCGACCAGTTCGTACCGGCCGGCGAAGACCTCACCCATGGTCGTGCGTCGCTCCCCCTCCGGCGGTCGGTACGGCGGCCTGTCCGAGGTGCCCGGCTGCCTGGTCTCCGGTGACCGGCAGGCCCAACAGGACTGCGGCTACCGGGTGTTCGGCGGCCGGGCGGTGTGCTCAGCTCTGGTGGGACTGGTAATGGGCGACCGCGTCCGAGGTGCGGCCGGCTCCGTACACCCGGAGGAACTCTGCCAGTTCCGGGTGGGTCGGGGCGAGAGTGTCGGCTGCTTCGATGATGTCCCCCGCGGCAGCGACCGAACGCAGCAGTGACTGGATCTCGCGCACCACACGCTTGACCGTGGGCGCACCCCCCGAACTGGTCGTCGACTGCGTGGTGTTGCTGAGCACCGAGCCCCCTTGCGACTTCTTGATCTCGTCCATGCGCTCGGTGGCCTCGGCAGCGCTCACACTGCCGTCCGCCACCTGCCCCGCGAGGTCCTGCAGCAGTTGTACGCGCTGGACCACCGCAGGGTTCCCGATCTTGGCGCGCTGGCCGCTCATCAGCTGCGACAGCATGGGCGCCGACAGGCCGAGCACTCCGGCGAGGCGTGCCTGATTGAGCCCCAGATCATCTATGAGCCTACGGAAGAGCGCCCCCAACGGCTCCCCGTACCAGTTCCGCTGCAGCTCCCGGGCTCTTGCGGTTGCTTCCTGCTGTGCGGCGTCCATTCGCGTCTCCCCATCGCTTCCCCAAGTACCGTGGTTCGCTGTAGCGAACCACGTCGAGCATCTTACGGAGAGTGGTCGTTCGCGGGGACCCCCAATCTTTTTGCGGGATACCCGGGGTGACCCGGTACTCTGGTCTGCGGCGCTGCTCAGAAGGGGATCCTTCTGGCAGATGCCTCCCTTCCGGGGCCTTAGCTCAGTTGGTAGAGCGCTGTCTTTGCATGGCAGATGTCAGGGGTTCGACTCCCCTAGGCTCCACACGATGAACCCCCTCTCACCTGCTTATTCGCAGGTCAGAGGGGGTTTTCTTGTGCCGTGGGGTGTGTGGGCGGACGGATGTGGATCTGCGTCTCGTGGGACTCGTGGGGCGTCCCGGCCGTCATGCGGGGGCGGCATGAGCACCGCCCGCCCTCGTCCGTCGAGCCATTCGGCCGCACACCCTTCAGGGGCGGTTTCGCGCCGGGACGGGCTCATCAACGGGTGTGAGGCGGCCGGGAATTGCCCGTCTGTCCTGTGGTGACGTGGCCTCGTCAAGCCTGCCGGCTCTGCTCCCCGCGGGCGCCGGAGCGCCACAGGGGGTGCGCGCGGTGACGTGCGTCACAAGACGACAGTAGTGATGTTTGCGATTGTTTGTGCAAAGGGATGCCCGGTTTCGGGGCGTCGCGGTCGCTGCGCAGGTGGCTGAGGTGGCGTGAGGGTGGCGCGTAGAAGTCGTGAAGGCTTGCGTGAGCTGCTGTGAACGAAGATGCGTAATCAGAAAGCTGCGCTCCGTTAAGAAAGTCTGTGCGGGTGTTGCACGACTGGCCCGTTGCAAACGTCATCGTGAACGGAGGGCGTAGAACAGGCGCCCTCCCGAGGCCGCCAGAAACGCCACGAGGCCTCGCCTTCTGTAAGGAGAGGCAAAACCGCACGTGAATCTGGACGTTGCCGACGATGTGATCCTGGCGGTTCTCGCCCTGCGGGTGTTCGGCCGTGACGTGCTCGGTCTGCTGCGCCGCGTGGCCGCGGCCGGAGTCCGGGCCGGCATCAGCGAGATGCGGCGCGAGAGCGGTACGGAGGGACAGCCGTGAGCCAGGAACTTCCCCGAACCACGACCGGCGCCCGGCCGATGAGGAAACTGCCGCTGGATTTCGAGGCATTCCACCGGATGTACCGGCCGATCTACGTCCACTGGGCGGAGATCCGGCTGGGCAGCAGGGCCGATGCCGAGGAGGCCGTAGACGCGGCCTTCGAGAAGTTACTCAGGGCCTGGTCCACCGTCCTGACCAAGGAGAATCCCACCGCGTACGCCTGGCGCGTGCTGAGGCACACCACCATCGACTTCTCCAGGGCCCGGGACCGCCGTCCCGCTCTCATGGGCGAGGCCGCCTTCGAGACGGTGGCGCTCAGTCAGGCGGTGGACCCCATAGGCCAGTTCGAGGAGAGCCTCAGTCTCTACGAGGCGATCGGACAACTGCCGCCACGTCAGATGGACGTCATGCTCCTGCAGTTCGGCCAGGGCTTCACCGTGGAGGAGGTGGCGGCCGCACTCGGGATCACCCCGGCCGGCGTACGCTCCACCGTCCGCCACGCCAGGCGACGGCTGGAGCATGCGTACGGCGTCAAGAGGCGACTTGACGCCACGCGGCACGAGAGCGCCACACAGGGCGACGGCGACCGCGATGGCTTCGCGCGGAGCGAGAGCGCGGAAGGGCATGCCGATGACATCGCACATTGACGAGCTGCTCGCACGCGCCAGGCTGCGCCGCGAGCCCTACACCGAGGCCGACATCGACGCGGCCGCGGCCCGCCTGGCCGTCCGAGCGGCGGCGCGGCGGGACACGCCCGAGGAACGCCGCTGTTCCACGCGCCACGCCCACAACGTCTCGGAGCCGGCCGGCGCAGGCCCGGTCTCTGAGAGCGGCCGCGGCAGGAATCCGGGCGGGAGGGCGGCGGCCGACGGGACCCCGGCCGACGAACGCTCCCCAGGCAGAGGACAGGCCTGCGAGGGATCGGTGGACGAAACCTCGGCCGCCGACGATCTCCAGACGCTCTGCGAGACCGTGATCACCCACACCGGAGCCCTCGCCGACCTCCGGATCTTTCTCGCCCGGGCACTGCCCGAACCGTCCGGGGCCCGCGTTCTGGGGTGCATGCTGCAGCTCTCCGAGCGCGAGGAGTCCGCCCGTTTCTGGTGGCAGTACGCCGCCGGGGCCGGCGACCCCGCGGCCAGCTACTGCCTCTATCTGCACCACCGGGCCCTGGGCGAGCACGGAGCAGCCGACTGGTGGCACACCCAGCACACCCGGACCGACACCGTGGCTGACGAGGAGGCCGGACCCGAGGTCGAGATCACCACCACGTTGCGCATCCTCCGCGCGCTCAAGCCGGACGACTCGCCCGTGCCGGAACCGGTCAACGCCGTCCTGCACTACGTGCCCGCGGCCGTCGCCTATGTGGATGACGACCTGGATCTCCCCCTCCCCGACCCCGACTTCACCGACCGCGTCAGAGCTCTCACGGCCCTCACGGCCACGGCCCCCGCCTCTACGGCTCCTGTCGCACCGGTGGTCGGCGCTTCGGCGGAAGCCCCCCGCCGCACACGCAAGCGCAAGCCTCTGCCGGAACGCAGGCGCCCGCGCCGCACCGCACCCGGCTCCACGTAAAGCCCGGCCCACCCAAGGACCGCGCCACCTAAGGACCGCTCCGCCTAGGCCCGGCCCCACGCAGGGCCGGTTTCACGTGAAACGAGAATCGGGGCTGGTTCCACGTGAAACATCGTGGGGGCAGGAGGCGCCGGGCCTCCTGCCCCCACGATGTGACGTCCTACGGCGGGATGTCCTACGGCCGGCCGCGTCAGCCGCGGTCCTTGTGCTCCTCAGCCTCAGCCTCGGCCTGCTTGGCCTGGACTTCGGGGTCGAGGTCGTCCTGACCGCTGCCGTCGACCGAGGTCAGGTGGCCACCCTCCGGGACCTCCGTGGCGGCGGGCGGTTCGACCAGCCAGTCGGGGTTGGCCTGCTTGTCCCACCACTTCCAGGCGGCGAAGGCGCCACCGGCCAGGATGCCCAGCACGGCGAGGCCCTTGGCGAGGCGGCCGACCCTGGCCCGCCGCTCCTGCTTACGGACCAGCTTCTCGACCTGCTTGGCCGAGACCTGACCGCGCAGGGCCGCCAGCGCCGCCACACTGCGGGACGTGGCCTCATCGCGGACGGGGCCGGCCGCGACCCTGGCCTGCTCGATCCTCGGCCGGGAGTAGTCCGCCGCCTGCCGTGCGGCCTTGCGGGTGCGGACAGCTGCCTCGTGGGCGGCCTGGTCGACCTTCGGCGGCACATGGGTCCGCGCCTGCTCAAGACGCGGGGCGAGATGGGCGTCGTACTGCGTGCGTGCCTGTTCAGCGGCCTGGAGAGCTGCGGCCGACACCTTCGGCGCGAGCTTGACGCGTGCTTCGTGCGCATACTGCGTGGCGCGGTCCCTGGTCGTGTCGGCGTAGGGCGCCACCACTTCCGCGGCGTGCCGCACGCTGTCCTTTGCCGACTCGGCCGCTGCGCGCACGCTGTCCTTGCGGGTCACGGGATCCTCCTCCTCGGTGGCGTACATGGGGGCTTGGGGCCACCCCCCAGCAAGTCACAGTTCACCTTTCCACCCTTATCCGGATCATGCCTGCCGGAGAGCTCCGGGGCATGCGAGGGCGGGCATCCGGGTCATGAGAGCCGACTCCGGGCGTACTCGGGGCAATAACTGATCAATACGGTGCAACGGGAGCTTGCCACGACAATGTCACGGATCCATGGACTGTGCGCCGCTTTGGTACGAAGCGGTTGAAGCGGTCGGGAGCGGCGGTGACGGAGGACCTGGGGCGCGGTCCGTGCGAGGATCGGGGAGTCACAAAGGACAACGGAAGGCAGATCGTGGCTGAGCAGCTTTACGCCACCCTGAAGACCAATCACGGCGACATCGAAGTGCGGCTCCTGCCGAACCACGCGCCCAAGACGGTCCGGAACTTCGTCGAGCTCGCCAAGGGCGAGCGTGAGTGGACCAACCCGGCCACGGGTGCGAAGTCCACGGACAAGCTCTACGACGGCACGGTCTTCCACCGGGTGATCAGCGGATTCATGATTCAGGGCGGTGACCCGCTGGGCAACGGCACCGGCGGTCCCGGCTACGAGTTCGAGGACGAGTTCCACCCGGACCTCGGCTTCGACAAGCCGTACCTGCTGGCCATGGCGAACGCCGGCCCGGGCACCAACGGCTCCCAGTTCTTCATCACCGTCTCCCCGACGGCCTGGCTGACCCGGAAGCACACCATCTTCGGCGAGGTGAGCGACGGCGCCAGCCAGAAGGTCGTGGACGCCATCGCCTCCGCGCAGACCAACCCGCGCACCGACCGCCCGGTCAGCGACGTGGTCATCGAGTCGGTCGTCATCGAGACCCGCTGAACCGAGGCCCCGGAGGGATCGAGCCCTCTCGGAGGAAACCGAGAGAGGTCTCCCGCAGGGAACCAAACGCCCCGCCCATCCGTAAGGATGAGCGGGGCGGTGCGTTGCGTACCAAATGCGTACAGAGGATGAGGGGATCCCGATGGACCAGGCGCCAGGCAGCCCGCAGGAACCACAGGGTGCCGCGAGCCTGCCCACCTGCTACCGGCACCCGGACCGGGAGACCGGCATCCGCTGCACGCGCTGCGAGCGTCCCATCTGCCCCGAGTGCATGGTCAGCGCCTCGGTCGGCTTCCAGTGCCCGGAATGCGTGCGGAACGGTTCCGGGACGGGCCATGCCCCCAACGCCGCGCAGCCCCGCACCCTCGCCGGCGGCACGGTCGCCGCGGATCCCCGGCTGATCACCAAGATCCTCGTCGGGCTCAATCTCGCCGTCTTCCTGGTCCAGCTCTCCGTGGGCGACCGCTTCACCGACAGCTTCGACCTCATCGGCCGGGCCTTTGTGCCGATCCTCGGAAGCGTCGAGGGCGTCGCGGAGGGGCAGTGGTACCGGCTGGTCACGGCGATGTTCCTGCACGGCAGCTATATCCACATCGCTTTCAACCTGCTCAGCCTGTGGTGGATCGGCGGCCCTCTGGAGTCGGCCCTCGGCCGCGCCCGGTATATCGCCCTGTACGCGGTGTCCGGCCTCGCCGGAAGTGCGCTCACGTATCTGATCGCCGAGCCGAACCAGCCGTCGCTCGGCGCCTCCGGCGCGATCTTCGGCCTGTTCGGTGCGACCGCCATCCTCATGCGGCGGCTCAACTACGACATGCGCCCGGTGATCGCCCTGCTGGTGATCAACCTGATCTTCACCTTCGGGTGGAGCAACATCGCCTGGGAGGCCCACATCGGCGGCCTCGTCGGCGGTGTGGTGATCGGCTACGCCATGGTGCACGCGCCCCGTGAGCGGCGCGCGCTGATCCAGTACGGCGTGTGTGCGCTGGTGCTGATCGCGGTTGTGGTCATGACACTGGTAAGGACCGGCCAGCTCACCTGAGCCGAGCCGCTGGCCCACCCGAGCCGAAGAGCCCGGCCCGCCTGAGCCGAACCGCTCGGCTCGTCCGAGAGTCAAGGCCGACCCGCCTGAGAATCCCTTGGAAGCCCAGGTTGTCCACAGACCGTGGCGGATCTTGTGCATGCTGTGTAAGAACAAGTGTGCCCCCTGTCCCTGACCTGGGTTTCCCCAGGCGGGACAGGGGGCGAACGCACTTGCGGATACCGGTAGGTCAGTCACACCGGCGTCAACACCGGATGGGTTATCCACAGATCTTCAGACCTATCCACACTGTGGAAACCCTTGTGGATAACTCAGTGGACAACTTGGGCCACGGCTTGCGGGCACAGGCTTGGAGAAGCCCTGGTACAGGCTTCCGACACCTTATGGCCGCGTTACTTCCACTGCGTGGAAACGCCGAATCCCGCCGCGATGAAGCCGAAGCCCACCACGATGTTCCAGTTGCCCAACGCGTCGACCGGCAGTGAACCGTCCGTCACGTAGAACACGACGATCCAGGCGAGGCCGATGAGGAACATGGCCAGCATGACCGGGGCGACCCAGGCACGACTGTTCAGCTTGATGTTGGTCGCCTGCTTCGCCGGGGGCGGCGTGTAGTCGGCCTTCTTGCGGATACGTGACTTCGGCACGAGGGTCTCTCCTGTCGATGCGCTGCGTGGCCGCGCAGGGAACGTGGGCTGGCTCCGGGGCAGC
Source organism: Streptomyces sp. NPDC033178 (assembly GCF_055577685.1). NCBI lineage: Bacteria > Bacillati > Actinomycetota > Actinomycetes > Kitasatosporales > Streptomycetaceae > Streptomyces > Streptomyces sp. NPDC033178. The sequence goes on from NZ_JBVIPT010000004.1 coordinate 282,591, forward strand.
GTACAAGGGGACTCTTAGCGCTCCCCCGGGCGTCCGTTAGCGTAGTGCTTCCGCGGCGCCGAAGGAGATAAGGGTACGTTGAGCAATTCTGCCGACTCTCCCCAGCCAGGTTCCAGCCCTGGCACAATCCGGCGTTTCCGGCCGGTGCGGGTGCTGACCGTGGCCGTGTTCGCCCTGGCCGGGCTGATCTTCTTCACCAGCTTCAACACGGCCAAGGGCACCAATATCCGTACGGACGCCTCGCTGCTGAAGCTCTCCGACCTGATTCAGGAGCGCAGCCACAAGAACGGGCAGCTCGACGAGAGCAACGGATCGCTGCGTGAGGACGTCGAGTCGCTCGCTGAGCGGGACAACGGCAGTACGAAGGCGGAGGAGGCCAAGCTCGCCGCCCTGGAGAAGAACGCGGGCACCCAGAAGCTCAAGGGCGAGGCCCTCACGGTCACCCTCAACGACGCGCCCCCGAACGCCACCGCCAAGCTCCCGGGCTACCCCGAGCCGCAGCCCGACTACCTGGTCATCCACCAGCAGGACCTCCAGGCCGTGGTGAACGCCCTGTGGCAGGGCGGCGCCAAGGGCATCAAGGTCATGGACCAGCGGCTGATCTCCACCTCCGCCGTCCGCTGCGTGGGCAACACCCTGATCCTCCAGGGCCGCGTCTACTCGCCCCCGTACAAGATCCAGGCGGTCGGTGACCCGGAGAAGCTCCAGAAGGCCCTCTCGGCGTCCAAGGCGATCCAGAACTACATGGTGTACGTCAACGTCTACGGGCTCGGCTGGAAAGTCGACGAGGACGGGACCGTGACTCTTCCCGGCTATTCGGGCACAGTGGATCTCCACTACGCGAAGCCTGTGGAGTAGCAGCCCGTGGGGTAAGAGCCCATGGAGTAGTGGAGCCGCTGCCGCTGGGGGACCTTGTGTCGGTGCGAGTGGTCGTCAGGACGTTCAGCGAGCTGTGCATCACCGTCGGCACCGTGATCGTGCTCTTCGTGGTGTACGTGCTGTTCTGGACGGGTGTGAAGGCCGACACCGCGATGGACGACCAGATCGCTCAGCTCCAGGAGCAGTGGTCGAAGGGATCCGTGGCAGCCGGGCCCGAGGAGCCGAGGTCCACGGCGACGGGCGCTCCCGGCACCAGCACCGGAACGAGCCCCGAGGAGCCGACGCCGTACAGGGACGGCAAGCCCTTCGCTGTGATGTACATCCCGCGGCTTGGTTTCACGTGGAACAAGCCCGTGCTCGAAGGCACGAGGACGAACACCCTCAAGAAGGGTCTCGGCCACTACGCGAGCACCGCACAGCTCGGACAGCCGGGGAACTTCGCCGTCGCCGGCCACCGGCGCACGTACGGGGACCCGTTCAAGGATTTCCCCAGGCTGCGGCCGGGTGACTCGGTGGTGCTGACCGACGGGACGACCTGGTTCACGTATCGCATCGACACAAAGCCCTACAAAACATTGCCCAGTGACATAGCGGTCATTGACCCCGTACCGAAGAAGTCGGGGTACACGCGTGCGGGCCGCTATCTGACGCTGACGACCTGTGAGCCGGAATGGGGCCACAGCCACCGGCTGATCGTCTGGGCACATCTTGACTCGACCCAGCCTGTAGAGGCTGGGAAACCGGAGGCCCTACGCCGTTAGTCTGGTCTGGTACGGCGTGAGTCTGGTGCCGTGGCGCGACGGAAGGGACGGCATGTACGGCTTTATCTGGCGGCATCTGCCGGGGAACACGTGGATCAAGGCACTGATCTCCCTGGTGCTGGTCCTCGCGGCGGTCTACGTGCTCTTCCAGTACGTCTTCCCGTGGGCCGAACCGCTGCTGCCCTTCAACGATGTGACGGTGGACAACCAGTGAGCGCGCGGATTCTCGTCGTCGACAACTACGACAGCTTCGTCTTCAACCTGGTCCAGTACCTGTACCAGCTGGGCGCCCAGTGCGAGGTCCTGCGCAACGACGAGGTGTCGGCGCTGCACGCACAGGACGGCTTCGACGGCGTACTGCTGTCGCCCGGCCCCGGCACGCCCGAAGAGGCCGGCGTCTGCGTCGACATGGTCCGGCACTGCGCCGAGACCGGCATCCCCGTCTTCGGCGTCTGCCTCGGGATGCAGTCGATGCAGGTGGCGTACGGCGGCGTGGTGGACCGCGCGCCCGAGCTGCTGCACGGCAAGACCTCGCTCGTCGAGCACGAGGGCAGGGGGGTGTTCGCGGGGCTTCCGTCGCCCTTCACCGCCACCCGCTACCACTCGCTGGCCGCCGAGCCGAAGACCGTCCCTGTCGAGCTGGAGGTCACGGCCCGTACGCACGACGGAATCATCATGGGGCTCAGGCACCGTGAACTCCTGGTCGAGGGTGTGCAGTTCCACCCCGAGTCCGTGCTGACCGAGCACGGTCACCGCATGCTGGCCAACTGGCTGGTGGAGTGCGGGGACCAGGGAGCCGTCGCCAGATCGGTCGGGCTCGCCCCGGTGGTGGGCAGGGCCACGGCGTGACCGCCCTGCGCCCCGAGCGCGACAGTGCCGCCCCGTACGGCGAGGACGCCGTGTACGGGGGCGCTGAGGCGTTCGAGGCGCCGGGTGCCTTCGAGGGGGCGGCGGCCTTCGACCCGTCCCGCGACTTCGGGGCACCGAATGCCGATGCCCGGCCGAGCGGTGCGATGCGGGCCGCCGTCGACGGGCTCGCCGACCCGCTCAGCGACCCTCTGCCGGGCCAGCGGCCTCCCGCGGCGCCCGAGCAGGAGTGGTACGACCCCCAGGGGTATCCGCGGGACTGGAGCGCCGGGCAGACCGCCTCCTCGTACGCGGAGCCGGTACGCAGCGGGCACGCGGACCCCACGCACGCCTACGCCGAACCGCGGCAGCCGTCGTCGTATGCCGGGCCGCAGCAACAGCCGCAACAGCCGCAGCAGCCGTACGAGCCCCAGAGGTCGTACGAGCCGCCGCAGCGCCCGTACGGGGAGGAGCAGCGACCCTCTTATGGAGGGGCGCCGCAGACTTCGTACGAAGGGACATACGCCCAGCCCGACCCGCTGAGTCCGACGAGCCCTCTGAGCTCCACAGGCCCGATGGGCGCTGCAGGCTCCCTGAGCTCGACGGGCCCGATGAGCCCGGTGAGCTCTCCGGCTCCGGCGTACTCCGCTCCGTACGAGCAGCAGCCCCTCGTCGACGACGAGACGGTCGGGCTGCGCATAGCCGATGTCGTCGAGTCCATACCGGGGACTCCGACGCGTGCGGACGGGCCCGCTGGGCGCGCCGTACCGCCCACAGGGGCCGCAGGCGGCGTGGGAGCCCCGGGTGGCGGTCGTGCGGCCCGTCGCAAGGCCTCCAGGAGCCATGGGCGGCATGGTGGGGCCGGTGGGGCACACGAGGGGCAGGAGGCCCAGGAGAGCCGGGCGGCGGCCGGGGCGCCTCTCTCCCGCATGGAGGCGCGGCGTGCGGCGCGGGCGAGGAAGCCGGGCGCGGCCGTGATGGCCAGCCGGGCGATCGGCGAGGTGTTCATCACCACCGGTGTACTGATGCTGCTGTTCGTGACGTACCAGCTGTGGTGGACGAACGTCCGGGCGCACGCGCAGGCGGGCAACGAGGCGAGCAGCCTCCAGGACGACTGGGCCAACGGCAAGCGCAACCCGGGGGCGTTCGAGCCGGGCCAGGGCTTCGCCCTCCTGCACATCCCGAAGCTCGATGTGGTCGTGCCGATAGCGGAGGGCACCGACAAGAAGCGGGTGCTGGACCGCGGCATGGTCGGCCACTATGCCGAGGAGGGCGTGAAGACGGCGATGCCGGACGCCAAGACGGGCAACTTCGGTCTTGCCGGGCATCGCAACACCCATGGCGAACCGTTCCGGTACATCAACCGCCTGAAGCCGGGCGACCCGATCGTCGTGGAGACGCAGGACAAGTACTTCGTGTACAAGATGGCGTCGATCCTGCCGGTGACGTCGCCGAGCAACACGGCCGTCCTGGACGCGATCCCCAAGGGCGCGGGCTTCACCAAGGCGGGCCGCTACATCACTCTCACCACCTGCACCCCGGAATTCACCAGCAAGTACCGGATGATCGTCTGGGGCACGATGGTCGAGGAACGATCGCGCGACAAGGGCAAACCGGACGCTCTCGTCGACTGAGACACCCGGGCGACCGGCGACCCCACGCTTCACGACCTCCCAAGCCTCACAATGTCCCAAGCTTCATCCCGAGCGTCAGAACATCCGAGCTTCACGACCTTCCAAGATTCCTGAGAGACCAGACGGGGCAACGCAGTGGCAGCGACGACCGACCACGAAGAGCACACGGACGCCCGGGCGTCCTCGCCCGCGCCGCGGCGCCGTGGCGGCGGCCGGATCGCGGCGGCCGTCAGCGTCTTCGGCGAACTCCTCATCACGGCGGGTCTGATCCTCGGCCTGTTCGTCGCCTACTCGCTGTGGTGGACGAACGTCGTGGCGGACCGCGAGGCCGACAAGCAGGGCGACAAGGTGCGCGACCACTGGGCGGAGGACCGCGGCCCGGTCGGTCTGGACACCAAGGACGGCATCGGTTTCCTGCACGTCCCGGCGATGAAGAACGGCGAGGTGCTGGTCAAGAAGGGCACCTCCACGAAGTCCCTCAACAACGGCATCGCCGGCTACTACACCGACCCCGTCAAGTCCGCCCTTCCGCAGGACAAGAAGGGCAACTTCTCACTGGCCGCCCACCGCGACGGCCACGGTGCCAAGTTCCACAACATCGACAAGCTCAAGAAGGGCGACGCGATCGTCTTCGAGACCAAGGACGACTGGTACGTCTACAAGGTCTACGCGACCCTTCCCGAGACGTCGAAGTTCAACGTCAAGGTCCTCGCGCCCGTCCCCAAGGAATCGGGCAGGCAGAAGGCCGGCCGCTACATCACACTCACGACCTGCACGCCCGTCTACACGTCCCGCTACCGGTACGTCGTGTGGGGCGAACTGGACCGCGTGGAGAAGGTCAACGACGAGCGGACCCCGCCGCCGGAGCTGCGCTGAGCGCTCCTCGGGATGCGCGGTGATGACCCGCGAGCCCTGTCAGCTGGTCGCACCCGCGGCAGAGCCGCACATCGCTACAGCCCCGCGCCGCTGACGGGCGCGATCCCGCACCGAACCTCGCAGGGACCATGCAATGGGGGCCTGTACTGCTCGACCGAGCAGTACAGGCCCCCATTCGCGTCGACCAGCGATCCGCGTCCGGCCGTCCGGGTCAGTCCTCCTCGCGGAAGGCCGCTCCGTTGGCGCCTGAGATGAGGCCGCCGTTGCCGTTGCCGCCGTTGTTCTGCTGCCCGGCGTCGATCGTTCCGAGGTTGACCCTGTCCCCGGCCTTCACCTGCTGGCCCTCCTGCGGGTTGCTGGCGAGGACGATGGAGTTGTCGTCCTGCGACCCCTGGACGTTGCCGAGCTGAAGGTTGTTCTGTGCGAGAACCTGCTTGGCCTGGGCGAGGGTCATCTGGGTCACCTTCGGCATGGCGAACTCCTCTTCCTCCGCCGCCTTGCCGATCTGGATGGTCACCGTGGAGCCCGGGTCGGCCGGGGAGTTGGCCGTGGGCGATGTGGCGACGACCTTGCCGACGAGGTTGTCGTCGTCGGTCTCCACGTCGGTGCAGTTGCCCGTGAGGTCGTTCTGCTCCATCCGCGCCTTGGCGTCGTCACAGCTCAGGCCGCTGACGTCCGGAACGGTGGACTGTTCCTTCTCCTTGGCGACGGTGAGGGTGATCGTGGAGCCCTTCTCCACCTCGTCGCCCGCCGTCGGGTCCTGTTCGAGGACCGTTCCGGGCGTCTCGCTGGACTCCTTGGACTCCGTCTTGACCGTGAAGCCGTACTTGTCGTCCTCGAGCTTTTCCGTGGCCTCGTCGACCGGGTCGTCGATGACGTTCGGTACCGCGACCTTCGGCGCCCCCGTCGACACGGTCAGCGTGATCGTGTCGCCCTTCTTGACCTGGGTCTCCGCCCTCGGAGTCTGGGCGCAGACACTGTTCTTCGGGGTGTCCTCGCAGGGCTTGGAGTCGATCTTCAGCTCCAGCTCGCGGTTGGTCGCCAACTTCTCGGCCTCGGACTGGGTCTTGTTCACGAAGTTCGGCGCCGGGAACGCTTCGTCGCCTGCCCCGCCCTGTCCGGTGAACGCCCACTTGCCGATGAGGATCGCGCCGACCAGCACGAGCAGACCCGCGACGACCAGCAGGATCGTCGAGGTGTTGTTCTTCTTCTGCTGGCGTCGGCGCCCGGCACGGTCGTCGTAGCCGAAGCCGCCGTCGTCCGGATTCATCGGGGGCAGCATCGACGTGGCCTGCGCGTCAGTGGAGCGCAGAGCGGTGGTGGGCCGGTCGTCCGGGTAGCCGCCGTAGCCCACGGAGCCCATGGCCGCCGTGGCCGCGACGGGCTGGCCGTCGAGGCAGGCCTCGATGTCGACGCGCATCTCGTCGGCGGACTGGTAGCGGTAGTCCGGGTCCTTGGTGAGCGCCTTCAGGACGATGGCGTCCATCTCGGGCGTGATCTCGGGGTCGAAGACGCTGGGCGCCTGCGGCTCCTCGCGCACGTGCTGGTACGCGACCGCGACCGGGGAGTCCCCGATGAACGGGGGGCGGACCGTCAGGAGCTCGTACAGCAGACAGCCCGCGGAGTACAGGTCGGAGCGGGCGTCGACCTGCTCGCCCTTCGCCTGCTCCGGGGACAGGTACTGCGCGGTTCCTATGACCGCCGAGGTCTGCGTCATCGTCATGCCGGAGTCGCCCATGGCGCGGGCGATGCCGAAGTCCATGACCTTGACCTGGCCGTTGCGCGTCAGCATGACGTTCGCCGGCTTGATGTCGCGGTGGACGATTCCGTTGCGGTGCGAGTACTCGAGCGCCTGGAGGATGCCGATGGTCATCTCCATGGCGCGCTCGGGCAGCAGCTTGCGCCCGGAGTGCAGCAGCTCTCTCAGCGTGGACCCGTCGACGTACTCCATCACGATGTACGGGATGGAGATGCCCTCGATGTAGTCCTCACCCGTGTCGTACACGGCGACGATCGCGGGATGGTTGAGCGAGGCGGCCGACTGGGCCTCCCGGCGGAACCGGGCCTGGAATGACGGATCGCGCGCGAGGTCCGCTCGCAGCGTCTTCACCGCCACCGTGCGGCCGAGCCGGGTGTCATGGGCGAGGTGTACCTCCGCCATGCCACCACGGCCGAGCACGTGGCCCAGCTCGTACCGGCCGCCGAGGCGACGCGGCTCTTCCATAGCTACCTACCAGCCCTCTCCGACGGTCCTGACCACACCACGTGTGGTCCGGCGGTGTGCTGTCCGGGCATACCGTACCCGGCTCGCCTTGACTGACCTGGCCACAACCGTCACCCGATACAGGACCGGTATCGCAACGTGCACCGATGTGAAGGGGACGTGAGCGGGGTCACTTCTTGCTGTCGATGACTGCCTTCATCACGTCCTTCGCAATCGGTGCCGCGAGACCGCCGCCGGAGATGTCGTCACGGTTGGCACTCTCGTCCTCGACGACCACGGCGACGGCGACCGGGGAGCTGCCGTCGTCGAGCTTCGCGTACGAGATGAACCAGGCGTACGGGTTCTCGCTGTTGTCGACACCACGCTGGGCGGTACCGGTCTTGCCGCCGACGGTGACGCCGTCATCGTTGATCTGGCCCTTGGTGCCGGTGCCCTCCTTGACGACCGTCTCCATCATCGACTGAAGGATCTGGGCGTTCTTCTCGGAGAGCGGCTCGCTCATCTCGGAGGGCTCGGTCTGCTCGATGACGTCGAGGCTCGGCGCCTGGAGCTTGTCGACCATGTACGGCTTCATGAGCGTGCCGTCGTTGGCGATGGCCGAGGCCACCATGGCCATCTGCAGCGGCGTCGTGGCCGTCTCGAACTGGCCGATCGAGCTGAGCGCGGTCTGCGGCCTGTCCATCTTCTCTGGGAAGTTGGAGGCGCTGGAGCGGATCGGGATGAACTGCTCCTCGTTGAAGCCGAACTTCTTGGCCGTCTCCAGCATGTCCTCCTTGCCGACGTCGACGCCCAGCTTGCCGAAGACGGTGTTGCAGGAGACGCGCAGCGCCTCGCGCAGCGTCGCGTTCTTGCAGGGGATGTTCCCCTCGTTCTTCAGCTCGGTGGTGCTGTCCGGCAGGGTGTACGGCAGTGGCGAGTCGGTCTTCTCGTCGGCGCTGTCGACGATGCCGTGCTCCAGCGCCGCCGCGGCCGTGACCACCTTGAAGGTCGACCCGGGCGGGTAGATCTCGCGCAGCGCCCGGTTCTGCATCGGGTCGTCGGGGTTGTTCTTCTTCTGGAGCTTGTTCCAGGCCTCGCCGTCGACCTTGGTGGAGTTCCCGGCGAACGTCGAGGGGTCGTACGAGGGGGTGGAGGCCAGGGCCAGGATCGCGCCGGTCTCCGGGTCGATCGCGGCGACGGCACCCTTGCCCTGCTTCAGCAGACCCTTGTACGCGGCCTTCTGCGCGGCGGCGTTGAGCGTGGTGACGACGTTGCCGCCCTCCTGCTTCTTGCCGGTGATCATGTCGAGGGTGCGGCGGAAGAAGAGCCGGTCGTCGTTGCCGGTGAGGATGCCGTCCTCGATGCTCTCCAGCTGCGTGGCGCCGAACGCCTGCGAGGCGTAGCCCGTGACGGGGGCCCACATCGCGCCGTCCTTGTAGGTGCGCTTGTACTCGAAGTCGTTGAAGTCGTCGCCGCTCGTCTTCGTGGACCCGGTGATCGGGTTGCCGTCGACGATGATGTCGCCGCGCGGTGTGGCATAGCGCGCTATGGCGACGCGGCGGTTCTTCGTGTCCTTCTTCAGCGTGTCGGCCTGGACGTACTGGATCCAGTTGTCGCGGATGAGCAGCGCGAGGACGAGGAGCCCGCAGAAGATCGCGATCCGGCGCAGGGGCTTGTTCACGGTCGGACCACCTGGGTCATCTCGGCGTCGGGGTTGGGCGCGGGGGCCGGCGCGGGGCGGCGGGCGGTGTCGCTGATTCTGATCAGGATGCCGATGAGGGCCCAGTTGGCGATGACGGAGGAACCGCCGTACGCCAGGAAGGGCATCGTCATACCGGTCAGCGGGATCAGGCCCATGACGCCGCCGGCGACGACGAAGACCTGAAGGGCGAAGGCGCCGGACAGGCCGACGGCGAGGAGCTTGCCGAACGGGTCGCGGGCCGCGAGCGCCGTACGGACACCGCGCTCCACGATCAGGCCGTACATCAGCAGGATCGCCATCACGCCGGCCAGGCCCAGCTCCTCGCCGAAGGTGGCGAGGATGAAGTCGGAGTTGGCGGCGAAGCCGATGAGGTCGGAGTTGCCCTGGCCGAGTCCGGTGCCGAGGGTGCCACCGGAGCCGAAGGCCCACAGGGCCTGCATCGACTGCTCGGTGTGGCCCAGGACGCCTTCCTGGCTCAGCTCGTACTCGCGCATCGGGTCGAGCCAGGCCTGGACGCGCTGCTGGACGTGCGACTCGAAGGAGGCGACACCGACGGCGCCGGCCGCGGACATCAGCAGACCGAACACGATCCAGCTGGTCCGCTCGGTGGCGACGTACAGCATGATCACGAACATGCCGAAGAACAGCAGCGAGGTACCGAGGTCGGTCTCGAAGATCAGGATCAGGATGGAGAGCGCCCAGATGACGACGATCGGGCCGAGGTCCCGCCCGCGCGGCAGGTAGAGCCCCATGAAGCGGCGGCTGGCCAGGGCCAGGGCGTCGCGTTTCACCATGAGATAGCCGGCGAAGAAGACCGCCAGGGCGATTTTCGCGAACTCACCGGGCTGGATGGTGCCGAGGCCGGGAATCTTGATCCAGATCCTCGCGCCGAAGACGTTCACGCCGAGGCCGGGGACAAGCGGGAGGAGCAGCAGGATCACTGCGGCGACCATGGAGATGTAGGTGTAGCGCTGCAGGACGCGGTGGTCCTTGAGGAAGATCAGCACGACCACGAACAGGGCGACGCCCAGCGCGGAGTTCAGCAGCTGGCGGGGGGCCGCCTCGAAGAAGTTGTCGCTCTGCTGCAGTCGTTGCGACTGGTCCAGGCGCCAGACCACCACCAGCCCGATGCCGTTGAGCAGCGTGGCCAGCGGCAGCAGCAGCGGGTCCGCGTACGGGGCGAACTTCCGCACGACGAGATGGCCGACGCCCGCGAGCAGGCCGAGGCCGAGGCCGTAGCTCAGCAGCCCGGGCGGCACCGAGTCGTTCATGGCCAGACCGACGTTGGCGTATGCGAACACCGGGATGACCACGGCGAACACCAGCAGCGCGAGCTCGGTGTTACGTCGGCTCGGTGCTCCGATCGAGCCGATCGTTGACGTGTGATGCGTCGACGGGTTGGAAGTGCTGCTCATCGTGTGACAGGGCCCCTCACGGCTGCTTACTGCTTACCGCACAGCGAGACCAGCTTCTGCTCTTCGTCGGAGAGGCTGGGGCCGGGTGTGGGAGTGGGTGCGGTCGTGGACTTGGACGGGTCGGGCGATGCTGCACCGGACCCCGACGGGGTCGGCGTAGGTGTCGCCTTGGACGCGGCAGAGGTCCGTGTGGTTCCCGTGACACCGCCGGCCTCGCCCTCACCGGTCTTCGCGTTCTCCTTGCTGTCCGCCTCGCGGCGCTCGGCGTCCTTCTTGCACGCGGACGCCTGGGTGGCCAGCTCCTCGATCTTCGAGCGGGCGTCGGTCAGACCGCCCTCGGCGATCGTGGCCTTGACCTGCTTCTGCTGGTACGGCGGCAGGTACTTGAGTTCGATCTCGGGGTGATCCTTCTCCACCTTCGAGAGCGAGACCCAGGCCAGGTCCTGGCTGATCCCCTGGTACAGCGCGACGTGCTCGTCGTTGGCGCCGACGTAGTACTGAGTCTGCGTCCAGCGGTAGCCGCCGTACAGTCCGCCGCCGATGACACCGAGCGCGAGGGCGATGTAGAGAGATCTCTTCAGCCACTTCCGCCCGGAGCGCGGTTTGACGAAGTCGTCGTCCGAGTAGCCGCCGAAACCGCCGGTGGGTACGTAGCCGGTGGTGTCGCCGCTGCCGGGCGGGCCGAACTCTCCGCCGCCGCCCTGCCCGGGCACCTGCCGGCCGAGGTTGGAGGCGCGGCCGGCGGGCGTCTGCATGGCGCCGTTGTCGTGCAGCTGGTGCTGGTTCTCGGCGACCGCGCCCACGACGACGGGGGTGTCGGAGAGCTGCCCCGCGAGGGTGTCCCCGCCGTCGATGTCGAGGACGTCGGCCACGATGACCGTGATGTTGTCGGGGCCACCGCCGCGCAGCGCGAGCTCGATCAGCTGCTGCACCGTCTCCTGCGGGCCCTGGTAGCTGGCGAGGGTGTCCTCCATCGTCTGATGGGAGACGACCCCGGACAGCCCGTCGGAGCAGATCAGGTACCGGTCGCCGGCGCGGACCTCACGGATGGAGAGGTCCGGCTCGACATGGTCGCCACTGCCCAGCGCGCGCATCAGCAGGGAGCGCTGCGGGTGGGTGGTGGCCTCCTCCTCCGTGATGCGGCCCTCGTCGACGAGGCGCTGCACCCACGTGTGGTCCTGCGTGATCTGCGTCAGCACGCCGTCCCGCAGCAGATACGCGCGGGAGTCACCGACGTGTACGAGGCCGAGCCGCTGCCCGGTCCACAGAAGCGCGGTGAGGGTCGTCCCCATGCCTTCGAGCTGGGGGTCCTCCTCGACCATCATCCTGAGCTGGTCGTTGGCGCGCTGAACGGCCGTCCCGAGCGAGGTGAGGATGTCGGAGCCCGGCACGTCGTCGTCGAGCGCGACGATGGTGGAGATGACCTCGGAGGAGGCCACCTCACCGGCGGCCTGTCCACCCATTCCGTCCGCGATCGCGAGCAGCCGCGGACCGGCGTAGCCGGAGTCCTCGTTGCCCTCGCGGATCATGCCTTTGTGCGATCCGGCGGCGAAGCGCAGTGACAGACTCATGCGCACCTCGCCCGTCGGCTCCGGGTACATCCGCACGGTGCCCACCCTCCGGTCGGGAGCGCGCCGGGGTCCGTCGTGTGGACCGCCGCTGCCCGCTCGCTCCGCTCGCGCTCATTCATGACGTAGCACTACTTCCGCAGCTCGATGACGGTCTTGCCGATGCGGATCGGCGCGCCCAGCGGGATCGGCGTGGGAGTCGTCAGTCGGTTCCGGTCGAGATACGTGCCGTTGGTGGACCCGAGGTCTTCGACGATCCACTGGCCGTCACGGTCCGGGTAGATCCTGGCATGCCTGCTGGACGCGTAGTCGTCGTCCAGCACGATGGTGCTGTCGTGTGCACGTCCCAGGGTGATGGTCTGCCCCTGCAGCGCGACCGTCGTGCCCGTGAGGATGCCCTCGGAGACGACCAGCTTGGTGGGGGCGCCACGGCGCTGACGGCCGCCGCCGCTCGGTGGTGCCGCCTGCTGGCGCTGCTGCGGCGGCGCGGCTTGGCGCGCGGCCTGCTGCGGTCGGTTGGCGTCCCTGCGCGAGCCGCGCTGTGTGACGCGCGTTCCGAACAGGTCGCTGCGGATGACCTGCACGGCCACGATCACGAACAGCCACAGTACGGCCAGGAAACCCAGCCGCATGACCGTGAGGGTCAGCTCTGACATTGCCCCCGCTTCACCCTTCGGCTTGCCGGTAAATGATGGTGGTGCTGCCCACGACGATCCGCGAGCCGTCGCGGAGCGTAGCGCGGGTGGTGTGCTGCCCGTCCACCACGATGCCGTTGGTGGACCCGAGATCCTGGACAGTCGAGGGCGTTCCGGTCCGGATCTCACAGTGCCGGCGCGAGACGCCGGGGTCGTCGATCCGCACGTCGGCTTCGGTGCTGCGGCCCAGCACCAGCGTCGGGCGGGAGATCTGATGGCGGGTGCCGTTGATCTCGATCCAGTGCCGCGTACGTCCACCCGGCTGCGGGGCCGCGGCGGGCCGCTGGCCCGCGGGTGCGGCGCCCGGACGGCCGCCGGGGGGCGGCGCGGCAGGCATGGGGGGAGCGGCCGCGGGCGGGTAGCCGTAGCCACCTGCCTGGCCGCGGGCTGCCGCCGGGGGCGGGCCCGCGGGTGCGCGCTCGGGAGTGGCCTGCTGGTTGGCGGAGGAGGCGAGCGTACGGCTGCGGACCCGGTACAGGCCCGTGTCCAGGTCGTCCGCCTTCTCCAGATGGACCTTGATGGTGCCCATGAAGGTGTAGCGCTGCTGCTTGGCGTAGTCGCGCACCATGCCGGCGAGCTCGTCACCGAGCTGGCCGGAGTAGGGGCTGAGCCGCTCGAAGTCGGGCGTGCTCAGCTCCACGATGAAGTCGTTCGGGACGACGGTCCGGTCGCGGTTCCAGATCGTGGCGTTGTTGTCGCACTCGCGCTGGAGCGCTCCTGCGATCTCCACGGGCTGGACCTCGGACTTGAACACCTTGGCGAAGGTGCCGTTGACCAGACCTTCGAGACGTTGCTCGAACTTCTTCAGGACTCCCATGGGGCACCTCCTCCGTCGTCGTTGCCCTGGTACTGCTTACTGATCGTATCCACGCGCCGGGAAATCGGCTGGTTCCCCCTGTCGGCCCGGTCGACAGAAGTCGACGCCCACTGAAGTCCCCTCCCGAGGTTCCCTCCGAAGCCCCTCTTCGAACTCCCCCCGGGCACTCCGTATGAGAAGGATCGTAGAGGTGGCGCACCCACAGTGTCCCGCACCCGACTGTGGACCCCGGCCCCCTCCTGGGGAGATGGCCTGGACCGGTACGAGGTTGATACGTGAACCGGTTCTCGTTGATACGTGGAGGGTGGGGACGGAGGGATCCGGGGTGCCGTCCGAGGCGGTCCCGCAGGTGATGCGGGGGTGAAGCGGGGCTGATGGCGGGCCGACGCGGAGGTCCGCTGCCCTGCCGCCGGCCCTCGGAAACGGATGTGAATCCACCCCATCCAGCGTGCTAATCTTCTGCATGTCGGCAGGCGCTCACCCACTCGGTGAGAGACGGACGACACACCCAATGCGCGGGTGGCGGAATAGGCAGACGCGCTGGATTCAGGTTCCAGTGCCCGCAAGGGCGTGGGGGTTCAACTCCCCCCTCGCGCACCACAGGAGACCGGGTCTCCACCAGAACGAAAGTTCCGGTGGAGGCCCGTTCTTCGTTCCCCGGGACGTGCACACACAGTTCCCCAGGACGTGCACACACAGCCCCTGCGCCCCGGCCGACGACATGACGGGGCAGGCCCCCGGCGGTGAGGTATCTCACGGTCGGGGGCCTGCTTCGTATGGGCTGGGTCTTTGCTGGGGCAGGGCCGGGGAGGCGTCGCGCGGCGGGTCGATCCGGCCGGGCGACTGTCCGCCGGGTGCCAGGCTGGTCGCCCGGTCCGCCTGCTGGCACCCAGGCAGGGTCGAAGAAACGAATCCGCAGGTCAGCGCATCATTTCGTGATCAATCGGGCCGGTGCGTGCATCGACCCGATGCGGAACAACTCGCCTCAGTCGTTGTCTCGTTGTGGAAAGGCGTGTGCGCATCTGTATGTCAACGGGGTGCGCCGGGTGAGGCAGTGCCACCACATCACGAAGTGAGCCGTTCATGATTGATCAGCAGGCGGGCCGGGACCGGGCTCGGGATGTGCGACTGCGGTGGGCCGGGGTCGCGGCGTTCGCCGGGGGGCTGGTGGTGACGCTGGTCTTCTTCGGCTTCTTCCCCGGGCTCCCGCATGTCATCGACTGGGGGGCGATCGTCGTCGCCGTCCTTGTCGGGGCGCTCGTCCGGTGGGGTTGTCAGGCCTGGATGAAGAAGAAACAGGACAGCGCGAGTCGGTGAGGCAGCAGCATCCTTGGCGGGATTGAGTCCCTTCGGCCCTGCTGCGTGCGGCTAGTGCGGGCAGGGCCTAGGGTGCCGGTCCGGCTGAGTGGTGGGAGTGGGCTCTGTGAAGGTGATCCTCTTTGGGGCGACCGGGATGGTCGGGCAAGGGGTTTTGCGGGAATGTCTGCGGGACTCGGGCGTCGAGAGTGTGCTGGTGGTCGGGCGGTCGGCGGTAGGGGTCTCGCATCCGAAGCTGCGGGAGGTCGTGCGGGCCGATCTCATGGATCTCGGCGGGCTCGAGGGTGAGCTCTCCGGGTACGACGCCTGCTTCTTCTGCCTCGGGGTTTCGTCGGCGGGTATGAAGGAGGACGCGTACCGGAAGGTCACGTACCACCTCACGCTAGAGGTGGCGCGTTCGCTCGGCCGCTGGAATCCCGGGCTGACCTTCTGTTACGTGTCCGGGCAGGGGACCGACGGCTCCGCGCAGGGGCGTGTGATGTGGGCGCGGGTCAAGGGGGAGACAGAGAACGCGCTGCTCGCCCTGGACGGTGTGGAGGCGTACATGTTCCGGCCGGGGCTCATCCAGCCGCTGCACGGAATCCGGTCGAAGACCCGGGTGTACCGGGTGATGTACGCGTTGACCGGGCCCCTGCTGCCCGTCCTTCGGAAGCTGGCGCCCCGGCGGATCACCACGACCGAACAGGTGGGCCTGGCGATGATCGCGGTGGCCCGGGACGGGGCGGCGGAGCGGGTGCTGGAGACGGACGGGATCAACCGGGCAGCGGCAGCGGCGGCCGCCGCGTAGGGGCGACTTCCGTCGGGATGTGGCTCCCTGGGACCGAGAGGCGGACCCAGGGGGAAAGTGGGTCTCCTAGGGATACCCATCAGTGAAAGTGCCCTCTCCGTAGAGGGTGAAAAACGGTCGTGCGGCGTCGCTTCGGGCACATTGGGCGCCGCACGACCGGGGCGCGTGGTCACGTGGTGTGTACTCACGCTGTGCGTGCTCACGTGGTGAAGTGTCAGGCCGCCTTGGACGTGAGCTGGTCGGCGAGGGTCCTGGCCTTGTCGGCCGCCTCCTGCAGGGACTTGGCGCGGGAGGCCTCGAAAAGCGGGACCAGCTCGGCCATCGCCGGGTTGTGCGGGGCCATCGTGAGCTCCGGGACGATGAATTCGAGGTCCAGGGCAAGCATGTCCTTGAGGACGGCCTCCAGGTAGTTCTGCACGTACTCGTAGCCCGCGCGCGGGGTGCCCGGCGCATAGGAGCCGCCGCGGCTGGCGACGACGGTGACCGGGGTGCCCTTGGCGGACGGGGTGTCGCCCGCGGTACGGCCGAAGAGGATCACGTTGTCCAGCCACGCCTTGAGGGTCGACGGGATCGAGAAGTTGTACATGGGCGCGCCGATCAGCACGGCGTCCGCCTGCTCCAGCTCCTCGATGAACTTCACCCGCTCTGCGAAGGCGGCGGCCTGCTCCGGGGTGTGCTCCGACGGATCGGCGAAGCCGGCGCTGTGGGCGTCGGCGGTGATGTGCGGCACGGGATTCAGGGAGAGGTCGCGGTAGAGCACCGTGCCCTCCGGGTGCTGCTCCTCCCAGGCCTTGCGGAAGGCGTCCGTGACGGCGCGGGACGCCGAGGCGGGACCTGGGAAGACGGACGAGTCCAGGTGCAAGAGGGTGGCCATGAGTTCTCCAGTGAGGGTGGTTCGGCGTGGTTCGGCGATGTGGTCCGACGGAGCGTTGTCCGACGGGTGCGCCGAGGGAGCGCTGTGCCCTTGGCAGTCCGGGCACGGTGCGGCCCGTCGACATGGACTGCGTTTTTGTTCGTGACTATGAATAACATAGGTACTTACTTTTTTTCATCCCCTCATGAAGGGCCAGTACCCTGAAGGCATGGCGGTCCAGGAAAACCACGACGCTGCGTCGTGCAGGCGGGTGGACAACGGCATCACCCAGGTCTTCCAGGTGCTCGGAAAGCGCTGGACGGGCCCGATCGTGGCCGTGCTCCTGCCCGCCCCCGTCCACTTCGCCGACCTGCGCCGTGCCATCCCCGGCATCAGCGAGCGCATGCTCTCCGACCGGCTCACCGAGCTGGCGACGGTCGGACTGGTGGTGCGCGAGGTCGACGACGGGCCGCCGCTGCGGGTCTCCTACCGGCTGACGGAGGCGGGGGCGGCGTTGGAGCCCGCGCTGGGGGAGCTGGGCGCGTGGGCGAAGACGTATCTGGCCGAGGACGGTCGCTGCCAGGAGCAGTTCCGGAGGTAGCACCAGCACCGCCTGCGAGCTGTCTTCGGCACGGAGCCGACGCTGAGCTGGGGTGTTTTCCACAGACGCGGAGTTGTCCACAGGGGCTCACAAGGATCGGCGCCCGGCGGTACGGTCGTCTCGAAATTGATGTTCGTGCGCGGGGGAGGCGGTTCGGGTGAGCGAGACCGGTGGTGTGGTGGCCGGGGCGGCAAGGGTTCCGGCGGTGCGCGGGTTCGCGCGACCGTCCGGGGAGGGCCCGGCCAAGGGGCAGGGTTCGCCCAAGGAGGAGGGCAAGGCGCTGCGGGCCGGCGTCCCGCGCAGTGCGCACGCCTCCCTGGACACGAACGGCGACCGCCCGGACGCGGTGACGGCGGTCGACGCGTCAAACCGCGGCCGGATCTCCGAGCTCACGCCGATACGGGTCGGCCGGATGGCGGCCACCCCCTTCGCCTTCCTGCGCGGTTCGGCCGGACTCATGGCCTACGACCTGGCGCGTACGCCGCTGACCGGTATCGGCGCCCAGATCTGCGGCGACGCGCACGCGGCGAACTTCGGTCTGTACGGGGACGCGCGCGGCGGCCTCGTCATAGACCTGAACGACTTCGACGAAACGGTCCACGGACCGTGGGAGTGGGACCTGAAGCGGCTCACGACCTCGCTCGTGCTCGCCGCCCGGGAGGCGGGGGCCGACGAGGACACCTGCCGCAAGGCGGCGTACTTCGCGACCGGTTCGTACCGGCGCACCATGCGGCTGCTCGCCAAGCTCCCGGTCCTGGACGCGTGGAACGCCATCGCGGACGAGGAGTTGGTCTCGCACGCCGACGCCCACGACCTGCTCGGCACGCTGGAGCGGGTCTCGGAGAAGGCCCGTGGCAACACCAGTGGGCGGTTCGCGGCCAAGTCGACGGAGGTCGTGGAGGGCGGCGGGCGCCGCTTCGTCGACGCCCCGCCGGTGCTGCGGCGCGTGCCGGACGCGGAGGCCGCCGGGGTCGCGCGGTCGCTGGAGGAGTATCTGGCCACGCTCTCCGAGGACCGTCTCCCGCTCCTCGCTCGGTACGCGGTGCACGACGTTGCGTTCCGCGTGGTCGGCACGGGCAGCGTGGGCACGCGCTCGTACGTCGTGCTGCTCCTCGACCACCGCGGTGAGGCCCTCGTCCTCCAGGTGAAGGAGGCCCGTACGTCCGTCCTGGTGCCGCACCTGGCGACGGCCGGCCTCGCGGTGCCCGAGGTCGAGCACGAGGGCCGCCGGGTCGTCCTCGGCCAGAAGCGGATGCAGGTCGTCAGCGACATCCTCCTCGGCTGGACGTCGGTCGAGGGGCGCCCTTTCCAGGTCCGGCAGTTCCGCAACCGCAAGGGCAGTGTCGATCCCGCGGCGCTGGCCGCGGACCAGATAGACGACTACGCCCGGATGACGGGGGCCCTGTTGGCACGGGCGCACGCGCACAGCGCGGATCCGCGGCTCATCGCGGGGTACTGCGGCAAGAGCGAGGAACTGGACGAGGCGGTCGCCACCTTCTCGGTGGCCTACGCGGACCGCACCGAGGCCGATCACGCGGAGCTGGTGGCGGCCGTGCGGGCGGGGCGGATCGTGGGAGAGCTGGGGGTCTGACGGGGCGGGCGGCGAAGGGCCCGGGAAGGCGTGCGGGGAAGGCACCTGGCCAGGCGATTCGAATAGGTGGCTGAACCGTGGCCTAGGCTGGGCGGGTGACGACCCCGGAAGCTGATCAGCCCCCGTCCGAGCCTCTCGCGGAACCGGGCTCGGGTGAGCCGCGCGCCGAGAAGGTGCCGTCTGCCGAGTCGGACACCGAGGGGGCCGCCGAGCCGTCTGCCGATGCCTCCACCGAGGCATCCGTTGAGGCAGCTGCCGAGTCGGGCGCCGAGCCGTCGGCTGAGGCGTCTGCCGGGTCGGGTGCCGGATCGGGTTCTGACGTGCCGTTGTCGGACGTGGCCGGAAGCAGTGGGGTCGGAGGCGACGCGTCTTCGGACGGTTCCCTGGCGGGTGACCGGACGGCCGACGCCGCAGCGGTGGACGACTCAGCGGTGGATGACCCAGCTGTGGACGACCCAGCGGTGGGTGACGGGACCGTGGGTGACGAGACCGTGGTCGGCTCGACAGCGGACGACGAGTCGGTGGCCGGTTCGGCCGCGGGCGAAGGGTCGGTGGGTGGTTCGGCCGGGGGTGACGCGGCGGCAGGAGGCTCGAAGGCCGGTGACGCGACCGTGGGTGACGCCGGAGGAGAGGGTCAGGCGCGGCCCGAGGCGCGGCTGGAGCGGGCCGTTCGGGCGGCCGAGCAGGCGTTGATCGAGTTCGAGATCGCGGTGGAGACGTTCCGGGTCGAGGTGGAGAACTTCTCCAGGCTGCACCACCAGAAGCTCGGGCCGATGTACTCGCGGCTCGACGAGCTGGACGCGCAGATCGCCGAGGCGCGGGCCGCGAGCACCGGTGACCCGGAGGACGTACGCAAGGCGCAGGAGGCACGGGCCCGCGTCATGCCGATGCCGGGGATCGAGGAGTTGTTCCACGACTGGCTCGACTCGGACGGGCTGTCCCCTGAGGCTTCGGCCATGCTGACCGATCAGCCGGTGCGGCCGCCGCAGCGGGTCCGGCCGAGCGACGAGGCCCGAAAGCTCTACCGGGAGCTGGTCCGCAAGGCGCACCCCGACCTGGCGCAGGACGACACGGAGCGCGCGCGGCGCGACGAGTTCATCTCCCGGGTCAACGCGGCGTACGGCCGTGGGGACGAGTCTCTGCTCCGGGAGCTGTCCGAGGAGTGGGCCGCAGGACCCGTGTCCGAGGAGTGGCGCCCGAGCCGCAGCGAGGAGCTC
The DNA here is from genome assembly GCF_055577685.1 of Streptomyces sp. NPDC033178. Classification (NCBI taxonomy): domain Bacteria; kingdom Bacillati; phylum Actinomycetota; class Actinomycetes; order Kitasatosporales; family Streptomycetaceae; genus Streptomyces; species Streptomyces sp. NPDC033178. Next base: position 302,353 of record NZ_JBVIPT010000004.1, read on the forward strand.
TACGCCCGGCTCGAATGGCTCGCCCAGCGCAAGGAACTGCTCGCCCTCGTCGCCCGCGACCTGGAGGAGAGCGCGATCGGCGCGATGCTCAAGATCGCGCCGGACGACCCCGACCGGCTGCTGGAGGAGATCGCCGAGCAGCTGCTGGCGCAGGTGAGCGCGCGGGAGGCCGAGCTGGCGGGCCTGCTCGGCAGCGGGGCCTGAGGACGGGCTTCCGGTGACGTCGGTCCTGGGACCAGTGGCGTCCCGTCCGCGTACACCGGGCCGAGTTACGGAGCGGCCCGGTCGGGTAGCGTCGGGGCATGAGTTTCGGAGCTGGTGTGCCCACGGTCGAGGTCTCGGATCTCGCGGACGGTGACTTCCTGCTGGACGTCCGGGAGGACGACGAGTGGCAGGCGGGTCACGCCGAAGGGGCGCTGCACATTCCCATCAGTGACTTCGTCGCACGCTACGGCGAGCTGACCGAGGCGGCCCCGCAGGACGGCAGGGTCCATGTGATCTGCCGCTCCGGGGGCCGTTCCGCACAGGTCGCGATGTACCTGGTCCAGCAGGGCATCGACGCGGTGAACGTCGACGGCGGCATGCAGGTCTGGGCGGCCGCGGGCCGTCCTGTGGTGAACGCGGAGGGGCAGTCGGGGTTCGTGCTCTAGCCGCCTCGGGGCGGCCGGGTTCCCGGCCGCCCGCCCGCTTGCTTCAAGGCCGCCTGCCTGTCTCAAGGCCCCGCCTGTCTCAAGGCCCTGGCTCACTCCAGAGCCTCGCGCTCATCCCAGAGGCCTCGGGTTCGTCCCCCGGGTCTCGGGTTCACCCCCCCCCGGGCCTCGCGCTCAGCCCAAGGGATGCGCAGCCAGCAGGTCGCCCAGTGTCTCCTCGTGGGCTGCCGCCGGGCCGAGTGAGAGTTCCAGGTGCTTGGCCCAGGCGTGGTACCGGTGCAGGGGATAGTCGGTGTCCGCGCCGATGCCACCGTGCAGATGCTGCGCGGTCTGCACTACACGGCGTACGCCCTCGGAGGCCCAGATCTTGGCGACGGCGATGTCACCCGACGCGGGGAGCGCCCCGCCCGCGCCCGAGCTGATCCGCCACGCGGCCTGCCAGAGGGTCGCCTCCATCGCGCGCAGGTCGATGTAGCGGTCGGCGGCCTGCACGGCCACGGCCTGGAACGTGGCGACCGGGAACCCGAACTGCTCCCGCTTGCCGGTGTATTCGCTCGTCATCCCGAGCACTCCTTCACCCAGCCCGAGCGCCAGCGCGCACGTCCCGGTGGCGAGCAGGTCGCGCAGCGACTCCCAGGCTCCGTCGGCGTCGATGACGTCACGGGCGGGAACGCGTACGGAATCCAGCCGGAGTTCGCCGAGCCGCTCGCCCGTTGTCGAGAACTGCTCGGCGAGCAGCACGCCTTCGCGGACGCGGGGGACAAGGGCGAGCACGGAGCGGCCCGAGTCGCTGCTCAGCGCGGGTACGAGGACGAAGTCGGCGTTCTGCGCCCAGGGGACGGCCGTCTGCATCCCGTCCAGCACCCACAGGTCGCCCTCCGGCCGTGCGGTCACGGCGAGTTCGGCGCCGTCGTGGCCGGTGCGTCCGTTCGCGGCGACCGTCAGGACCAGCTCACCCCGGCCGGCCCGGGCGAGCAGGTCCGCCTTCAACTCCTCGCCGCCGTACGTCTGCACGGTCACGGCGGCCGCGGTGCTTTCCAGCAACGGCACCCGCGCGAGCACCTTCGCGGACTCGCGCAGCACGAGGCAGAGCGCGACGGCGTCCAGGCCCGCGCCGCCGTGGCGGGCGTCGAGCAGCAGGCTCAGCAGGTCCGCGTCGGCGAGTTTCGCCCACAGGGCGCGGTCGAAGTCGTCCGCGACGGCCCCGGCGGTGAGTGCGGGACTCGGCACACCGTCCGGCGCGACCCCCGCGAACACCGCCCTCGCCGCTTCCACGGCCGCCTGCTGCTCCTCGCTGAAGGTGAAGTCCACGGCCTTGTCCTTCCGGCGGATCCGTTGATCTGGCGGAGCGTCAAGATAGAACAGGTTCTACAAGAAGGGAACGGTGCGGGCGGGTCGGTCCGGCGGACCGCCGGAGGGCTGCCGGCCGACAGGCCGACCGATCGGTCGGTGTGTTCGATTCGGGGAGGAGCGAGGGTCGTAAGGTGTCAACCGCTGTGGATAACCTCGTGGCCTCTGTGACCCATGGGACTGTGCTGGGCGGGCGGGCCTGAGTACCGTGCCGGTGCGACTGTCGCGGGACGGGCGACAGGAATCGGACAGACTTCGGGAACGGGGCGGAATGGACGCGTACGACAAGGGCTCGAACGCCCGGCCCGTGCCGGGCGAGCCCGCGGCCGCCGTCCCCGACAGCCTTCCGCCGGAGGGCCACGAGACCTCGGACGGTCACCAGACCGCAGACGATCACGGGAACTCGGACGCCCACGGCACCCCGGACAGTCCTGAGCCCCCCGACAGCCATGGCTCGCCAGCCGGGCAGAAGCCCTCCGGCGAGGCTCTCACCCGGATCCCCCAGCAGCACGGCGACCAGCAGCACGGCGATCAGCAACGCGACGACCAGCAATACGGCGACCGGTACGGCGACAGGCAGGACGACGACGAGCGGTACGACGACACGGCCCTCGCCGGTCCCCCGCTCCCCCCTCCCACCGGCATCGCCGCCCTCTCCCTCCCCTTCCAGATCGCCGCGGCGCTCGCGCTCGCTGTGGTCGCGGTCGCCGCCTGTGTGCACGTCGGCATGGTCTTCCTGCATGTCGCGCCGTCGAACACGGTCACCAAGCAGCACGGGCAGGCGATCGACGAGTGGATCTACCCCGAGTTCGAGCAGAACTGGAAGCTCTTCGCGCCCAACCCGCTGCAACAGAACATCGCGGTCCAGGTCCGTGCCGAGGTGCGGGCCGCGGACGGTGACATCAGGACGACCCGCTGGTACGACCTCTCCGCGCTGGACGGTGCCGCCATCGACGGCAATCTGCTGCCCAGCCACACGCAGCAGAACGAGCTGCGCCGGGCCTGGGACTTCTTCGTGGCCACGCACGACAACGCGAACCGTCCGAACGGCCTGCGCGGGGCCCTCTCCGAGAAGTACCTGCGCCGCATCGTGGTCCTGCGCCTCGACCGTGAGCAGGCCGGCGGCCGGGGCGCGGCCGTGCAACAGGTCCAGGTCCGCTCCCGTACGACCAATGTGCCGCCTCCGAAGTGGAGCCAGGAGCAGGTGTCCGACAAGCCCATCGTCCGCGAGCTGCCCTGGTGGCCGGTCTCGGAGGCCGACCGGCCGGCCGGGACGCGGCCCGCGGAGTCCACGGGGACGGAGGCGAGCGCCCGATGAGCGACCTCGGCCACGGCCCGACGGGCAACCACGACCCCGGGCCCACCCCGCCGGGCAACCATGATCGCCCGGGCAACCGTGATCGCGGCCCCACACCGACCGGCGCCCCAACCGGCACTCCGGCGAGCACCCCCGATCACCACCAGGCGAGAACCTCAGACCACCACCAGGCGCACAGCCTCGGTCGTGACCAGGCGAGCAGCCTCGGCCAGGACCGGACGCGCGACCTCGGCCGTGAGCGGCTTGCCGGCCGGATAAGCAGGTTCGACCGGAAGCACCGCGTCGACCGGACCCTCGCGCACGCCATCACGCGCGTCACCGGCGAGGCGCTCGGCCCGTACCAGAGCGCCGTGATCCGCATAGGCTTCGCCGGTACCTGGCTGCTGTTCCTGCTGCGGGAGTTCCCGCACCGCGAGGAGATGTACGGGCCCGACGGCCCCTGGAGCTGGGATCTCGCCCAGCAGCTCATCGCGAGCAACCACGCCTTCACGGCCCTGATGTGGGCCGACGGCCAGGTCTGGTTCGGGATCGTCTACGCGTTCGCCGTACTGTCCAGCCTTCTGCTGATGCTCGGCTGGCGCACCCGGACCATGTCCGTGCTCTTCATGGTCGGCGTGCTGTCCCTGCAGAACCGCAGCATCTTCATGGGGGACGGCGGCGACAACGTCATCCACCTCATGGCGATCTACCTCGTGCTCACGCGCTGCGGCCGCGTCTGGTCGCTGGACGAGCGGCGGGAGCGCCGGGCCCGGGACGCACGCGCGCGTGGAGCGTGGCCGGGCCCGGACAGGGTCGGTCCCGCCCTCTGGACGGTGCTCGGCCTCGTCCTGGCCGCGGCCACACTCGTGGGGAAGGTCGACGGCGGCTTTCTCGGCGGCTGGCTGACCGTCTACTGGGGGATGTGGGCCGTACAGGGCCTGTGGTGGCTGGCCGGACGGTACGGCCGGAGCGTCCAGCCGCGCATCCTCCTCGACGTGGTCGCCAACCTCGTCCACAACGCCGCCCTCTTCGTGATCATGGCCGAGGCGTGTCTGATCTACGCGACCGCCGGCTGGTACAAGATCCAGGGTTCGCGCTGGCAGGACGGCACCGCCGTCTACTACCCCCTCCACCTGGACTACTTCTCCCCCTGGCCGGCCCTCTCCGATCTGCTGTCCGCCAGCGGTGTGCTGATGTTGCTCGTGACGTACGGGACGGTGATCGTGCAGGTCGCCTTCCCCTTCACGCTGTTCAACCGGCGGGTGAAGAACGTTCTGCTTGCCGCCATGATGACCGAGCACGCCGTGATCGCCGTCGTGCTGGGCCTGCCGTTCTTCTCGCTCGCGATGATCGCCGCCGACGCCGTGTTCCTGCCGACGTCCTTCCTGCGCCGCGTGGGCGGATGGGCGGCACGCGCGCGTGGAGGGCTGTTTTCGCGTCTGGGCCGTACGCGTACGCTCCCGGGGCCCCGCAAGGAGCCCCCGAGCACCCCGGAGACGGCCGAGACGGCCGAGCACCCGCACGTAGGCTTCACCGCATGACGGACGACCCCCGCGACCTCGATTCCGTCGACCCGCGCGACTCCGAGCCACGAGACCTCGACCCACGCGACCCCGACCCCGTGAGCGCCTGGCGTCGGCTCGCCGGCACCTCCGTGCTGCTCGACGGCTTCCACGCCCTCAAGCACGCCGTGCGCTTCCGGGCCGAGATCCCGGTGGCGGTCACCGCCGACCGACAGGCCACGCTCGCCCTCGCCGACGACCTGGCCCCGGACGTACGGGACACACTGGACGTCCTCCTGACGGAGGTCCCGCAGGCCGCGTACGAAGCCCTCGTCCCGCGCCCGCACCCCACCGCCGTGGCCGCCCTGGCGGTACGTCCCGAACGCGCCGCCAACCTGCGGGCGCTGGCCCGCACGCCACGCAGCGCGCCCGTGGTCGTCCTCGACCAGCCGCGCAACCTCGGCAACGCGGGCGCCGTGATCCGGCTCGCGGCCGGCTTCGGCGCGACGGGGGTCGTCACCACCGGCACGCTCGATCCGTGGCATCCCACGGTGGTGCGCGCCGGGGCGGGCCTGCACTTCGCCACGGCCGTCGAGCGGCTGACCGTGGACGAACTGCCGGCCGGGCCGGTGTTCGCCCTCGACCCCGAGGGCGAGGACATCCGGGCGCTGAAGCTCCCGGACGACGCGGTTCTCGCCTTCGGCTCCGAGCGCAGCGGACTGTCCGGTGAACTGCGTGCCCGCACGGACCACTTGGTCTCGCTGCCGATGCGGCCCCAGGTCTCCAGCTACAACCTCGCCACCAGCGTGGCGATGACGCTGTTCCACTGGAGTGCCTCGTAGGCATGGGGCGCCCCATCAGGGGCGCGGGGAACTGCGCGACCAGCCACAACGGTCCGCAGTTGCAGGACGTCCCGCGCCCTCGGCGACATCCTCACGCCTCCCGGCGAACCTCCACCACGCGGAACCGGTTGGCCACGAACGCCCCGTCGCACAGTGCGGCGTTCGCCGCCGGGTTTCCGCCGGACCCGTGGAAGTCCGAGAACGCGGCGGTCTGGTTGACGTAGACCCCGCCGGTCAGGTTGAGCGAGAGCTGGGCGCACTCCTCCAGGCAGGCTTCCTGGACGGCTTCCTCGACCTCCTCGGAGGTCGTGTACGCGCCCACCGTCATCGCGCCCTTGTTGGCGATGGTCCGCCGCAGCAGTGCCACGGCGTCCGCCGCCGAGTCGACCGCTACCGCGAAGGAGACGGGGCCGAAGCACTCGTTCATGAACGCGGCTTGGTCGTCCGGCTTGGCGCCGTCCAGCTTCACGATCACCGGGGTGCGCACGACCGCGTCGGGGAAGTCGGGGTTGGCGATCTCCCGTGAGGCGAGGGCGACTTCGCCGAGACCGGCGGCCGCCTCCAGGCGGGCCTTCACGTCGGGGTTCACGATCGCGCCCAGCAGGCCGTTCGCTCGGGCGTCGTCCCCGAGGAGTCCGCCGACCGACTTCGCGAGGTCGGCGACCACCTCGTCGTACGTCCTGGGGCCCTCCTCCGTACGGATGCCGTCGCGGGGGATGAGGAGGTTCTGCGGGGTCGTGCACATCTGGCCGCTGTAGAGGGACAAGGAGAAGGCGAGGTTCGACAGCATTCCCTTGTAGTTGTCGGTCGACTCCACGAGCACCGTGTTGACGCCGGCCTTCTCCGTGTAGACCTGCGCCTGGCGGGCGTTGGCCTCCAGCCAGTCGCCGAACGCCGTCGAGCCGGTGTAGTCGATGATCCGGATCTCCGGGCGTGTCGCCAGGGTCTTGGCGATGCCCTCGCCCGGGCGCTCGGCGGCCAGCGCCACCAGGTTCGGGTCGAAGCCGGCCTCGGCGAGCACCTCGCGGGCCACCTGGACGGTGAGCGCGAGCGGCAGCACCGCGCGCGGGTGGGGCTTCACGAGGACCGCGTTGCCCGTGGCCAGGGAGGCGAACAGGCCCGGATAGCCGTTCCACGTCGGGAAGGTGTTGCAGCCGATCACCAGCGCGATGCCGCGCGGCACCGGTGTGAACCGCTTGGTCAGCGCGATCGGGTCGCGCTTGCCCTGGGGCTTCGTCCACTCGGCGTTGTCGGGGGTGCGGACCTGCTCCACGTACGCGTACGCCACCGCCTCCAGGCCGCGGTCCTGCGCGTGCGGGCCGCCCGCCTGGAACGCCATCATGAAGGCCTGGCCGCTGGTGTGCATGACCGCGTGCGCGAACTCGTGGGTGCGGTCGCTGATCCGCTTGAGGATCTCCAGGCACACCACCGCGCGCATCTCCGCGCCGGTGTCGCGCCACGTGCGCTGCCCCGCGCGCATGGCGGGCAGCAGGGTGTCGATGTCCGCGTGCGGGTACGTGATCCCCAGCTCGATTCCGTACGGCGAGACCTCGCCGCCCACCCAGTCGTCGGTGCCGGGCTGGCCGAGGTCGAGGCGGCCGCCCAGGAGGGCGTCGAAGGCGGCCTTGCCCGCTGCCGCGTCCAGGCTGCCGTTCTCCCCGTACGCCTTGGGGTGCTCGGGGTGTGGCGACCAGTACGCGCGCGTGCGGATCGCTTCCAGCGCCTGGTCGAGGGTGGGCCGGTGCTGTTCGATCAGCTGATGCGCGGTGAGTTCGGCGGCCATGAGGGACCAACTCCTCGTCTCATGAGCTCTGCGTCGAGCTCACGACCTGGGCAGAAACGGGCGGACAGAGTTAGAGTAACCGAACGATCGGTCGGGACAAGGGGGTCCGCTGAACCTGTGGACAACCCCGTGCGGGAGGATCGCGAGCATGACAGCACTCGACCTCGCCGGCCCCGTGGCCGTCGTCGGTACCGGCACCATGGGCCAGGGCATCGCCCAGGTCGCGCTCGTCGCGGGCCACCCCGTACGGCTGTACGACGCCGTGCCGGGCCGTGCCGGGGCCGCGGCCGACGCGATCGCCGCCCGCCTCGACCGGCTCGTCGAGAAGGACCGGCTGACCGGCGCCGAACGGGACGCCGCCCGCGCGCGTCTGCGCCCCGCCGAGACCCTCGCCGACCTCGCCGACTCCGGGCTGGTCGTCGAAGCCGTCCTGGAGCGCCTGGACGTCAAACAGCAGCTGTTGCGCGAGCTGGAGGACGTCGTCGACGACGACTGTCTGCTCGCCACCAACACCTCCTCCCTGTCGGTGACCGCGATCGGCGGTGCCCTGCGCAATCCCGGCCGTTTCGTGGGGCTGCACTTCTTCAACCCGGCGCCGCTGCTGCCCCTCGTGGAGGTCGTCTCCGGGTTCGTGACCGACGTCACGTCGGCCACGCGCGCGTACGAGATGGCCCGCGCCTGGGGGAAGACCCCGGTCGCCTGCGCCGATACCCCGGGCTTCATCGTCAACCGCATCGCGCGGCCCTTCTACGCCGAGGCCTTCGCGGTCTACGAGGCCCAGGCCGCCGACCCCGCCACGATCGACGCGGTCCTGCGCGAGTCGGGCGGCTTCCGGATGGGCGCCTTCGAACTGACCGACCTCATCGGCCAGGACGTCAACGAGTCCGTCACGCGCTCCGTGTGGGAGGCCTTCTTCCAGGACGTGCGGTTCACGCCCTCGCTGGCCCAGCGCAGGCTCGTCGAGTCGGGCCGCCACGGCCGCAAGTCGGGGCACGGCTGGTACGACTACGGGGACGAGGGCGAGCGTCCCGATCCGCACACCGCGGAGAAGGTCCAGCCGCCCGCGTACGTCGTCGCCGAGGGCGATCTGGGCCCCGCGTCCGAGTTGCTCGCGCTGATCCGCGAGGCGGGCATCCAGGTCCGCGAGGACGAGGAGGACCACGGCACCCGGCTGGTGCTGCCGAGCGGCGGCCAGCTGGCCCTCGCGGACGGCCAGACCGCCGTCGAGTTCCGTGACGTCGTCTACTTCGACCTCGCGCTCGACTACCGCCGGGCGACCCGGATCGCCCTGTCCCACTCGCAGGACACCCAGACGCAGACCCTCGCCGAGGCCACCGGGCTCTTCCAGGCGCTCGGCAAGGACGTCAGCGTCATCGGGGACGTGCCCGGCCTGATCGTCGCCCGCACGGTGGCCCGCATCGTCGACCTGGCGCACGACGCCGTCGCCAAGGGAGTGGCCACCGAGGAGGACATCGACACGGCGATGCGCCTGGGCGTCAACTACCCCCTGGGGCCCTTCGAATGGAGCCGCAGGCTGGGCAGGAGCTGGGCCTACGACGTCCTGGACGACCTGCACATGCGCGACCCCTCGGGGCGTTACGCACCGTCCCTCGCGCTCTACCGCCATGCGTACGCCTCGGAGAAGCGGGAGGGCACCCCATGACCACGGCCAAGCGCGACACGTACACCCCGGAGACGCTGCTCTCCGTGGCCGTGCGGGTCTTCAACGAGCGCGGCTACGACGGCACCTCCATGGAGCACCTCTCCAAGGCGGCGGGCATCTCCAAGTCGTCGATCTACCACCACGTCACGGGCAAGGAGGAGCTGCTGCGCCGGGCCGTCAGCCGGGCGCTCGACGGCCTCTTCGGGATCCTCGACGAGGAGCACGCGCGCGTGGGGCGTGCCGTGGAGCGCCTGGAGTACGTCACCCGGCGCATGGTCGAGGTCCTCACCGCCGAGCTGCCGTACGTGACGCTGCTGCTGCGCGTACGCGGCAACACCGACGCCGAGCGATGGGCCCTGGAGCGGCGCCGGGACTTCGACCACCGGGTGGCCGAGCTCCTGAGGGCCGCGGCCCTCGACGGGGACGTACGCGTCGACGTGGAGTTCCGGCTCGCGACGCGGCTCGTCTTCGGGATGATCAACTCGATCGTGGAGTGGTACCGCCCCGACGGGCGGGGCATGGGCGAGCGCGAGGTCGCCGACGCGGTGGTGCGGCTGGTCTTCGGGGGGCTCCGGCAGGAGGACTGAGGCACCGGAAGAGCCCGAAGCCTCCAAAGGCGCAGGTCACCCCTGCGGCTCCAGGTCCTCCTCCTCGAACACCAGCAGCGTCCTTGTGCTGAGCACCTCGGGGATGGCCTGGAGCCGGGTGAGCACCAGCTCGCGCAGCGCCCTGTTGTCGGGCGTGTGCACCAGGAGGAGGACGTCGAAGTCCCCGCCCACCAGCGCGATGTGGGAGGCCCCCGGGAGTGCCGTCAGCTGCTCGCGCACGGTGCGCCAGGAGTTCTGCACGATCTTGAGGGTGATGTACGCCGAGGTGCTGTGCCCCGCGCGCTCGTGGTTGACGCGGGCGCCGAAGCCGCGGATCACGCCGTCCTCGATGAGGCGGTTGATGCGCGCGTAGGCGTTCGCGCGCGACACGTGGACGCGCTCGGCCACGGACCGTATCGAGGCGCGGCCGTCCGCCTGGAGCATCTGGAGGATGTCCTGATCGATGGCGTCCAGCGGACGCGGCGGCGGCAGGGAGGATCCCGCCTCCGGCCCCTCGGCCATTTGTTCAGGTGCCATGTCCCCCCGCCTCCCTACCATGGACGTACTGCGTCCATCTCAGGCTGTGGAGAACCGTTTGTCCACAGCCTGGAGGTGCCTGTAGCCAAAATGTGCCGACGACCGAACAATCGGTAGGTGAGGCGCGTCACTCTCGGCACGCCTCTCGAAGCCGCCCACGAGGAGGTGCCGACATGACGGTCATGGAGCAGCGAGGCGCGTACCGGCCGACCCCGCCACCCGCCTGGCAGCCCCGCACCGACCCCGCGCCGCTGCTGCCCGACGCGCTGCCCCACCGCGTCCTCGGCACCGAGGCGGCCGAGCGGGTCGACCCGGAGCTCCTGCGCCGGCTGTACGCGCAGCTGGTGCGCGGCCGCCGTTACAACGCCCAGGCCACGGCCCTCACCAAGCAGGGCCGCCTCGCCGTCTACCCCTCCTCCACCGGCCAGGAGGCCTGCGAGGTCGCCGCCGCGCTGGTCCTCGAAGAGCGCGACTGGCTCTTCCCCAGCTACCGCGACACGCTCGCCGCCGTCGCCCGTGGCCTCGACCCCGTCCAGGCGCTGACCCTGCTGCGCGGCGACTGGCACACCGGCTACGACCCGCGCGAGCACCGGATCGCGCCCCTTTGCACACCGCTCGCGACCCAGCTCCCGCACGCCGTGGGCCTCGCGCACGCCGCCCGCCTCAAGGGCGACGACGTGGTCGCGCTGGCCCTGGTCGGCGACGGCGGCACCAGCGAGGGCGACTTCCACGAGGCACTGAACTTCGCCGCCGTCTGGCAGGCCCCGGTCGTCTTCCTCGTACAGAACAACGGCTTCGCGATCTCCGTCCCGCTCGCCAAGCAGACCGCGGCCCCGTCGCTGGCCCACAAGGCCGTCGGCTACGGGATGCCCGGCCGGCTGGTCGACGGCAACGACGCGGCCGCCGTGCACGAGGTCCTCAGCGACGCCGTCGCCCACGCGCGCGCGGGTGGCGGTCCCACGCTCGTGGAGGCGGTCACGTACCGCATGGAGGCGCACACGAACGCCGACGACGACAAGCGCTACCGCGGCGACTGGGAGGTCGAGGCCTGGCGCGCGCACGACCCGATCGCCCTCCTGGAGCACGAGCTGACCGAGCGCGGGCTCCTTGACGAGGCCGGGATGCGCGCCGCGCGCGAGGACGCCGAGGCGATGGCCGCGGACCTGCGCGCGCGCATGAACCAGGACCCGGCGCTCGACCCCATGGACCTCTTCGCCCACGTCTACACCCAGCCCACGACACAACTCCTGGAACAGGAGGCGCAGTTGCGGGCCGAGCTGGACGCCGAGGCGCGCCACCACGAGAACGAGCACGAGTCGGAAGGAACGGCCCGATGACCACCGTCGCGCTGAAGCCGGCCACCATGGCGCAGGCCCTCGGGCGCGCCCTGCGGGACGCCATGGCCGACGACCCGACCGTGCACGTCATGGGCGAGGACGTCGGCACCCTCGGCGGCGTCTTCCGCGTCACCGACGGGCTCGCCAAGGAGTTCGGCGAGGACCGTGTCACGGACACACCGCTCGCCGAGGCGGGCATCCTCGGCACGGCCGTCGGCATGGCCATGTACGGGCTCAGGCCGGTCGTGGAGATGCAGTTCGACGCCTTCGCCTACCCGGCTTTCGAGCAGCTGATCTCGCACGTGGCCCGGATGCGCAACCGCACGCGCGGGGCGATGCCCCTGCCCATCACCGTGCGCGTGCCCTACGGGGGTGGCATCGGTGGCGTCGAGCACCACAGCGACTCCTCCGAGGCGTACTACATCGCGACCCCGGGCCTCCATGTCGTCACCCCCGCGACGGTCGCCGACGCGTACGGGCTGCTGCGCGCCGCCATCGCCTCCGACGACCCGGTGGTCTTCCTGGAACCCAAGCGCCTGTACTGGTCGAAGGACACCTGGAACCCCGACGAGCCGCAGGTGGTGGACCCGATCGGCCGCGCGGTCGTGCGGCGCCACGGCCGCAGCGCCACGCTCATCACGTACGGGCCGTCGGTGCCCGTCTGCATGGAGGCCGCCGAGGCGGCGCGGGCCGAGGGCTGGGACCTCGAAGTCGTCGACCTGCGCTCCCTGGTGCCGTTCGACGACGAGACGGTCTCCGCGTCCGTACGACGCACCGGGCGGGCCGTCGTCGTGCACGAGTCGGGCGGTTTCGGCGGGCCCGGCGGGGAGATCGCCGCGCGGGTCACCGAGCGGTGCTTCCACTACCTGGAGGCGCCGGTGCTGCGCGTGGCCGGGTTCGACATCCCGTATCCGCCGCCGATGCTGGAGCGCCACCATCTGCCCGGCGTCGACCGGATCCTGGACGCGGTGGCGCGGCTGCAGTGGGAGGCACAGAGCTGATGGCCCAGGTCCTGGAATTCAAGCTGCCCGACCTCGGTGAGGGGCTCACCGAGGCCGAGATCGTCCGCTGGCTCGTCCAGGTCGGTGACGTCGTCGCCGTGGACCAGCCGGTCGTCGAGGTCGAGACGGCCAAGGCGATGGTCGAGGTCCCCTGCCCGTACGGCGGCGTGGTCACGGCCCGCTACGGCGAAGAGGGCACCGAACTGCCCGTCGGCTCCCCGCTGCTGACGGTCGCGGTGGGGGCACCGGCCTCCGGCGCACCGGCTTCCGGCCCACTTGATTCCGGCCCACTCGTTTCCGACTCCGTGGACGAGGACGAGGGCTCCGGAAACGTACTTGTGGGCTACGGCACGCAGGCGCCTCCGGCGCGGCGCGGACGGCTGCGGCCGCCGGGGGCCGGGGCGGCTCCGGGGCGGCGGTCACCGGGTTCGTCCGAGGGCGGGCCGGGCTCAGGCCGGCATGGCAGCGCCGGAGCTGGGGCCGGGGCCGGATCGGCTGGAAGCCGCCGTGCAGGGCTCCCCGACGCCGACCTGGCCGTCTCGGCCGCGCCCGCCGCGTCCGGCACGGCCGCCCGCCGTCCCGTACGGGACGAGGAGCCGGTCGGGGACGGGACCGGTGCCGATGCGGCGCGCCGGGCCGACGGTCCCGTGCCGGTGATCTCGCCGCTCGTGCGCAGGCTGGCACGGGAGAACGGGCTCGACCTGCGGGAACTGGCGGGCTCGGGTCCTGACGGGCTGATCACGCGCGCGGACGTCGAGCACGCCGCGCGGGCCGCCGCGTCGGCCCCGACCGCCGCGCGACCACCACAGGCCGCGGCGCCCGCGCCCGCACCGGCGCAGTCGCCCACAGCCACGCACGCGCGTGGCACCCGTATCCCGCTCAGGGGCGTCCGCGGTGCCGTCGCCGACAAGCTCTCCCGGAGCCGGCGCGAGATCCCCGACGCGACCTGCTGGGTCGACGCCGACGCCACGGAACTGATGCACGCACGCGTGCGGATGAACGAGGCCGGCGGGCCGAAGATCTCCCTCCTCGCCCTCCTCGCCCGTATCTGCACCGCCGCGCTGGCCCGTTTCCCCGAGCTCAACTCGACGGTCGACATGGAAGCCCGGGAGGTCGTCCGGCTCGACGCGGTGCACCTCGGGTTCGCCGCGCAGACCGAGCGCGGGCTCGTCGTGCCGGTGGTGAAGGACGCGCACACGCGGGACGCGGAGTCCCTGAGCGCGGAGTTCGCCCGGCTCACCGAGGCGGCACGCACCGGGACGCTCACACCGGCGGAACTCACCGGCGGGACCTTCACGTTGAACAACTACGGAGTGTTCGGCGTCGACGGCTCCACACCGATCATCAACCACCCCGAGGCGGCCATGCTCGGCGTCGGCCGGATCGTCCCCAAGCCCTGGGTGCACGAGGGCGAGCTGGCGGTGCGGCAGGTCGTGCAGCTCTCGCTCACCTTCGACCACCGGGTGTGCGACGGCGGCACGGCGGGCGGATTCCTCCGGTATGTGGCGGACTGCGTGGAACAGCCGGCGGTCCTGCTGCGGACCCTGTAACCCCCTCGGCCCGCACGACCTCGTCACCACCCCCGTCCACATGCTGTGCGCGGGGGTGGAAATGATCCATCGGGCGCTCATACTCGGGGGGTGACCGCGTACGAGCGTCCCAGCGCACCCGGTTCCGTCGGCGCACCCGGTTCCTCCATCGGGCCCGGTTCCTCCGGCGCACTCGGTGCGGACGGCCGGGACATGGACGGCCACGACGCCGTCGTGCTCGCCGGCGGCTCTGCCCGCCGCCTCGGCGGGGCGGACAAGCCCGGCGTTCGCGTGGGCGGCCGCGCGCTGCTCGACCGCGTCCTGGCCGCCTGCTCCGGCGCGGCCACCACCGTGGTCGTCGCGGAGCCCCGGCCCACCGCGCGTCCGGTGGAGTGGGCGCGCGAGGACCCGCCCGGCGCGGGCCCGCTGGCCGCCCTCGACGCCGGCCTTGGACACACCACCGCCGCGTACGTCGTGGTGCTCTCCGCCGACCTGCCGTTCCTGGACGGGGGGACGGTCGAGCGGCTGCTGACCGCTCTTCAGGAGGCAGGCACGGAGGGCGTGTTGCTCACCGACTCCGGCGGCCGCGACCAGCCGCTGGTGGCCGCGTACCGGAGTGCGGCGCTGCGCCGCGAGCTGGCTGCCCTCCGCGCCGAGCACGGCGAACTGACCGGGCTGCCGCTGCGCCGGCTCACCGGTGCGCTCGAACTGACCCGTATCACCGACCCCGTCGCGTCCTTCGACTGCGACACCTGGGACGACATCGCCGCCGCCCGGGCACGTATCAGGGAGCATGGGCACGTGTTGGATGAATGGATTACCGCAGTCAAGGACGAGCTCGGCATCGACCTGGACGTCGACACCGGCACCCTGCTCGACCTCGCCCGCGACGCCGCGCACGGCGTGGCCCGCCCGGCGGCACCGCTGACCACGTTCCTCGTGGGGTACGCGGCCGCACAGGCCAAGGGGGGCCCCGAGGCGGTCGCGGAGGCCGCCCGCAAGGCGACCGCACTGGCGCTGCGCTGGGCGGCGGAGGCCGATGACGGCACCGCACCACCCCCTACGGCCCCGTCCGGCAGCGGAACCGGCACCGGCACCGGCAGCGGGACCGGCGCCGGGACAGCCGCTCCCGAAGCCCGCCCGGACGCCGGATGACCGCCCCGGGGCAGTACGAGGAGGTCGACCTCGACGATCTCGACGTCGAGGAAGCCCTCGCCCTGGTCAAGGAAGGCGGTGCCCAGGTGCCCGACGGTTCCGGAGCCACTGGAGGTTCCCCCGCCGTGCCCCAGCCGTCACCGCGGGACGGGAACCGCGAGCACGGGGAACACGCCGCCGACGGAACCGCCGACGGGCCCTCCCGCGCCCACACGGCCAAGCACGGCCACCACAGGGCGACCCCCTGGCCCGAGGCACGCGCCCTCGCCGGGCAGGCCCCCCGCCGGCCGGACGTCCCCGTCTCCGTATCCCTCGACGCCGCGCTGGGCCTCGTCCTCGCCGCTCCCCTCGCCGCCCTCACGGACCTCCCGTCGTTCGACACCTCAGCGATGGACGGCTGGGCCGTCGCCGGGCCGGGGCCCTGGGACGTCCGGGCCGAAAGAGTCCTCGCGGGTCATGCCGAGCCCGAGCCCCTCACCGACGGAGAGGCCGTCCGTATCGCGACCGGCGCGCGGATCCCGCAGGACGTCACCGCGGTGATCCGCAGCGAGCACGGCCGCACCGACGAGAAGGAACGGCTCCACGCGACCCGGGAGGTCGTGCCCGGGCAGGACATCCGTCCCCGGGGCCAGGAGTGCCGCTCCGGCGATCCCCTGCTGCAGCGCGGCACGGTGGTCACCCCGGCCGTGCTCGGGCTCGCCGCGGCCGCCGGATACGACACCGTCTCGGCCCTCCCCCGGCCCCGTGCCGAAGTCCTCGTCCTCGGCGACGAGTTGCTCACCGAGGGCCTGCCCCACGACGGACTGATCCGGGACGCGCTCGGCCCGATGCTGCCGTCCTGGCTGCGCGCGCTCGGCGCGGACGTCATCGCCGTACGCAGGCTCGGCGACGACGCCGAAGCCCTCCGCAAGGCCCTGAAGAACTCCGACGCCGACCTCGTCATCACGACCGGCGGCACCGCCGCGGGCCCCGTCGACCACGTGCACCCCACCCTGCGCCGCATCGGCGCCGAACTCCTGGTGGACGGCGTCAAGGTGCGGCCCGGCCACCCCATGCTCCTGGCCCGCACCAAGGAGAACCAGCACCTCGTCGGCCTCCCCGGGAACCCCCTCGCCGCCGTCTCCGGCCTGCTCACGCTCGCCGAACCCCTGCTGCGCACCCTCGCGGGACGCGCGGCCCCGGAGACATACACGCTGCCCCTGAAGGAGACCGTGCACGGCCATCCGTACGACACCCGGCTGATCCCCGTCGTCCTGCGCGAGGACCGGGCCGTGCCGCTGCACTACAACGGACCGGCCATGCTGCGGGGCATCGCCGTGGCCGACGCGCTCGCGGTCGTGCCGCCCGGCGGGGCGCGCCCCGGCCAGGAGCTGGAGATTCTCGACCTGCCCTGGGCCACGGCCGGGATCGGGGTGTGTTTCACGTGAAACTTCCGGGCCAGGACGCGATCGCCCGTCACGCGGACGAACGCATCGTCACCCGCCGGGTGAAGCTGCCTCGCCGACGGGTGGAACATCCGTTGAGGCAGGTCGCCAAACGGGTCACCATCGCGCTGCTGGTGCTGGTCGGCACCGCCCTCATCGTCTACGCCGACCACGACGGCTACAACGACAACTCCGACGGCTCGGTCGACCTGCTCGACGCCTTCTACTACGCGACCGTCACGCTCTCCACCACCGGATACGGCGACATCACCCCCGTCAGTGACGCCGCCCGGTTCACCAATATCTTCGTGATCACGCCCTTGCGCGTGATGTTCCTGATCATCCTGGTCGGCACCACTCTCGAGGTCCTCACCGAACGCACCCGGGAGGAGTGGCGACTGAACCGCTGGAGGACTGCTTTGAGGGAGCACACCGTTGTCATCGGGTTCGGCACGAAAGGCCGCTCGGCGATTCAGACCGTGTGCGCGACGGGGCTGAAGAAGGAGCAGGTCGTGGTCGTCGACCCCAACTTCAAGGTGATCGACGCGGCGACGGCGGACGGGTACGCGGGCGTGGTCGGCGACGCCACCCGCAGTGACGTACTGATCCGCGCCGAGGTCCAGCGGGCCCGGCAGATCATCATCGCGACCCAGCGCGACGACACCGCCGTGCTCGTCACGCTGACGGCCCGGCAGCTCAACCGTGGGGCGAAGATCGTGGCCGCCGTGCGCGAGGAGGAGAACGCGCCGCTGCTCAAGCAGTCCGGTGCCGACGCCGTCATCACCAGCGCCAGCGCGGCGGGCCGCCTCCTCGGTCTCTCCGTGCTCAGCCCCAGCGCGGGCATGGTCATGGAGGACCTCATCCAGCAGGGCAGCGGCCTCGACATCGTCGAACGCCCCGTCATAAAGGCCGAGGTGGGCAAGGGCGCCCGCGAGACCGAGGACCTGGTGGTGAGCGTCGTACGAGGACACCGGGTCCTCGGATACGACGATCCCGCCATCGGCAAGCTGCAGTTGACGGACCGTCTGATCACCATCGTCCGGGTCACCCCGCACACCCAGGTCGCACCGGACATGAGGCCACTGAGGCAGGACTAGAGGCAGGACTAGCGGCAGGGCCGGAGGCCCGGAGTAGCCTCGCCCGCATGCGAGCGATCACTATTCCTGAACCTGGTGGGCCCGAGGCGCTGGTGTGGGACGAGGTCCCGGATCCGGTGCCCGGCGAGGGCGAAGTGCTGGTCGAGGTGGCGGCGAGCGCGGTGAACCGTGCCGATCTGCTGCAGCGGCAGGGGTTCTACGATCCGCCGCCCGGCGCGTCCCCGTATCCCGGTCTCGAATGCTCCGGGCGGATCGCGGCGGTCGGTGCCGGTGTGTCGGGGTGGGCCGTCGGGGACGAGGTGTGCGCGTTGCTCTCCGGCGGCGGGTACGCCGAGAAGGTGGCCGTGCCGGCCGGGCAGCTGCTGCCGGTGCCCGAGGGGGTCGGGCTCGACAAGGCGGCCGCGCTGCCCGAGGTGGCCTGCACGGTCTGGTCCAACGTCTTCATGATCGCCCACCTCCGCCCCGGCGAGACGCTCCTGGTGCACGGCGGAGCGAGCGGCATCGGCACCATGGCGATCCAGCTGGCCAAGGCCGTCGGCGCGAAGGTCGCCGTCACCGCGGGCAGCAAGGAGAAGCTGGACTTCTGCGCCGAGCTCGGCGCGGACGTGCTGATCAACTACCGCGAGCAGGACTTCGTCGAGGAGATCAAGGGCGCCACCGACGGGGCGGGCGCCGACGTCATCCTCGACAACATGGGCGCCAAGTACCTGGACCGCAACGTCCAGGCCCTCGCGGCCAACGGACGGCTCGCGATCATCGGCATGCAGGGCGGCATCAAGGGCGAGCTGAACATCGCGATGCTTCTGGGCAAGCGCGGCGCCGTCACAGCGACCTCGCTGCGCGCCCGTCCCGCCGGGGAGAAGGCGGCGATCGTCGCGGCCGTACGGGAGCACGTCTGGCCGCTGGTCTCCGCAGGTCACGTGCGTCCGGTGGTCGACCGCGAGCTGCCGATGAGCGACGCGGCCGCGGCGCACCGGGTGCTGGAGGAGAGCGGGAACATCGGGAAGGTGCTGCTCACGCTCCCGTAAGACTCGACGGCCGGGCCTCAGCTGGGCCGGGGCGGGGCGAGGCCGCGGTCCGGCCCGGTCCCGCCTCAGCCCCGCCGTACGCGCAGTGCGACGAACGCGAGGCCGAGGCCCAGACCGATGAGGACCAGTCCGCTGCCGAGGGGCAGGACCCGCAGGACGGGTTCCGAGGCGCGTACACGGCGGTCGGCGGCCTGCTCGGCATCGACGGGCTCCTGGGACCGCGGCGCGGTGTTCCCGGGCGTCTCGGGGGCGACAGCTCCCTCAGACTGCTCGCCGTCGGCTGGACCGTCCGGGTGACCGACCCCGGTGTCCTCGTCCCGCGCCTCCTCCGGCGCTTCCTCCCGAGTCCCGTCCTGGGCCTCGTACTGCGCTTCCTCTTCCTCTTCCTCTGTCTCCTCCTCCGTCGGCGCGGGTGACCGGCCCGGCCGCTCGCGTCCCTCTCCGGCCCGGCTGCCGGCCCGTGACTCGCCGGGCGCGGGTTCGTAGGAGGAGACGTGGGGGACGGCGTACGACATCGGAGCGGGGCCTGCCAGCAGGACCAGCAGCAGGCCGGTCACGTGCAGGGGGCGGAGCCATGGAGCCACGTCGGTGACCCCCTCCTGGTGCGGAGGAACCAAGATCGACGGCACCAGAGTCACACGGGGCGCCCGCCCCGGCATCTCGGCCGTCCGGGTGCGGAAGCGGTCACCTTCAGTGACACCCTTGGCGCGCACAGATGTACGGGGTACAGATACCCGTTATGTCGATACGTCACGGTCTGCTGGCGCTTCTGGAGCGTGGGCCCCGCTACGGTTCGCGGCTGCGCACCGAGTTCGAGGCGCGCACCGGCTCCACCTGGCCGCTGAACATCGGGCAGGTCTACACGACGCTGGGCCGGCTGGAGCGGGACGGTCTGGTCGTTCAGCAGGGCGCTGACGAGGCAGGACACGTGCTGTACGCGCTGACGGACGAGGGCCGGGTCGAGCTGCGGTCCTGGTTCACGCGTCCCGTGGAGCGCACGAACCTGCCGCGCGACGAGCTGGCGATCAAGCTGGCCATGGCGGTCGGGGCGCCGGGGACCGACATACGGGCGATCGTGGAGACACAGCGGCGGTATCTGTCGGAGGCGATGCACACGTACACCCGGCTGCGGGCGCAGGCACTCGCGGAGGGCCCCGGGCACCGGGACGAGGTGGCCCGGCTGCTCGTCCTGGAGCATCTCGTCTTCCGTGCCGAGGCCGAGATGCGGTGGCTCGACCACTGTGAGGCCCGGCTGCTGCGGCTCGCGGAGGCGGCGGCCACGGATCCGCCTCAGCCGCCGGCGCCGCCGGTCTGACGCTCGGCTCCCGTACGTACGTGCCGGTGCGTACATGGTGGATCACGCCCGGGAGGGGGCACCAGGGTGATGAAGTGTGCGAGTGCGAGAGAATGGCGGCATGGAGATGCCGAGGAGCGAAAGGTCGCCGGAGAACCCCCAGATCCTGGTCGTTGGCCAGGACGGGATGGCTCTCGGCGGCGGAGGAGACGAGGACTCCCGTGAGGTCCCGGTGACGGAGATGGTGGAGCAGCCCGCCAAGGTCATGCGCATCGGGAGCATGATCAAGCAGCTGCTGGAGGAGGTGCGTGCGGCACCTCTGGACGAGGCGAGCCGGGTCAGGCTCAAGGAGATCCACGCCAGCTCGGTCAAGGAGCTGGAGGACGGGCTCGCGCCCGATCTCGTCGAGGAGCTGGAGCGGCTGTCCCTGCCGTTCACGGACGACGGCATCCCCTCCGACGCCGAACTGCGGATCGCGCAGGCCCAGTTGGTCGGCTGGCTGGAGGGGCTCTTCCACGGGATCCAGACCACCCTGTTCGCCCAGCAGATGGCGGCCCGCGCCCAGCTGGAGTCGATGCGCCGGGCGCTTCCGCCGGGTGTGGGCGGCGGCGAGGACGACGACGATCCGCGTGCGAGCGGCCGTGTCGGGGGTCCGTACCTGTAACTGCGGTCCGTATCCGAACGTGCACCCGTAACTCCCAACTCCCACAACTCCCACAACTCCCATCACTTCGAACAGCGCGCGGACGAAAGGGGCCCGGCAGAAATGCCGGGCCCCTTCGCGTGTCCGAACGGTCTTGACGGTCTTCGCGGTCTTCGCGTGTCCGAACGGTCAAGGAATCAGGCGGGGTTGCCCGTCGACACATAGAGCTGGATCTTGGGCATGCTCTTGGGGTCGACGTCCGCGTCCGCGGCGGGGATCTGGCTCATGACCGTGTCCTGGCCGTAGGCGTTCTCGTCGACCGGCTGGCTCTCGTACTGCCAGCCCGCCGCCTGCAGGCACGCCTTCACCGAGTCCATGTTCTTGAACTTGAAGTCCGGGACCTTGATCTTGTCGGCGTCGTTGTACGACTCCTCGGGCTCCGTGCACTCGGTCTTCTCGATCTTCTTCGTGGTGTCCGGCCCCTTGTGCCCGGCCACCTCGGACGCCGACGCCGACGCGCTGGATTCCGTACCGCCCTTGTCGTCGTCGCCCCCGCCGCCCAGCTGCAGCGCGGCGATCAGCCCGCCGACGGCGGCCAGCGCGACGACGATCGAGCCCACGATCACCGGCATGTTGCTCTTGCGGCCGCCACCGGAGGCGGGCGCCGAGGGCTGCTGCGGCGCGATCGTGTACGGCGGCGGGGTCGAGTAGCCCTGCTGCGGGGAGTACGCGGCGGTCTGGGCCGGCGTCTGGTAGGCGCCTTGCTGCGGATAGCCGTACGAAGAAGGGGCGGGCGTAGACGTGTGCGCCGGGGTCGGCGGGCCGTAGGCGCCCGGCTGGTACGGCGTCTGTACGTTCCCCTGCGGAGCCTGGGCCGACTGGTCGACCGGCGGGAACACCGCGGAGCCGACACCGGCGCCGCTCGACGTCTGGGCGCCCGGCACGATGCTCGGCGGTGCGGCCTGGAACGACTGGGCCACCCGCAGGCACTCGTCGCGCATCGACTCGGCGCTGAGGAAACGCTCGTTGGGGTTCTTCTTCAGGGCGCGGGTGATCAGCGCGTCCACGGCCGGCGGCAGCGAGCGGTTGACCGAGGAGGCCAGGACGGGCTCCTCCTGGACGTGCGCATACGCTATGGCCAGCGGCGAGTCCGCCTCGAACGGCAGCCGCCCGGTGACCAGCTGGAACAGCATGATGCCGACCGAGTACAGGTCCGAGCGAGCGTCCACGCCCCGGCCGAGGGCCTGCTCCGGCGAGAGGTACTGCGGGGTGCCGACGACCATGCCGGTCTGCGTCATCGACGTGACACCGGACTGCATGGCGCGGGCGATGCCGAAGTCCATCACCTTGACGACGTTCCGCTTCGTCATCATCACGTTGCCCGGCTTGATGTCGCGGTGGACCAGGCCCATCTCGTGGCTGATCTCCAGCGCCGCCAGCACGTCCGCGGTGATCTTCAGGGCCTTGTCGGCGGGCATGGCCCCGAACTGGGCGATGTCCTGGTCGAGGACCGAGCCGAGCGGGCGGCCCTCGACGTACTCCATGACGATGTACGGAGTCGTCGCCCCGTCGAGGTCGTCCTCGCCGGTGTCGAAGACCGAGACGATGTTCGTGTGCGTGAGCTTGGCCACCGACTGGGCCTCGCGGCGGAAGCGCTCGCGGAAGGCCTGCTCACGGCCGAGCTCGGTGTGCAGTGTCTTGATCGCGACCTGTCGGTCGAGCACCGAGTCGTACGCGAGATGGACCGAGGCCATGCCGCCCTCGCCGAGCAGGTCGCGCAGTTGGTAGCGCCCGCCGGCGACCGAACGCCCCGCGTACCGGCCGTGTGCGCCGTCCTGGCTCATGTCTCTGCGTCCCCCATCGGCGTGCCCCGTCACGCGGGCCGAAGCTGCTGATGTGGCCCCCGAGGCGGTGATCCTTAGTGTTATTCCCGGCCAAGTCTGCCGGAGGGCACTGACACGTCAAGCTCGGTGCCCGTTCCGTGACCGTACGCGAAAGAAGAGTCGCGGAAGCGTTACAGGTGCCGTACGGCCGGTACACAGAATTTGCACCCGCGGACCGGCTGTGGGTTTCATGGCCGGTCCATCTCGGGTCGGCCGCTCACGCGGAGGCTGTAGCGTGGCCCGACGGAGACCGTAACAACCACCGCGCGTACTTTCGACCGGTGCGGACAGAAACGACGGCGAGGACTGATGGCACAGCAGCAGCGCGCTCAGGGCCCGTCCGACCCCGAGGCGACTGGCGGCGGTATGTCAGATGCGCCGGAGTTGTGGGGTAACGGCGGGCTGGTCGGCGACGGCCGGTATCGGCTGACCCACAGACTCGGCCGGGGCGGCATGGCCGAGGTGTTCGCCGCCGAGGACGTCCGGCTGGGGCGCACGGTCGCGGTCAAGCTGCTCCGCTCCGACCTGGCCGAGGACCCCGTGTCCAAGGCGCGGTTCACGCGCGAGGCACAGTCGGTGGCCGGGCTCAACCACCACGCGGTGGTGGCGGTCTACGACTCCGGCGAGGACGTGGTCGGACACCAGGTCGTCCCGTACATCGTGATGGAGCTCGTCGAGGGCCGCACGATCCGTGACCTGCTGCTCAACGCCGAGGCGCCCGGGCCCGAGCAGGCACTCATCATCGTCTCCGGAGTGCTGGAAGCGCTCGCTTATTCGCATCAGCACGGCATC
The DNA here is from genome assembly GCF_055577685.1 of Streptomyces sp. NPDC033178. Taxonomy (NCBI): domain Bacteria; kingdom Bacillati; phylum Actinomycetota; class Actinomycetes; order Kitasatosporales; family Streptomycetaceae; genus Streptomyces; species Streptomyces sp. NPDC033178. Next base: position 325,747 of record NZ_JBVIPT010000004.1, read on the forward strand.
GTGCACCGCGACATCAAGCCCGCGAACGTGATCATCACCAACACCGGTGCGGTCAAGGTGATGGACTTCGGCATCGCGCGCGCCCTGCACGGCGCCCAGTCGACAATGACTCAAACCGGCATGGTCATGGGTACGCCCCAGTACCTCTCGCCGGAGCAGGCGCTCGGCAAGGCGGTCGACCACCGGAGCGACCTGTACGCGACGGGCTGCCTCCTCTACGAACTTCTCGCGCTGCGGCCGCCGTTCACCGGTGAGACCCCGCTGTCGGTGGTCTACCAGCACGTCCAGGACATCCCGGTGCCCCCTTCCGAGGTCTCGGACGCGGCGCCGCCGGAGCTGGACGGCCTGGTCATGCGCTCCCTCGCGAAGGAGCCGGACGACCGGTTCCAGACCGCCGAGGAGATGCGCGGGCTCACCCAGTACGGGCTGCAGATGCTGTACGACCAGGGCGGCCACACCGGGACCTGGAACACCGGTCCCGTGGACATGCACGAGGCCGTGAACACCCCGGCGATGGGCCTCGCGGGCTCCGCCGGGCTGCCGCACCCCGGCGACTCGGGCACTACCCAGATCCCGTCACCGATGCTGCCGCCCGGCCGTGGCGGAGGCGGCGACGACGGAGGTTTCGAGGGACACGGCAACCGGGGCAGCGGCCGCGGCAAGCTCTGGATCCTGGCGGTCCTCGCGGTGGTCGCGATCGCGGCGGGGGTCGCGCTGGCGCTGCAGAACGGCAACGGCGACGGCGGCGGGGGCAGCACGACGCAGTCGCCGACCACCTCGCAGACCGAGAAGGAATCGACACCGAGCGAGAGCACGTCCGACGAGCCCACGGACGAGTCCACGGACCAGGACACCGGCACGGGCGGCAACACGGACTTCTCGCCGTCGTACACACCATCGCCGAGCAACACCCCCTCGCCCTCGAAGACCGAGCCGACGGATCCGGAGACGACTCCGACGGACGATCCGACGCCGACGGACCCGGAGACGACTCCGACGGACGACCCGACACCGTCGGGCGAGCCGACGGGCGACGTCGGTGACGTGGAAGGCGTGACCGGCGGCTGACCCGGCCCCTCCGCAACACCCTTCACGCGCGCGTGGAACCCGGAATCGGGTTCCACGCGCGCGTGCCGTTTCACGGGCCCCACGGCTGAGACGACCGAATCGAGCGAGATGGCTGGGGCGGTTGAGTCGGTTCGGCTTCACCCCACGAACGCCTCGCACACCGCGTCGTACTCCCGCGTCCACCACACCGCCAGCGCGGAGGCCGCGGGGAACTGCGTGTCGGCGCGGGTGTCCCCGCGCTCGTAGTGCCAGCGCAGTATCCAGAAGTCGTTCAGCCGCTCCCACCACACGCGGTGCACGGCGGCCGAGAGCTCGGAGGGGGTGGCCCGCGCGGAGCGCCGGTACGCGCGCGCGTAGGCCCGTACCTTCGTCAGGTCGAGCGTGCCGGCGGGGCGTACGAAGAAGATCACCGCGGCGCGCACCGCCTCCTCGGCCTGAGGCTGGACGCCGAGCCGGTCCCAGTCGACGATCGCGGCGGGGGTGTCTCCCCGGTAGAGCACGTTGAAGGGGTGGAAATCCCCGTGCACCCAGCCCACCGAGCCGCCCTGCGGGGGCCGCCGGTCCGCGTGCCGTTCCAGGAGGGCGCGCCGCTCCAGGAGACGGTGGCGGGCCAGTTCGTCGAAGGCGTCGGCCGGGTGGTGGCGGCGTACGCGGGCGAGCAGGTCGTCGATGAGGGCGAAGGTGTCGGCGAGGTCGGCGCTCTCCGCACGCTCCTCGGACCGCCGTGGCGGCATCACCCGCTCCAGGGACGCGTGTACGACACCCAAGAGCGCCCCCAGGCGCCGGCACTGCTCCGTGGTGAGCTGGGCCCCGCTGCGGTGGCGTCCGTCGATCCAGGGGTGCAGCGCGTACGCGTGGCCGCCGATGACGGCGACCGTGCGGCCGTCGGTGCCGGTCAGCGGCGGGGCCACCGGGACGCCGAGGTCGGCGAGGCGCTGGGTCGCGCGGTGCTGGCGGGCGATCGCGGCGGGGTCGGCTGTCTCGGGGTCGAAATGGTGCTTGAGGAAGTACCGGCCCTGGGTGGTGGCGAGGCGGTAGCCGCGGTTGAGCAGCCCCTGGTCGACGGGTTCGCAGGCCAGCGGGACCCCGGCGGCGTAGCGCCGCAGCAGGGCGCCCAGAGGGGGTGCGGGGGAGAGGGCGGGCGAAACAGATGAGCGCGGCACGCGCCAGATGTTAGGGCACCGGAGAGGCCGTTGACCTCGGGCTTGTCACGGACAGTGCCGGTGTGCAAGCTCCAGGCCACCGTCCGTCGAGTGCACGGTGACGAACTCCGGTGTGACCTCCAGGTACACGGGCTCGAAGGGCGCGTCGTCCACGCGGCGTGGGGCCGGGCCGAAGAGCGCGAGCTGGGCGGCGGTCGGCTCGACGGTCTCGCACACGCCGACGACCTGGACGGACCAGTGGCCCTCGCCCGCGCGCGGGGAGCCCAGGTTGTCCGCGCCGTACGCGACGACGCCTCCCGCGCACGCCCGGTGGTGGCCGTACCCCTTGTGCATCCGCAGCAGGACACGGCCGCCCACCACGATGTGGCGGGCGGTGGCCAGGAAGGGCAGCGCGCGCATGCTGGCCGCCAGGCGGCCGTGCTCGACGCGGCCGAGCAGTCCGGCGGCGAGCTGTTCGTCGGTCGGCATGCCTCTCAATGTGCGGCACCGCGGGAGACGGATAAAGGGGCGCCCGACCCTCCGCGCAGGGACATAAGTCCCGAATAAGGGACCTGTACGGAGCACTGGACGGCGTCCACGGAGCGCTGATCGGTCTCTACGGAGAGCACGGAAAACCCGGCGCGGCCTACGAAGAGGACGAAAACCCAAACACGGCCCTACGGAGAGCGTGGAAAACTCAGCGCTCCTTCTCCGCCTGCATCCGGGCCACATAGGCGGCCGCCTGCGCACGCCGCTCCATGCCGAGTTTGGACAGCAGGCTGGAGACGTAGTTCTTGATCGTCTTCTCGGCGAGATGGAGCCGCTCGCCGATCACGCGATTGGTGAGCCCCTCGCCGATCAGGTCGAGGATCCTGCGCTCCTGGTCGGTGAGGCTCGCGAGTCGTGTGTCGCCCTTGGCGCTGCCTCCGCCGCGCAGCCGCTCCAGCACGCGGGCGGTGGCCTCCGGGTCGAGCAGGGACTTGCCGGCGGCGACGTCACGGACCGCCGAGAGCAGTTCCTCGCCGCGGATCGCCTTGAGTACGTAGCCCGAGGCGCCCGCCATGATCGCGTCGAAGAGGGCCTCGTCGTCGGCGTAGGACGTCAGCATCAGGCATTTGATGCTTTCGTCCCGGGAGCGGATCTCGCGGCACACCTCGACCCCGCTGCCGTCCGGCAGGCGTACGTCGAGGACGGCGACGTCCGGGTGGGTGGCCGGAATTCGCACCAGTGCGTCGGCCGCCGTACCCGCCTCGCCGACCACTTCGAAGTCGTCCTCCACCGAGAGCAACTCGTGCACACCCCGGCGGACCACCTCATGGTCGTCGAGAAGAAATACAGTGATTTTTCCTTCTTCGCGCACGGAGTCAGTCTCACACACGATCTTTCCGACCGCCCCGGTCGGACTCTTCCCGTCCCAGGGGTGACCGGGATAACGTGCCGGTGTTCCGGCCCCCTGCCAGGCTGTAACCAGTGCTCTGACCAGCGACTGTTCCGGATCGGCGCCAAGTACTTGGTAGCCCGAGTGGAAAGTACTCGGAAATCCAAGCAAAAACGCAGGTCAGGAGGGGTTTCACAGAAATGTGGAGCACTGGGTAACGTGCTATGTGCAGGGCGCTCGCCGGGGCACCTGTCACGCCTGTTCCCGGCCGAGCACCCACCCCGTGCGCGGGTACGGAGATCAGGCGAGCCGCACTGGTCACCCGGCAACCCCGGGGGCCGGACCGACGGAGGAGCACACGTGACCGTGGAGAGCACTGCCGCGCGCAAGCCGCGACGCAGCGCCGGTACCAAGCGCACCGCTGCGAAGAAGCCGCCGGGCGCCCAGCCCGAGCTCGTACAGCTGCTGACGCCCGAGGGCAAGCGCGTCAAGAATGGCGAATATGACGCGTACGTAGCCGACATCACCCCCGAAGAGCTCCGCGGCCTGTACCGCGACATGGTGCTCACCCGCCGCTTCGACGCCGAGGCCACCTCCCTGCAGCGTCAGGGCGAGCTGGGCCTGTGGGCCTCGCTGCTCGGCCAGGAGGCCGCCCAGATCGGCTCCGGACGGGCCACCCGCGAGGACGACTACGTCTTCCCGACCTACCGTGAGCACGGTGTGGCCTGGTGCCGCGGGGTCGACCCGACCAACCTCCTCGGCATGTTCCGCGGCGTGAACAACGGCGGCTGGGATCCGAACAGCAACAACTTCCACCTCTACACGATCGTCATCGGCTCGCAGACGCTGCACGCCACTGGCTACGCCATGGGTGTGGCCAAGGACGGCGCCGACTCGGCCGTGATCGCGTACTTCGGGGACGGCGCCTCCAGCCAGGGCGACGTCGCTGAATCGTTCACCTTCTCCGCGGTCTACAACGCTCCCGTCGTGTTCTTCTGCCAGAACAACCAGTGGGCCATCTCCGAGCCCACCGAGCGCCAGACCCGCGTGCCGCTCTACCAGCGCGCGCAGGGCTACGGCTTCCCGGGCGTCCGCGTCGACGGCAACGACGTCCTCGCCTGCCTCGCCGTCACCAAGTGGGCGCTGGAGCGGGCTCGCCGAGGTGAGGGGCCCACCCTCGTCGAGGCGTACACGTACCGCATGGGTGCCCACACCACGTCCGACGACCCGACCAAGTACCGGGCCGACGAGGAGCGCGAGGCGTGGGAGGCGAAGGACCCGATCCAGCGCATGCGCACGTACCTGGAGGCTTCAAACCACGCGGACGAGGGATTCTTCGCGGAACTTGAGGCCGAGAGCGAGGCGTTGGGAAGGCGAGTGCGCGAAGTGGTCCGCGCCATGCCGGACCCGGACCACTTCGCCATCTTCGAGAACGTGTACGCGGACGGGCACGCGCTCGTCGACGAGGAGCGGGCCCAGTTCGCCGCCTACCAGGCGTCGTTCGCCGATGAAGGGGAGGGCAAGTAGCGATGACCGCGGAAAAGATGGCATTGGCCAAGGCGATCAACGAATCGCTGCGCACGGCCCTCGACGCCGACCCCAAGGTTCTGATCATGGGCGAGGACGTCGGCAAGCTCGGCGGTGTGTTCCGGGTGACCGACGGCCTGCAGAAGGACTTCGGCGAGGAGCGGGTCATCGACACCCCGCTCGCCGAGTCGGGCATCGTCGGCACGGCGATCGGCCTTGCGCTGCGCGGCTACCGCCCGGTGGTGGAGATCCAGTTCGACGGCTTCGTCTTCCCCGCCTACGACCAGATCGTCACGCAGCTCGCGAAGATGCACGCGCGGGCGCTTGGCAAGATCAAGCTCCCCGTCGTGATCCGCATTCCGTACGGCGGCGGCATCGGCGCGGTCGAACACCACTCCGAGTCCCCGGAGGCGCTGTTCGCGCACGTCGCGGGCCTCAAGGTGGTCTCCCCGTCGAACGCCTCCGACGCGTACTGGATGATGCAGCAGGCCATCCAGAGCGACGACCCGGTGATCTTCTTCGAGCCGAAGCGGCGCTACTGGGACAAGTCCGAGGTGAACCGGGAGGCGATCCCCGGCCCGCTGCACAAGGCCCGCGTGGTGCGCGAGGGCAGCGACCTCACACTGGCCGCGTACGGCCCGATGGTGAAGGTCTGCCAGGAGGTCGCGGCCGCCGCCCAGGAGGAGGGCAAGTCCCTCGAAGTGGTGGACCTGCGGTCCATGTCCCCCATCGACTTCGACTCCATCCAGGCCTCGGTCGAGAAGACCCGCCGCCTGGTCGTGGTCCACGAGGCACCGGTGTTCCTGGGGACGGGCGCGGAGATCGCGGCCCGGATCACGGAGCGGTGCTTCTACCACCTGGAGGCACCCGTGCTGAGGGTCGGCGGCTATCACGCGCCGTACCCGCCGGCACGGCTGGAGGAGGAGTACCTGCCGGGCCTGGACCGGGTGCTCGACGCCGTCGACCGCTCGCTGGCGTACTGAGGAGAGGGTCGTGACGACGATGACTGAGACTGCCTCGGGACTTCGCGAGTTCAAGATGCCCGACGTGGGCGAGGGTCTGACCGAGGCCGAGATCCTCAAGTGGTACGTCAAGGCCGGCGACACGGTCACCGACGGCCAGGTGGTGTGCGAGGTCGAGACCGCCAAGGCCGCCGTCGAGCTGCCGATTCCCTTCGACGGGGTGGTGCACGAGCTGCGCTTCCCCGAGGGGACGACGGTGGACGTCGGCCAGGTGATCATCGCGGTCGACGTGAACGGGGGAGCCGCTCCGGCCGCGCCGCCGGCCGAGGCGCAGGCCCCGGCCGGGTCGACTCCGGCTGCTCCCGCCGCTCCCGCCGCTCCGGCGGCTCCCGCCGGGCGGACCGACGCCCTTCCGGAGAAGCCCGCGGCTTCCGAGGAGAAGCCCAAGCCCGCGGGCCGCACGCCGGTCCTCGTCGGGTACGGGGTCTCGGAGTCCTCCACGAAGCGCCGCCCCCGCAGGGGAGTTCCGGCCCAGCAGCCCGAGGCCGCCGCGGCGAAGGTGGCCGTCCAGAGCGAGCTGAACGGGCACGGGCACGCGGCTCCGGCGGCACGCCCGCTCGCCAAGCCGCCGGTGCGCAAGCTCGCCAAGGACCTCGGCGTCGACCTGGCGACGGTCACGCCGTCCGGTCCCGACGGGATCATCACGCGCGAGGACGTGCACGCGGCGGTCGCCCCGGCCGCTCCCGTTCAGGAGACCCCGGCCGCGGCAGTGCCCGCGTCGGCGCCCGCTCCCAGCCGGGCTCCGGCTCCGGTCGCCACGTACGACGGCGCCCGTGAGACCCGTATCCCGGTCAAGGGTGTCCGCAAGGCCACGGCTCAGGCCATGGTGGGCTCGGCGTTCACCGCGCCGCACGTCACCGAGTTCGTCACGGTGGACGTGACGCGCACGATGAAGCTGGTCGAGGAGCTCAAGCAGGACAAGGAGCTCCAGGGGCTGCGGGTCAATCCGCTGCTGCTGATCGCCAAGGCCCTGCTGGTCGCCATCAAGCGCCACCCGGAGGTCAACGCCTCGTGGGACGAGGCCAACCAGGAGATCGTCCAGAAGCACTATGTGAACCTGGGCATCGCCGCCGCCACGCCCCGCGGCCTGATCGTCCCGAACATCAAGGACGCTCACGCCAAGACCCTGCCCCAGCTCGCCGAATCACTCGGGGACCTGGTCGCCACCGCCCGCGACGGCAAGACGTCACCGGCGGCGATGCAGGGCGGCACGGTGACGATCACGAACGTCGGTGTGTTCGGCGTCGACACCGGCACGCCGATTCTCAACCCCGGCGAGTCCGCGATCCTCGCCGTCGGATCGATCAAGCTCCAGCCGTGGGTCCACAAGGGCAAGGTCAAGCCCCGGCAGGTCACCACGCTCGCGCTCTCCTTCGACCACCGCCTGGTGGACGGGGAGCTCGGCTCCAAGGTGCTGGCGGATGTGGCGGCGATCCTGGAACAGCCCAAGCGGTTGATTACTTGGGGGTAGTGGTTCGGCTGCGGGTGGGTGGGGGCTGGTCGAGCAGCCCCCCCCGCGCCCCTAAAAGACCGCGCGGTTCCCCGCGCCCCTTTTCAGGGGCGCGGGGAACCGCGCAGTGAAAGCGGCCCGGCTACTTCTTGAAGGCGTAGTCCATCAGCTTCTTCGCGTCCGACTCGCGGGCCGAGATCGACGACGAGGCAAGCACCGTGCCGATCACCGTCTTCCCGTTGCGGGTCGCGGCGAAGACCAGGCAGTACTTGGCCTCGGGGCCGGAGCCGGTCTTCACGCCGATGGCGCCGCTGTAGCTGCTGAGCAGACCGTTGGTGTTGGTCCACGCCGCCATCGTGCGGGTGCCGCCGGTCTTCGTCACGGTCTTCGCCGTGTACTTCTTCGTCTTCACGATCGCGCGGAAGTTGGCGCTCTTCATCGCGCTGCTGGCGATCTTCGTCAGATCGCGCGGCGTCGAGTAGTTCGAGCCGTTGCCGATCCCGTCGAACGAGTCGAACTTGGTGTTCGTCAGGCCGAGGTCCTTGGCCTGCTTGTTCATCTTGCCGATGAACGACTTCACGCGGGCGGCACGCGTCGAGCCGGCGCCGAACTTGTCGGCGAGCGCGTACGCGGCGTCGCAGCCGGACGGCAGCATCAGCCCGTACAGCAGCTGGCGGACGGTGACCTTGTCGCCGACGATCAGGCGGGCCGACGAGGCGTTCTTGGAGACGATGTAGTCGCTGTACGCCTTCTGGATGGTGACCTTGGCGTCCAGGTTGAGGTTCGGCTGCGACAGCACGACCTTCGCGGTCATGATCTTCGTCGTGGAGCCGGTGGAACGGCGGGTGTCCGCGGCCTTGGTGTAGAGCGTCTTGGCCGTGCCGTTGTTCATCACGTAGCCGCCCTTGGCGACGACCGTGGGGGTCGCGAGGGCCTGCGCGGGCGCCGCGGTGAGGGCTCCGGTCGCGAGCACGGCTCCGGTGGTGACGACCACTGCGGCAGCTCTGCGAAATCGTGCGCCCTTTATGACGGTTATCAAGTCGATTACCCCGATTAGGTTGAAGGCACCGAAGGTGCCAAATGCCCCAGGATGGCGGTCACTTGAGAGTGGCGCCTTCTCGTGTGACATGTGAGTAGCACAAAAGGATGTGCGGTTCCTGAACTGGGGTGCCCTTTTTTACCGGCCACTTGCCCAGCCACTTGCCCAGCCGCTCGCCCGGCCGCTCGTTCGGCCCGTCACCTTGCCCCTCGCGCGGCTTGCCGCTCGTCCGAATCCTGGACGGCCCGCGACCTTGCGTACGTGTTGTATCTATGATGTCGCCATGTCTTTGGCAGTGAAGCAACCGCCCGCCGCCGAACGCGTCTACGCGCACGTCAAGCAGGCTGTGCTGGACCGTCGTTACGAGGGCGGGACCCTGCTCACCGAGGGCGAACTGGCCGACGCGGTCGGGGTCTCACGCACTCCCGTGCGCGAGGCGCTGCTCAAGCTGGAGGTCGAGGGCCTGATCCGGCTCTACCCGAAGAAGGGCGCCCTCGTGCTGCCCGTCTCCGCACAGGAGATCGCGGACGTCGTGGAGACCCGGCAGCTCGTCGAGGAGCACGCGATCCGCAAGGCGGTCCCGGCCTCCCCCGCGCTGATCGAGCGCCTCACCGAACTCCTCGCGAAGCAGAAGGAGCAGGCCGCCGCCGGAGACCTGTCCGGAGCCGCCGTCACCGACCGCTGCTTCCACGCCGAGATCGTCCGCAGTGGTGGCAACCAGATCCTCTCCCGCCTCTACGACCAGCTGCGCGACCGCCAGTTGAGGATGGGCGTCGCCGTGATGCACGCCCACCCGGACCGGATCACCAAGACGCTCACCGAGCACCAGGAGATCCTCGACGCACTGCGCTCCGGCGACGCGGAGGCGGCCGTCTCCCTGGTCCACCGCCACGTCAGCTGGTTCTCCAACCTGGCGCGGGGGGACGTCCGATGAGCTCGTCCTCCTCCTCGGCGCTCACCCTCCCCGGTGATCCGCCCGGCGGCCGCCGCGCGGTCACGGTCTGGTCGGTCGGCGTCTCCGTCTACTTCGTCGCGGTCATCTTCCGTACGTCGCTGGGAGTGGCCGGCCTCGACGCCGCCGACCGTTTCCACGTCAACGCCTCCGCGCTCTCGACCTTCTCGATCCTGCAGCTCCTCGTCTACGCGGGCATGCAGATACCGGTCGGCCTGATGGTCGACCGGCTCGGCACCAAGAAGGTGCTGACCCTCGGCGTCGTCCTGTTCACGATCGGGCAGCTGGGCTTTGCGCTCTCGCCCTCGTACGGGATGGCGCTGGCCTCGCGCGCGCTGCTCGGGTGCGGTGACGCGATGACGTTCATCAGCGTGCTGCGTCTCGGCTCGCGCTGGTTCCCGGCCCGGCGCGGGCCGATGGTCGCGCAGCTCGCGGGGCTCGTCGGCATGGCGGGCAACCTGGTCTCGACGCTTGTCATCGCCCGGCTGCTGCACGGCGTCGGCTGGACGGCCGCCTTCGCGGGCAGCTCGGTCGCCGGTGTGGTCGTCCTCGTCCTGATGCTGCTGTTCCTGAAGGACCACCCCGAGGGACACGAGCCGGAGCCGTTCCCGCACCGCGGAGCCGCGTACGTACGCCGTCAGATCGCGGCGTCCTGGCGGGAGCCCGGCACCCGGCTCGGGCTGTGGGTGCACTTCACGACGCAGTTCCCGGCGATGGTGTTCCTGCTGCTGTGGGGGCTGCCGTTCCTCGTAGAGGCCCAGGGCCTGTCACGGGCGGCGGCCGGGGAACTTCTCACGCTGGTCGTGCTCTCCAACATGCTCATCGGCCTCGTGTACGGGCAGATCGTCGCCCGGCACCATGCGGCGCGGCTGCCGCTGGCGCTCGGCACGGTGCTTTCGACGGCCGTCGTGTGGGGGGCGACGCTTGCCTATCCGGCCGACCGTGCGCCGATGTGGCTGCTGATCGTGCTGTGCGTGGTTCTCGGGGCGTGCGGGCCCGCGTCGATGCTCGGGTTCGACTTCGCGCGGCCCGCGAATCCGCCGGAGCGTCAGGGGACGGCCTCCGGTATCACCAACATGGGCGGTTTCGTCGCTTCCATGACGACGTTGTTCGCGATCGGGGTGCTGCTGGATGCCACCGGGGGCGACTACTCGGTCGCGTTCTCCGTGGTGTTCGTTCTGCAGGCGTTCGGGGTCAGTCAGATATTGCGGTTGAGGAAGCAGGCGGCTCGGCGCGAGCGGGAGAGGCTCGTGGCGAGCCGGGTGGAGACGGTGCACGTTCCGGCGTAGCCCGGCTGGGGGCGGGGGGTGAGGCGGGGTGGGTTTTCTCGCCCCCGCCGCCCCTTCCCGTCCCGAACCTGGGGCTCCGCCCCAGACCCCGCTCCTCAAACGCCGGAGGGGCTGGGATTGACGCCGGAGGGGCTGGAATGGCGCCAGGTGAGCCCCCGAAGGTCAGGGTGTGACCGCGAAGTTCCTCAGGATTGCCGCTGTCAGTTCCGGGTCGCCCTCGGTCTTGAGGCGGTCTGCCACCGCTTCCGGGGTTACGCGGCCGCAGGCCAGGCGGAAGTAGGTTTCCCAGTCGAGGGTGAGGGTGGCGGCCGGGCCGAGGGAGGGGGCGCCGTCTATTGAGCCGGTGCCCTCCGCGTCGACGCGGACCGTGCGCAGGAATTCGAGAGGGCCGTGCACGTCGAAGACGACCGCCGAGTTCGGTGGGGCGCCGGCGTCCTTGGCGACGACCTTCGGGAGCCTGCTGAGCAGTACGTCGCGGGCGACGTACGCGCCGGGGGAGTCGAGGTTGCCCGGCCGGCCGAGGGCGGTGCGCAGATCCTGCTCGTGCACCCAGAGGTCGTACGCCCGGTTGCGCATGGACTCTTCGAGCGTGACCTCGGTGCCGAGCGGGCCGCGGACGAGGGCGTCCGGCTGCCGTGACTCGTTCCGCAGCTGGCGGTTGCGGCGGATGATCGTGTACTCCAGCTCGGAGGTCATCTCCGGGGCGGTGTGGTGACGGCGTACGTCGACCTGCATCTCCATGTACCGCTGGTGTTCGTTCGTCACGTGGTACAGGTCGCGGGGGAGCGTGTGGATCGGCCGGGGGTCGCCCAGCATCTCGCAGTCGAGGCCGATGACATGCGAGACGAGGTCGCGCACCGACCAGCCGGGGCATGGAGTCCGCCGGTTCCATTCCCCCTCCACCAGCGGCGACACCAGGTCGGATATCGCGTCGATGGAGTGGGTCCAGGCGTCGGCGTAGGACTGAAGGCTGGGATGCAGACTCACGGAACGGGACCCCTCGGGCGGTTGGACGCGGGCAGTGCACAGTCAGCGGGTGTCTTGGGACGCTAAGTTACGCTGCTGTGAGGCACCCCGGCAGTGCTTTCGTGTGACGATCGTAGGCCCGTATCAAAGGCTCGAATGCCAGGACGGTGGTAGTGTGCGCGCCTCCCTGCTCCAGATCGCTGTGGACGAGGGCGAATCGATCGACTCCCGCAGGGAGCGTGTCGCCTCGCTGGTACGGGAACAGGCCGGTGCCGACCTGGTCGTGCTGCCCGAACTGTGGACGACGGGGGCCTTCGCCTTCGAGTCGTTCGGTGCCGAGGCGGAGCCGCTCGAAGGGCCCACGTACGACGTGATGGCCAAAGCGGCGAGCGACGCGGGTGTGTGGTTGCACGCGGGTTCGATTCCCGAGCGGGATCCTGAGGGGCCGCTCTACAACACGTCCCTCGTCTTCTCCCCCGCCGGTGAACTGGCCGCCGTCTATCGGAAGATCCATCGGTTCGGTTTCGACAAGGGTGAGGCCGTGTTGATGGGGGCGGGGGCGGAGCTGGTGACGGTTCGGCTGCCCGGGACTGTCGTTGGGCTCGCCACCTGTTATGACCTTCGCTTTCCCGAGCTGTTCCGCGGTCTCGTCGACGCGGGCGCCGAGACCCTGGTGATTCCGGCGGGCTGGCCGGAGCGTCGCAGGGCGCACTGGACGCTGCTGGCCCGGGCGCGGGCGGTCGAGAACCAGGCGTTCGTGCTCGCCTGTGGAACGGCCGGGACGCATGCGGGGGTTCCGCAGGCCGGTCACTCGATCGTGGTCGATCCGTGGGGCGAGGTGCTGGCGGAGGCGGGTGCGGGTGAGGAGGTCCTCTCCGTGGAGTTCGATCCCGCGAGGGTCGGTACGACTCGGGGGCAGTTTCCTGTGCTGAGGGATCGGGTGCTGGGGGTTGAGCGTCCTCGCGGGTGAGCCGCTCGGCGGTCGCCGGCGACGAGTCCTTTTCGCCCCCGCCGCCCTTACCCGTCCCGTCCCTGGGGGCTGCGCCCCCAGACCCCCCTATCGGCCTGAACGGCCTCGTCCTCAAACGCCGGACGGGCTGAAAATTAGCCTCTCCGGCGTTTGAGGAGCGGGGGTTCGGGGGCTGGCCCCCGAAAGGGACGATGGGGGTCCCCCCGCTCGAGCGAAGCCGAGAGTGGGGGAAGGTAGGGGCGGCGGGGGCGAGGAAAAGTGGGTCAGTCCGAGTCCCGTTCCCTCTCCGCCAGGTGGATCACGCATACCGCCACCGCGATCAGCAGGGCCGGGTCCGCGTCGTCGCGTACGACCTCCACGCCGTAGGTCTCCCGGACCCGCAGCCACCGGCGGGAGATGTGGGCGAGGAGTTCGCCGTCGTACTCGACGACGAACTCCCGGTCGAGGATCTTGCCGCTGACGTCGAGCTCGGTCCCGTCGGCGAGGGCGACGCGGTAGTGGTTGCGGAGGAGGGACAGCCGCTTGCGGCGGATGGTCGCCAGCGGCTCGCCGCCCCGCTCGACGACCATCGTGTCCCGCAGGGCGAGCATCTTCTTGTGGATGTCGATCAGCACCTGCCCCTGCGCGTCCTTCAGCTCGAAGGTGTCCCGCAGCCGCATCGCCTTGCCGTCGACGAGGAAGGCCTTGTGGCCGTGCTCGTCCTCGATCCAGTAGTCGTCACCGATGCCCAGGAGCCGGTCGCGCACGAGGAATTTCATGCTCTTAGCGGTTCCCCGGCAGCTGGTCCGAAACGCCGTCGGTAGGCCGACGGGCTGAGCCCGGTCTCGCGGCGCAGCCGCGCCCGCAGGTTGGCGGCGGTGCCGAGACCGCTGCGTTCCGCGACGATGTCCAGTCGTTCCTCGCCGCGTTCGATGAGCCGGCAGGCCAGCGCCACCCGTTCGCCCGTCAGCCACGCCAGTGGGGTCGTGCCCAGCTGGGCACGGAAGCGGCGGTGGAGCGTGGCGGGCGACACGGCCGCGTGCGTCGCGAGGTCCGCGACCGTCAGCGGTTCGCCGATCCGGGCCTGCGCCCAGGCCAGCAGCGGCGCCAGCGACTCGTCCCGTACGTCGGGCAGCGGGCGTTCGACGAACTGCCGCTGCCCGCCGTCGCGATGGGCGGCGAAGACGAGCCGCCGGGACACGGCGTTCGCGATCTCGGCGCCGTGGTCGCGGCGCACGATGTGCAGCCCGAGGTCGAGCGCGGCCGCGCTGCCCGCCGCGGTCAGCACGTCCCCCTCGTCGACGAAGAGCACGTCCGGCTCCAGGAGGACCTTCGGGTGGAGCTCCCGGAAGAGGTCGGCCCAGCGCCAGTGGGTGGTGGCCCGGCGCCCGTCCAGGATTCCGGCCTCGGCGAGCGCGAAGCTCCCGGTGCACAGGCTCACGACACGGGCCCCGCGGGAGTGGGTGCGCCGGACGGCGTCGAGTACGGCCTCGCCGCGCGGCACGACGTTGTCGGGGCGGCCGGGGACGACAAGGGTGTCAGCGCCGTCCACCGCGTCGAGCCCGGGCACCCCGCTCAGCGTGAAGAAGCCGTGGTTCATCCGGACCCCGGGGGTGGGTGTGCACAGGGTCAGCTCGTACAGCGGCTCGGGGAGGCCCAGTTCGGGCCGTGGCAGGCCGAACAGCTCGGTCGCGACGCCGACTTCGAAGGGGTTGGTGCCCTCGTCGACGATCACGGCGACGCGGTGCGGCCGGCGTCCCGGAGCCGGGGGCCGATGCGGAGTCGGAGACGGGTGCTGCGAGGATCCTTGCGGCATGTGCGATTTCTAGCACTCGTACGCCCGGGCCGTCCCGCCGCACGATGAACCCATGGCCCAGAACAGCGAACCCGTCTCCCTCGCCGCCGCGCTCGCCTCCTTCGATGACCTGTGGAGCCCGCGCATCGTCACCGCCGTCAACGACTACGACGTACGCCTCGCGAAGGTCGAGGGCGAGCACGTCTGGCACACCCACGACCACACCGACGAGTTCTTCCTGGTGGTGGAGGGCGAACTGCGCATCGCCCTGCGCGAGTCCGGCGGTGAGCGCACGGTGGTCCTGCCCCAGGGCTCGCTCTTCACGGTCCCGCGGGGCACCGAGCACAAGCCGAGTTCACCCTCCGGCGCGGCGATCCTCGTCATCGAGCCCACCGGCACGCTGTCGGTCGGGGACCGCCACGAGGAGGTCCCCGACCATGTGGACGCCACCACCGGGCACGTGCTGAACAGCTGATTCCTACGGTGGTCGGATGCCGGAGCCGTCGGCGGTCAGATGCTGCGGCCGTCGGTGATCAGGCGCCGTAACCGTCGCTGTACCCGCCGCGGTTGCGCTGGTCCTCGGTGACCACCGGTGTGGTGGGGGGCACCACGACCCGGCGCCGCTTGGCGATGCTGCTGAACGTCGCCACACCGATCAGACCGACGATCATGAAGATGATGCCGACCAGGTCGAGGTTGACCCCCTGCATGTCCCAGTCGGTCGCGAACGTGAGGATCGCTCCTGCGGCGATCAGAATGATGCACCCGCCCAGGCCCATGGGTGTCGCCTCCTGTTTGAAACACAGTTCGTTCCGGGCCCGGAGACCGTGCGGTTCCCAGGCCCGGGGCGAGTACCCGGACCCGGTCCCTCCATGCAGGGGAGACCTCCGCGGCCCGCCCCGCGGAACGCGCCCACCCTTCCCGACACCCCGCCGGTTACCCCTCCAGGAACCCCACCAGCGAGTTCGCCAGCAGGAACGGGTCGGTGGCGCCGCAGAGTTCGCGGGCGCTGTGCATCGAGAGGATGGCCACGCCGATGTCGACCGTCTTGATGCCGTGGCGGGCCGCGGTGATGGGGCCGATGGTGGTGCCGCAGGGCATGGAGTTGTTGGAGACGAAGGTCTGGAAGGGCACGTCGGCCTTCTCGCAGGCGGCGGCCCACACGGCGCGGCCCGAACCGTCAGTCGCGTAGCGGTTGTTGACGTTCACCTTGAGGATCGGGCCGCCGCCCGCGCGCGGGTGGTGCGTCGGGTCGTGGCGCTCGGCGTAGTTCGGGTGCACGGCGTGACCCGTGTCGGAGGAGAGGCAGACCGTGCCGGCGAAGGCGCGGGCCCTGTCCTCGTACGAGCCGCCGCGCGCGAACACCGAACGCTCCAGCACGCTGCCGAGGAGCGGCCCGTCCGCTCCGGTGTCCGACTGCGAGCCGTTCTCCTCGTGGTCGAACGCCGCGAGGACCGGGATGTAGGAAAGGGTTTCGTCGGCCGTCGCCACGGCCGCCAGCGCCGCCGTACCGGCGTGCACGGACAGCAGGTTGTCCATGCGCGGGCCCGCGAGCAGCTCCTTGTCGCGGCCCAGGTAGGCGGGCGGTTCGATGGAGTGCACCATCAGGTCCCAGCCGGTGGTCTCGCCCTCGGCCAGCCCCGACTCCTCCTCCAGGTAGCGGATCAGGTCGCCGTCGCGCACGTCGTTGCCCAGGCCCCAGATGGGCTGCAGATGCCGCTGCTTGTCGAGCTTGAGGCCGTCCGAGGTGACGGACCGGTCCAGATGGATGGCGAGCTGGGGCACGCGCAGCAGCGGCCGGTCGATGTTCACCAGGCGCGTCGAGCCGTCCCGGAGCGAGAGCCGTCCGGCGAGGCCCAGGTCCCGGTCGAGCCAGGAGTTGAGCAGCGGTCCGCCGTAGACCTCGACCGCGACCTGACGCCAGCCGTGCGCACCGCTGTCCGGGCGCGGTTTCACCCGCAGGTTGGGGGAGTCGGTGTGCGCCCCGACGATGCGGAAGGCGGTGTGCGGCTCGGCGCCCTCCGGCACGTACCAGGCGACGATCGCGCCCCCGCGCAGCACGTACTTCCCACCGCTCGTCCCGTCCCACGCGTCGGTCTCCGCGACCTGCCGGAAGCCCGCCTTCTCCAGCCGCTCGGCGGCGTTCGCCACCGCGTGGTACGGGGACGGGCTCGCCGCCAGGAAGGACATGAGGTCGTCGGTGTGTCCGCGGTCGAAGCGGGGCGGTGTGCGCATGGGTTCACCTTAACGACGTGAGAAGGCCCGTTCCCGGGGATGGGAACGGGCCCTCGTGAGGGGTGTGTACAGACCGTGGGACGGGTGGGGATGATCCGCCGCGAAGGCGGCGGAAGGCGGCGGACCACGCTCCCGCGGGCGCCGCCCGGACGCCTCGAAAGGCGGCCGGGCGGCGGCCGACAGACGCTCGGCCCTCGGTCGACAGACGCTCGGCCCTCGGTCGGCAGATGCTCAGGCCTCGGCCGGAAACCGCTCACGCCTCGGTCGGCGGACGCTTGAGCCTCGGGCGGAAGCCGCTTAGAAGGCGGCCTCGTCCAGCTCCATCAGGTCCAGCTCGACGCCCTCGGCGAGCTTGCGCGCACCGGTGACGCCCGGCAGGACGTTCGCCGCGAAGAACTTCGCCGCGGCGATCTTGCCGGAGTAGAAGGGCCGGTCCTTCGCCGAGGCCGTCTCCAGCTTCTCGGCGGCGACGGCGGCACCCTTCAGGAGCAGGTAGCCGACGACCACGTCACCCGACGCCATCAGCAGGCGGGTGCTGTTCAGCCCGACCTTGTAGATGTTCTTGACGTCCTGCTCGGTCGCCGCGAGGTCGGTGAGCATCAGGCCGACGATGGCCTCCAGCTCGACGGCCGCCTTGGCGAGGTGCTCGCGGGCGCCGGACAGCTCCTCGCCGCCGGTGCCGAGCGCCAGGAACTTCTTGATGTCCTCGGCGAGGGAGTTGAGCGCGGCGCCCTGGTTGCGGACGATCTTCCGGAAGAAGAAGTCCTGGCCCTGGATCGCGGTCGTGCCCTCGTACAGCGTGTCGATCTTGGCGTCGCGGATGTACTGCTCGATCGGGTACTCCTGGAGGAACCCGGAGCCGCCGAAGGTCTGCAGGGACTGGGCGAGCTGCTCGTAGCCCTTCTCGGAGCCGTAGCCCTTCACGATCGGCAGGAGCAGGTCGTTGAGGGCCTCAAGGGCGGACGCGTCCTCGCCCTCGGCCTCCTTGACCTGGATCTCGTCCTGGAGCGCGGCGGTGTGCAGCACCAGGGCGCGCATGCCCTCCGCGTACGCCTTCTGCGTCATCAGCGAGCGGCGCACGTCCGGGTGGTGCGTGATGGTGACCTTGGGCGCGGTCTTGTCCATGAACTGCGCGAGGTCGGGGCCCTGGACGCGCTCCTTGGCGTACTCCAGAGCGTTCAGGTAGCCCGTCGACAGCGTCGAGATGGCCTTCGTGCCGACCATCATGCGGGCGAACTCGATGATGCGGAACATCTGGCGGATGCCGTCGTGCTTGTCGCCGATGAGCCAGCCCTTGGCCGGGTGGCGGTCGCCGAACGTCATCTCGCAGGTGTTGGAGGCCTTGAGGCCCATCTTGTGCTCGACGTTCGTCGCGTAGGCGCCGTTGCGCTCACCCAGCTCGCCGGTCTCGAAGTCGAACTCGTACTTCGGGACGAGGAAGAGGGACAGGCCCTTGGTGCCGGGTCCGGCGCCCTCGGGACGCGCGAGCACGTAGTGGAGGATGTTCTCCGACATGTCGTGCTCACCGGACGTGATGAAGCGCTTGACACCCTCGATGTGCCAGGAGCCGTCCTCCTGCTCGACCGCCTTGGTGCGGCCCGCGCCCACGTCCGAGCCGGCGTCCGGCTCGGTGAGCACCATGGTGGAGCCCCACTGCTTGTCCACGGCGATCTTCGCGATGTGCTTCTGGACCTCGTTGCCCTCGTCGAAGAGGATGCCCGCGAAGGCGGGGCCGGAGGAGTACATCCACACGGCGGGGTTGGCGCCGAGCACCAGCTCCGCGTACGCCCAGATCAGGGAGCGGGGGGCGGTGGTGCCGCCGATCTCCTCGGGCAGGCCGAGCCGCCAGTACTCGGAGTCCATGAAGGCCTGGTAGGACTTCCTGAAGGACGCCGGGACGGGCGCCGTGTTGGTCTCCGGGTCGAAGACCGGGGGGTTGCGGTCGGCGTCCGCGAAGGACTCCGCCAGCTCGTTCTCCGAGAGGCGGGTCAGCTCTTCGAGGATGCTCTTGGCGGTCTCGGTGTCCATCTCCGCGAACGGGCCGGTGCCGTACAGCTTGTCGCGCCCGAGCACCTCGAAGAGGTTGAACTCGATGTCGCGGAGATTCGACTTGTAGTGGCCCATGGCGACGGCTCCGTTAAGGGATCGGGGAGGTGGTGAGTCCTCGGTGACGAGTCCTCGCACCTGGTTCGAGTCTTTCGAGTCTGGTGCGCATCTGGTTCACGTACCAACTAGTAGCTACGATGATGCTACCCGTCGGTAATAAGAATCAACCCCTGATTGCCCAAGTGTGAGCAGGGTCTACGTTTCGGGGTCCACCTTCGGGTGGGAGTGCACGGGTCCGCCACCTGTTCGAGGAAATCCGCCGGGGGCGACCGGGCGGCCCGCCCCGCAAGTACTCTTGCCCCCATGTACGGCTACGACCAGAACGTGGGACCGGGGCAGCAGCAGTACGCGCAGTCCCAGCCGCCGCCGCAGCAGCAGATGCCCGGTGGTGTCGGCGGGGTCGGCGGATACGGCCAGCAGCCTCCGCTCTACCCCGAGCCGTCACCGCCGTCACTCGCCGATGCGGTGCGCGCGTTCACCACGGGGTCGCTGACCCCCGAGGACTTCCAGCAGGTCTTCGCCACCTCCAAGGTCTACTGCCCGCGCGGTGACAACCCCGGATTCCTGGCGCTGCACAACACCCAGCAGCCCGTGATCCCGATGTTCACCTCGCTCAAGGAGCTGCGCCGGTACGCCGGCAAGGAGTCCAAGTACTTCGTGGTCATCGGCGCCGAGGTGATCGACCTGCTCCCCACCGGCTACGGCTTCGTCCTCGACATGGAGGGCGAGCACCGCATCGTCTTCGACGCGAAGGCGGTCGAACAGATGGTCGACTTCGCCATGCGCCGGATGTACGGCTGACCGCGACTGCTCCACAGGCGGCCCACAGACACCGCCCCAGGCGGACGGCAAGCGCGTACTGCCCCGTACGACTCGCCCGTATGACCGGCCCGTACGTCCGGCTCGTACAACCGGCCCGCACGACCCGCTCCACATGTGACGCCCGGAGGGAATGCCCTCCGGGCGTTCTGCGTTCCAGGTGGCAGAAAGTTCGAGATTCAACTAAACTTCGAGCACAAGGAGGTACCGACATGCCTGCAGTGACCGTCGAGAACCCGCTGACCCTGCCCCGTGTGGCCGCGTCGACCGAGGCCGTGGCACGTCCTGTGCTCGCCGTGACCACCGCGCCGAGCGGATTCGAGGGTGAGGGCTTCCCGGTCCGCCGCGCGTTCGCCGGGATCAACTACCGCCATCTCGACCCGTTCATCATGATGGACCAGATGGGTGAGGTGGAGTACGCGCCGGGCGAGCCCAAGGGCACCCCCTGGCACCCCCACCGCGGCTTCGAGACCGTGACCTACATCATCGACGGCGTCTTCGACCACCAGGACTCGAACGGTGGCGGCGGCACCATCACCAACGGCGACACCCAGTGGATGACCGCGGGCTCGGGCCTTCTGCACATCGAGGCCCCGCCGGAGGCGCTCGTCGTGTCGGGCGGTCTCTTCCACGGGCTCCAGCTGTGGGTGAACCTGCCGGCCAAGGACAAGATGATGGCGCCGCGCTACCAGGACATCCGCGGCGGCTCGGTCCAGCTGCTCAGCACGCCCGACGGCGGTGCGCTCCTGCGTGTCATCGCCGGTGAGCTGGACGGCCACCAGGGTCCCGGCATCACGCACACGCCGATCACCATGATCCACGCGACCGTGACGCCCGGCGCCGAGCTCACGCTCCCGTGGCGCGAGGACTTCAACGCCCTCGCGTACGTGATGGCGGGCCGCGGCAGTGTCGGTACGGACCGTCGCCCGGTCCACACCGGGCAGACGACCGTCTTCGGCGCGGGTTCCTCGCTGACCGTCCGTGCGGACGAGAAGCAGGACGCCAACACCCCGGACCTGGAGGTCGTCATCCTCGGCGGCCAGCCGATCCGGGAGCCGATGGCACACTACGGCCCGTTCGTGATGAACACCCGCGAGGAGCTGCAGCAGGCCTTCGACGACTTCCAGAAGGGCCGCCTCGGCACGATCCCGGCGGTGCACGGGATGACGGAGGGCGGGCTGTAGTCGCCCGTTCGACGCGCCGGGCACGCGATCGGCCCGCGGGTCCGGTACCGCGCGAGAAGGCTCGAAGCCGCAGGTTCGTCTTGTGACTTCGGGCCTTTTTCGTTGCGTGCGGTCAGCCGCGGGTTTCGTTGTGCGCGGTCAGCCGCGAGCCCGTAGCCGTACGCGTGCGGGACCCGTCGCCTGGAGGGTGATTCCCGCTGTCAGCGGGACCTGCGTGTCCACCGCCTCCAGTTCGTACGAGCGCAGCAGGGCCGCCAGGGCCAGTACGGACTCCAGCATCGAGAAGTGCTGGCCGATGCAGGCGCGCGGGCCGCCGCCGAAGGGGAACCAGGCGTAGCGGTGGCGGGCCGCCTCCCGCTCGGGGGTGAAGCGGTCGGGGTCGAAGCGCTCCGGGTCGTCCCACAAGTCCGGGTGGCGGTGGGTGACCCAGGGCAGGGCCAGGACGTCCGCGCCCGCCGGGATCAGGTGCCCGTCGACCTCCGCAGCCTCGACGGACCGGCGGCCGACCACCGGAGCGGCCGGGTACAGCCGCATGGACTCCTTCAGCACCCTTGTCAGATACGGGAGTTCGTCGAGGTCGGCGGCCGAGGGCGCCCGCCCCGACGGCAGCCGGTCGGCCTCCTCGTGGGCCCGCTTCTGGGCCTCGGGGTGACAGGCGAGGAGATGGAGCGCGAAGGCCATGGACGTGGCGGTCGTCTCGTGGCCCGCCACCAGGAAGACCAGCACTTGGTCGCGGAGTTCGGCCGCGTCGAGGCTGCCGTCCTCCTCGCTGCTCGCCCGGGACAGCAACGAGAGCAGGTCGTCGCCCTCGGCGGAGGCGGTTCCGGCCGTCGCGTCGGCCGCCCTGCGCTCCGCGATGATCCGGTCGCAGACCGCGTACACCGCCTGGGACGCCGCTTCGGCCCGGCGGTTGGACGGGAGGGGCCAGGAGCGCGGCGGGTTGACGGGGGAGAAGCCGCGCCGCGTCACGTACTCGCTGACCACCGGGAAGTTGTCGTGGATGACGTCGACCGCGGCCTCGACGTCCGCGCCGAACAGGATGCGGGAGACCGTGCGCAGCGCGAGCCGGTCCATCTCCCGCACCACGTCGACCACTCCGTCGGCCGCGTCCCGCCAGCGCTCGACCGTGCCGTCGGCCTCCAGCGTCACCGCCGTGGCGTAGCTGTCCACCTGCCGTTTGGTGAACAGCGGCTGGATCAGGCGGCGTTGGCGCAGGTAGTCGGCGTCCTGCGCGGTGAGCAGGCCGTTGCCGGCGGACTGCCTCAGCTCCTCGTAGAACTGGTTGTCCTTGCGGAAGTTGGCCGCCTGCGAGGCCAGGATCTGCTGCACGCCCTCCGGGGAGAAGACGCAGTGCAGCACAGTGCGGGCTCCCGGCGGGCCCGCGGAGAGACGCACCACGTCGCCGTGGTCCCGCCGGGCGCGGAGGAAGACGTCCAGTGAATCGCGCCGGAGGTCGAGTGCCGAGCCGAGCAGGGGGAGGCCTTTGGGCCCTGGTATCTCAGTGATGGCGGCCATGGTTCGCATCATTCCGCACGGGCCCCCGGACAGGTCTCCCTTTTCAGCCCTCCCGGAGCGCCGCCCCGCCTGACGCATGGTCAGGTGGAGCCGTGCAGCCCCTGCTTCCGGAATCCGCCCGGCTCCTCTCCGCCCGGCCCCTCCTCGTAGAGCTCGAACCAGATGCTCTTGCCCTCGCCCCGCGGGTCCACCCCCCACGCGTCCGCGAGCAGTTCCATCATCATCAGGCCCCGCCCGGAGGAGGCCAGTTCGCCGGGATGCCGCTTGTGGGGCAGGTCGTCGCTCCCGTCGGTCACCTGGATCCGTATCCGGCGGGCCCCCGCCCCGCCCGTCATCTCGGCGACGAGCAACGCGTCCGCGTCGGTGTGGACGAGGACGTTGGTGATCATCTCGGAGACCAGCAGGACCGCCGAGTCGACCTGGTCGGCGGAGGCCCAGTCGTGCAGGAACTCCCGCAGCTGCTGCCGGGCTCCCGCGACCCGCTCGTGCTCGGTCTGTGCGACGGTCACCATGGTCCGGCGTACGGAGGGCCGCTCGGTCACGGTGTCGCCGAAGCCGCGGCTCTCCCCCGCCCTGTTCAGCAGCAGCACCGCTATGTCGTCCTCGCGGCGGTCCACCAGCGGCCCGGTCGTGTGGTGCGAGGAGGGCCCGTGCACGGCCTGGACCAGCGCGTCGGCGAGCTCCTCCATGTCGCCGTCGTGGCTCTCCAGGATCTTGCGGATCCGCCGCCAGCCGGTGTCCAGGTCGTGCCCGCCGGTCTCGATGAGCCCGTCCGTGCAGATCAGCATGGTCTCGCCGGGCTCCAGGACGAGCCGCGTCGTCGGATAGTCGGCGTCCGGATCGATGCCGAGCGGCAGCCCGCCCGCGGTCGGCCGCGTCAGCACCGTCCCGTCGGCCATGCGTATCGCCGGGTCCGGATGCCCGGCCCTGGCTATCTCCAGGACCCCGCTCTCCGGATCGACCTCCACGTACAGGCAGGTCGCGAAGCGCAGGTCGGCGACCTCCTCGTCGTACGTGATCCCGTACAGGAAGCGTGAGGCGCGGGAGAGGACCGCGTCCGGGCGGTGTCCCTCGGAGGCGTACGCCCGCAGTGCGATCCGGAGCTGGCCCATCAGTCCGGCGGCGCGTACGTCATGGCCCTGGACGTCGCCGATGACAAGCGCGAAGCGGCCGCCGCCGGGGCTCGTCCGGGAGGTGCCGCCGGGCAGCGGGATCATGTCGTACCAGTCGCCGCCCACCTGGAGTCCGCCGCCGGTGGGCACATACCGGGCCGCGACGCTCATGCCCGGGATCTGCGGCCCCAGGGTGGGCAGCATCGAGCGCTGCAGGCCGTCCGTGAGCTCCCGCTCGGACTCGGCGACCCCGGCCCGCGAGAGGGCCTGCGCCAGCATCCGCGCCACCGTCGTCAGCACGGAACGCTCGTCGGGCGTGAACGTGACGGGGTACGTGAAGGCCGCCAGCCACGCGCCCATCGTGCGCCCCGCGAACGTGAGCGGCAGGAACGCCCAGGACTGGCGGTCGAAGCGCTGGGCGAGCGGCCAGGCGGCCGGATAGCGGTCGCGGTAGTGGTCGGGCGAGGAGAGATAGACGGCACGGCCGGTGCGGACGACCTCCGCGGCCGGATAGTCCGTGTCCAGCGGCATCTGGGTGAACGGCTCCTCGTCCCCGGGGCTGTGCCCGTGGTGGCCGATGACCGTCAGCCGGTCGCCCTCCGCGCCGAAGACCGCGAGCCCGTCCGGCGAGAAACCGGGCATCGACAGGCCTGCCGCGACCCGCAGCACCTCCGCCGTGGACCGCGCCTCGGCCAGCGCCCGCCCCGCGTCCAGCAGGAACGCCTCCCGCGAGCGTCTCCAGTCACCCGTGACCGGCGTACGCGCGGCGGAGCCCGGCTGCGGCTCGGTGACCTCCTGCATGGTGCCGATCAGCTGGTACGACCCGGTGCCCGGGTCGATCGACGGCTTGGAGCGGCTGCGTACGGTACGGATCACATGGCCGTGCTCGTCCATGACCCTCAGCCGCAGCTCGGCGAGTGTGCCCTCGGCGGCGGCGAGCTGGACGACCCCGTTGACCTCGTTCCAGTCGACGGGGTGGAAACGGGCGCGTACACCTGCCTCCGTGAGCACGGTCGGCTCTGCGGGCAGGCCGAGGAGCCGGGCGGCCTCGGCGTCGAGGGTGACCTTCCCGGCGGCGTCGTCCCACCTCCACAGGCCGGTGGCGAGGGTGGCGAGGACGTCCCCCACTGAGGGAAGGGGATCACCGATGCGCATTGCCCCACTGTATGAAGAGGTGAACGAAAGCTGCCACCGAGGCAGGTGAGGGGCGCGTGGGCGCTGAGCGGCAGCCGGTGGCGGAACTATTGCGAACAGCGATCTTGGGTCGGCCGGTAGGCTTGCGGTGTTTCACGTGAAACAACGCCCCCGACCGCGAAGACTGGATGAAACGACGATGCATCGGTACAGGTCCCATACCTGCGGCGAGCTCCGCGCCTCTGACGTCGGCACCGACGTCCGGCTGAGCGGCTGGCTGCACAATCGCCGAGACCTGGGCGGCATCCTCTTCATCGATCTGCGCGACCACTACGGCATCACGCAGCTCGTAGCCCGCCCCGGCACCCCCGCGTACGAGGCCCTGGACAAGCTCTCCAAGGAGTCCACGGTCCGTATCGACGGCAAGGTCGTCTCGCGCGGCACGGAGAACGTGAACGCGGAGCTGCCGACCGGTGAGGTCGAGGTCGAGGTCGGCGAGGTCGAGCTGCTCGGCGCGGCCGCCCCGCTGCCCTTCACGATCAACGCCGAGGACGGTGTGAACGAGGAGCGGCGTCTGGAGTACCGCTTCCTCGACCTGCGCCGCGAGCGCATGCACCGCAACATCCTGCTGCGTACGTCGGTCATCTCCGCCATCCGTCACAAGATGACGGCGCTGGGCTTCAACGAGATGGCGACCCCGATCCTCAGCGCCACCTCCCCCGAGGGCGCGCGCGACTTCGTGGTCCCGTCCCGTCTGAACCCGGGCAGGTTCTACGCCCTCCCCCAGGCGCCGCAGCAGTTCAAGCAGCTGCTGATGATCTCGGGCTTCGACCGGTACTTCCAGATCGCGCCCTGCTTCCGTGACGAGGACGCGCGTGCGGACCGTTCGCCGGGCGAGTTCTACCAGCTCGACGTGGAGATGTCCTTCGTCGAGCAGGAGGACGTGTTCCAGCCCATCGAGAAGCTCATGACCGAGCTGTTCGAGGAGTTCGGCAAGGGCCGTCACGTGACGTCCCCGTTCCCGCGCATCCCGTTCCGCGAGTCGATGCTGAAGTACGGCTCGGACAAGCCGGACCTGCGGGCCCAGCTGGAGCTCGTCGACATCACCGACGTCTTCGAGGGCTCGGAGTTCAAGGCCTTCGCGGGCAAGCACGTACGGGCCCTGCCGGTGCCGGACGTGGCCGCGCAGTCCCGCAAGTTCTTCGACCAGCTCGGCGACTACGCGGTCTCGCAGGGCGCGAAGGGCCTGGCCTGGGTGCGGGTGGCCGAGGACGGTTCGCTGACGGGCCCGATCGCGAAGTTCCTCACCGAGGAGAACGTCGCCGAGCTGACGAAGCGCCTGTCGCTCGCGGCCGGCCACGCCGTCTTCTTCGGTGCGGGCGAGTTCGACGAGGTCTCGAAGATCATGGGCGCGGTCCGCGTCGAGGCCGCCAAGCGCGCCGGGCACTTCGAGGACGGCGTCTTCCGGTTCTGCTGGATCGTCGACTTCCCCATGTACGAGAAGGACGAGGAGACCGGGAAGATCGACTTCTCGCACAACCCGTTCTCGATGCCGCAGGGCGGTCTGGAGGCCCTGGAGACCCAGGACCCGCTGGACATCCTCGGCTGGCAGTACGACATCGTCTGCAACGGCGTCGAGCTGTCCTCCGGCGCCATCCGGAACCACGAGCCGGACATCATGCTCAAGGCCTTCGAGATCGCGGGCTACGACCGTGAGACCGTCGAGGAGCAGTTCGCGGGCATGCTCCGCGCCTTCCGCTTCGGCGCCCCGCCGCACGGCGGCATCGCCCCGGGCGTCGACCGCATCGTGATGCTCCTCGCCGACGAGCCGAACATCCGGGAGACCATCGCGTTCCCGCTGAACGGCAACGCGCAGGACCTGATGATGGGCGCGCCGACGGAGCTGGACGAGACGCGACTGCGGGAGCTGCACCTCTCGGTGCGCAAGCCGCAGCCGAAGTAGGGCCCTGCGGGCCCCGCTCTCCTCAGGTTCGGCTTGCGGGCCCGGCTCTCGGGTCGGGCCCGCGGGGCGCTCCGCGGGAGGGCGCTGTTTCGTCTGCGGGGCCGTTGTGGCTGGTTGCGCAGTTCCCCGCGCCCCTTCAGGGGCGCCCCTCGTCCGGAGTGTCATCGCGGTCCGGCAGGGGCGGGAGTCGCAGGTCGTCCGGTACCGGCCCCTCGTCGTGGCCGCGGGCGTAGCGGTGTATGCGTACCTGGAGGTTCATGCGCCGGGACTCCTTGCTGAGGCGGCGTCGCTCGCGTCGGCCGGCTTCGTCGTCGTTCAGCTCGTTGTACCGTCGGCGGGTCTCCCAGAACGAGCGCTCCTGGGCGGCCGCCGCCTCCCCGGGCGTGACGTCCTCCGGGTCCTCCCGGCTCTCGCCGGATTCGTCTGTCATGTGACACAGAGTGGCATGAAGTGGCGATCACGGAGAGTGAATTCCCGGATGCCGCCATGTGGGTGACGAAGATCCTTCTCGCGCCGTAGAGATCCGGACAGCGCGGGTGTGCCACGGCCGCGATCTTCCCGGGAGTGTCGTGCTTCCTCCCTGGTCGGCGCCACCTTGCGCGACTTGCTCCCGCAGAAAACGCGCCCCGTTTCACGCTCCTCAACTCTCCCTCGCGCGACGTCACTTACTGGCCATTTGCCTGTTTGACGACAAAGCGCCCCGGCCCACACGCTCCTTGGGCACGCGGTCTCCCTGTTGCTCAGGGTGACTCCGGATGGGCCCCAGGCTGCCCGGGGCCGGACGAGAGGAAGACCAACGATGGCCCGTAGCGCGGAGAAGCAGCAGAAGCCGGCCCGCAAGTCGCTGACCGAGCGCACCCACGACGAGCTGGAGATCGCAGGGTTCGACGAGGTCGAGACCCCCGAGGCGGACATCGTCAGCCTCGGCGGCGCCAGCTACACCAAGATGCTCGGCAAGATCTACGCCTGACCGCTCCCCTTCCTGACCGCTCCCCTTGGGGCTCCGGTGTGCGATGCGCCGGAGCCCCGAGATCCGTCGCGCCGGACCCCGGAGAGCCCGTCGATGCTGCGCATCACCTCGGAACTGCCCTACTTGGATCAGGCAGGTCATGTCTACGTGCCGCTCGCCGGACCGGCACGGTCCTGTCTGAAGCTCAACCGTCACGCCTCCCGCATCTGGCGCGAGGCCCTGCGCCGCCCCGTGGACCTCGACACCCTGCCCGAGCCCGACCGCGACTTCCTCCTCGGCCTCACCCGGAACGGCGTCCTGCGCGCCGCGCCCGCACCGGCATCCGCGACAAGGCCTGCGCCCGCGTCGGCACCCACGACACGGCGCGCATCCACGTCAGGGCCGGCGTCAGCCTCAGTGCCCGCGCCCGCGTCCCCGTCCGAGGGAGCCTGAGATGGGCACGCTGACACGGCCGGCCATCGCCTTCGTCAACCCCTCGGTCGGCTTCTCGGACCGCCGCAAGTCCAAGCCGATCGGGCTGGCCTACATCATGGCCCACCTGGAGAAAGCCGGATTCCCCAGCGCGGGCTTCGACTTCGGGGACTCCGAGGACGACGCCGTCGAACTCGCCGCGCACTACGGCCTCGACCGCTTCGACGTCGTCGGATTCTCCGTCTACAACGAGTCGTTCCGCGCGGCGATCGCCATGGCCGAGTGGATCAAGAACCGTAGACCGGAGTGCCTGATCGTCCTCGGCGGCCCGCATGCCACCGCCGTGCACGAACACATCATGCGCCGCTACCTCTGCGTCGACGTCGTGGTCCGGCGAGAGGGAGAGGAGGCGATGCTCGATCTCGTACGCGGCCTGGACGTGGGCGGGGATGGGGATGCGAGCGGTGGTGTGGACGCCCGGGCCGGGCAGGCCGGGCAGGCCGGGCTGACCGGGATCAAGGGAACCACCTGGCGGGCGCCCGACGGCGGCGGCCTCCTGGTCAACGAGGACCGGGACTTCGTCCCCGACCTCGACCAGATCCCGTTCCCCGACGCCGAGTTCACCTCGCACTCCGGCTACCCCGACCTCACGTACTACGACGAGGTGCAGGGCCGGCTGAAGGCCGCGCTGACGATCTGCAGCAGCCGCAGCTGCCCGTACAACTGCTCCTTCTGCGGTGTGCTCACCATCGGCCGCAAGTACCGCTCGCGCGAGGCGGAACGCGTCGTCGCCGAACTGCTCCACTTCCGCGCGCGGCACGGCGTCAACTACGAGCACGTGTACTTCAGCGACGCCAACTTCTTCGTGTCGCCGACCCGTGCCCTGGAGGTCGCCGAGGCGCTGTACGAGGCCGATCCGCAGGTCACGTTCAGCTTCGGCACCCGGGTCAACCAGATCCTCAAGGCCGCCGAGGTGCTGCCCCGGCTCAAGGAGTGCGGGCTGCGGTTCATCGAGCTCGGCATCGAGTCCGCCTCGGAACCGGTCCTCGAACGGCTCGCCAAGCATGTGAAGCCCGAGGTCAACGTCGCGGCCGTACGGCTGCTGAAGCGGCTGGGCATCGAGATCTCCCTCGACTTCATCATGCTGGACCCGGCCACCACCCTGCCCGACATCCGCGCCAACCTGGAGTTCCTGCGCGAGGCCGGCTTCTACGACTACGTGCCCCACGACCACCTCTACACCGCACTCGTGCTCTACGAGGGCACACCGATCCGGGACTTCTACGCCCGGCGGTTCGGCGTCGTCTTCGACCCGGACGATCTGCCCAGCCCCTTCACGCTCTTCGAACTGCCCGAGGTGCAGAGGTTCAGCGACACGCTGCGGGCCTTCCGCAAGCAGTGGCAGGACCGGATCGACGGCGCTCTGGCGCAGGGGGAACTCGCGCTCGCCTCCATGGCCGACGGTTCGGACGGCTCCGACGGCTCCGACGGTTCGGACCTCCCCCGTGAGTCGCACGCCCGGCTGCAACTCGACGTGGTGTCGCTGCGGCACGCGCCCAACCTCTTCATGGAACGGCTGCTGGAGGACGCCGAAGCCGGATTTCCACTGCTGGACGAGGGCGGAGACGAGGTTGGAGACGAGGTTGGAGGCGGTGGCGGACTCGAAGCGCTGCTGCCCCGTCTCGGGTACGACCACGTCCATCTGCACGACCTGATCGAACGCACCGAGGCCGTCGCGCGGGAGGCAGGCTTCGCGCAGGCCCCGGGCGCCGCCGCCCCGCACGGGAGGGACTAGCGCATGGCAGGGACCGACCACATGCCCACAGCAGTAAGCACGGGGACCGCGATCCCCGAACTGGGTCCGCCCGGTGTCCACGGGATCTGCTTCAGCTGCGACTCGATCAAGGACATGGACATCGCCGAGGAGACGGCGACCAGGCTCGGCTCCACCGCCACCTGGTACAGCGTCGGTGTCCTGGCCACGGACCAGGAACTCGCCCTGCGCTGCGCGGAGTTCTGCCGTCGGCACGGGCTGCACGCGCTGTTCCACCCGCTGGACCTGGACGTGTGCGGCACCGACCCGCTCGACGACCGGCTGCTGCGCATGCTCGGCGAGCGTGCCGGCGAACTGAACTCGCCCTGGCTCAACATCGACCTCGCGATGTGGGTGCGCGAGGGGGAGACCCTGCTGGAGTCCCTGGTGCCCATGCCGCTCGTCGACGAGGCCGTCGACTGGGCGGTGGACCGGATCAAGCACGCCCAGGACGTCATCGGCCGCCCGCTGACCATCGAGAACGCGCCCTACCCGTTCGTGGTCGGCGACCGGGACATCCTCACCCTGATGACGCGGATCGCGGAACGGGCCGACTGCCTGATGACCATCGACGTCGGCCACCTCTACGGACTGCGGGTCCAGCGAGGCCTGCCACCGGTGCTGCCGAGCGACGACGACATCGCCTGGGACCGGGTCGTCGAGGCCCACATGAGCGGCACGTTCGTCCGCCGCTTCGAGGGCGGCGTACGCCTGGTCGACGACAAGCACGACTGGCCGGTCAGCGACGAGGTGTGGGAACTGGCCGACGCGCTGCTCCCCCGCGCACCCCATCTGCGGTCGGTGATGGCCGAGGCGGAGGGCATGACCGCCGACGAACTGACCGACAGCGTACGGAGATTCGCCCGCCGGGCCGACCACTGGTGGAGTGCCTCATGACCCTCGACACCTTCGATGTCGGTTCAGGAGTCGCTCTCGACTACGTCAGGGTGACCGACACGACCTGGCGCGTCCTCAACGCGACCCCGAGGCGGCGGGCCGAACTGCTCGCCGAACTGCCCCCGGCCGAGCGGGCCGTCGTCGCCGAGGGCACCAGGGGACCGGGCTTCGACATGGAGCAGGCCCGGCGCCGCAAGACCGTCGCCAACGTGCTGAACGTCAGCTTCCCGGTCACCTTCTTCGCGTACTACGGCCGGACCGGCGCGGAAGGCCTGCACACCTTCCTGGACAGCGAGTTCTGGCAGCGGCGGCCCGCCCAGCCCGGTTCCGTGTTCCCGCCCGCGGCCACCGCGTCGGCCGCCTTCGGCGGATTCCTGCGGTCCACCGACTGGATCACCCGCCAGGAGGACTGGGTCGGCGAGGCCTTCGCCTTCGAGGACGCCTACCTCTTCGGCCGGGCCACGGTCGACACGCGCCAGTGCCGCGGAGGCTCCCCCGGCCGCCCCCGTCTGGTGCCCGGCGCCTGGACCGCCGAGGCCACGTTCGACGTCCCCGCGTACGGCAGGCTGCTGCGCGAGCGGGGCACCGTGGACCCGTGGCCCGAGGCGCTGCTGCTGGTCAAACGCCGTCCCGCGCCGCTCGCCGTCGTCTCGGTGCCGATCTCGGTCCCGGCCGGCGAACGCATCCGCCGGGTACGGCTCACGGGTGACACCGTCGCCGCGCTGCGCTGGCTGTGGGACGCCGACGTGCCGGTGCCCGAGGACGCCTCGGGAACGCCCACCTACGCCAAGGCGGTCGGCGCCGGACTGGTGGACGGCGCCAGACTGGTGGACGGGGCCGCTCAGTGACCTCTGGGACCTCTCGCGGCCCGGAAGACGAGAACGCGAGCCCGGGTCCACCGCGGCCCGCCGCCGACCAGGACCCGGCCGGCCACGTCAGCCCAGCCGACCCCGTCAGCCGGGCCGACCGCGTCCGCCGCGGCTATCTGTTGGTCTCCGGTCTCGACTACTTCGCCGACATGCTCCTCACCGTCACATCCGTCCTGCTGCTGCAGTCGCTGGGCATGGGCTCGGGCGCGGTGTTCGCCCTGATCGCCGCGGTGTGGATCGTCGAAGGGGTCTCCGAGATCCCCACCGGCATCCTGGCCGACCTGCTCGGCAGGCGCGCCTCGGTCGCGATCAGCTTCGTCCTGCGGGCGGTCGGCTACAGCGCCCTGTTCTTCAGCGGCAGTGTGTACGTCGCCGCCGCCGGAGTCCTGCTCTCCGCGCTGGGCGGCACCTTCGCGTCCGGGGCCCTGGAGGCCTGGGCCGTGGACGAGACCGGGGCCAAGGACCCGCGCGGCCTGGACCGGCTCTTCGCCCAGGGAAAGATCGCCGAGAACGCCGGCCTGGTACTCGGCACCCTGACCGGCGCCGCACTGGGCACGCTCGACCTGGCGCTGCCCCAGATCGTCGCGGGCCTGACCTGCGCACTGGCGGCCGTACTGTCCCTGCGGCTCATGACCGGGCGCCCGGATCGGGACCGACCCCCGGCCGCGGACCGACCCCCGGCCCCGCGGCGCCGGGAAGCCTTCGCACCACGGCTGCGGGAATCGTTCGGCGAGGTCATGACCGGGACCCGGCTCACCCTGCGGGGCGACAAGGTACTGATCGCCCTGATCCTCGCCGCCGCACTCCTGTGGCTGTTCCGGGGCATCCCCGGCGTCCAGTGGACGGTCGTGTACGAGGGACTCGTCGGCGGAAATCTGCTGGTGCTCGGCGCGATGCGCAGCGTCGGCTCCCTGCTGGAGATCCCGCTGCTCGGCTGGACCCTGAGCCTGCAGAAACGCCGCGCGTCCGCACGCCGAACCGTTATCGTCACCGCGTCCGCGGCCGGTGCTCTCGCACTCGTCTGCGCCGCCTCCGTGAAGGAGCCGGCCCTCTCGATCGTCTGCTACGTGTGCTTCTCCACGGCGTTCGGCCTGTGCATGCCCGGCGTGCGGGCGGCCATGAACGAACGCATCGACAGCGGGCACCGCGCCACCGTCCTGTCCGTGGCCTCGCTGTTCAACAGCCTGTTCACCGGTGGCGGCCTGATCCTGACCGGACTGGCCGTCGGTGACCTCGGCAGCACCGCCCTGGCCTGGCCGCTCGCCGCCACCGGGTTCGGTGTCGCGGGCCTGTGGGTGGCCTCCCTGGCCGTACGCCCGGGGACGGCATCGACCACCTCTACGACCGGATCAACCGGGCCTCAGGAGGTGCGCGCGCCATGACCGCGGCCGTGCCCGACGCAGTACACCCCGGCGTACCCGACGCAGTACACCCCGCAGGATCCGACGCCGTATATGTCGTATATGTCGAAGACCTGCTCGCGGACCTCCAGCTGGAGCGTGCCGGGCTCCCCGGCCGCGACCCGGTCCCGGCGGCCCGGCGCGCCCGGCAGGCCGCCGGTGAGCTGGACGCGCTGGGCCTTTCCCGGTTCGTCGCCGAGCTCCTGGGCCAGACGGCCCCCGTGCCCGCCCCCGCGGCCGTACTCGATCTGGAGGTGGACGAGGAGGGCCGACGGGCCTCGTACGAGGTCTGGTGCGCCGAGGCCCGCGAACTGACCGACGAGGTCTGGTGGTGGCTGGCCGAGCGGCGCCGTGCCGCCGGTGAACGCCCCTGGTGGTGCGGCGAGTCGGCGTTCCCGCTGCCCCACGACTCCGTACGGCGGCTCGCCGAGGTGACGGTTCCGGTGCTGGACCTGTCGGAGATCGCCGCCGCCTGGGCCCGCCCGGCCGGGCTGCGCGGCAGCGCCACCGCCGAGTACAACTGGCGCTGGCTGCTGCTCGGCAAGGGCGTGCTGGGGCCGTCGGGCGGGGTGTCCGGTGGTGCGTCCAGCGAGGCGCCATCCCCGTTGCCCAAGCTGAACGAGCTGATCACCCTGCTCGTCGGCCGGGCGCGGCGGCGCGGACTGCTGCCGCTCGCCCACCAGGTGAAGGTGTTGCGGCGCCCGAACACCCCGTCCATGGTGATGCCCGTACGGCTGCCCGGTTCCTCGCTGCTGTCCCTGCCGACCGCGGTCACGCCGGTGACGGTCCAGTACCTGCTGCACGAGCTGGCCCATCTCGCCGAGCACGCGCTGCGGCCGGCCGACGCCCCGCTCGTCGAACGGTGGACGTTCGATCCGCTGCGGTCGGAGGGCTGGGCCCTGCTGCTGGAGCGGCTGGCGGGATCGACCGCGTTTCTCGCCCGGCTGGGGATCGACGAGGAGACCGCCGCGGTCCTCGCCCGTTTCTACGCCGAGGAGGAGCGCTTCAGCCGCGGCCTGATGGCGGCCGACCTGGCACTCGACGCGGACCTCGCGGGCTGTCGTACGTCGGCCGAGGCACTGGAGGCCGCGTCGGCCGTGGCCACCGCCACCGGACTGGGGTGGGCTCCTGAACTCCTCCTGCTGCGGCAGACCCGCGTCCTGCACTGGCGCTCCTACCTCGCGGGGTACGCCTGGCGGGACACCGTCCGCGCCGAACTCGACTCCCGTTTCTGCGGGGGTCAAGGAGAAGGCGACGGCTGGGCGGACCGGGACGAGGCCTGGGCGCTGCTGCGGAGCGCGCTGGCCCGAACCGGCCCGGCAGGATCCGCCGCGGGATTCCTGGACGCGCTGCGGCTTCCCGAGCCGGCACCACGCACGCACCGCACGCACCGCACGCCCCCGACCCCATGAGGAGGCTCGATGACGACGACCGAGACGGTGACCGGGATAACTGGTGAGAAGGCGGGCCGTGCGGTGACCGGGACGGCGACCGGCCCAGTGGTCAAGGCGACCACCGGCCCGCGGGACGGGCTCCGACTGCTCTGCCGTGACCCCCGTACCGCGGACGACCTGCCCTGGGGCGAGGCACACGCAGTCTTCGACGCCGCGCCGGAAGTCGCCGCGATCGTGTCCCGGCAGGACCTGGAGGACTGGCTTGACTGCAGCCTGCTCCACTACCCGGTGCTGAACGCGATGCGGGGCGGCACCCCGGTGCCGCCCGAGGCGCTGACCAGGGTCATGCACGTGTCCGGCGACCTCCGGGCCGGGTACGTGGACGGGGCGAAGGTCCGCTTCCAGCTGGCCGCCGGGGCCACCGTGGTCGTACAGAACCTGCACGAGTGGCACCGCCCCGCCCAACACCTGTGCCGTCGCCTGGCACAGCTGTTCTCGGCCAAAGCGGGAGCCGTGGCGTTCTGGACGCGGGCGGGGGAGGACGGCCTGCGCGTCCACCGCGACGACGGCCACCTGTTCGTCGTGCAGATCTCCGGGACCAAGCGCTGGTATCTGTACGACACCCCGCGCGACGCGGCCGACTGGAGCCCCGGATACGTCGAGGACCTGGCGAGCGCCCGGACCGTCGACCTGGGGCCCGGCCAGGTGCTCTATCTGCCCGAGGGCATCGCCCACCACACCCGCACCCTCGACACGGAGTCCGTGCACGTCACCGTGGCGATCAGGGAACCCCGGCTGCGGGACATGGTCGAACTGGCCGTAGGCGCCTGCCTCGCGCGTATCCCGGACCACGCCACGCTCTCCGGGACCGCGGCCGAGCGGGAGGAGACCGCGGACGAGCTCCTGACCCGGCTCGCCGAAGCGCTCGGGCGCGTGGACCGGGCCGCCCTGGTACGTGACCTGTCGCGCCGCGCGGCGGAGACCCGTGGCAGCCGCTGAGGCGCGGAACTCCGGTCGCGTGCCGCAGGGTCACGTTCGTGAGAGGTACGTCTGCGATCGATTCGCGCCACGTTCTTCATGGACACAGCAACCCACAGTCCGTGCCCACGCCCTTGACAGTCTTCTTACCTAACTTCCCTGTCCATGACGGGAATCCAAGGAAACCAAACAGCCCAAGGTCCGAAACACAAGCGGAACGTGACGCGCCGAAAGGTCGTCGTGGCAGGTGGCGCGGCAGTCGCCGCGGTGGGCGTGGGCGGCACGATCGCCGCGACCGCGAACGCCGGCCAGACGACGAAGGGCGCCTCGCCGACCGCCTCCTCCACCTCCTCGGAGACGTGCTACAAGCTCACGTCGGAGACCACCGAGGGCCCGTACTACATCGACGCGGACAAGCTCCGCCAGGACATCACCGAGGACCGGGAGGGCATCCCGCTGACCCTGCGCCTCAAGGTGATCGACAACGAGACCTGCAAGCCGATCAGAAACGCCGCCGTCGACATCTGGCACTGTGACGCGCTGGGCCTGTACTCCGGGTACGAGGACTCCTCCTCCGGCGGCGGTGGCGGCACTCCGCCCAGCGGAACGCCCACGGACGTTCCGTCCGGTACGCCGACCGGTGCCCCGCCGGGTGGCGGCGGTGGCGGCCACCAGGAGCCCACCGACGACAAGCGCTACCTGCGCGGCACGTGGAAGACGGATAAGCAGGGCTTCGTCACCTTCAAGACGGTCTTCCCGGGCTGGTACCAGGGCCGCTGCGTCCACATCCACACCAAGGTGCACGTCAGCGGCACCTGGACGGACGCCGGCTACGAGGGCGGGAACACCTGCCACACCGGCCAGTTCTTCTTCGACGAGGAGTCCGTCCTCGCCTCGGCGGAGGTCGAGCCGTACTCCACGTCGACGACCGAGCGCACGACGCTCACCGAGGACACCATCTACGACCAGTCCGGCACGGCCGGCGGTCTCCTCAAGCTCAAGTACAAGAAGAACGCCATCGCGAAGGGCGTCGTCGGCACCATCACCATGGGCGTCGACCCGGACGCGACCCACGAGGGCACGGACGACTCGGTGCAGCCGGGTGCGTCGGCGTCGGCGTCGGCCTCCGCCTCGTAGTCCGCTTCGGCGTGCCGACCGCAGGGCGGGCCCGGGGAGTGGGACCCCGGGCCCGCCCTGCCCGTTCGGCGGCCATGGATCGGCAATGTGTGGGCATCTGATCAGGTGGCGCACAGGATTCTCGTCGGAGACGCACAGCGGCAGGGAGTCTCATGGGTCGTGCGGGATGAGAACCTCCCGCAGGAGACCGGCAGCGCCGGAGGAGACCACCGGAGGAGATCATGGGATTCGCCGTGCTGCTCGCACTGCTGCTGATCGTCGGGGCGGTGGCCGTGGTCGTCGTACAGCGGCGGTCGAACGGCGCGGGCGCCATGTCAGACCTGGACGCGGAGGCCGAGGCCAACCGCTGGGTGGTCCGGCTGGGCGGCAGCCTGTCCGACTTCACCGCCGGCGCGCGCGCCGACCGGACCGCGGCCCGCGAACTGTCGGCCGCCGCTGAACGCCACCGCACCGCCCGCCACCAGTTGGCCACCGCCCGCACCCCCGCCGAGTACGCGGTGGTGACACGCACGGCCCTGGAGGGCATGCACCACGTCCGCGCGGCCCGCACGGCGCTGGGCATCGCCCCGCCCCCGGGCCTGCCGTCGGCGGGGCTTCCGCCCTCGGTCCAACGCCGGCACCACAGAGATCACGTCCGGACGTAACCGGATCCCGTAACCGGATCCCGTAACCGGATCCCGTAACGAGATCCCGTAACGACATCCAGTCCGGACCTGGTGAGGCGACGCCCGACGTTCCGCTCTCAGCTTGTTCTTCAACCTGAGTGTTTCTTGCGTTCTTGAAGCGTGGTGCCCCGTTTGGTGGTTCTGCCGACGTCGTAGCGGTTGGCGGGCCGACGGTTCTTCGAGCCGGGTGGGCGTCCGGGACCGGCAGTGGTGGGTTCCGGCGCACCGGCCGGTCGGGGGGGGCTTCGCGCGGAGGTTGCGAAACCTACGCGGCGACCATGAGCCAGGTCCACCGGTCCGCAGCGCGGGGGTCGCGGAGCCTCGGCACGGTCAAGTGCCTTCCAACACCGGCAGATCACCGTCGTGGTCCAGCCACGATGTCACGCCGTGGATACAAGACCGGGCGCCCGCCGGCACCTGCCCGAGTGCCTCTGACCGGGATGTACGGCGCGGTGATCTCCCACTCGGCATCCGAGGTGTCCGACGGATAGCCGCGCGGACGATTCACCGCGACGCACCCACCCACAAGACATCGATGATCAACATAACCATCTACAACGGACGCCGGTTACTTCACGGGCTCTAACGGTCGTCTCAGGTCCGCTCGTTAGGAAGTAGGCATCAGACAAGCGATGTAACCCGTATGTAGGAGGCTAGTGATGGCAGTCGACGCAGCGCCGTCCGGGGAAGCGCCGGCCGGTCGGTTGGCAGGCCGGTGGGTGCCCTGGTTGGTGATTGGCTTATGGCTGGTGCTGGCGGCGGGCATGGTGCCGCTGAGCGGAAAGTTGAGCTCGGTCACCACCGACAGCGCCGTAGACACCCTGCCGGCCAGTGCCGAGTCCACCAAGGTGGCGGTGCTGGACGACAGTCTCCCCGGCGGTGACGACAACACGTTCGTCTTCGTGTACCACCGCGCCGGCGGCATGACCGACGCCGACCGCGCGACGGTCGAGCGCCACTACAACACCCTTGCCAAGCGGTACCCGCCGAAGGCGACGGCGGCGGCCGGCGAGGACGACGAGGGCTCACCGACGAGTCCCTCCACCGACCGCAAGGCGATGATGTTCACCCTCGAGGTGGGCACGGCCTACGGCGCACCGGAGGACATCGTCGGCCCGTTGCGTGACGCCGCGAAGGACCGCCCCGCCGGCCTGGAACTCGACGTGACCGGCCCGGGAGCGATCGACGGCGACATGGATGCCGTCTTCGACGGCATCGACGTGCAGGTCCTCCTCACCACCATCGTCGTCGTCACGCTCCTGCTCATCCTCACCTACCGCAGCCCGGTGTTGTGGATCATCCCGCTGGTGGCCGTCGGCGCGGCCGCACTGACCTCGATGGGGACCGTCTACCTGCTCGTCAAGGGCTTCGGCATCGTGGTCAACGACCAGAACTCGGCGCTGCTGACGATCCTGGTGTTCGGCGTCGGCACGGACTACGCGCTGTTGCTCATCGCTCGATATCGGGAGGCACTGCACCACCATGAGAACGTTCGGGTCGCGATGGTCCACGCGCTGCGCGGCGCGGCGCCGGCCATCGTCGCGTCCGCGGCCACCGTGGTCGCCGGCCTGCTCTGCCTGCTCGTCGCGGACCTGAACAGCACCAGCGGGTTGGGCCCGATCGGTGCGGCCGGCATCCTGTGCGCGCTGGTGGCCATGCTGACGCTGTTCCCGGCGGTGCTCGTGGTGCTCGGCAGGCGGATCTTCTGGCCGGCCGTTCCGCGGTTCAGCACGGCCGTGGAGGAGAAGCCGGGGCTGTGGGGACGGCTCGGCACCGCCATCAGCCGCCGCCGGTGGGTGGCGACGCTCGGCTCGCTCGGAGTCCTCGGCGTGCTCGCCCTCGGGCTGGCGGGCAACACCGGCGCCCTGCGGGAGCAGGACCAGTTCCTCTCCGCGCCGGAGTCGGTCACCGGCTTCACCGTTCTCCGCCAGCACTTCCCGGAGCTCGGCGGCCAGCCGATGACGATCTTCACGCGGCCGGCGCACCAGGAGCGGGTGCTCGACATCGTCAAGGACACTCGCGGTGTGGCCCTGGCCGTCCCGGAGCAGACCAGCGGTGGCTGGGCCAACATCTCCGTGTTCCCGAAGGACGCGCCGGACACCGTCGCGGAGTACGACACGATCAAGCGGGTGCGCACCGCCGTGCACGCGGTGAGCGGGGCGGAGGCGATCGTCGGCGGGCCGAGTGCGGAGAACCTCGACACCGAGGTGACCACCAGGCGCGACGAGAAGCTGGTGATCCCGCTGGTGCTCGCCGTCGTCCTGATCGTTCTCGGGCTGCTGCTGCGCGCGATCCTGGCCCCACTGGTCCTGATGGCCACCGTGATCGTCTCGTTCGCCGCGGCCTTCGGCGGCAGCGTGTTCGTCTTCGACACGATCCTCGGGTTCAAGGGGATCGACTATTCGGTGCCGCTGCTGGCATTCCTGTTCCTGGTGGCGCTCGGCGTCGACTACAACATCTTCCTGGCCAGCCGGGCCCGGGAGGAGACGGTGCGCCTCGGCACCAGAGAGGGCATGCTCAAAGCCCTCTCCGCCACCGGTGGCGTCATCACCTCGGCAGGCCTGGTCCTGGCGGCCACGTTCGCGGTCCTCGCCACACTTCCGCTGGTGATGCTGATCGAGGTCGGGTTCCTGGTCGCCTTCGGCGTGCTGCTCGACGCCCTGCTGGTGCGGTCGGTCCTGGTGCCCGCCCTCACCCTGCTGATCGGCCGGCGGATCTGGTGGCCGAGCCGGCTGTCCCGTCCAGTGGCGGAGCTGCCGGACGGTCAACAGCTGCTCGCCGACGACGAGGAGCCCGCGCTGCAACGGTGAGCGCGGCGGCACGGACGAGATCCGGGACGGGGATCCAGACCCGTCCCGGATCTTTTCATGGGCCCGACCGCCGCCGCCCTTTGGTCCTGCGCCGTGCGGCCGGGGCTGGGGTCGGCGCACCGGGGTGTCCTGCCCCGACGGTGAGCCGCGCGGGCCATTGCCCGAGGGCCGCCGCCCTTTGGTCCTGCGCCGTGCGGCCGGGGCTGGGGTCGGCGCACCGGGGTGTCCTGCCCCGACGGTGAGCCGCGCGGGCCATTGCCCGAG
>NZ_JBVIPT010000004.1:366096-396399 GCF_055577685.1 Streptomyces sp. NPDC033178
GAGGGCCGCCGACCTTTGGTCCTGCGCCGCGCCGCCGGGGCTGGGGTCGATGCACCGCGGTGTACTGCCCCGACGGTGAGTCGCGCGGGGCCATGCCCGAGGGCCGCCGTCCCTTGTCCTGCGCCGCGCCGCCGGGGCGGGTCAGCGCATCGCGGTGTCCTCCCCGGCGGTGAGCCGCGCGATCGGGGCGGGCGGGGCCGCGGCCGGAAGGTCGACCCGAAGCAGCGCGCCACCGCGTGCGGAGCGGGCGACAGTGGCCCGGCCGCCGTGGGCGTCGACGACCCGCTGCACGATCGACAGACCCAGACCGGATCCCGGCAACGCGCGGGCGCTGTCGGCACGGTAGAACCGGTCGAACACCCGCGGTACGTCGGCGGCGTCGATGCCCGGCCCGGCGTCGTCGACCTCGAGCACCGCCGAAGCGCCCTCGGCACGGAGCCGGACCTGGACCGGCTGGTCCGCGGGGGACCACTTGCCGGCGTTGTCGATGAGGTTGAGCACCGCCCGCTGGAGCGCAGCGGGACGCCCGCTCACCCACACGGAGGTCACGTCGAGCGCGACCTCGATGTCGGGCACGCGGGAACGCGCCCGGGTCGCGGCGGCCCCCACCACGTCGGCGAGGTCGAGCAGCTCGGTGTTCTCGTCGCTGACGTCACCGCGCGCCAGGTCGGTCAGTTCGGCGGCAAGGGTGCTCAACTCGGCCACCTGGGCGCCGAGATCGTTGAGCAGCCGGGTCCGGCTCTCCGCCGGCAGTGCGCTGTCCAGGGTGCCGCGCCGATCGAGCCGGATCAGCAGCTCGACGTTGAGGCGCAGGCTGGTGAGCGGGGTCTTGAGCTCGTGGGCGGCGTCCTCGGCGAGCAGCCGCTGGGCCCGCCGGGAGTCCCGGAGCGCGGTGAGCATGTCGTTGATCGACTGGATCAGCCGCCGGATCTCCCCACCGCCCTCATCCGGGATGTCGGCGTCGAGATCCCGGGTGTGCGCGACGCGTACCGCGGCGGCGGTCAGCCGGTCGATCGGTGCCAGCCCGGTCCGCGCCACGGTCCGCCCGACAAGGGCGCCGCCGACCACGCAGAACAGCCCGATCAGCAGCATGCCGAACCCGAACTGGTTGATCGGGCTGTCGTCGGCGGCGCGGGCCACCTGGACCGCGCCGTCGCCCGCCCGCAGCGTGTAGATGAGGTAGCCCTCCTCGTCGCTGTCGTTCGACTCCATCAGGTCGGCCGACGCGCCCTGCGCCACGCGCCCGGCGTGCTCGCTGACGGGGGGCAGCGCGGGTTGGCCGGCCGGCGTCCGGGTCGAGCCGTCGGGCAGGATGACCCGCACCAGCCGACCGGATCCGGGATACGGCGGTAGCTGGACCTGCGCCAGACCGGCGCGCTGCGCGTCCGTCGCCAGGACGCGGGAGTCGGCGCGTAGCTGATTCTCGGCGGTGTCCCGCAGCTCCCAGTCCAGTAGCTCGCTGGCCACCTGGAAGGCCGCGAACACGCTGACCGCGATGGCCGTCGCCGCGATCACCGTCAGCCTGGTCCGCAGGGACCGCCGGCGCCACCATCGGGTCAGCCGGCGCGGTTCCCGGCCGGCGGGCCTGCTCACGGAGGAGTCTCCCGCAACGTGTATCCCAGGCCGCGCAGCGTGTAGATCAATCGCGGCTCACCCTCGGCCTCCATCTTGCGGCGCAGGTAGCTCACGTATACCTGGAGGTTGTTGGCGGTGGCGCTCATGTCGAAGCCCCAGATCGCCTCGAACAGCGCGTCGCGGGTCAAGACCCGGGTCGCGTTGCGCAGGAGGACCTGCAGGAGGGAGAACTCGGTCCGGGTCAGGCGCAGCGGCCGCCCGCCCCGCCACGCCTCGAACCTGTCGGGATCGAGCCG
The DNA here is from genome assembly GCF_055577685.1 of Streptomyces sp. NPDC033178. Classification (NCBI taxonomy): domain Bacteria; kingdom Bacillati; phylum Actinomycetota; class Actinomycetes; order Kitasatosporales; family Streptomycetaceae; genus Streptomyces; species Streptomyces sp. NPDC033178. The sequence goes on from NZ_JBVIPT010000004.1 coordinate 367,968, forward strand.
AACGTCGGCGAACGACAGGATCTGCGACTCCCCGTCGGTCGGCGTGCGCCGGCGCAGCAGGGCCCGCACCCGGGCCAGCAACTCCTCGGTGGCGAACGGCTTGGGCAGGTAGTCGTCGGCGCCCGCGTCCAGCCCCGCGACCCGGTCGGAGACCTGGTCACGGGCGGTCAGCATCAGCACCGGCAGATCCCGACCCGCGGCCCGCAACCGCCGGCAGGTCTCCAACCCGCCGAGGCGGGGCATCATCACGTCGAGGATCAGCAGATCCAGCGTGTCACCGCCGGCCCCACCGAACCCGTCGAGCACGGCGAGACCGTTGGCGACGGTGCTGGTGTCGTAACCCTCGACCTGGAGCACCCGCTCCAGCGACTCACGGATGGCCACTTCATCATCCGCGATCATGATCCGCACGCCGGCCCGCCCCCTTCCAGTCGATGCTTTTGCCGCTCATTGTCCCCGACCAACCTGAGGCCAGGATTAGCGCGTCGCTGGGGACCGCGCTCTTGGCTTGTTGTTGACCCATGGCGGTCGGTGGTGATCCCTGGTTGGCCGTGGAAACAGCTCTTGGTCGATGATCTTCTTGTCGAGGGAAGAGCATCAATACCAAGGGCTGTCTCGTTGAACAGTGCGCATGACGTCTGTCCCGTGGACGCGGCCGGGGAGCCGGCGGGTTTCCGGCGGGAGTTGCACCGCTGTCTGACCGCTCGGGCGGATGCGTTGTTCGAGTTGACGGATGCGCTGTTGTGTACTGACGGGCCGGTGAAATCGTTGGTGGGGTTGAGTCTGGCGCCGGAACACCGGCGCGGGCACGGTGCGATGTACGACGCGGTGAATCAGGGTCGGATCGACGTGCAGCTGTTGCGGACCGCGCCGGCCGGGCTCACCCTTCCTCGTGCTGTTGACGGCCGGTTGATGCTGGCGTACGACGTCGGCAGAACCACCAAACGGGGCACCACGCTTCAAGAACGCAAGAAACACTCAGGTTGAAGAACAAGCTCAGGCCCAGGCGGAGATCACGTCCCGCGGGCCCCACACCAGCTCGACCCCGCCCTCCACCCCTCCCCCGTCCACGGGTCCGGTCGCCCCCGACAGGGACACCACGGCAAGCCCCGTGGAGCCCGGAGTGAAGCCGGGAATCTGGGCGGCGCCCGTCCGCAGCGCGGTCAGGTCGTGCTGGCGGCTCCGGCCAGGGCGTGTACGCGGAGCCGGACGGCAGGCCCGCCATGCTGCTCGCCCACGTCGCGGACCAGGTTCAGGAGTGGGCGGTGGAGGCCCTGTGGGGGCAGGGCGAGCCGGCGGTCTGGCCCCAGTGCCCGAGCCACCCGGACACGCACCCGCTGGCCGCGACCGTCGAAGAGGGGGATGAGGGGGACGCGGTCTGGGTCTGTCCACAGACCGGCAACACCGAGGCTCGCATCGGCGAACTGCCCGCGTCCGATTGCGGTGAGGGCGTCAGCAGTCGGGCGTTCCGGCGAGGTCGGCGCAACCGCTCGCGGCGAGGCCGCTGATCGTGCCCCGTGCGCAACACGGCTTCCTTGGCGTCGAGTTCACCCCGGGTTTCCTGGGCGTACTTCTCAACGCTGGTTAAGGAAACCCAAAGGGAGCCCACAGGTTGAGCCCCGATTGTCGTCGGCATGAGCGTATTCATCGCAGGTGACGGCAGATCCCAGGGAGACCGCTGACATGGACCGGTTGCTTCTGGTGGGCGCCGATCTCGTCGCCATCTCCCTCCTGACCTTCGCGGTCTACTTTCCGCGGCATCACCGCCGGGACCTGGTCGCCGCGTTTCTCGGGGTCAATGTCGGGGTGCTCGCCGTGGCGATGGTGCTCGGGTCGACGTCGGTCGGGATCGGGATGGGGATGGGGCTCTTCGGGGTTCTGTCGATCATCAGGCTGCGGTCGTACGAGATCGCGCAGCACGAGATCGCGTACTACTTCTCGGCGTTGGCACTCGGGCTGCTGACCGGGCTTTCCGAGTCCCTCGACCTTCTCCACGCCGGGCTGATGGTGCTCGTCGTGGCCACGCTGTATGCCGGTGACCATCCCCGGTTGTTCCCGCGCCACCGGCAGCGGGAGCTGCGCCTGGACTCCGCGTACACGGATGAGGAGGCCCTGCGCTCCCACCTCGAAGTGCTCCTGGGCGGCAGGGTGTTGAACCTGTCGGTCAAGGGCATCGACCTCGTCAACGACACGACACTCGTCGAGGTCCGGTATGTGGTGCCGAACGCGTCCCGGACGGCGGCCAAGCCACGACAGAGCGGCGGCCGCCCTCATGCCGAGCCCCGCACCGGCCCCCGTACCGATGACTCCCCCAGCGGGCGCGGAGTACGGGCATGACAGCCCTCGGGTTCGAGTCCGAGTCCGTCGGGCGCGTGGTCGGTGCGCTGCCGCCCATCGGGCTCGACGAACTCGTCGCTCAGGCCTCGCTGTTGACCCGGCTGGACCGCAAGTACATGCTGCCGGTCGCCGATCTGCCCCTCGTGCTGGGCGGCCTCGACGAGGACACGCGCGTCCTGGACGTGGACGGTGCGCGGGAGTTCGCGTACCGGTCCGTCTACTTCGACACCCCGGAGATGGACGGGTACCTCGGCGCGGCCCGGCACCGGCGGCGGCGGTTCAAGCTCCGGATTCGTACGTACATCGACTCAGGTCTGCACTACTTCGAGGTCAAGACACGCGGCCCGCGCGGCACCACCGTCAAACAGCGCATCCCGTACGAGGGGGATGTCCGGCGTCTCGGGCCCGATGCCCGGGCGTACGCCGACACCGTGCTCGCCGAGGCCGGGATCAACTCCGGGCGCCTGCGCTTCGTACCCGCGCTGACCACGTACTACCGGCGTACGACCCTCTTCCTCCCGGCCACCGGGAGTCGCCTGACCGTCGACACCGATCTGACCTGGGCACTGCCCGACGGGACCTCGCTGGCGACGCCTGACCGGGCCATCGTCGAGACGAAGGCGGGCCGGGCGGGCTCGGGCGCCGACCGGCTGCTCTGGTCGCTGAAGCACCGACCCTGTCCCGTGTCGAAGTACGGCACCGGGCTCGCCGCCCTCCGCCCCGACCTTCCCTCCAACCGCTGGCTGCCCGTACTGCGGCGCCACTTTCCGACCGCGCTCGACGGGAGACCAGCATGAAGACCTACCTCAACACCCAGCCGAGCACGCCTCCGAAGAGGGCACGACGGTTTCGTACGAAGGCCGTCGGCGCCCTCGCCTCGATGGTGCTCGCCACGACTGCGCTTGCCGGGTGTTCCTCCGGTAGCGATTCCGATTCCGGCTCCTCCTCGTCGGGTTCTTCCGGTACTAGCGGGTGCGCAGCCTCCGTGGACGGGGGCCAGGACGCCGCCGCAGTGCTCGCCGACAACAAGGAGTCGCACGCCGAGGGCTCCGACGCCGAGTGGGAGGAGTCGGACGCCGTCGCGGTCCGGCTCAACGGCGACTCGGCCTCCGTCGATGGGGATGGGGACGGGGTGACCGTGAAGGGTGGCACCGTGACCATCACCGCCGGCGGTACCTACCGCGTCAGCGGCACCCTCTCCGACGGGCAGATCGTCGTCAACGCACCCGACCAGGACGTGAAGTTGGTGCTCGACGGGGCGAAGATCTCCCACTCCTCCGGTGCGGCGATCGACGTCACCGAGGCGGACGAGGCCGTCGTGATCCTCGCCGACGGCAGCGAGAACACCCTCGGTGACGCCGACTCGTACGCAGATGACGCCGAGGCCAATGCCGCGCTTCACAGCGCCGCCGACCTCACCGTCACGGGCGACGGGAAGCTCACCGTGCGCGGCAACGGCAACGACGGGATCGCGAGCACGGACGGTCTGGTGATCGCCTCCGGCACGATCGTGGTCGATGCCGTGGACGATGGCATCCGTGGCAAGGACTACCTGATCGTCGAGGGCGGTTCGGTGACCGTCACGGCCGGTGGCGACGGGCTCAAGGCCGACAACTCCGAGGACAAGGACTCCGGTTACGTCGCGGTCGGCGGCGGCACGGTGAAGGTGACCGCCAAGGGCGACGGGGTCGACGCGGCCACCGACCTGGTCGCCACCGGCGGCACGCTGACCGTCGAGAGCGGCGGCGGCAGCGGTACGCAGCCCTCGGACGACGCGTCCACGAAGGGGCTGAAGGCGGGTGTGATCAACGTCCTGGAGGGCGGCACCGTCGCTGTGAACGCTTCCGACGACGCCGTCCACAGTGATGGTGCTGTTCACGTCAACGGGGCGAAGGTGACGGCCGCGAGCGGCGACGACGGGGTTCACGCGGAGGGCGATCTGACTGTCGACAAGGGGACGTTGAAGGTCACGTCCGCCGTCGAGGGCGTCGAGGGCGCAGACATATCCGTGAACGGCGGCACGGTGGACATCCGTTCCAGCGACGACGGGATCAACGCGGCGGGCGGTACCAGCTCCTCGGGCGATGGCGGAGGTGGCGGCTTCGGCGGAGGCCCGGGTGGCGGAGGCGGCGGCGAGGGTGTCGGTGACTACAAGCTCACCGTTACCGGCGGCACCCTGGTCGTCGACTCCGAGGGCGACGGGCTCGACTCCAACGGCACCGCCGAGATCACCGGCGGCACGGTCGTCGTCAACGGCCCCCAGCAGGGTGGCAACGGCGCCCTCGACGTCAACGGCGACTTCGGTATCAGCGGCGGAGTCCTGCTGGCCGCCGGCAGCGCGGGCATGGCCGTCGCCCCGTCCACCGACTCCGAACAGGGCTGGCTCTCCGCGACCCTCGACTCGTCGGTCCCGGCCGGCACGACCCTCCACGTCGTCGACTCCGACGGCGAGGTGGTCGCCACGTACGTCACCTCGAAGTCGATCCAGAACGTCGTGTACTCGTCCTCCGCGGTGAAGAGCGGCGAGGAGTACGAGATCCACTCGGGCGGCACGAAGTCGGGTACCGGTACGGGAGGTCTGGCGGCCTCGGGCACCCTGGGCTCGGCCGAGCGGATCGCCACGGTGACGGCGGGCGAGGCCCCGGAGGGAGGCTTCGGGGGCGGCCGGCGATAGGTCAGGTCCTGGGTGAGCTGTCGCACTCCGTAGCCGCCGGGGCCACACTGGAAGGAGGCGGAGATTCCCGAGACGCCGAGAATCCCATGAGCGGAGATTCCCGAGACGCGGACCCCGAGACCCCGCAGCGGACCGGCCATGGAGGAATCATGACGGCAGCCACGCGGAACGACACACCCGTCGCGATCGAAGGCAACGGTGTGGAACTGCGCATGCAGGAAGTGGGCGGCGGCATGAGCGTCGCCTTCGCCACCCTCCCCGAGGGGACGGACATGGCGCCGGCGGTGAAGGGCCTGCCCGACGACCAGTGCCAGTGCCCCCACTGGGGATACCTCCTCAAGGGGCGGCTCAGGATGCGCACCAAGTCCGGGAGCGAGGTCTACGAGGCGGGGCAGGCCTTCTACTGGGCGCCCGGCCACGTACCGGAGGCGCTTGAGGACTGCGAGTACGTCGACTTCTCGCCGACGAAGGAGTTCAACGAGGTCATCGACCACGTCAAGGCACAGATGAGCTAGGGACCGGGTCAGGTCCGGGGCCACGGCCTGTCGGGCGGATCAGGTCTCGTACAGCCCGTCCCAGGGCGGGCCGAAGCCCAGCCGGTCCGGGTAGAGCTCGGCCCAGGGCTCCCCTTCGTCCTCACCGGTCAGCATGCCGAACAGCACGCCGTCGACGGTGAGCCGGAAGGGGCGGACCGCGATGTCCGTGTAGCGGCGCCGGGGGAGGCTCCTGAGGAGTTTGGCCAGGTGGGCCTGGGCCCGGGCGAGGACCGAGTCCTGGCCCTCCGGGGCGCGCTGCTGCTCGGCCCAGGTACCGGCACACCAGATGTCCGAGTCCCGGTAACGGCCCTCGGCGTCGAAGGTGTGGAGCACCGCGTAGAGACGTTTGTGCTCTTCCCAGCCGTCGTCGGGCCGGTACCCCTCGGGGAACGCGTACGTGATCGACCCCAGGAACTGCCCCTCCGCGTAGTGACCGATGGCCTCGGTGCGGTGGCGCGGCTCGTAGGCGATCGGGATGACCTCGGGGACTGCCATGGCGAAACCATACGGATGAATCGTGGACATGCCACAGGCGGGGCCACCGTAACAGCCCTCGGACTCGGGTCGGACTCCGGGAGGACGCGAGGTGTGTTCGAGGCGTTCGCCTTGTTCGACTCGTTTCCGATGATCGTGCCTGACGATTGGGCCGAGGCAGATCGGCGGCTCCGCGGCAACACCACTCCTGGCGGCTCGACCCGGGAGACCGTCCGTACGCGACCCCGTCCGCCTTGCTGCGGCTTGCCGAGTGTCCGGTTTCCGATTCGCTTTCGCGCAGGAACCCATTGGAGTTTCGCGTGTCGGCTGATCTGTTGATCGTACGCGGAAGTCCTTCAGTCGTTGTGTCTGCGACCCGATGTTTGCAGAAGAGGAAGCTCGAACTCGCTTCCGGTGCACTCGCACATCTGTACCTTCGGATCAAAGGAGCAATGAATGAGTCCTGAACTCAGGACAAGGTCCTCCCTGAGCCCCCTCGCCTCCCGTGGCGCGTGGCTGACCGGCGGGGCTGTCGCCTCGCTCGCTCTCGTCTTCGGAGGCCTCGCGACCCCCGCGTCCGCCTTCGCGACCGGCACGCCGTCCGCCGACATCGTCGCCGCGGACCCGAAGACCGGTGACGAGTGCAAGAACGACCACGGTCACCACAACTCGCAGTACCCGAAGGCGGAGGGGAAGGCCCAGTCGCCCGGCGACCCGCGTCACGAACAGTGCGACGACCGGGACCGCGACCGGGAGAAGTGCTCGGACATCGACTCGGCCAGGTCGAACTCGGGGCAATGGGAGCTCAGCGCCGTGCTCACCGGTGGGGACGCGTACGCCGGGGTGCGGGAGACGCCGGGAGACGACGACTACGAGTGGAAGGAGATCAGCGACGAGGACAACTACCCCAAGAACGCCTGCGCTATCTCCATCATCGTCTCGAACAACGGGGAGGACGCCACGGTCAAGGTGCTGACCACGAACGGCCGCGTCTATGAGATCGAGGGCAGCCGGGGCGGCAGCGACTCCGAGTTCGACTGGAGCGACTGGGTGAAGCTGGACACGCCGAGGGAGGACGACCTCGCGACCAGAGAGAAGGGCGAGAAGGTGACACCGGTCAACCCCAACCGTGTCCCGACAGGTGTGCTGGGTTCCTGACCCTGGCACCAGCCCGGTTCGCCGCGCGCGCAATGGCTACAGCCGGCGCGCGCGGCACCTCGGCATCCGCTGTCCTTTGGGTCGGCCGCCCGTTACTCCGCGGTCGTGGACCCGGGGCACGTCTCGCTGGAGCCCTCGGCCTGTCCGGCGCCGGGGATCGTCACGGTCACCTTCGTCGACGATGCCCCGTCGCTCCCGCCGCCGCTTTCGCCCCCGCCCCCGGAGCCCGCGGACACGATGAGGCGGGCGTCGGCGATCGTGCACGTCAGTTGGGCGAGGGCCGTCCTGTTCAGGGGCTCGGTGCCCCGGGGCAGTCCGACCGACACCCGCGCCCCGTCCACCCGGACGGTCACCGGGGACCTCAGCCGCGGAAGTTCCGTGGTCAGGCCCTTGCGGCCGAGGATGGCGTCCGGCCCCCGGAACAGCAGTTCCACGGCCGTTCCGATGTCGAGGGTGCCGGGGACCCGGCTGCGGACGCCGAGCAGGATGTCCTGCCTGACGAAGTAGAGGACATAGGCGGGCCGTATGCCGGTGGCCGCCTCTCCCGCCTCCACCACACCGGTCGAGGGAATCCCGCAGGAGGAGAGCAGCAACGCGGCGGCCGTGAGCGAAAGCCCGGACCGCACCGCCCGCTGCCCGCGTCTCGTGAGCAGCCGTCTCATATCTCTCGTACCCCTTCCTCTTTCTCTTGCTCTTTCTCCTCTTGCTCCTTCTCCTCCTGGCCCAGGGGGATCTCGACCGTGAACACCGCGCCGCCGCTCTCCGCCCCGCCGCCCTCCGCCCGGTTCGCCGCCCGGACCGTACCGCCGTGCAGCCGGACGTTCTCCGCCGTGATCGAGAGTCCGAGGCCGCTGCCCTCCGACCGGGTCCTGGCGGTGTCCGACTTGTAGAAGCGGTCGAAGACATGCGGCAGGACGTCCGCGGGAATGCCGGGCCCACTGTCCGTCACCTCGATGACGGCCCACACCCTGTCGTCGGCGGCATCCGGCACCTCCCTTGCGTACAGGCGCAGTTGTACGGGGCATGCGCCGTGCCGCAGCGCGTTGCCGACCAGGTTGGCGACGGCCACGTCGAGGCGGCGGGGGTCGACCCGGCCGCGCAGTTCGCCGGGCCCGGGGAGCAGGGTGTCCACCGTGTCCTGCCAGCCGCGGGCGGCGAGGGTGCGCCGCAGGGACTCCGCGAGGTCGAGGTCGTCCAGTTGCAGGCCGGCCGCGCCCGCGTCGAAGCGGGAGATTTCCATCAGGTCGCCCACGAGCCGGGCCAGCTTCACGGTCTCCCCGCTGATGAGGCGTACGGCCATCGCGGTGTCCGGATCGAGCCGGTCCGCGTCCTCGTCTAGGACGTCGGTGACGGCCGACATCGCGGCCAGCGGGGTGCGCAGCTCGTGCGAGACGTCCGCGACGAAACGGCGGGCGCGGGCCTCCATGCGGCGCAGCTCGGCCACGGACTCCTCCAGTGCGGCGGCGGTCTCGTTGAACGTGTGCGACAGGTCGGCGAGTTCGTCGGATCCGTTGACGGCGAGCCGGGTGTCCAGGTGGCCCTCGGCGATGCTCCGGGTGGCCCGGCGCAGTTCGCGAACCGGGCGCAGCACCCCGCGGGCGGCCAGCAGGGCGAGCAGGACGGCGAGGCCGAGGGCGGGCACGACGGCCCGTCCGATGGCCGTGACCAGGGCGTCGACGTACCCCTGTTCGCCGGTCTGCGGCACGGTCAGGAAGACCGCGACCCCGGACGCGGGGCGTTCGGCGGGCTCGGCGAAGGTGACCGGCAGGCCGACGACGAGCGAGGAGCGGCCGTCCGCCCTCACCCGCTGGAACACGGCGGCCCGCCGGGATCCCACGGCCGACCGCATGTCGGCCGTCAGCTCGGCGAACGTGTCCTGTGGTCTGGAGGTGGCCCGCAGACCGCGGTAGGTGGCCAACACCCGCCAGTTCTGCGCCGGTTCGGCGGCGGCCACCTCCTGGGCGACCCACTCCAGGTCCCTCTGGGTCGGCGGGTAGGCGATGCCGGGCGCCAGGCCGTCGACGTGTGCCCGCAGCCGCTTGATGACGGTGTCCTGGCTCTGCTGGAGCACGGCGATACGGGCCTCGCGGAAGGTGAGGGCGCCGGTGGTGAGGGTGGCGACGGCGGTGAGCAGCACGAAGGCGATGAGTAGCCGCCCACGCAGACCGCGCAGCGGTCGCTTCACCGGGTCACCGGTCCGTATCCTGCCGACCCGCGCATCCAGGTACGTACCCAGGTACGTATCCAGGTACCGCTCACCGGGACTGGAACCGGTAACCGAAGCCGCGCACGGTCTGGATGTAGCGCGGGTGTCCCGCGGGCTCGCCCATCTTGGTGCGCAGCCGCTTGACGCACGCGTCCACCAGCCGGGAGTCGCCGTGGTAGCTGTGCTCCCAGACCGCCTCCAGCAGCTGCTGCCGGGAGAACACCTGGCCGGGCGAGGCGGAGAGGGTCAGCAGGAGCCGCAGTTCGGACGGGGCGAGGGCGACGGGCACGCCCCGCCGGGTGATGGCCAACCCGGCCCGGTCGATGGTCAGTTCGCCGTCGTCGCCGTGGGACTCGATCTTCGGTATGCCGTCGGGGTTGGGCGCGCCGCCGACCCGGCGCAGGACCGCGCGGATACGGGCTTCGAGTACGCGTGCCTGCACCGGCTTGACGACGTAGTCGTCCGCCCCGGCCTCCAGCCCGACCACGATGTCCGTGTCGTCGCCCCGGGCGGTCGCCATGACGATCGGCACCTGGTCCTCGGTACGGATCCGGCGGCACACCTCAAGACCGCTGAGGCCGGGCAGCATCAGGTCGAGCACGACGACGTCCGGCCGGAAGGTCCGCAGCAGGGCCAGCCCCTCCTCGCCGGTTCCGGCGGCGGTGACGTCGTGCCCCTGGCGGCGCAGTGCGAGCCGGACGCCCTCCCGTACGGCGCGGTCGTCTTCGATCAGCAGGACGCGTGGCATGTGCTCAGTATCCGTACGGCTCAGGGGAGTTGAGGCAGGTACCGGCGTCGGTGGGGGAACTGTTACGGGACGATCACATAGGCCGGACGGGTGATCGACCGTTATCTCTTCGTTATCAGCTGAGCGATATCCCATTACATGCCGTACTCACTCTTGATGACCATGAACACGACTGCCCGTCGCACGAAGCCGTCCTCGACCAGGGGGTCCTCCGCCTCCCGACCGTCCCGGCGTCGTAGCAGAGGTGCCGCGCAATCCGGTGGCCCGGGGGGTTCCGGCAGACGCTCGGGAGGGCGCGGCCGGAAGAGCAAGGGTCCGTTACTCGGCGGCCTGGCGGCGCTGGTCGCGTTGGTGATCGCCGCTGCTGTGGCCGTGAACTGGACGACGTCCTCGTCCTCCGACGCCGCGGACGGATCCGCCTCCTCGTCGCCGTCCGGTCCGGCGCCGGACCGGACGCCGGAACCGAGCGGCGGGACGGAGTCGGCCGCGGCGAGTGAGAAGCCCGCCGAGGAGGACGCTGGGAAGACGGGCGGGAAGGCCGACAGCGAGCCGTCCGGAAAGGGCAGCCCCTCCGCCTCCTCGTCCTCCGCGCCCGAGATCCCGGCCTCGGGTCCCGGCACGTTCGCCACCGCGGGCGGCACGAGCGGGACCGTCGGGAAGGGCGCCCGGGTCCTGAGCTACAAGGTCGTCGTCGAGGACGGCCTCACGCAGTCGGCCGCCGATGTCGCCGAGCAGGTGGAGGGCATCCTCGCCGACCCGCGCGGCTGGACGGCCGACGGCCGCTCGGGCTTCCGGCGCGTCTCCAGCGGTACGGCCGACTTCGTCGTGCGGCTCGCCACGCCGGGGACGGTGGACGCCATCTGCGGAAAGTACGGCCTGAACACCCGCGGCGAGGTCAACTGCAACGTGGGCAAGGACGTCGTCGTCAACCTCAAGCGGTGGCTGCTGGCGACGCCGGTCTACGCCGCCGACGTGGACGCCTACCGCGCGCTGATCATCAACCACGAGGTCGGCCACTTCCTCGGCCACGGCCATGTGACGTGCCCGGGAGCGGGGAAGCCGGCCCCGGCGATGATGCAGCAGATCAAGGGGATGCTCGGCTGCAAGCCCAACGTCTGGCCGTACGACGCCAATGGACGGTTCGTCACGGGGCCGGCTGTGTCCTGAGGGGTGGTCTGAAAGAAGAGGGCAACCTTTCCGGTCGCCGCGACCACAGATGAGTCGGAACCCCGTTCACAGGGGCTCCACACAACGCACGAGCCCCACAAGAACCACGTAAGGACTCATCCGTGGCATCCCCCTCCCACCGCAGGTCCCTCCGCAAGCGGCGCACCGCGCTCCTCTCCGCCGCTGCCGTGGCGGCCGCGGGTCTCGGCGCCGTCCCCTTCGTGATGAACGCGAACGCGGGTGCCGTCGACCTGGCGCACCAGGCCCTGCCCGCCAAGGACGGCTGGGCGGCGTCCGGTTCGGGCACGACCGGCGGTTCGAAGGCCGACTCCGCGCACACCTTCACCGTCAGCACCCGGGCCCAGCTGGTGAAGGCGCTCGGCTCGGCGACCAATTCCACCCCGAAGATCATCAAGATCAAGGGCACGATCGACGCCAACACGGACGACGCGGGCAAGAAGCTGACCTGCGCCGACTACGCCTCCGGCACGGGCTATTCGCTGTCCGCGTACCTGAAGGCGTTCGACCCGGCCACGTACGGCAAGAAGGCTCCTTCGGGCACGCAGGAGAAGGCACGCGCGGCCGCCCAGACCAAGCAGAAGAAGAACATCGTCTTCCGGGTTCCGGCCAACACCACCGTCGTGGGCGTCCCAGGCACCAAGGCCGGGATCACCGGCGGGAGTCTGCAGGTGCAGGACGTCGACAACGTCATCATCCGCAACCTCTCCCTCACCGCCACCGAGGACTGCTTCCCGCAGTGGGACCCGACGGACGGTTCCGCCGGCGAGTGGAACTCCAACTACGACTCGGTGACGCTGCGCGGGGCGACCCACGTCTGGGCGGACCACAACACGTTCAGCGACGCGCCGTTCTTCGACTCGTCCGAGAAGACGTACTTCGGCCGCAAGTACCAGATCCACGACGGCGCCCTGGACATCACCAACGGCTCGGACCTGGTGACCGTCGAGCGGAACCAGTTCACCAACCACGACAAGACGATGCTGATCGGCAGCAGCGACACCGACAGCGTCGGCAAGCTGCGCGTCTCCATCCACCACAACGTGTGGAAGGGCATCACCCAGCGTGCCCCGCTGGCCCGCATCGGCCAGATCCACCTCTACAACAACGTCTACGACACGACGACCCTCAACGGGTACGCCCCCAAGTACAGCCTCGACTCCCGGGCCAAGGCCCAGGTCGTCGCCGAGCACAACTCCTGGACCCTGCCGTCCGGCGCGAAGGTCGCCAAGCTCCTGAGCGGCGACGGAACCGGCTCGGTCGCCGGCACCGGCAACGTCGTCAACGGCACGTCGACGGACATCGTCGCCGCATACAACGGGGCGAACTCGAAGAAGCTGAAGACCACGGTCAACTGGAAGCCGACCCTGACGGCAGGCCTCCAGACCTCGGCGACCAGCCTGCCGGCGGGGCTGTCGGGCACGACGGGGGCTGGGGTTCTTTCCTGACCTCGCCCTCGCCTTGAGGACTTGAAGAGCTGAGCAGGGCCCGGGACTTGTCGATGTCCCGGGCCTCTCTCATACGCGGCCGAGGGCGCCGGAACGTATGCCGTGGAGGAGGTGGGAGAGGGGGGTGGGGGTGGTGACTAGTTCTATGGAAGGGTCGTCGCTCTCACGGAGGTGGACGGCATCGCGGGTGGATCCGAGTTCGACGCATGCGTTGCCGTCACCGCCACCGGAGAAGGACGATTTCTGCCAGTTGTCGGGGGTCGTCATGGTGCGCCTCACAGTTCCTTTGCCAGCCTGTGGATGAAGTCACGCGACCGTTCGGGTTCGAGTGACGCACCTTCCACTCTACGGAAGAGCGTTCGAAAACTGCCGAGTTGGGCTTCTGAGTCGACGAATGCCGAGCCGTGCGGTGCGTCCCGTACGACGGTGTCCAGTTTCGGAACAGCGCCGCCCGCGAAGACCATCGCGCTTCCGGCATCGATGAATCCATCGAGGTCGAACGGGATGACCCGTACGGTCACGTGATCCGCTTCCGAGAGTTCCAGGACGCGGGCGAGCTGGGCCCGCGAAGCGGCACGGCTGCCGACCCTGATGCGCAGGGCTGCTTCGTGCATCACTGCTTCGTACGGAGTGGGCCGGGCGCCCTCGATGATGGTGCGCCGCTTCATCCGGTGCTCAACGCGCAGGTCGAGCTCACTCTGCGGAAGCTCGGGCACTCTGTGTGAGAAGACCCCGTGGGCGTACTCCTCCGTCTGGAGGAGACCTGGCACGTAGAGGCAGTCCACATCCCACCGAAGAGTGGCGTGGTGCTCCAGCTCGGACAGGTCCAGGAACGAGGTGGGCAGCAAGCCCCGGTACTCCTCCCACCAGCCGCGCGTGCGATCGGTCGCCATCGCCACCAGCGACTCGATCAACTCCGTGTCAGCGCAGGAGTAATGAGCGGCGAGCCTGCGGAGGCGCTGTTCGCTCACACCCCCGATCCCGGACTCCATCTGGCTCATCTGTGCCGAGTCGGAGCCGACCAGCGCGGCGGCTTCACGTGCTTTGAGCCCTGCGGCTTCGCGTAGTTTCCGCAGTTCAGTGCCCAGGCGTTCCTGGCGTGCGGTGGGCTGCCGTCTACGCGGCATGGCTTCCTCCTCGCCCCAACTGTCGTGAGGCAGTGACTCGTTCGAGGGGCAGATTGCGATTGCAGCTTGCGCGGCACCAAATTTTACCCATACCTTCAGTGATGCAACGAGCACTCTGTGAAGTTTCCGGGGCCTGGAAGCGCACCACTCCGTCCTGCCACGACGGCTGCGGCATGCCACCACTCCCCAACTCAACCCCTCACGCACGAACCGGAGTTCACGCATGCCGCAAAACGCCATCGAACCCTGGGAGTACACGCTCCACATCCCCCACGACCCCCGCGCGGTGACGGTCTGCCGCCGAACCCTCCGCCTCATCCTCACGATCCACGGCCTGATCCGCCTCACGGACGTAGCCGAACTCCTCGCCACGGAGCTGATCTCCAACGCCGTACGCCACACGAAGGGCCCCGCCGCCCTACGCCTCCGCTGGCGAGACGGAGTCCTCCGCATCGGAGCGTGGGACGCGAACCCCGAACCCCCCGACCCCGCACCGGCATTGGACCAGGCCGCCTCCCTGGACTCGGAAACGGGCCGAGGCCTGACCCTCGTCCAGGCCTGCGCCGACGTCTGGGGCTGGCACCCGCTGGCCAGAGGCGCCGACCGGGGCAAGTACGTGTGGTGTGACCTTGGTGCCGCGTAGCGAGTTGATCACCACCGAGTCATGCCTGGTCGACCCCCAGGCACAGCAGATCTGGAGGGACCTGATGACGGCGATCAACTACTTCTTCCGGCACGAGGTCGCTGAGAAGGCGCGGGAGGAAGGTCGTGAAGAGGGTCGGGAAGAGGGTCGGGAAGAAGGCCGGCTCGAGGACCGTGCCGGGATGACCCTGAACATTCTTGAGTGGCGGGGCATCGAGGTTCCCGACTCGGTACGTGATCGTGTGCGCGCCTGCACCGACCTGGAGCAGCTCGAACTCTGGGCGCGGCGAGCGGTGCGCGCGACCGAGGCGGGGCAGCTCTTCGAGGAGGGCTGACGTCGGCGTCCGTCTTGGTGGTTGGGGCTCGCAGGCCTTGTCAGGGCAGGGTGAGGATGCGGGGGCCGGACTCCGTGATGGCGATGGTGTGTTCGATGTGGGCGGCCTGGCTGCCGTCGATCGTGCGCAGGGTCCAGCCGTCGGGGTCGGTGCGGTAGTCGTTGTGGCCTCCGGCCATGAGCATGGGCTCGATGGCGAGGGCGAGCCCGTGGCGCAGCGGGAAGCCGCGGCCGGGGCGTCCGTGGTTGGGGACGTGGGGGTCCTCGTGCATCTGGCGGCCGATGCCGTGGCCGCCGAAGTCGGACGGCATGCCGCAGGCGGCCTTTCGGGCGACCTTGCTGATGGCATGGGAGATGTCGCCGATCCGATGGCCGACGGTGGCGGCGGCGATACCGGCGTCGAGGGCCTGCTGGGTGGCGGCGATGAGTTCGAGGTCGGCGGGGCGAGGTGTGCCGACGGTGAAGCTGATCGCGGCGTCGCCGGTCCAGCCGTCGAGTTCGGCTCCGCAGTCGACGCTGACCAGGTCGCCGTCGCGCAGACGGTAGTCGCCGGGGATGCCGTGCGAGACGGCGTCGTTCACGGAGGCGCAGATCACGGCGGGGAAGGGCACCGGGGCGAAGGAGGGCTGGTAGCCCAGGAACGGAGAGCTTGCTCCGGCCTCGGTGAGAACGGTGCGGGCGGCTTCGTCGAGCTCGCGCAGGCGAACTCCCACGGCCGACGCCTTGCGGGCGGCCGCGAGTGCGTGGGCCACGACGCGCCCCGCTTCCCGCATCGCTTCCAGTGCCTTGTCCGTCTTGATCTCCACCATGTGTCGTGACTCCCTGCCGTGCGACGCCATGCGACGCTGCCCAATACTTATACCGGTATTAGTATCACGGTCATGGTGAGAGTTCCTCTGAGTCCGCAGGAGCGGCAGCGCGGAGAGCGCTTCGGGATCCTGCTCCGCCGGGCCCGCGGTGACCGCAGCATGGCCGACGTGGCAGCAGCCGCCGGGGTGTCCGCGGAGACACTCCGCAAGATCGAGACCGGCCGGGCCCCGACCCCGGCCTTCTTCACCGTGGCAGCCCTGGCCCACGCGCTGCACCTGTCCCTGGACGACCTGGCCACCGACTGTGCGGCCGGAGACGCCGACGGAGGCGAGCAGGCCATGTCGGCCTGACCCGTTGCGCGCCCGGCCGCTCATCCTCCCGGCCGAGAGGTCCCCGAGCGGAACGTGCGGCGGTACGTGTCCGGCGGGACGCCGATCGTGCGGTTGAAGTGGCGGCGCAGGGTGGTGGCGGTGCCCATTCCGGTGGCTGTGGCGATGGCGTCGATGCTGTCGTCGGTGGTCTCCAGGAGCTCCTGGGCGCGGCGGATGCGTTGGGTGAGGAGCCACTGCAGTGGGGTGGTGCCGGTCGCCGCTCGGAAGTGGCGGCCCAGGTTGCGCGAGCTCATACGTGCCTGGCGGGCCAGGTCCTCCACGGTCAGTGCGTGGTCGAGGCGGTCGACGGCCCAGGGGAGCAGGTCGGCGAGCGGATGGTCGTCCCGGGCGGGCACCGGGGCGGCGACGAACTGGGCCTGGCCGCCTGCCCGGTGCGGGGGCACGACCAGGCGGCGGGCGACGGCGTTGGCGACCGACGAGCCGCGGTCGAGCCGCACGAGGTGCAGGCACAGATCCAGCGCGGCGGCCTTGCCCGCGGAGGTGAGGACGCTGCCGTTGTCCACGTAGAGCACGTCCGGGTCGACCTCCACCTCGGGGTAGCGGGCGGCCAGGACGTCGGTGTGCGCCCAGTGCGTGGTCGCGCGCCGCCCGTCCAGCAGGCCCGCCGCGGCCAGCACGAACGCGCCCGTGCAGAGGGAGGCCACGCGTGCGCCCGCCTCGTGGGCGGCACGTACCGCGTCGACCAGCTCGGCGGGCGGCTCCTCGTCCACGTCCGCCCAGGCGGGGACGATCACGGTGTCGGCGTCGCGGAGCCGGTCGAGCCCGTGGTCGGGCTCCAGCCCGAACCGTCCGACCCGTACGGCTTCCGACCCGCAGACGGCCACGTCGTACCAGGGACCGGCCACGCCGACCGGCGCGGCGTCGAACACCTCGTACGCCACGGACAGTTCGAAGTGCAGCATCCCGTCGGTGACGGCCAGCGCGACAGTGCGCGCGCCCGTGCGCCCGCCTGCGGTCGTGCCGGTGCCGGTACCCGTTCTTATGCCCGCGCTCATGTCCGTAATTGTATGGGGCGTGGCGTTCCGGACACTCACGGTGGGGAGCCCGCCCTCGTCAGGATGTCCGTATGAGATCAGAAGCGGGGTCGGGGCAGACGGTGGCGGTGTTCGGTGCGTACGGGCACACCGGGCGGTTCGTGGTGGCGCAGTTGCTGGAGCGCGGGTTCGTCCCGGTGCTCTCCGGTCGTGACGCCGGCCGGCTGAGGGAGCTGGCGGCGGTGGCCGGCCCCGGGCTCGACGTCCGGCCTGCGTCGGTCGACGACGCGGCCTCGCTCGACCGGGCCCTCGCCGGTACGGCGGCGGTGATCAACTGCGCCGGGCCCTTCGCCACGACCGCCGCGCCCGTGATCGAGGCGGCCCTGCGCGCCGGGATCCCGTACGTGGACGTGGCGGCCGAGATCGAGGCCAACGCCGACACGTTCGCCCACTTCACGGACCGCGCCCGCGCCGCCGGAGCGGTGATCGTCCCCGCGATGGCCTTCTACGGCGGCCTCGGCGACCTGCTGGTCACCGCGGCGATGGGCGACTGGACGACGGCCGACGAGGCACACATCGCGTACGGGCTGAACAGCTGGCACCCCACACCCGGGACCCGCGAGGCGGGCAGGATCTCCGGGGAGCGGCGCAACGGCCGGCGCGTCCGCTACACGAACGGGCGGCTGGAGTACCACAGCGACGCCCTGCCCACCCTGAAGTGGCCCTTCCCCGACCCGATGGGCACCCGCGCGGTCATCGGAGATTTCACGATGGCCGACGTCGTCACGATCCCCAGCCATCTGACCATCCCCGAGGTACGCACCTACATGACGGTCGAGGCGGCCGGGGACCTGGCCGCCCCGGACACCCCGGCACCGTCCGCGGTCGACGAGCACGGCCGCTCCGACCAGACCTTCCTCGTCGACGTCGTCGTCCGCTCCGGCGGGACGGAACGGCACGCCGTGGCGCGGGGCCAGGACATCTACGCCGTGACCGCGCCCCTCGCGGTGGAAGCGGTCCACCGCATCCTCACCGGCCGTACCAACGCGGCCGGCGTCGCCTCCGCGGGGGAGATCTTCGACGCCTCCGACCTCCTGCGTGCACTGGCGCCACACATCTCCGTGGAAGTGGGCCAGTAGCGGGCCAGGGTGTTCTGCTGTCGCGTCGCGCGGAAACGCCTGGGCCGGTCCGGTCGTTCTTGTCCTTGAGTGGGGCGGCCGCCACGCGTGGTGGTAGGACACGTGGTGGTACGACCCGAACCCGGCTACCGATCCCGAGTGCCATGTCCCGTTCCCGAGCACTTTCCGGCGCGCTCACCGGCGCTGTCGTCGCGCTGCTCCTGGGATGTTCCGGCGAGACCGTGCCGACGGACACTTCCGCCAAGCCTCCACGGGACATCACCCCCACGACGGCCCAGGTACCGACGGCTCCCGCTGCCCCGGCCCCCGCCACCCCGGCCCCCGAGAGTCCGTCCTCCGAGAGTCCGGCACCTCGGAAGAGCGACGCCCGGACCCGGACCGCCCGGCTCGCCATCCCGGCGATCGGGCTCAAGGACCTGCGCGTCGTCCCGTACGAGGGGACGACCGACGACTGGCCGGGCACGCGGATCCAGAACGGTGGCGTCGGAGCCAGCCCGTACGGGAGCCGTGGCGGGGTCGGGCCCGGTGAGGTCGGCAACTACCTCGTCACGGCCCACCGGCTCTCCGCCGGCGGCCCACTGCGTGAACTCCCTTCCCTCGACGAGGGCGACTCGGTCGTCGTCACGTCCGGCGGCACGGTGTACGAGTACGAGATCACCGGCACCAGGGAGACCTCGTTCCGCTCCGAGCGCTCGCTCGCCGAACAGCGGGCGGCGGTGCCGGGCTTCCCGGGCAGGAGTCCCACCCAGGCCATGATCACCATCTCCACGTGTGCGACACCCGAGGACAACGCGGCCGGGAACTTCTGGCGCGACGACAGAGGCAATCCCGAACACCGCATCGACAAGATCGGCGTACTGACGTCGGTGTCCTGACGTCGACTGCGCGGGAGGAACGCGGGAGGCGGGGAGGACGTCGTGCGACGTCCTCCCCGCCTCCTCCATGCGTGCTGTGGTTACTCCGGGGCGCCGCCGAAGCGCTCCTTGTACGTTTCCAGGTCCTCGTCCGTGATCTTGGCGAAGAGGACCGGCGGGACCGTGAAGGGGGTGCCCGCGGGGAGGAAGTTCAGGGACTTCGCCTCGGCCTGCGTCGCCCAGGTCGCCGTGTCGTCCGGCAGGGCGAACGCCGAGCGCATCGCCTTGGAGGAGGCCGGGATGAAGGGCTCGGAGATGACCGAGTAGAGGTGGATGAGGTTCATCGCGACGCGGAGGGTGAGGGCCGCGCCGTCCGGGTTGGTCTTGATCTCCAGCCAGGGGGCCTTCTCCTCCAGGTAGGAGTTGCCGGCCGACCACAGGGCGCGCAGGGCGGCAGCGGCCTTGCGGAACTGGAGGGCCTCCATCTGGGTCTCGTACTCCGAGAGAAGCGCCGCGATCTCCTCGCCCAGCTTCGTCTCGGGCTCGCCCGCCTCCGCGCCCGCCGGGACCTCCTCGCCGAAGCGCTTCTTGGAGAAGGACAGGACCCGGTTGACGAAGTTGCCGAGGGTGTCCGCCAGGTCCTTGTTCACCGTGGCCGTGAAGTGCTCCCACGTGAAGGACGAGTCGTCCGACTCCGGGGCGTTGGCGATCAGGAAGTAGCGCCAGTAGTCGGCGGGGAGGATCTCCAGCGCGTGGTCGGTGAAGACACCGCGCTTCTGGGACGTGGAGAACTTTCCGCCGTAGTACGTCAGCCAGTTGAAGGCCTTGACGTAGTCGACCTTCTTCCACGGCTCGCGTACGCCCAGCTCCGTGGCGGGGAACATCACCGTGTGGAACGGGACGTTGTCCTTCGCCATGAACTCCGTGTAGCGGACCGGGTTCTCGCCCGTGTCCGCCTCGTACCACCAGGACTTCCAGTCGCGGTTCTCCGGGTCCTTGTCCGACCACTCCTTCGTCGCGCCGATGTACTCGATCGGGGCGTCGAACCAGACGTAGAAGACCTTGCCCTCGGCAGCCAGCTCCGGCCAGGTGTCGGCCGGGACCGGGACGCCCCAGTCGAGGTCACGGGTGATGGCGCGGTCGTGCAGGCCTTCGTTCAGCCACTTGCGGGCGATGGAGGAGGCCAGCTGCGGCCACTCCTCCTCATGCCGCGCCACCCACTCCTCGACCTCGTGCTGCAGCTTCGACTGGAGGAGGAAGAGGTGCTTCGTCTCCCTGACCTCCAGCTCCGTCGAACCTGAGATCGCCGAGCGGGGGTTGATCAGGTCGGTGGGGTCCAGGACGCGGGTGCAGTTCTCGCACTGGTCGCCGCGGGCCTTGTCGTAGCCGCAGTGGGGGCAGGTGCCCTCGACGTAACGGTCCGGGAGGAAGCGGCCGTCCACCGGGGAGTACACCTGGCGGATCGCGCGCTCCTCGATGAAGCCGTTCTCGTTCAGGCGGCGGGCGAAGTGCTGCGTGATCTCGCGGTTCTGGGGGGACGAGCTGCGGCCGAAGTAGTCGAAGGCCAGCTCGAAGCCGTCGTAGACCGCCTTCTGGGCGTCGTGCGCCTGGGCGCAGAACTCGTCGACCGGCAGACCCTGCTCCTTCGCCGCCAGTTCGGCCGGGGTGCCGTGCTCGTCCGTCGCGCAGATGTAGAGGACGTCGTGGCCGCGCTGGCGGAGGTACCTGGCGTACACGTCCGCCGGGAGCATGGACCCCACCATGTTGCCCAGGTGCTTGATCCCGTTGATGTACGGAAGGGCGCTGGTGATGAGGTGTCGAGCCATTGCGGGCTGCTCCCGGGTCGTTACGTGGGGTGACGGTTCGGTGGGTGATGCTTCGATCGTCGACCGTCTTACGAACCTTGAAATCGTAGCCGACATGGGTGGGCCGCCCGCTCCCCCTTTCAAGGGGTGGGAGGCGGGCGGCCCGGTGGATGTTCCTGCGGGTTGTTCCCGTGGTGTTCCTGCGGGTTGTTCCTGTGGGGCTGCGTGGGTCTACGGGCGCCAGTTCGCCAGTACGCCCTCGTAGACCTCCGTGTCCGTGAGCTCGCGCGGGGTCGGGCCCGCGTGGAAGAAGGCGGTGTTGTCCGTCTTGAGCTTGCGGAGGTAGTCGAAGGCCTTGTTGTCCTGCTCGCCGAACGCGACGAAGGAGAAGAAGACGCCGGGGTGGTTCTTCGCCGCGTCCGTGAGGGACTGGGTCGCGGGGGTCTTGGCGTCCGGGGCGCCGTCCGTCTGGAAGATCACGAGGGCCGGGGCCGTGGGGGCGTCCGACTTCTCGTGGTGGGTGAGGACTTCCTGTACGGCGGCGTGGTAGCTCGTACGTCCCATGCGGCCGAGGCCCGCGTGGAGTTCGTCGATCCTGTTCTCGTGGTCGGTGAGGGCGAGTTCGCCGGTGCCGTCCAGTTCGGTGGAGAAGAAGACGACGTGGACCGTGGCAGTGGGGTCCAGGTGGGCTGCCAGGGCGAGGGTCTGCTCGCCGAGGGCCTGGGCGGAGCCGTCCTTGTAGTACGGGCGCATGCTCGCGGAGCGGTCCAGGACGAGGTAGACCTTGGCCCGGGTGCCGGTGAGGTTGTGCTTTTCGAGGGTGGAGGTGGCGGCCTTGTAGGCGGTGAGGAGGCCGGGAGCGTGGGCCTTGACCTTGGCGAGGGTGGTGGCGGGGGCCACCTCCTCGGACTCGGCTTCGCCTTCGTCCGCTTCGGATTTCCCAGCCGCACCGCCCGTGACGCCTTCGTCGTCGACCACAGACGCCCCCTGTGGGACCTCATCGCCGTCGGCGACCGCGGGCTCGTCCGCCTGCGCGGCGACGGGCTCGGCCTCGGGGGTGACCTCGGCAACCACGGGCTCGGGTTCGGGCTCGACGACCGGCTCGGGCTCGGGGGTCACGTCGGCGACGACGGGCTCCGGCTCGGTCTCGACGACCGGCTTGGCCTCGACGACCAGTTCGGGTTCGACGACGGGCTCGGCTTCGACGACGGGCTTGGCCTCGGCGACGAGCTCGGGTTCGACCTTGGCCTCCGGCTCGGCGGCGGCGGCCAAGGGCTCGGCCTTGGCTTCTGCCTCCGCCTCCGCCTCCGCCTCTGCCTCCACGACGGGCTCGGGCTTCACCTCGGCCTCAGCCTCGGGCGCGACGACCGGCTCGGGTTCAGCAACGGGTTCGGCCTTGGCTTCCAGGACGGGCTCGGGCTTGATGACGGGCTCGGCCTTGGCCTCGCCGACCGGCTCGGCCTCCGCTTCCACGACCGGCTCGGCCTTCGTCTCCGGCTCAGGCTCGGTCTCGACGACCGGATCGGCCTCAACCACCGGCTCGGGCTTGATGACGGGCTCGGCCTTGGCGGCCGGCTCGGCGGCCGGCTCAGCCCCGACCGTCGGCTCTGCCACGGGCTCAGCCTCGGCCACCGGCTCGGCCTTGGTCTTTTCAGCCGGCTCGGCCTTCGTTTCCGGTTCTGCCGTCGGAGACGCCTGCTTCGGGACCGTCACATTGTCGAAGGCCGCCGAAACCAGTTCGTCCACCACTGATGCCTTGGGCTCGGTGGCGGGGGCCGGCACCGAGACCTCCGGCCGAGTCGGCTGAGCCGGCTCAGCCGCCGTAGGCACCGGCTCGGGAGCCGTCTCCTGTCGGGCCGCCGGCACGCTCGGCTCGGCGGCAGGGGTGGCGGCAGCAGCGGCAGCGTCCCCCTTGCGTGACTTTCCGAACGCATTCCGCAGGCGGGTGAGAATGCCCATGTGCGCAACCCTTCGCATGAGTTGGTTCCGTCAATCCCTGGCCAGGACGGACACGTAAGGTTAGCCGCAGGATTTGGAGATCTTGGGCAGGGTCGATTAAGCCCTCCAAGTTAGGTTTCCCTTACCTTCCCTTTGCCTCGACTCCCCTGCGGACTCCGGGGGTTCACCCCCCGTTCACCTCTTGGCTGCGCCCACGAACGGGCGTGCCCATAGCGTCACGCCCGACACAGACATAGGGGAGGGAACGTGCGCAACCTGCTGCCGTTGATCGGCTCGACCGGCTCACACCCGGGCGGTCGCTCTGAGATGACCTGTCGGTTCCGCTGTGGTGACGCCTGCTTCCACCCGGCGCCCAACACCAGCGCCAACGAATACGTCGGCGACGTCATCGCCGGAGCGCTCAGCCGCCGTTCCATGATGCGCGCGGCGGCCGCCGTGACCGTCACCGCGGCCGCCGGGGGCGCGGTCGTCGGCACGGGCGCGACCCCGGCTGCCGCCCAGGCGCCCGAGGGCACGCCCGCCGCCTTCACCAGCGGCAAGGCGGCCCGCGGCCTCCGCTTCACGCCCGTCGCGCCCAACACCGCCGACGCCGTGACCGTCCCCGAGGGCTACGGCCAGAACGTCGTCATCCGCTGGGGCGAGCCCATCCTGCGCGGCGCCCCCGCCTTCGACCCGGACAAGCAGACGGCCAAGGCACAGGCGGGCCAGTTCGGCTACAACTGCGACTTCCTCGCCCTGCTCCCGCTGCCGGGCGAGCGCGGCCGCCAGCTGCTCGTGGCGAACCACGAGTACACGGACGAGATCCTGATGTTCAAGGGATACGACGCCGCCAACCCCACCCGCGAGCAGGTGGAGGTCGCCTGGGCCGCCCACGGTCTGGGCGTCGTCGTGGTCGAGGAGGACCGCAAGAGCGGCAGGCTCACCGCCGTACCCCGTCACCACCTCAACCGCCGCGTCACCGCGACCACCGAGTTCCGGGTGACCGGCCCGGCGGCCGGCTCGAACCTCCTCAAGACCTCCGCCGACCCGACCGGCAAGAAGGTCCTCGGCACGCTCAACAACTGCGCCGGCGGCGAGACCCCCTGGGGCACGACGCTGCACGGCGAGGAGAACTTCAACCAGTACTTCGCCAGCGCGAGCCGTCCCACGGACGCGCGCTACGGCATCGGCACCGGCGCCACCGAGCGCAAGTGGGAGCGTTTCGACAAGCGCTTCGACGTCGCCCAGGAGCCGAACGAGGTGCACCGCTTCGGCTACATCGTCGAGCTGGACCCGTACGACCCCACCTCGACGCCCCGCAAGCGCACCGCGCTCGGCCGGTTCAAGCACGAGGGCGCGACCATCCGCCTCACGGACGACGGCCGCCCGGTCGCCTACTCCGGCGACGACGAGCGCTTCGACTACATGTACAAGTTCGTCGGCAGCAAGCGGATGCGCCACGGCAACAGCCGCTCCGCCCGCGAGCACAACCTGACGCTCCTCGACGAGGGCACCCTGTACGTCGCCAAGCTCACCGGGGACTCCCCGGCGACCGAGATCGACGGCACGGGCAAGCTCCCGGCGGACGGCGAGTTCGACGGCAGCGGTACGTGGATCCCGCTGGCCACCGCCACCGCCAAGGGCGCCGTCTCGCACGTCGAGGGCATGACCGCCGAGGAGGTGTACGTCTTCACGCGCCTCGCCGGTGACAAGGTCGGCGCCACGAAGATGGACCGCCCCGAGGACATCCAGCCCTCGCCGCACACCGGCAAGGTCTACGTCGCCCTCACCAACAACACCAACCGCGGTGTCGGCTCCAACGCCAAGGCCGACGAGGCCAACCCACGCAACGCCAACAAGCACGGGCACATCCTGGAGCTCACCGAGCGCCGCAACCGCGCCGACGCCACGACCTTCGCCTGGTCGCTGTTCCTCGTCGCGGGCGACCCGAAGGACCCGGCCACGTACTTCGCGGGCTTCCCGAAGGACAAGGTCAGCCAGATCTCCTGCCCGGACAACGTGGCCTTCGACCCGCACGGCAACCTGTGGATCTCCACGGACGGTGCCCAGCTCGGCTCCCACGACGGTCTGTTCGGCGTGGCGACGAAGGGCGACCGGCGCGGTGAGCTGAAGCAGTTCCTGACCGTGCCGAAGGGCGCCGAGACCTGCGGCCCCATCGTTCAGGACCGCCGTGTCCTCGTGGCGGTCCAGCACCCGGGCGAGATCACCGGCGCGACCGTCGAGAACCCCGCCAGCATCTGGCCCGACGGCCCCGGCAAGATGGTCCGCCCGTCGGTCGTGGCGGTCTGGCGCAAGGACGGCTGCGACATCGGCGTCTGAGCTGCAACAGGGGGTGCCCTCTTCAAGAAGAGGGCACCCCCTGGTCTTTTGTCTTTTGCTTTTAGGGGCGCGGGGAACTGCGCGACCAGCCCCGACCGACCCGCACCTACACACCCACCCGATCCAGCCACTCCCGATACCCAGGCGCCTCCCGGGCAACCTCCGAGTACGCCTCCCACAGCCCCGGAAACACGGAGTCCAACTCCCCCTCCGTACGCGCCGCGAGCAACAGCCGTACACCCAGCGGATCCCCCTGGATCCGCCGAACGGCCATCGCCGGCCCGGGCTGACACGTCGGCTGGCACACGGTGACGACCTCGCCGGTCGAGACGAGTGACGCGGCCGTGTGGTAATCCCCGTGCAGCACACGGGGATTGAGCCCCGCCGCCCGCAGCATCCGGTGCACCGCGTCCCACTCGCCGTCCACCGTGGGATCGATCATCCAGCGGTCCTCGGCCAGGTCGGAGAGCTGCACCTCGGCGTGCGCGGCAGCCGGATGGTCGGCGGGCAGGGAGACGAACTGCGGCTCGCGTTCGACCAGGACGCGCAGGGCCAGGCCTTCCGGCACCCGTAGCGGACAGCCCTCCACCTCGTGCACGTAGGCGACGTCGAGCCGGCCGTCGGCGAGCATGCGCAGCAGCGCGTTCGGGGAGACGTCCATCTGCAGGACCGGCTCCCGCTGCCGCGCGCGCAGCCGGCGCAGCCAGCCCGCGAGGGCGCGGCTCGCGGTGGAGCCGATCCGGAGCTGGGGGCCGTCGTCGTCCGTCGCGGCGGCCCGCGCCTCCGCGACCAGGGCACGCATTTCGGCCACCAGCGGGCGGGCGCGGCCCAGGACGATACGGCCGAGCGGGGTCGGCCGGCAGCCGGTGCGTTCGCGGAGGAAGAGCGGGCCGCCGAGCTCCTGCTCTATGCGCTTGAGCTGGGTGCTCAACGAGGGCTGGGCCACGCCGAGTTGCCGGGCCGCCCGGTGCAGGCTGCCGGTGTCGGCGATGGCGCACAGTGCGCGGAGGTGCCTCACCTCGAGCTCCATGCGGTGAGCCTAGGACGGTCACACGAGCCGCACCAGACGCACAAACCCCAACCGAAGGGGGCGAGTTGGGTTGGCTACCGATCAGTAAATGATCAGTAGTCGACAGTTGGTGATCGTTTCTGACCGGGTGATAGCTGCGTCCTATCTCGGATTGCCATCATCACAGCCGTCTCACAGACGCAGACACTCACCGATGACGACTTCACCCCCCACTCAAGGAGTCATCGATGCGACTGTCCACCCGTCTGTCCACACCCGTTCTCTCGGCCGCGGTCGGGCTCGGCCTCACGGCCGCCGTGCTCGGGGCCGTCCCGGCCTCCGCGGCGCCCGCGCCCGTCGCCCCGGCCGCCCCCTTCGCGGGTTACAACGGTTCGGGCGAGGAGGCCAAGGCCAACAAGGCGTTCTTCGACGCGGTGCTGACGTCCGTGGCCGAGAAGCGCGCCGCGAACCCGAAGGCCGCCGCCGTCACCGTCGTCTACAACGCCTCCTCCGCGCCCTCCTTCAGCGCCGAGATAGCCCGCAGCACCCAGATCTGGAACAGCTCCGTCTCGAACGTGAAGCTCCAGTCCGGCTCCAACGCCGACTTCACGTACCGCGAGGGCAACGACTCACGCGGCTCGTACGCCTCCACGGACGGGCACGGCCGCGGCTACATCTTCCTCGACTACGCGCAGAACGAGCAGTACGACTCCACGCGCGTCACCGCCCACGAGACCGGGCACGTGCTCGGGCTGCCCGACCACTACACGGGCCCCTGCAGCGAGCTGATGTCGGGCGGCGGCCCCGGCACGTCCTGCACGAACGCGAACCCGAACGCGGCCGAGCGGGCCCGCGTCGACCAGCTGTGGGCCAACGGCCTCGCGAAGGCACTGGCGAAGGTGAACCAGGACCGGTAGGTCCCCCTGGATGTACCACCCACCCCCCACTGACGTGGGCCGTCCCTCCTGCACAGGGGCGGCCCGCGTCGCCTTTTCCCGCCCGACCTCTCCCCCTGCCCCTAAGTGCTCTTGAAGAGGGTCAGGTCCACGACGAGCGTCCGGTGGTCCGTGTTTCCGAGGTCCAGGAAGCGGGCCCTGTTCGCCGAGAAGTCCCGGGACACCAGGACGTGGTCGATCTGGGCGCCGAGGGGCGGGGCCGTTCTGGCCGGCCAGCTCGGCGTGCGGGCGTCGCCGGTGAGGCGGGCGGCGTCCCCGAACCCGGCGTCCAGGATGCGGCGGAAGGCCGCGTGGTCCTGGGAGGCGTTGAAGTCGCCCGCGAGGACCGTGGGCCGGGCGCGGTTCGCGGCCGCGTAGTCGCGGAGGCCGGACAGTTCCGCGCGCCAGGTGGACAGGTGCGTCGGCAGCGGGGGCATGGGATGGGCCAGCTGGAGCCGGATCTCGTGGCCCTTCACATCGGCCGTGGCACCGGGCATGCCCATGGTGGCGGGGATGCCCGCGGCGGGCTTGAGGGGATGGCGGCTGAGGATCACCGAACCGTCGGAACCCGCGCCTTCGACCGCCTGGCGATAGGGGTAGGAGCCCTTGCCGACGGCACCGATCCTGCTGTCCGCCCCGCCCTCTCCGCCTCCCTTGCCCCCTTTGGCGTTCTTGTCCTTTCCGAAGGCCTGCTCCAGCCTCTCCTCGCACGTGTACTCGCATTCCTGGACGAAGACGAGGTCGGGGCGCTGGTCCCTGATCGCGTCGATCAGTCCGTCCGTGGCCTGGCCGAACTCGACGTTCGAGGTGAGCACGCGGAGTTCGGCGACCGGGGCGCCATCGGGCTGCGAGCTCTTTCCGTACGGCTCGATGTACCAGGCGAGCGCGGCGAGCACGGCCACGCTCCAGACGAGGCCGAGACGCCAGCGGGAGAGAGCCGCGAAGAGGAGGGCGACGGCGGTGGGGGCGAGGAGCCAGGGCAGGAACGCGAGCAGTTGGGGTACGGGGGTGATGCCGTCGGTGTCCGCGACGCGGCACCCGACGACTGTGCTCACGCCGGCGAGCAGCAGTGCGGCGAACCAGGCGCCGGCCCGGGTTCCGCCGTGGCGGGACACCGGGGCGTCGTCGTCCTCGGTCCACTCCTGCGCCTCAGCCGTCGCACCGCCCAAGTCCGCCCCTTCCGTCTGCCTGGATCCTCCCTCAAAGACGGGGGATGTGGGGGGATGGTTGAGGACCGCTGCCGGGTGCGGGTGCGTCGTGGCTGGTCGCGCAGTTCCCCGCGCCCCTTAAAAGACAAAAGCCAGGGGCGCGTTGAACGCCTCCGGCTGTTCCAGGTTCGGCATGTGGGCAGCGCGCGGGACGACCTG
>NZ_JBVIPT010000004.1:396409-415675 GCF_055577685.1 Streptomyces sp. NPDC033178
GGCCGGTTGTCACCGACGACCACGCACTGGTTGATGAGGGGATGGGCCCGGAGCCAGTCCTCCAGGGGCGCGGGGAACTGCGCGACCAGCCCCCACAGGGGCCGCACTCAAAGACGACGCAGAAGCGCGGCCAGGGCCGCGTTGAACGCCTCCGGCTGTTCCAGGTTCGGCATGTGGGCAGCGCGCGGGACGACCTGGAGCGCGGAGCCCGGGATCGCCGCGTGCATGGCCCGCGCGTCCGCCACCGGCGTGTACTCGTCGTCCTCGCCAACCACCACCAGCGTCGGAACGGTGACGCGGGTCAGCAGTTCGCGGTAGTCGGGGCGTTCCGCCCGCCCCCGCAGGGCGGCCGCCGCGCCCTCGGGGGACGTGGCCGTCATCATGCGGTGCACATGGGCCGCCACGTCCGGGTGGGCGTACGGGGCGACCATTTTGTGCAGGACCTCGTCGGCGTACGGGCGCATGCCCTCGCGGAGCAGGCGGTCGGCCATGTCGTTGCGGGACTTCTTGCCGGCCGGGGTCTCGGCCGCCGGGAACGTGTCCGCCAGGACCAGCGCCCGGATGCGCCCGGGGAACTGCCGGTAGCACTCCATGACGATCTGGCCGCCCATGGAAAGACCGGCCAGCGCGAACTCGGGTACGTCCAGGTCGTCGAGGAGGGCCGCGATGTCCTCGGCGAACGTGGCGAGCGGGGTCACCCCGGGCACCACCGGGGACATGCCGTAACCGCGCAGGTCGGGGGCGATCACCCGGCGGTCCTGGGAGAAGGCGGCCAGCTGCGGGGCCCACATCGTGCGGTCGAAGGGGTGGCCGTGGATCAGGACAAGGGGCACGGAGGTTGAGGCATGCGCGCCTTTGTCCTCGTACAGGAGGAAGGGAGCCATGTTCATGACCCTAGATTCAGGGAACTCCTCGGTGCAATAAGATCTTTGCCCTCGGTGCAATCCAGGGAGGGGTGG
Source organism: Streptomyces sp. NPDC033178 (assembly GCF_055577685.1). Taxonomy (NCBI): domain Bacteria; kingdom Bacillati; phylum Actinomycetota; class Actinomycetes; order Kitasatosporales; family Streptomycetaceae; genus Streptomyces; species Streptomyces sp. NPDC033178. The sequence goes on from NZ_JBVIPT010000004.1 coordinate 397,369, forward strand.
CGTGGAGGACTATCGGCGTATCGCCGACCGGCTGGCCGAGGAGATCCTCACGGGGCGGCTGAAGGCCGGTGAACGGCTGCCGCCGCAGCGGGTGTTCGCGAAGCGGCGGCGCATCGCGGGGTCCACCGCCGGGCGCGTGTACGGGGAGTTGGTGCGGCGGGGCCTCGTCGTCGGGGAGGTCGGGCGCGGCACGTTCGTACGGGCGGCGCCGGTGCCGTCGGGGCAGGCCCTCGCCGAGCCGGCGACCACGGCGGCCGTCAACCTGGAGCTCAACTACCCGTCCTTGGAAGGGCAGTCGGAGCTGCTGGCCGGCGGACTCGTGCCGCTGCTGCGGGCCGATGTGCTGGGGGAGGCGACCCGTGCGGTGCCCGCCACCGGGACCGCCGCCGCGCGCGAGGCCGTCGCCGGGCTGCTGGCCGGATCGGGGTGGCGGCCCCACCCGGAGCAGCTCCTCTTCGCCGGGAACGCCCGGCAGGCCATCGCGGGCGCGCTCGCCTCGCTGGTGCGGCCCGGCGGGCGGGTCGGGGTCGAGGCGCTGACGTATCCGCTGGTCAAGGAGATCGCGGCGCGGATCGGATGCGTGCTCGTACCGCTGGAGACGGATGGGGAAGGGCTGCTGCCCGGGGCCGTCGCCGCCGCCCACCGCTCCGCGCCGCTCTCCGCCCTCTACGTCCAGCCGACCCTGCACAATCCCACCTCGGCCACGATGGGGGACGCGCGCAAGCGTGAACTCGCCGAGGTGGTGCGGGAGTCGGGGCTGCCGGTCGTGGAGGACCGGATCTGGTCGTTCCTGCACGAGGAGGGTGTGCCGTTCGCCGCGTACGCCCCCGAGCGCGTCCATGTCGTCGACGGACTGTCCAAGCGGGTCGCGCCCGGGCTGACCCTCGGCTTTCTCGTCGTGCCCGAGGGGCGCGCCGAGGCGGCGGCGGGGGCGCTGCGGTCGGGCGGGTGGACGGCGGGACGGTTCGCGCTGGAGGCGGGGACGCGGTGGATCCAGGACGGGGTCGTGGACCGGCTCGTCGCCGACCGGCGGGCGGACGCCGCCCGGCGGCAGCGGGTCGTCGCGGAACTGCTCGACGGATTCGCCGTACGCGCCGATCCGTCCGCGTACTACGCCTGGTGGGAGCTGCCGTCGCCGTGGCGCGCGGACACCTTCACGGCGGCCGCGTCGGCGCGCGGGATCGCGGTCACGCCGGGGTCCGCCTTCGCGGTGGGGGCGCAGGGGGCACCGGACGCCGTCAGGCTCGGGCTCGCGTCGGTTCCGGTGCCGGTGCTGGGGCAGGCGCTGCGGACGTTGCGCGACGTCGCGCGTGGTGGTCCATGAGCCAGGTCGCGGCGGCGACGGTGAGGCCGAGGGCCAGGATGAACCAGGTGGCCGTGCGAAGTGTCGAGGTCAGGGCGTCGTAGACGGTGCCGGCCGCCGCCCGGGAGACATGGGTGGGGAGGTCCGCGAGCGTCAGGGCGCGGCCGATGACCGTGGCGAGGGCCAGCAGGGCGGCGCCCAGGGCCATGCCGAGTGCCGTGGCCGTGACGGCCTGGCGGCGGCGTACGGCCAGCAGGATGCCGCCGACGGCCAGGGCGACCGCCGCGAGAGGGAGCCAGAAGCCCGCGATCTCCAGCACGTGGAACCCCTTTCGGAGCGTGCTCAGCTCCTGGGCCTCAAGGACCGTGACCTCGGTGTGCTCGACGGGGATGCGGTTCGCCAACGGCACCCGGTCGTAGGACAGCTGGGACTTCAGCTGCTGGGTGACGGGTGCCAGGTCGAGGGTGACGGCACCCTCGCGGCCGCTGCGCAGGGCCCGCAGGACGGCGTCGTGCGCGGCCCGGTTCGCCGTGTTCCAGGCCGCGCGGAAGGCCTCCGTACCGGTGAAGGACCGCACCGCCCTGCGTACGTACGCGCGGACCTCGCTCTCCAGCGGTCCGACCTCGATCTGGTTCATGACCCCGTCGGTGACCGAGTCGGCGATCGCGCTCTGTACGTCGGGACCGGCGGCGAGGGGCGCCATCGTGTCGACGTACCGTCCGGTGTCGCCGATCTCGTACTTCGCCCATGCCGAAAGCCCGCCCAGCGGCACGAGGACGCAGGCGAGCACGATCAGCACCGCCGAGAGGACTTTCCGCACCTCTCAAGGAAGAACCCCGGCCGCGCCCCCCGCCATCGGGGCACGGCCGGGGTGACTGCATCCGGGCCTGGATTGCGTTCTTCCGGGGGACGGACGGCGACCGTCCGGGCCTCCGGGAGAGCGTGTGGTGGTGGCACCGCGCTACTTGCGGTTGTAGAGCCGCATCGTGACCGGGCCGAAGACCGCGACGAACAGTCCGGCCCAGCCCAGCGACCACGCGATCTCCGCGGCCGGCCAGGAGCCGTCCATCAGACCGCGCACCGCCGAGGACAGATGGGTGATCGGGTTGTTGTTGACGAAGGCCTGCAGCCAGCCCGGCATCGTCTCGGGGCGGACGAAGATGTCGCTCAGGAAGGTCAGCGGGAACAGGATCATCATGCTGACGCCCATGACCGACTTCTCCGTGCGCAGCAGCAGGCCGAACATGGTCCACACCCAGGAGAAGGCGAAGGAGAAGACGATCAGGAGGAGCACCCCGCCGAGCACTCCCTGGAAGCCGCCGTCCGGGCGGAAGCCCATGATCAGGCCCACCGACAGCATCACGACCGACGCCATCGCGTAGCGCAGGGCGTCCCCGAGCAGATAGCCGACCAGCGTCGACGGGCGCCAGATGGGCAGCGAGCGGAAGCGGTCGAAGACACCCTTCTCGATGTCGATGTTGACCGCGAGGCCCGTGTACATCGTGATCATGGTGACGGACATGACGAGGATGCCGGGCAGCAGGTACTGGATGTACTCCCTCGGGGAGCCCGCCAGGGCCCCGCCGAACAGGTACGTGTACATCAGCACCAGCATGATCGGGAACGCCGTCACGTCGAAGAGCTGCTCGGGCACGTGCTTGATCTTCAGCATCGCCCGCCAGCCGAAGGTGAGGGACGTCTGGACCGCGTTCGGCCGCGGCGGGCGCTCGGTGGCGACGAGCAGCGCGGCCAGGCTCTCGGTACTGACCGGCGCGAGGTCGGCGGTGTCTGTGCCGTTGGTGGGCTTGGTCGCGGTGCTCATGCCGTGGCCTCTTTCGTCTGCTGCTTCGTCTGCGACTGCGATGACGTCTCTGCGTGGTCGGACTTGCCGGTGAGGGCGAGGAACACCTCGTCCAGGCTCGGCTGGCCCAGGGAGAAGTTGTCGACGGTGATGCCCGCGTGCGCCAGCTCGGCGAGGGCACGGGACGCCTTCTCGGCGGCCCCGGCCCCGTTCGACGAGCCGTTTCCGACCCGGGCGGTCAGCGCCACCGGGTCCGGCTCCAGCTGTACGTCCGCGTCGAGGGCCTGCCTCAGCAGCCGCTCGGCGTCCGGCCGCTGGTGCGCGTCCCGCAGCCGTACGTGCACGGCTCCCGCGCCGACCGACGCCTTCAGCTCGCCCTTGGTGCCCTCGGCGATGACCTTGCCCTTGTCGATGACGGCGATCCGGGACGCCAACTGGTCGGCCTCGTCCAGGTACTGGGTCGTGAGCAGGACCGTGGTCCCCTGGGCGACGACCGCCCGTACGATCTCCCACACCTGGTTGCGGCTGCGCGGGTCCAGGCCCGTCGTCGGCTCGTCCAGGAACAGCAGGTCGGGGGTGTTGAGGATGGACGCGGCGATGTCGATACGGCGCCGCATGCCGCCCGAGTAGTTCTTCACCTGGCGGGCCGCCGCCTCCGACAGGCCGAAGGCGTCGAGGAGTTGCGCCGCCCGGTCGTACGAGGCCTTCTTGCTGTGGCCCGTCAGCCGGGCCAGCAGCACGAGGTTCTCCGTGCCGGTGAGGTCCTCGTCCACCGAGGCGTACTGCCCGGTCAGGCTCACCCTGGTCCGTACGGCGTCCGCCTCCCGTACGACGTCGTGGCCGAAGACGTGGGCCTCGCCGCCGTCGGGGCGCAGCAGGGTCGCCAGCATGCGCACGGTGGTGGTCTTGCCGGCTCCGTTCGGACCGAGCAGGCCGTACACCGTGCCGGCCTCGATGCGCAGGTCCACGCCGTCGACGGCACGGTTGTCGCCGAAGGTCTTCACCAGACCCGCGGTCTCGATGGCCGGCCCGGCCCATTGGTCGGTGCGGTTCTTGCTCGTCATGTCGGTCCGCCCATCCGCGTCGTTCTCTCGGCTGCTCGTGGTGTTCGGGGTCTTCGAGTCTTCGAGTGCGCTCGCGTCGCTTCCGTGGCTCTCAAGCGTGCGTCCGCCGGCCTCGAAGAGCATCGGTCTGTCGATGCAGTTCTCGATCGGTCTCGGGATGCAGACCCCGCGGCGCACGAAAACTCATCGGTGGGGCGGCAGGAGATTTCCCCGTCGTTCTCCCTGGGCTCCGGTGGAGGGTTCACCCGAACGGGTGTTTCCTGGTTCTGGGGACGGAGGTGGGGAGAAGGAGGCCGATCATGGGCATCACTCCGGCCCTGCGGACCCTTGCGATCGCCCTGGTCAGCGGCGGTGTGCTGACGGTGGGAGCCGCCGGTACGGCTTCTGCCGGCACGGCGACGGCGGGCGGTACGGCGGCGGGCGGTGCGGCTCCCGGCGGTGCGGCTTCCGGTGGCTCGGCGGCGGGCAGTCCCGGAAGCGGCGGCTCGGAGGATCCGGTGTGGGGCACCGTCGTCTCCCGCGGCGACCTGAACGTGCGAGCCCATCCCGACACCGGCTCGGCCGTGCTCGGGCGGCTCTCGCCGGGCAGCCAGGACCGGGTCGCCTGTGTGGCGCGGGGCTCGCACGTGTTCGGCAACCCCCACTGGTACTGGCTCGTCGGGGCGCGTGCCTGGGCGAGCGCCGCGTTCGTGGACATCGGCGGGGCGGGGGTGCCGCGGTGCTCCGACCCCTGCGAGGGGGTCTGGAAGGACCGGTGGCACGACGGTTCGGGGGGCTGCAACGGCTGCGACGACGGTTCCTGGAGCTCCGCCGGCTCCTGGAGCGCGTCCGGTTCGTGGAGCTGGAGCTTCTCCGGCTCCTGGGACGCCTCGGGCTCGGGCTGGGAGTGGGTGCCCGGCGAGCGGTGAGTCCGAGGAGAACGGGTGGCCCGGGACGGGGAGATGTGGGTGAGGCCCGGGCCACCCGCACACGTACAACGGCCTGCGCCCGACGGGCACAGGCCGCTGTACGTCGTGTTCTTCGTTCGCCGGTTCAGTCCTCGGTCGTGTAGTAGCGGTAGAACACCACCGCGAACACGCCAGCGGCGATCACGAGGGAGATGCCCGAGGACTTGAGGACGCTGGCGTCCGTGAGGCTGTAGAGGAAGCCGAACGCGATGCCCGCGAACACCGCCCACGCGAGGGCCCTGGCCTCCCGGGGGAGGCGTGGGGCGACGGTGTGGATGCCCTGGGCGACCGCGGCGAACAGGACCGCCGAGACGACGCCCAGGAGGACGTTCCAGCCGGTGATCGGGCCCGAGTGGCGGTCGATGCCGGATGTCCAGAAGCCGTAGACGATGCCGCCGAGCGCCGGGATCGCGAGTTTCGCGGAGGCCGCGGCCGTTCTTGTGGCGGCGGGTGTGCGATGTGGTGCGGGTGCCACGTGAGTCATCGGGCACTCCTCTCTTTCGCCCCTGCCTTCCAGAGCACACCTGCGGGAGGGCCCTGGCAAGTCGTGTGCGATGTGCGGCCACCGGGCCCGCACCCGAGAGCGAGCCTGCGACAGCCGAGGTTCGGCCGAGGTGTGGCCGAGGTGCCGCCAAGGTGCCGCCAAGTAAGGAAGTCGGCGTGCGCCCGGCACCCGCTCGTGCTTCGCTGGGCGGGTGAGCGGCGCGGATCCGGCCCGCCGCGCCCGGCGGCAGCAGCTTCTCCGGGTACGCGGCCGCAGTGTGGCCTGGGTGCCGCCCCTTCTCCTGCTCGTGGCCATCGCGGTGGTCGACTGGAACACCTCGGGCGAGTTCAGGGTCATCTCCTGGATCGTCCTGGTACCCGGCATCGCGGCGGCGATCTGCGGCGTCCGGGGAACGGCCGCCTTCGCCGTGCTCGCCCTCCTCACGTACATCGAGGTCGACGCCTCCTGGCCGCACCAGGACCAGACCGGCCTGCCCGACTTCATCCTGGTCGCCATGGGCGGCGCCCTGGCGACCCTGGCGTGTGCCGTACGGGTCCGGGAGGAGCGGCGGATGCTGCACATGCGGGACGTGGCCGACACGACCCGCCGTACCGTGCTGCGCCCCCTGCCCACCCCGTGGGGCGGCCTCGACCACGCGTCCGTGTACCTCGCCGCCGACAGCGAGGCCCGCGTCGGCGGCGACTTCTACGACATCCAGCCCGGCCCGCACGGCACCCGGGTCCTCCTCGGGGACGTCCAGGGCAAGGGCCTGCCCGCGGTCGCGGCGGCCGCCGCCCTGCTGGGCACGTTCCGCGAGTCCGCGTACCACGAGGCCTCCCTGACCGTCGTCGCCGAACGGCTGGAGGTACGGATGGGCCGCCACCGCCAGTACGTCACGGACCTCGGCGAGGACCTGGACGGCGACCCGGCACGGGGTGTGGAGCGCTTCGCGACCGCGGTCCTGGTCGCCTTCCCGCCCCCGGGCTCCCCCGCGGGCCACGTCGAGGTCGTCAACTTCGGCCATGAACCCCCGCTGGTGGCGGGCCCGCGCGGCGTACGCGTCCTGCCGCCCGGCGACGGACTCCCGCTCGGTCTCTCCGGGCTGGCCGGGTCCGGCGCGGGCATCCCGCCCGTCCGCAGGGTCCCCCTCGCCGCAGACGAGACCCTCCTCCTCGTCACCGACGGCGTGACCGAGGCCCGCGACGCCGACGGCGTCTTCTTCCCCCTCCACGAACACGTGACCCGCGCCGTCTCCACCGACCCCACCACCGCCCACCCCGACCGCCTGGTGGAAATGGTCCGCGAAGGCACCCTCCACCACAGCACGGACCACGTGGCGGACGACACAACGATCTTCGCGGTGAGGCGGGCCCCGTAGGGGCGCGGGGCGGTGACACTGTGCGGCTCCGCCGCGTGGGCACGACCAGCCCCCACCGGGCCCGCAGAGGCCGAACAAACCCCCACCACCCACTCCCTATCGCCCCCACCCCAACACCCTTTGCACCCGCACCGGTTACCGTGCTGACCGTGGTGATCCAAGGGCAGGAGACAACGGCGATGCCAGGAACCGTATTGCTGCTCGCAGCGTCGCCGACAGGCAGGAGCTGCCTCGTGGACGCCGCGTCCGTACTCCCCGTACTCGCCGCCGTGGCCCCCTCCGTGCTCTCCGGCACGGACACGGCGAACGTCGTCGAACTGGCCGACCCCCTGGAACCGCAGGCCGTCCTCACCCGTCTGCGCGCCGCCGCGACGGCCCCCGGACCGCTCACGGTCTTCCTCACCGGCCAGCTCCAACTCGACCGCCGCCAACGGCTTCCGCACCTCGCGCTGGCCCGGACGACCGCGGCGACCGTCCGCTACACCGGCTTCCCCTGGCACTGGATCCGTGAGGAACTCAGGCTGCGTGCACCGGGCAGTACGGCGGTCCTCGTCGACCTGCACACGGACGCGGAGACCTGGCAGCACCTGGCCGCCCAGCCGCTCACCGTGGGACCGGGCACCCTGCTGTACGGCCGCGTCGCCCCGCCTCCGCCGCGACGGGCGGTGGCGTCGCCCACGTACATGAAGTCCGTGGCCACGATCCTCCGCAGCGGTCACCGTCCCCCGCTCGCGCACCTCCACCAGCAGGCGCTGACGCGGTCGTCGGGCGAGGACCCGGAGGCCGCCCGCCGGGACATCGTGCTGGCGGTCGACCCCACGCAGCCCATGTCGGCCACACCGCCCGCACAGCCGCCCATGCGGCCCGTACCCGGGTTCCGGCCGGCGCCGCCCCCTCCCGTACCCGTACAGGTGTCCCTGCCGGTATCCGTGCCTGCCCCCGCTTCCCCCGTGGCCCCTCCGCCCCCGCCCTCCGACCCCCACGCGGAGATCACCGCCGCCGTCGAGAGCGGCAGGCACGCCGAGGCCGCGGAGCTGGCCGGGCGGCGGGAGCAGGAAGCGCTGCGGGCGCACGGGCCCGGGGCCGACGAGGTCGTGCACTGGATGGAAGTACGGGCGGATCTGGCCATGTTCGCGGGGGACGCGGAGCTCAGCTGCCGGATCTGGCTGGCGGTGGCCGACGTACGGCTGGCCGCGGGACAGGAGCCGGGTGCCCCCGGTGTCGAGGCGGCCGTGGACCGCGCGCATCACCAGTGGGGCCGGATCGGCGACTCCGCGCGGGCCCGTGAGCTCGGGCCCGCGCTGGCCGACCTGCGTCTGCGCGTTCCGGGGCGTCGACAGGGGGCGCTGGACGATGTCCAGCGGAACCTCAGCCGGCTTCAGGCACAGGTCTGACGAGGCGGCCTGGGCGTGCCGGTGGCCAGGGGCGCACCTGCGGGCAGCGGGTAACGCGTGCTACCGGGCAAACATCTCCAGCGCCCCCGACACCAGCGTCCGTACGCCCGGCCCGACCGTCGCCAGATCGGGTGCGAAGTGCGGGCTGTGGTTGCTGGGCACGGCGGCGAGCTGTTCCATCAGGTCGCCCCCGGCCGCGCTTCCCGCCGCGTCCCACACCTCGGCGGGTGTGCTCGTCACGAACCAGTAGGCGTACGGGAGTCCGCCCTCGGCGAGGAGCGGGAAGTCCTCGCTGCCCATGACGGGCCCGAAGTCGAGGACCGTGCCCGCGCCGAACACCTCGCCGTGCACGGCGGCCACCCGGCGGTCGGTGTCGGCGTCGTTCACCGTGATCGGGAAGCTGCCGCCGACCGTCACCGTGGGCTCGCGCAGGCAGCCCGCCGCCGCGCACTCGCCCGCCACGATCCGCCGGATCGCGGCCAGCATCCGGTCCCTCACCTCGGCGGACTGCGTACGGAGGTTGAGGGAGATGTGCGCCGCGGCCGGGATGATGTTGTGCCGCGTGCCCGCCTCGATCCGGCCGACCGTGAGCACGGCGGATTCGCGGGCGGCGACCTCCCGCGAGACGACCGTCTGCAGCCTCGTCACGATGTACGCGGCCGTCACCACCGGGTCCACGGTCGCCTCGGGCCGCGAGCCGTGCCCGCCCACCCCGTGCACGACGATGTCGACGTCCGTCGAGGCCGACATGATCAGTCCGGGCGAGTGCGCGTACAGCCCGGCGGGACCGGGTGCCGCGTGCTGGGCGAGCAGGACGTCGGGGCGCGGAAAACGTTCGTACAGGCCGTCGTCGACCATCGCGGCGGCGCCCTCGCCGGTCTCCTCGGCGGGCTGGCCGACGACCAGCAGCGTGCCCTTCCAGGTGTCGCGCCCGGCGGCGAGCGCGTCGGCGGCGCCGGTCAGCCAGGTGACGTGCAGGTCGTGACCGCAGGCGTGCATGACCCCGGGAGTCTCGGACGCGTACGGCAGTCCGGTCTCCTCGGCGACCGGCAGCGCGTCCATGTCGCCGCGCAGCAGGACGGTCGGCCCGTCGCCGTTGCGCAGCATCCCGACGACTCCGGTGCCGCCGATGCCGTCCACCGTCTCGTACCCGGCCCCGGTGAGGCGCTCGGAGAGCCTCGCGGCCGTCCGGTGCTCCTGCCCCGACAACTCGGGATGGCGGTGCAGATCCCGGTAGAGATCCTCGAGAGCCGGGACCGGGAGGTCGGCGGTGAGGTCCAGCGCTGTGCGTGCGGCGGGAGAGGTCACCGGGCCAGGGTATGTCCGTACGCCGCCGCGTGGGCCTGGACGGGAGCGGCCGCCGGCATCGCGGGCGCCGTTGAACCGGCTGCGCGAACCGGATACGCGAACCGGCTGTCAGAGGCGAGTCGTACGGTCGTGTCATGGCAGCCGGAATCGATCTGACCCTCGACTGCGCGGACGCGCGGCTCCTCGCCGAGTTCTGGAAGACGGCCCTCGGGTACGTCGACGAGCCGCCGCCCGCTCCCTTCAAGACGCGTGAGGAATGGCTCGCGCAGTTCGAGCTGCCGGAGGACGAATCCGAGGACGACGCGGCCTGGCTCTGCGATCCCGAGGGCGTCGGGCCCCGGCTCTCCATCCTCAAGGTCCCCGAGCCGAAGACGGCGAAGAACCGCCTCCACATCGACATCCGTGTGCCGGGGCACGGCAGCCCGGCCGAGCGGTGGGCGCGGATCAGAACGGAGGCCGGGAGGCTGGTGGAGGCGGGCGGGACGGTCCTCGTGGAGTTCGACGGGCATCACGTGGTGATGGCGGATCCGGAGGGCAACGAGTTCTGCGTGGCCGCGGCGGCGGCCTCGGCATGACGCTCGGCGTCATGCGGTCGTCGTGACGCGGTCGTCGTGACGTGTTTCTTCAAGACCGCCGTCCGCGGGCGCTCCTAGACTCCGGGCATGGATGAGATCGAGCTGCTTTCGGGTGTTCTGTCCAAGACCGGTGACCTCATCGAGGGCGTCGAGCCCGGGCGGCTGGGTGCTCCGACGCCGTGCGAGGACTACGACGTCGAGACGCTGGTCGACCATCTCGTCGGCTGGCTGCTGCTGTTCGAGGCCCGCTGCCACGGCCGCGAATACGACGCCGACCCCGCGCGGTACCGGTCGGGGGCGGACCCCGCAGGTGAGTTCCGGGCCGCGGCGGCCGGACTGGTCGCCGGATGGGAGAAGTACGGCTTCGACCGCGAGGTGGGAGTGACCGGCGACGCCAGGCTGCCCGCCGCCATGGTGCTCAACATGACCCTCATGGAGTTCACGGTCCACGGCTGGGACCTGGCGGTGGCCACGGGCCGGCCGGTCCCGTACTCGGAGGAGGAGGCGGCGGAGATCCTGACCCGAGCGGAGGCCACCCTCCCACCCCAGTACCGAGGCGAGGGCATGCCTTTCGGCGACATCGTCCCGGTGGCGGGGGACGCCCCGGCCACCGACCGCCTGGCGGGTTTCCTGGGCCGCGATCCAGCAGCCTGGGCGCCCCGCGCCCCTTAGGGGGGCTGTATCGATATGCGGCTCCGCCGCGTGGGCGCGCTCAGCCACAACGAACCGTCACGTCAAAAACCGCACCCCGCGGAGCGTCACAGCGGCGGGTGGGCCGGCGCCGGCCCGAGCGTGGTCGTACCCGGCGCCGTACGGTGGCCGAGCCCCGTGCGATACGCATCCAACGCCGCCTCGATCCGCCCCGTACGCCGCAGCAGATCCCCCAGCAACCGGCACAGGTCGGCCAGGTCGCCCGCCGCGCCGGCCCGTTCGAGGAGGCTGAGCGCGCGCACGTAGTGCTCCTCGGCGGTCTCCGTGTCCCGGGCGTCCTCCGCGATGATGCCGAGCAGCCGGTGCGCGGCCGCCGAGTGGACGGCCCCGCGCTCCGAACTCAGGTCCCCGAGCACGTCGTGGAGCAGGGCCGCCGCCTCGTCCGACTTCCCGCGCCGGTGCAGCACGTCCGCCAGTTCCACGGCGACCTGGCTGGTGTAGAGCGTGGCGCGCTGCGCGGAGTGCATGGCCTGCGCCTCGCGCAACTCGCCCTCCGCGCGCTCCATGTCGCCGTTCTGCGCGTGCATGTACCCGCGCATCCAGTGGCAGTTGGCGAGTTCCGTACGGATCTGGAGCTGGCGGTACAGCTCCGCCGCCTTGCCCAGGGAGGCGTCCGCCTCGGCGATGCGGCCCTCGGCGATCATCGTGCGGGCGACGGACCGGTGCATTCGGGCCAGCAGCGCGGGGTCGCCGACCTGGGGGGCCAGCGCGAGTGCGTACTCGGCGGCCTGCGCGGCCCGCGCGTGCGCTCCCATGTCCATGTACGGGGCGATGATCGCCGCGTAGAGCAGCAGCAGGGCGTCCGGGTCGTGCAGCCCGCCACGATTGAGCTCGTCGATCGTGGATTCCAGCAGGTAGCAGGAGTACCGGAGTTCGCCCGCGAGGTAGTGCGAGACGGCCCGGCCGCGCAGGGCCGGGACCCGGACGGGCAGCGGGGCGTCGGCGAGTCGCTTCTCCGACTCCTCGAAACGCAGCCGGGCCGTTCCCAGATCCCCGGTGGCCAGGGCGCATTCGCCGAGGCCGAGGAGCGCGGCCGCGCACTCGGCGTTCAGCCCGTGCGACTCCGCCTCGGCGAGCAGCGCGGTGTACTGCTCGGCGGCGACCTCCGCCTCGCCGGTCGCCAGCGTCCGCTGGGCGTCGGTGAGCCGCAGCCGCAGGTCCGTGGCGAGGTGCGCGGGCCGCCCGGTGGCGAGCTCCTCGTACGCGACCCCGAGCCGCTCCGCGATGTGCCGCAGCGCCTCTTCGGAGGGCCGTACGCGGCCCGCCTCCAGCGTGGAGACGTACGCGGGTGTGTAGGCGGGTTCCGCCAACTGCTTCTGTGTCAGCCCGCGTTCCGTACGCAGCTGCTGCACTCTGCGCCCGATGATTCCCGGGTCGTCGCGCTCGGCCATGGCGTAAGCATGCCAGTAAGTCGACTTACACCCGCACGCTATTCAACTTCCCGTTGCAAGAGGGCAGTTAAGGCGGGCGGGCGGGCCGCCGATCGGCTCAATGCGGCCCTTGCCCCGGAGGCGAACACGCCCTAGGTTAAGCGGCGCGTTAAGCGCACGATGACGCAGACTTAATACGCTGGCCTACGTTGACGATGCGAGGTTGTCGCCGTGTTCCGACGCATTGCCACGCGCTTCTTCCCTGCTCGGTTCGTGACCGCGCTGGGGGCCGCCGTGATCGCTTTCGCCGCGCTGATCAGTGCCGCGGAGGCGGGGCCGCACTAGCCCCGCCTCGTGTTGTTCGTTGGGTGCGGGCCGGTGGGGGCTGGTCGCGCCCACGCGGCGGAGCCGCCAAATGTCACAGCCCCGCGCCCCTGAAAGCCAGGGGCTGCGCCCCTGAAGGCTGAAGAGACGGGGCTGCGCCCCCTCCTCATGGCGGCCAGTGTGCCCGCGGATCGCCTGGACAGAGGCTAGTTCTCCAGGCGGACCGGCATCAGGAGCGAGAAGGTGTCCTCGGTGTCGGGCCGTCGGACGGCCAGGGGCGCCGTGGGAGCGCCGAACTCCAGCACCAGTCGGTCACGGGCCCCGGCGGCGAGCGCGTGCAGCAGGAACTCCCGGTTGACGGCGACGTGGTTCCGGCCGGTGCCCCCCTCTTCGTCCTCTCCCCCTTCCTCGCCGTCCGCGCAGACGGTCACGGTGCCGTCGGCCGTCGGCTTGAGCACGCTGAGGTCGCAGGGCACGCCGTCGGGCCCGGGCGTCTCGCTCGTACGGACGGGTCCGGTCTCCAGCGCCTCGCGGAACGCCGGTACGTCGACGACCGCGCGGCGCCCGGCCGGCAGGCGGACGAGACGACGGTAGTCGGGGAAGTCGTGGTCGAGGCACTGCCCGGCCGCCTGCCGGTCCCCGGCCTCCAGCGTCACGCGGTCACCGTCCACGGAGAGCCGGACGGGTTCCCCGCCGTCCTCACCGCTCAGCAGCGCCCGCATCGCGTCGGCGAGCGGGGCGGGCACGATGACCTGTTCACGAGCCCCGTCGTGCCCGGTGGCGCGGCTCTGCGCGACGGCCATCCGGTACCGGTCGGTGGCCACGACCCGAAGTGCCTCGCCCTCGATGTCGAACAGGACACCGCCGAGCATCGGCAGCTCCGGGTCGGTACCGGCGGCGAAGCGGACGGCGTCCAGCGCGGCGGCCAGTTCGGCCGCGGGGACGGTGAGCCGGACGGCGGCGGTGCGGAGCGATGTCATGGGTTTCTCCCTGCCTTCGAGTAGCGCTCGGACCGCGGAGAACTCGCTGCGGGCATCGGACAACCCCCGTTCGAGTCGGCGCAGATGCGCCTGGAGCAGCTTCCGTACGAGGTCGGTGTCCGCGCCGGACCAGCCGGCCAGCACCAGCCGGATGTCGGGCAGGGGCATACCGGCCCGGCGCAGCCGCGTCAGCAGGCGCGCCTCCTCGCACTGCCCGGGGCCGTACCAGCGGTAGCCGCTCACCGGATCCACCCAGGCGGGGACCAGCACCCCGGCACGGTCGTAGAACCGCAGGGCGCTCACACTCAGCCCGCTGTCCCGGGCCATCTCCCCGATACTGCGCATCTCGCTCTCCACATCCGGAACTCTGGGCCCTGCACAAGGTCGAGGGTCAACAACCCCGCTGACAGCCCGCACCGGGCGAAAACGCAGACCCCGCACAGAACCACCGGTTAGCCTGCGCGAACGTACGACGGGCGAGGCGGGGGCGGGAAGCAAGGCGCGTGGAGACAAGGGGCGTGGAGACGCGGGGCGCGGACCTCGGCGGCGCGGACACGAGTGGTGCCGGGAACCGGCGGCGTGTGGCCGACGGGGCACGGCTGGTGGTCCGGGCGCTGGTGTACGCGGTGGTCGGCGGGGTCGCGCTGGTCGTCATCGCCACCGTCGGGTCCGTACTCGGGCCGATGGTCGCGCTCGACATCGCGACGCCTGCCATGGCCGCCTGGTGGACCGTGTTCACGGCGGTCGCCGTGCAGGGCATCCCCTTCCTTCTCCTCGGCACGGTGGTGTCGGCGGCGATCGGGGCGTTCGTACCGGAGCGGGTCTTCAGACGCGTACTGCCGAAGAACCCGGCGCTCGCCGTGCCCGTCGCGGGCGCGGCCGGGGCCGTGCTGCCCGGGTGCGAGTGCGCGTCGGTCCCCGTGGCCGACAGCCTGATGCGACGCGGGGTCGCACCGGCGGCGGCGCTGGCCTTTCTCCTCTCGGCCCCCGCGATCAACCCGGTGGTGCTCGTCGCCACCTCCATTGCCTTCCCGGGGAACCCGGCCATGGTCGGCGCCCGGCTCGTTGCCTCGCTCGCCACCGCCGTGGTGATGGGGTGGCTGTGGGTGCGGTTCGGCAAGGAGGAGTGGCTGCCGGGGGTCGCCGCCCGGCGTAAGGGCGGAGCAGAGGAGGGGACCACGGGGGGCCCGGGCGGCTGGCGGGGCTTCCGGGACGGACTTCAGCACGACTTCCTGCACGCCGGAGGCTTTCTCGTGCTGGGCGCGGCGGCCGCGGCGACGTTCAACATCCTGGTGCCGCGGTCTCTGCTGGACGTGTTCACCGGTTCGCCCTGGCTCTCGGTGCTGCTGCTCGCCGTCCTCGCCGTGGTGCTGTGCGTGTGTTCCGAGGCGGACGCCTTCGTGGCCGCCTCACTGACCGGGTTCTCGCCGACGGCCCGGCTCGCTTTCATGGTCGTCGGCCCGATGGTCGACCTGAAGCTCATCGCCCTCCAGGCGGGGACTTTCGGGCGGGCGTTCGCGGTTCGGTTCTCGGCCGTCACATGGGTGGTGGCCGTGGTGAGCAGTGGGGTGGTGGGCTGGTGGCTGCTGTGACGACCCGACCGGCGCGTACGCGTCTGCGGCTGCGTCCGCAGGGCGTGCTGCTCATCCTGTGCGGCGCCGCCCTCCTCCGGATCGCCCTCTTCAGCGAGCTGTACCTGCGCTATGTGAAGGAGGGCCTGCGCCCGTACCTGGTGATCTCGGGCGTGGCACTGATCGTGCTGGGCCTGGTGGGCATGATCCGCCGGGTCCACGAGGAGGACGAGCAGGACCACGAGGCCCACGAGGAAGACGCCCACGAGGAGGCCCGCGCAGAGCATGATCCAGACGCCCACTCCGGGCAGGACCACAACCACAACCACGACCACGACCACACCCGCAACCCGCGCATCGCCTGGCTCCTGACCGCCCCCGCCCTCGCTCTCCTCCTCTTCCCGCCGCCCGCGCTCGGCTCGTACAGCGCGGGCCGCGAGGAGGCCAGGGTCGCCGCCCAGGGCACCGGCACCTTCCCCGAACTGCCGGCCGGGGACCCCGTCGACCTGACACTCGGCGCGTTCGCCTCCCGCGCGGAGTGGGACACCGGGGCGTCCATGAAGAACCGCACGGTCCGCCTCACCGGCTTCGTGACCCGCGACGACGACGGCACCTGGTACATCGCCCGCCTCCTCGTCACCTGCTGCGCCGCCGACGCGCAGGCGCTGAAGGTCGAGATCCGCGGAGCGGCCGCCCCCGCCGCCGACGCCTGGGTGACCGTCACGGGCACCTGGCACCCGACGGGCAAACCGGGCTCCGACACCGCCCGCCCCGTCCTGGACGCCGCATCCGTGAAACGAATCCCGGCGCCATCGGATCCGTACGAGAAGCGTTGAGCGTTGTGTGTCGAGTGCCGGTCGGTGGGGGCCGGTCGCGCCCACGCGGTGGAGCCGCACATGTCACAGCCCCGCGCCCCTAAAGGGGCTTCGCCCCTGGGCGAGGCTTCGCCCACCCCGGTGGCAGCCAGCCCAGTTGGTTCGGTTCGTCCGGGGTGGGTTTGGTGCGGGCCAGGAGGATGGCTACGTCGTCTTCCGAGGCGGTGGGGTCGAGGTGGGTGATGACGGTGTCGAGGAGGGTGGGGAGGGGGGCCGTCGGGGTGATGGGGAGGGTGGCGAGGATGTGGAGGCCTGTTTCGATGTCGCGGTCGCGGCGTTCGACCAGGCCGTCGGTGCACAGGAGGAGGACGGAACCCGGGGGGAGCGGGACCGTGGTGGCCGCGAAGGAGCCGAGGCCCACGCCCAGGGGTGGGGCGACGGGGAGGCTGAGGAGGGTGCGGGTGCCGTCCGGGGTGACGAGGAGCGGGGGGATGTGACCCGCGTTGGAGAAGGTGGCGCGCTCCCGGCGGGGGTCGAGGAGGGCGAGGAGACAGGTTGCCACCCGGTCCAACTCCAGGGTGAGCGCCGTGCGTTCGGCCTGCAGGAGGATGAAGTCGGGGCTGCTGCCCTGGATGGCCAGGGTGCGGAGGACCGAGCGGTACTCGCTCATCGCCGCCGCCGCTCGGACTCCGTGGCCCATGACGTCGCCCACCACCAGCAGCGTGCGGTCGTGGGGGAGCGCCAGCGTGTCGAACCAGTCGCCGCCCACCTCCGCCCCCGAGCCCGCCGGGAGGTAGCGGCCCAGGGTTTCGACGCCGGGGCCCGTGACCGTGGGCGCGTTCAGGAAGGCCCGCTGCATCTCCAGGGCCGTCTCGTGTTCCCGCGTGTAGCGGACCGCGTGGGCGATGCCGGTGGCGGCCCGGTCGGTGAGGTCCCCCAGCAACTCGGTGTCCGTGGCCGTCAGCCGGGGGGAGTCGCCGGCGCGGAACACCATCACCGCGCCCACCAGTTCCTCGTGGACCGCGAGCGGGAGATAGATCCCCGAGTGCGCGCCCATCCGCAGGAGGTGCTGCTTTCGTTCGGGTGACGGCGAGAACTGGCGCATGGCCTCGTCGTCGGGGTGGCTGAGGACCAGCGGGCGCCGGTCGGCCAGTACATGGGCCATCGGGGAGCCCGCCCGGTGGACCACGAACTCGTCGAGACGGCCGAGCGGGGAGGACACCTCCGTCAGGTCCGGGGTGGTGGCCAGCGCGATGCGGCGCAGACGCAGCGGGTAGTTCTCCGACGGCACCCGGGGCGTGCCCTCCGGGTCGACCACGTCCACCGCCGCGTAGTCCGCGAAGCGCGGGACCAGCAGGTCCGCGAGCGCCTGGCAGGCCTGGCGGAGGTCGAGTGTCGCGCCGGTGGCGCGGTTCGCCTCGTCGAGCAGGGCCATCCGGTTGCCCGCCCGTACGAGGTTCTCGCGGCCGCGCAGCGCGTCGGTGACCTCCAGGACGACGCCCGCCACCCCGAGGATCTCGCCGGACGACGTCGACAGCCGGTGGTAGGCGCCCAGCCACCACCGGTTGTCCCCCGCCCCGTCGGCGGGGGTCTGCCCGCCCACCGTGACGACCTGCGGCACCCCCGTGCGCAGCACCTGTTCGAGCAGTTGCTCCGACGCCTCCAGGTCCGGCAGGAGGTCCGGCAGCCGGCGGCCGATGTGGTCGGCTGCCGGGACGCCGTTGAGGAGGGCCAGCGCGTCGTTGACGTAGAGGTAGCGCAGGTCCCGGTCCAGGACGGCGACACCGGCCGGGCAGCCGTCGAGGATCCGCCGGGCCAGGGTCAGCTCCGCCAGCAGCCGCTCCGCGTGCTCCCCCACCCCCTCGGCACGGTCCACCGCGTTCGCGATCGCCGCCAGCTCCGCCTGGGTGAGCAGGATGCGCGGGGTGGGCTGGACCTGGTCACCGGGCACCCTCCCACGGCACCACGCCGCCACCCTGCCCACCAACGGGCGGCGCCGTCCGGGTGACGTCGAACACGAACACGGACACGGCTCTGACTTCGTCCCTGGTCCCGGCCTTGGCTCCGGCCTGGTCCCGTCCCGGCCTTGGCTCCGGCCCGTCCCGGCCTTGGCTCCGGCCCGGCCCGGCCCTGGCCTCGGCCTTGGCTCCGGCCCGGCCCTGGCCTCGGCCTTGGCTCCGGCCCGGTCCTGGCCTCGGCCTTGGCTCCGGCCCGGTCCTGGCCTCGGCCTTGGCTCCGGCCCGGTCCTGGCCTCGGCCTTGGCTCCGGCCCGGTCCTGGCCT
>NZ_JBVIPT010000004.1:415773-623909 GCF_055577685.1 Streptomyces sp. NPDC033178
CTCGGCCCTGGTCCCGGCCGGCCTTGGCCCTGGCCCTGGCTACTGCTACGGCCCCGGCTACGGTCCCGGCGTCGGCTCCAGGCCCGGCTCTGTTCTGCTCTTGTCTCCTGGCCAGGCCTCCGCCGCAGGCCCCTCCGTCCCGGGCGAGCCCGCCAGCCGCCACACCTCCCCCGCCTGCAGCGCCGCGTGCTCGGCGGGCGGGTACTCGCCGGTCAGCCCCGCGACCCGGGCCGGCTTGCCCCCGCGCTCGGCGAACAGGGCGACGGTGAGGGCGAGCCGCGGCGAGTACACGCTCTGCCACACCGTCCGCGCCCCCGGCCCGCTGCCCGCGCCCGCCGCATGGCTGGTCACCGGCAGGAACGCGGCCCCGACCCCCGTCGCGACGGGCTTGACCGCGGTGCCCGGAACGCCCCGACCGAGCGAACCGTGCATCAGCTCGGTGACCACCGCGGTCTCCTTCTCCCCCATCGCGGTACGCGTCTCCGGGCGCGCGGTGTGCACCGTACGGCCCCCGCGGCTGATCTTCGTGACCGTGTACGGCTTCGCGTACGTGCCCCCGGCGGCCACGGTCGCGTACGCGGAGTTCAGGCGCATCGGCGTCGGGGCGGCCTCCTTCGGCAGCCCGGTCAGCGGCTCGCCCAGCCGGATGCCCGCGTACGTGAACGGTTCGGTGGCCGTGCCCGCCTCGACCGCCCCGTCGACGGCGTCGTTGAACGGCTGGTGTGCGTAGTCCGCGCCGCCGTACAGCACACGGACCGCCCCGTCGCCGGGCACGGTCGCGACGACCGCGGTGTGCAGCCGCGCCCCCTTCGCGTCCGCGGGCGTACGGTCGCGGACCAGCTCCGCCGTCTCGTCCTGCAGACCGAGGTCGAAGGTGGTGTGCACCTTGTAGCCGCCGCGCGCCAGCTGGTCCTCGGTGATGCCGAGCCGGTCGGCGGCCTCGGCGGACGCCGCGTCGATCAGGTACTGACGCCCGCCGTCCGTGTCGCCCGGCGGATAGAAGCGGAACGCCGGGAAGCGGGCGGCCGTCCGCTCGCGGTCGCTGATCGCGCCCGAGTCCGCCATGGCGTCGAGCACCCATACCCAGCGGCGCTCCAGTGTCCCGGTCACCTTCGCGTCGGCGCCGGCCCGCTCGTAGTACGAGGGGAGGTTGACGATCGCCGCCAGCGCGGCGCCCTGGGAGACCGTCAAGTCCTTGGCGCCGACGCCGAAGTAGTTCCGGGCCGCCGATTCGACACCGGCCGCGCCGCGGCCGAAGTACACCGTGTTGAGGTAGCCCTCCAGGATGTCGTCCTTGGACCGCGTGCGGTCGAGCTTCACGGCGATCAGCGCCTCGCGCGCCTTGCGGCTCAGTGACTGCTCCGGGGTCAGCAGGGCGTTCTTCACGTACTGCTGCGTGATCGTGGAGCCGCCCTGCCGCTCGCCGCCGGTCACGGTCGCGATCGCCGCCCGCAGGATCGCGGTCGGGGCGACCCCCGAGTCCGTACGGAAGGAGCGGTTCTCCGCGGCGATCACGGCGTCCTGGACGTGCCGGGGCACCTGCTTGAGGGGGATGTCCTGGCGGTCGACAGGGCCGCGTCGGCCCAGGTACTCGCCCTCGGCGTCCACGAAGACCGTGCTCTGGCTGACCGTCTCCGGGTGCGGGTCGGGAATCCCGGTCATGCGGTACGCGACCACGAGCGCCGCGCAGGCCGTGAGGAACAGGACGAGGAGGGCCGCCAGGACACGCCGCAGACGGCGGGTGCGGGTGCGCCGGAGATAGGTCCGCAGGGTGTGGAGACGGGTGCGCAGGGTGTGCAGGGTCCGCGGGCGGGTGGTCATGTGGAGGTGCCCGTCTGTGCGAGGAGCTTGCCGGCGGAGTCGTAGGCCTTCACGGTGATCTCGCTCAACCGGCCCTTGGTGTCCGTGAGTTGGGTGTCGGCGTACCAGACGGACCAGCCGGGGCTGCCCGCCAGGGTGAGGATCCGGGCCGTGAACTTGCCCTCTGGAGTGGTGAGTTCGATGCGGGACGGTTCGCGGGAGACCTGGAGGACGCCGGAGTGGAAGGCGCGGGTCCCCGAGCCGGGTTCCGACTCCAGGGTGATGCCGGAGCCCGATCCCTTGCCGGCCGGCCGGAACTGGTTCGGCCCCTTCGGCGTCGACCAGTGCTTGCCGTCCTTGGTGAGCCAGACCTCGACACCGGGCGCGGCGGAGACCCGCTCGCCGGCGGTCACGACCCGAACCGCCGTCCTGGATACGGGAGTTGTGTCCCCGCCGCCGCCGGAGCCCGTGCCGCGCACGGCACCCAGGGCCAGCGGCACGAGCAGCAGGGCGCAGACGGTGGTCAGCGCGGCCGTCGTACGGCGGCGGCTCCGCCGACGGGTGCGGCCCGCCTCCTCGACGGCCGGGAGGACCGTGGGCGGGATGCCGGGGACCGGGACGGGACCGGGCACGGACCGGCCCCCGGGGCGCGGCGCCTCGCCGTACGCCGGGTGGGCGCGAAGAGCCTTCAGCGCCCGGCGGCCGTGCGACTTGACCGCACCCGGCGAGGAGTTGAGCAGCGCGGCGATCTCGCGATGGCCCAGACCGTCCCAGTGGTGCAGGACGGCGACGGCCCGGCGGCGGGGCGGGAGAGCAGCCAACACCTCGGTGAGCGGGTCGAGTTGATCGGCCGTGTACGACTCCGGGGCGCGCCGGGAGCCGATGAACGGCCGGGTCCGGCTCCGCAGAAAGCCCCGCACCAGAGCCCGCCGGACGTAGAACTCCGCGTCGTCGCGGGGAGTTCTCCGCCGCGCGTACACCTCCGCGAGCGCCGCTCTCGCGAGTCTCTCCGCGCGGGCGGAGTTCCCCGTGAGCAGACGGGCCGTACGCGTCAGCCGGGGCCAGTACTCCCCGGCGCGGGCGGTGAATTCGTCGTCCATGGTCAGTCGAGCGCGCTGTCCGCGCGCCACTCCCTCCGGCTCAGCCCTGCGTGGTGCTTGTGCTTCGATGTACGCGGCGTCCGTAACCTCCGTGCCCTCTGAGACGTCTGTGACGTACGGGACCTGTACGCACGGAGGAGGCAGCCGGGTTGCACGGGCATCCGAAGTCAGCGGCGAGGACGACTGCGACGAAAGCGGCAGGGGGTGGGGCGGGGGGTATGACCGAGGAGGAGTTCGACGGGTTCTACGCCGCGGCGTTCCCCCGGCTGACCGGGCAGCTCTACGCCTTCACCGGGGACCACGGCGAGGCGCAGGACGTCGTCCAGGAGGCGTTCGTCCGCGCCTGGGACCGGCGGCGGGAGTTCCTCGCCGACGGGGCGCCCGAGGCATGGGTCCGTACGGTCGCGATGCGGCTCGCGGTGAGCCGGTGGCGGCGGGCGCGGCGCTGGCTGGAACTGGTGCGCCGCAATCCGCCGCCCGAGCACACACCCGGTCCCGGGCCGGAACGGACCGCGCTCGTGGGGGCGTTGAAGGAACTGCCGGAAGCGCAGCGCATGGCTGTCGTTCTGCACCATCTGTGCGACTTGAGTGTCGAGCAGGTAGCCTCCGAGACCGGTGCGCCCGTGGGGACGGTCAAGGCCCGGCTGTCCCGTGGCCGGGCGGCGCTGGCGCGGCGGCTCGGCGAGGCCGACGAACTGGGTGAGAGGGAGGACGACCGTGTCCGATGAGCTCACGCCCGGCGCCACGCACGGGTTCGACAGCCCCGATACCCGCCCCGATACCGGCCCGGACACCGGTCCCGACGCCGGTTCCGGTGGTACCGAACTGGCCACCGCGCTGCGCGAGTTGGCCCATGACCACGAGACGCCCGTAGCGGTTCCCGGCACGGAGATCCGGCGTCGTGCGGGGCGTCGCCGGCGTCGGCGGCAGGTCTCGTTCGCCGCGGCCGGCGCCACGGCCGCCGGGGCCCTCGCCCTGGTCCTGACCGTGGCCCTCACGGGTGGGCGGGACGCCGGAACGACACCGCCCGCCGCGAGCTACACCGCGCGCACACCGCCGGCCACCGCCGAGGGCGAGGCCAGTCCGGTGGCCGTCGCCGCCAAGGTCGATCTCGGCCGGCGTGAGATGTCCGTCGAGGGGCGGACCCTGCCCATCTCCTCCGGGTCGCTCAAGACACCGACGCCGACCGGCATGATGACCGTCACCGCCAAGTACAGGGCGGCGACGGTGCCGGGGAACTCGGCGGGCTGGAACGGGTACGACGTCAAGGCGACCTGGGTGATGAGGCTGCGCGCCCCCGACGACCGTACGAACTACCTCCTCGCCCTCACCTGGGACGAGAATGCGCCCGGCAACTACGACCGCACCGGCGGTGTGATCGGCCTGCGGCGCGACGACGCGATGTGGCTGTACGAGGCGCTGAAGCCGGGATCGGTGGTGGAGGTGGTGGGGGCGGCCCCGGAGGAGACGACCGCAGGGACGGGTACGGGGGCCGTGGAGCCGACACCGACAGGGGTGGGCGCCTTGGAGGCGACCCCGACCGCGCGCGTCGGCACGCCCTGAGGCCAGCGGGCTTTTCCTGTTGCCGGTCGTATGCGGGGCAAGAACTGGCCCGCCCTTTACTGCGCATTAGTTGCAGGTGCGGTCGTCACGCGGTGAGGGTGGGGAGGCAGTTCCACCGGACGTAAGGCAAGGCGAACCCATGACCACCCTCTCCTCCTGGCGCGCCTCCCTGAACCGGGAGGAGTGGGTCCGGGTCGGCGGGATGGCCGCCTTCATCGTGGCGCTGCACGTCATCGGCTGGTTCACGCTCGTCGCGATCGTGGCGCCCGAGCACTACAGCATCGGCACGAAGTCCTTCGGGATCGGCATCGGCGTCACCGCGTACACGCTCGGCATGCGGCACGCCTTCGACGCGGACCACATCGCCGCGATCGACAACACCACCCGCAAGCTGATGGCCGAGGGGCAGCGGCCGCTGTCGGTCGGGTTCTGGTTCTCGCTCGGGCACTCCAGCGTCGTGTTCGCGCTCGCGTTCCTGCTGTCGCTGGGCGTGAAGGCGGTCGCCGGGCCGGTACGGGACGACGGCTCCGCCCTGCACAGTGTCACGGGGCTCATCGGCACGACGGTCTCCGGGGTCTTCCTGTACGTCATCGCCGCCGTCAACCTCGTCGTCCTCGCCGGGATCTGGAAGGTCTTCCGGCGGATGCGGCACGGGCACTTCGACGAGGCGGCGCTGGAGGACCAGCTGAACAACCGCGGGTTCATGAACAGGTTGCTGGGCCGCGTCATGAAGTCGATCACCAGGCCGTGGCAGATGTACCCGCTGGGACTGCTGTTCGGGCTCGGCTTCGACACCGCCACGGAGGTCGCACTGCTGGTGCTCGCCGGATCCGGGGCGGCCTCCGGACTGCCCTGGTACGCGATCCTGTGCCTGCCCGTGCTGTTCGCGGCGGGCATGTCACTGCTCGACACGATCGACGGGTCGTTCATGAACTTCGCGTACGGCTGGGCGTTCTCCAAGCCCGTACGGAAGGTCTACTACAACCTCACCGTCACGGGCCTGTCGGTCGCGGTCGCGCTCCTCATCGGGACCGTGGAACTCCTCGGGCTGCTCGCCGAACGGTTCTCCCTGCACGGCGTGTTCTGGGACAGGGTGGTCGGCATCGACCTGAACGTCGTCGGGTTCGCGATCGTGGGACTCTTCGTCGCCGTCTGGGCACTCGCGCTGGTGGTGTGGCGGGTCGGCCGCATCGAGGAGAAGTGGACGGCGGGGCTGCGCACGCCGAAGGAGCAGCCGGCCGAGTGAGGGGCCGGTCAGTGGGCGTGCGGCATGAGGCGGTCCACCATGCGACGGGCCGCTCCCGGGCGTGGTCCGGGGACCACCGGTGGCCGCTCCCAGTCGCACGGTGGTGAGGGACGGCGGGGCGGGACCGCGCCGTGCTCCTTCAGTGCGACGCTCACGAGGCCCAGCAGGAGCTGGACGTCGGCGTCGCAGTCGAGGAGCACGGTGATCCAGGAGGCGCCGGGGCGGACCCTGATCGCGCTGGCGTGCACGAGCTGGGGGAGCAGGCGCTCGACAGCCGTGCGGGTGAGGTAGAGGTCGGCGGAGTCGTCGGAGTGGAAGTGGACGATCTCGTGTCCCGCCGAAGCGAAGGCATGCCCAACGGTGCACCGGGGCGGGCCACTTACCAGGTTCGGCCAGGTCTCCAGGAGAGCCATGGCGCGATGGGCCGCGGTCATAACCCCATCCTCGCGCACGCTTCACCTGAAGGACCACCCCCAGCCACTTGCGACTACTCCCCCCGCACGGCCGGTCACCCGATGATCTGGGCCCGTGGCCGATTGAGCCAGGTCCGATGAGTTTCCGGACACGGGGCGGTCCTCACCGGAGAAGGTCCTGCGGACTGGACGTCACCGCGGGTGCGGACGTCGCCTTCGCCCGCGCCCTGCTGCGCTGCGGCACCCCGGAGGAACTGGCCGCCGCGCCCGGCACCCCCCTCCGCCTCACTCTCGGCCCGCGCGAGGAGAACGGCCGCTGGACCGTGGCGCACGAGCACCACTCGTTCCCGCTCGGGGACGAGCTGTCGCGCCGGGCGAGGACGGGCGGCACACCGTCCCGGTGCGCCCCGCCGCCGCGCGTCAGCGGCCGACTCGTCCAGAAAGCTGGTGGTATGGCTGCCTGGGTGCGTCGACGGGCGTACCGGCGTACGGGCACAGCGCGGCGGAGGTGGGTTGGTGGAGCGGCCTGGTGAGGAGGTGCCGGCACCGGTCGGGATGGTCGAGGAGGCCGTCGAGTCGATCGGGACCACCCTCGACGAGCGGACCACCTGCGCCGAACTGGTCGGTTTCCTGGGGCGGCACGGCTGCGAGGCCGTCGCCGTGGACCTGCTGGGCGAGGACGTGCCGGCGACGCGCCCCGCGAGCGATCCGGCGCTGACCCGGGTCGCGGCGGCGGGTCCGCGGGAGCTGCTGGCGGCCCACGACGGGGAGCCGTCCCTGACCGTGCGGGCCCTGGACGAGGGGCACCCGATCACCACGACGGACGACGTGTCGGGCGGAGTGTCCCGCCGCTCGATCTCGGTGCCGATGCTCGCGCACGGCCGCCTGTACGGGGTGCTCCTCGCGGTCCGCACCGGCCGCCCCTTCGCCGACCACGAGACCGCCGCGATGCACTACGCGGCCCGCCTCGCCGCCGTCCACATCGGACACGCCCGCCGCCACACCGCCGTCCACAGCACCGCGATGAAGCTCCAGCGCGCCCTCCTCGCCGAGCCCGGCCGCCCGCATCCGAACCTCGACCTCGCCACCCGCTATCTGCCCGTCGGCGGCGGCACCCTCGTCGGCGGCGACTGGTTCGAGACCGTACGGCTGCACTACGGCCGCACCCTGCTGGTCATGGGCGACGTCATGGGGCACGGCCTGGACGCCGCGGTCGACATGAACGCGTACCGCTCGATGCTCCGGTACGTCGCCTCCGCCGATCTGCCCCCGCACCGCGTGCTGCGGCAACTCGACGCCGCCGTCTCCGAGGACGGCACGCGCCGGCCGGCCACCTGTCTGCTCGCCCGTATCGACCCGGCCCGCGGGACGGCCGCGCTCGCCAGCGCGGGCCATCTGCCTCCGGCCGTGTTCGCGGGCGACGGCACCGGAACCCTGATCGACGTGCCCGTGGGACCCCCGCTCGGCACCGGCGTCGGCGGCTACGAGCTCGGCACCCACGAACTCGCCCCGGACGAGACCCTGTTGATGTTCACGGACGGCCTGGTCGAGCGGCGCGAGGAGGACATCGACGCCTCCCTGGCCCGGCTGGCCGCCCTGCGGCTGCGCCCGGAGGCCGACATTCAATCCTTCCTGGAACAGGTCCTCGACCGCCTCGACGCCCACCGTGCCCAGGACGACGTCGCGATCCTGGCCGCGCGGATCCGCCCCGGGCGAGCACGACAGCGCCCCGAGCCGGACCACTGAGAAAAGATTCGTCCGACCTGCAACCTCGGTGCCGTCGGAACGTCTGTCCGGGTGGAGGCGCCTCCGAGCCAAGGCCTTCGCCACGGGAAACCATCCGTGGCGCTCGCCGCGACAGACCAGTCACCATCGACGATTCGAGGAATCACATGTCCGCAGGTCAGACTGCCCGACGCAGCCTCCGTCCGGCCCGGGTGCGGCTCGTCCTGGGAGCCACCGCCGCCGCCGTGGTGCTCGCCCTCGGTGGCACCTTCACCGCCCACGCCGACAACAACTCCGCGCCCGCCCCCGAGGTGTCGGTCGAAAAGGTGCGTACCACCGACGTGTGCGCGGAGCCGGACCCGGTCGACGCGGTGCCGGGCGGCAGCGACGCCACCCCCGACCGCGGTGCCAAGGACGCCCAGGTCGACTACGAGTTCGTCGACGGGGGTCCCATCGACGCGCTGCCCGGCGACGGTGACGTGTGCACCGAGCCGGACCCGGGCGACGACCCGGTCGAGGCGGTGCCCGGCGGGAACGACAGCACCCCGGCCCGCGGCGCCAAGGACGTCCGGGTCGACCTCGAAGTCGCTCCCGCCAAGCGGTGACGGACGAGAAACGGGCGGCCCAGCGCCGCTGACCGGTTCCTGGCCGCCTCGGCCCGGGCCGAGGCGGAGCTGCCGGGTCCCTGCCCGGCGGCTCCGCCGTCCCTCCGGCGCTTCGGAGCGGAGGGAGTGAGAAGAACCATCATTTCCGGGAGATCCATGAAGGCAGCGACGATCCTGGCCGCCCCGGCCCAGACCGACGGTGTGCCGGCAGGCGGGTACAGACCCGTGCGTTTCCCGGCCCGTGCCTGGGCGGACGCGCTGCACCGGGCATGGCGCCTGGTGCGCGGAGGTCGTGGAGTGTCGCAACGGCGCGAGGAGTTCCCGGCGGGCCGGCCGCCGTCGGCCCCGGGCTCACCCGCCGTCCGCGCGGACCTCGACGGGCCCGACCTCGACATGCCGGGCACTGATCGGCCCGGCATCGACGAGCTGTACTCCCACCGCCGCCTGGACCTGGTCCGGCTGGCCCTGCTCCTGGTGGACGACCTGCCCACGGCGGAGGACGTCGTGCAGGACGTCTTCGCGGCGCTCTGCCGCCGCCACGGCGAGCGGCCGGCCGGCCTGGACAACCCCGACGCCTATCTGCGTACGAGCGTGGTCAACACCTCGCGCTCGGTCCTGCGCCGCCGCCGCACGGTACGGGCCCACGTCCCCGAACGACAGGGACACGCCCCGTCGGCCGAGGAACCCGTGCTGCTGCGCGAGGAGCACGGAGAAGTGATCGCCGCCCTTCACCGGCTGACCCGGCGGCAGCGTGAGGTGCTGGTCCTGCGTTACTGGTCCCACCTCAGCGAGGCCCAGATCGCCGATACCCTCGGCCTGTCCCGCGGGGCGGTCAAGTCCACCGCCAGCCGCGCGCTGGCTGCCCTGCGCCGACAGCTGGAGGACCCCCGATGAAGCCCGGCGTGATCCCGGAGGCGTTCCGATGATCGAAGAGGACCCCGGTCCCGGCCTCCACCCGGATCCCCTCGAACAGCGGCTGCAGGACGCCCTGCGGGCCCAGGCCGACTCCGTCGACCGGTCCGTTCTGCGGCCCGCCGAACCGCCGTCCCGGCACGTCCGGTTCCGGCTGCCCGCCGTACGCCCCGTCCACCGCTCCGTCCTGGCGCTGTTCGTGCTGGCCGCCGTGGTGGCCGGCCTCCTGTTCGTGGCGGCGCGCTGGGAACGGGAGACACCGGTCAGGCCCGCGAACGTCCCGTCGGTGTCGCCCACCCCCGACCCCACTGACGCGGTGCCCTATTTTCCCGAGGACGACGGGGTCGACGCGGTGCCCAATCCCTGACCGCCACCGAGGCCGGGGAGGGCGGCGGTCGCGGCCCTCCCCGCGCCGCCGCGGTGTCACTCCGCCGCGAACCGGAACAGGTTGAAGCGGTACGCCTCGATGTCCCGGCGGCGGATCGTGGCCATGACCCGGAGCAGGACGCGGTAGGGGAAGGAGAGCCGGTGCGCGACCGGGGCCGGCAGTCGGGCCAGCGTGCAGGAGTCCGTCAGGCTGAGACCGGGCTGCCAGTGTTCGAGGACGCCGGGGTCGTCGCAGCTCCAGCGCATCGGAGTTCTGCGGTCGTACGGAGTCCTGCGGGGTACTGCGAAGTACTGCGGGGTGTTGCGCGTACTTACGTGTCCAGCCGCTTCGACTTCTTCACCGCCGCCGCGAGCTGTTCGATCACCGGGGCGAAGCCGGCGTAGCTGAACCGCTCCTCCATCGACCACGGCGTGGTCTGCCCGGCCTTCACTGCGGGCAGTTGCCGCCAGGTGGGCTTCTTGGCCAGGTCCTTGGGCGGGAGGGCGGTGGAGCGGTTGTCGACCATGATGAGGTCGGCGTGGTGCCTGTCGGCGTTCTCCCAGCTGAGGAACTCCCAGAAGCCCCACTCGTCGGACTTCTTCCCCTCGACGAACTCCACCCCCAGGTCCTTGAAGTAGTTGAGATCGCTGTACGAGTCGGGGACGGCCACGTACATCTGGTCGGCGTCCCCTGTCATCGCCATGACCTTCAGCCCGCCGCTGGCCCCGGCGGCCCTGCGGAGGGTCTCGGACGCCTGGTCGAAACGGGCCTTCGCGGCGGTGACCTTCTCGGCGCCCAGGTCCGCACCGAGGGACTCGGCGAGTTCGGCGGTCCGGCGCAGGGGGTTGAGGAGCGAGGTCCGGGCGATGCTGATGCCGACGGAGGGCGCGAGGGCCTCGATCTTCTTGCGGCTCTCCTCGGGGACGTACCAGAGGTCGGGCGCCGGGAACATGTTGCTGATCAGCAGGTCGGGTTCGAGGGCCGCGTACTTCTCGACGTTGAACTGGCCCCATGCCGTGCCGAGGCTGGTCAGTTTCGACACGTCCAGGTCGCCGGCCTGGGGATTGGGCTTTCCGTCGATCGGTTCGGTGGGGCCGAAGACGCCCTTGCACTCGATGCCGTAGTCGTGGAGCGCCGCGGCCGTGCTCACGAAGGCGACGAGCGTCTTCGGCTCGCTGTCCGTCCTGACCGTCCGCCCGCGGTCGTCCCTGAAGGACCAGGGGCCGCCGCCGGCCGAGCCGTCCGCGCCGTTCCCGGCCGACCGTGCGGACTCGTCGCCGTCGTCGGAGCCGTCACCGCAGGCGGCGAGCAGGGGGCCGAGGGCGAGGGCGCCGCCGGCCGCGAGCAGGCGCCGACGGGAGACACGGTTCGGGACGGAGGCCGACTTCATTAGGGAAGGCTAACCTAACTCTCACGCGCTCGACAGCCCCTGTGTCCACCACGGCGGCGACCTTCGCGGGGCGCCCCGGTCTCACCGCGTCAGCAGGTCCCGTACGGCCTTGACCACCTCGTCGGGAGCCTCCTCCGCCATGAAGTGGCCGCAGGAGACGGTCGTATGACGCAGGTCGGGTGCCCACGCGGACCACAGCCCGGCGGCGTCGAAGCCGAGGGCGGTGCCCCAGTCCTGCTGGAGGACGGTCACCGGCATCCGCAGCCGGCGGTCGGCCTCGCGGTCGGCCCGGTCGTGCGTGACGTCGATGCCGGCGGAGGCGCGGTAGTCGGCGACGATGGAGGGGACGGCCGCGCGGGACGCCGCCAGGTAGGCGGCGCGGATCTCGGGCGGCACGGCCGCCGGGTCGCGCGTCCAGACGTCGAGGAAGTGGCCGAAGAAGGCGTCGGCGCTCGCCTCGATCAACTGCTCGGGCAGGCCGGGCGGTTGGGCCATGAGATAGAGGTGGAAGCCGACCGCGGCCGACGTTCCGCGCATCACCTCCCACATGTCCAGCGTCGGCAGGACGTCCAGCGAGGCGAGGTGGGTGACCTTGTCCGGGTGGTCGAGACCGGCCCGGATCGCCACGAGAGCGCCACGGTCGTGGCCGACCAGCGCGAACCGTTCGTGCCCCAGCGCCTTGGCCAGCGCGATCACGTCGGCGGCCATCGTGCGCTTCGAGTACGCCGTTCCGTCGGCGTCGGCGGGCTTGTCGCTGGCTCCGTAGCCGCGCAGGTCCGGGCAGATGACGGTGTGCTCGGCCGCGAGTTCGGGCGCCACGTGGCGCCACATCAGATGGGTTTGTGGGAAGCCGTGCAGGAGGACTACGGGGGTGCCGGTACCGCCGACGGCGGTGTTGAGGGTGACGTCGTCGGTGACGGGGATGCGGTGTTCGGCGAAGCCGGGGATTGCCGGGGGCGTGGAGGACATGGGGGCCTTTCGGGGGGTGTGTGTTGCCTGCGGGTGGGTCGGGGTTGGTCGCGCAGTTCCCCGCGCCCCTGGGTGGGTGGGGGTCGGCGTGGTGTGTTGGGTGCGGGTTGGTTCGGGCTGAGCGCGCAGTTCCCCGCGCCCCTGAAGGGCGCGGCGGAGCCGCGTGGCTCACCGGCCCTCCGCGTGCCTGAAGGGCGTGGCCGCGCGTTCCTAAAGGGCGCGGCGGAGTTGCGTGTTTCGCAGTCCCGCGTGCCTGGAGGTTGCGGCCGAGTCGCGTGTTTCGCAGTCCCGCGCCCCTGGGTGGTGGGCGTCGGACTCTTTGAGCCTGGGGGGTGTGAATCAGCGGGCGGTCAGCGGGCGGGTGGTGTGGGTGGGGCGGCGTACCGTGGCCTGGGGATTGCTGGAGAGGAGAGGTCGGCGTTCGGGATGGTGCGGGTTGTGTTCGGGGTGCTCGGGCCGACGGTCGCCGCCGTCGACACCGCGGACGGGGACGCGCTCGCGTTGAAGGGGCCGCGGCACCGGGCCGTGCTGGCCCGGCTGATCGTGGCCCGCCGCCGGGTCGTACCCGTCGCCCGGCTGGTCGAGGACCTGTGGGCCGATCCGCCGCCCGGCGCCGTGGGAGCCGTCCAGACGTTCGTGGCCGCGCTGCGCCGCGTACTGGAGCCGGAGCGTCCGCCGCGGGCCCCGGCCCGGCTGCTGGTCACCGACGGGCCCGGATACGCGCTGCGGACCGAGCCGGACACGGTGGACGCGTGGCGCTTCGAGACGGCCCTCGCCACCGCGGCCGGCCTGCCCGCCCCGCAGGCCCTCTCCACCCTGGAGGAGGCCCTCGGACGGTGGCGGGGCCCCGCCTACGCCGAGTTCGCCGACGAGGACTGGTCCCGCGGCGAACGCGCCCGCCTCGCCGAACTCCGCCTCCAGGCCGTGGAACGGCGCGCCGAGGTCCAACTCGCCCTCGGCCGCCCCGCCGACGCGGTCCCCGACCTCGACGCCCACCTCACCGACCACCCCTGGCGCGAGGACGCCTGGCGCCTGCTGGCCCTGGCCCTCTACCGCCAACACCGCCAGGGCGACGCCCTCGCCGTACTCCGCCGAGCCCGAGAAGTCCTGGTCGGCCAACTGGGAGTGGATCCGGGCCAAGGCCTCCGCCACCTGGAATCGGACATCCTCACCCAGGATCCGGCGCTGGACCTACGACCCGGCGCGGCCGTGACCGGCGCGGCTCCACCGCCTGACTCCGCCCGGCTCCTCCCACCCGGGGCCGCGGGGAACGTCGCACTCAGCCCTGACACACCCGCACCCGACACCCCACGCCCACCCCTCCCACCCAGGGGCGCGAGGAACCGCGCACTCAGCCCCGACACACCCGCACCCGACACCCCACCCACAACAACAGCCGACCTATGGACAAGAGCCGCCAAGGCCTACGACCGCACAGTCGCCGGAGGCGCCCGCGCCCGCCTCGAATCCACCGTCGGCCTCATCCGGAACCTCGCGGTCACAGGCGGCGACGGCCTGGCGGAAGCCCGTCGGCACCGCACGGCCGCGGTCACCGCGGCCGAGGAGTTCGCGGACCCCGAACTGACGGCCCGCGTCATCGGCGCGTACGACGTCCCGGCGATCTGGACCCGCGCCGACGACCCGGCGGCGGCCGAGCACATCGTGGCCGTGGCGGAACGCACGCTCACCGCGCTGCCGGCCGGCCCGCACGACACGGCCCGCTGCCGCCTGCTCGCCACCGTCGCACTGGAGACCCGCGGAGCGGCCGGTCCGCGCGGCCCCGAGGCCGCCCGCGAGGCCGAGGCGCTCGCCCGCCGCCTCGACGACCCCGCGCTGCTGGCCTTCGCCCTCAACGGCACGTTCATGCAGTCCTTCACCCGGGCGGGCCTCGCCCCACGACGGGACGCGATCGGCGCGGAACTCGTCGAACTGGCCGCGCGCCACGGCCTGGTGACCTACGAGGTCCTCGGCCACCTCGTCCGCCTCCAGGCCCGCGCAGCCCTCGCCGACCTCGCCGCCGCGGACACCCACGCGGCCGCCGCGGACCGCCTCGCCGAACGCCACGAACTGCCGCTGGTGGGGGTCTTCACCGAGTGGTACGGAGCTCTGCGGCTCAGCGCGACCGGACAGCCGGCCCGGGCCGAGACCGCCTACCGGACCGCCGCCGCCCGCCTCGACGGCGCCGGCATGCCCGGCCTGGAACGCGGCCTCCTCCCGCTCGCGCTCCTCTGCCTGCGCCTGGCCCACGGGCTCCCACCGGACCCCGACCCGCGGGCGGACTGGGGCCCGCACCGCCCCTGGGCCGAGCCGTTCATCCTGATCGCCGAGGGCCGTCACACCGAGGCCCGTACCGCCCTGCGCGCCCTCCCGGAGCCTCCGCACGACCTCCTGTACGAGGCCTACTGCGCCCTGGAGGCCGAAGCCGCACTCCGCCTCGACGACCGGACCGTACGGGAACGCGCCCGCACCCGCCTGCGCCCGGCCGCCGCCGAACTGGCGGGCGCGGGCAGCGGACTGCTCACCCTGGGGCCGGTCGAGCGATACCTCGCCGACTGACCGGGCCGACCGGCATCGACGGGCCCTGAGCACGCGAGCATGCCCGAAGGCTCAGCCCTCCTCGTTCGCCGGCCACGCCGCCTCCTCGTTCGCAGGCCGGGCCGCCGGCTTCTTCCCGGCGAGTACGTCCTGGAGGCGCTGCGTGCCGAGCTGGGCGGCCTGCCGGGTGGAGTTGGCGTCGACGCCGTCGAGGCCGCCGTTGGTGAGGGAGAGGGCACTGTCGCCGACCCGTACGGCGGCGAAGTCCAGGGTGAGCACGGCGGGCGAGCCGCCCGACTCGCCGTACACCCTCACGCGCAGGTTCTCGCGGGCCTCGCCCACACCGGGCAGGGGCGTGGCGGTGACCTGGACCGTCAGCTCCCCGCCCCTGACGTCCGCGGCCGTGAACTGGCCGCACTTGCCCGGCACGGCCTTCAGCCAGGCCAGCGACGCGTCCAGCGCCGCCCGGTCGTACGCCCCGACCTGGTAGCGCACCTGCGCCCCGTCGTCGGTGTCGTCCAGGCCCCTGACCGCGCGGGCCCCGGCCGGTTCGCCCAGCAGGACCTCCGCGTACAGGCCGTCGAGCAGCCGCTGGCAGTCGGGGATGTCCGTCTTGCCCTTGAGCAGCGCGTCCCGCCAGGTCGCCCCGCCCTGGGTCGGCTTCCAGTCCTCGCCCAGGTCCTTGCCAGTGATCAGCGCCGACTTCACCTGCGCCTCGGTCAGCGTGGGGGCGACCGTGACCGACGGGGACGGCGACGGGGCCTGCCCGGCCACGGGCGACGCGGAGACCGCCGCGTCGCCCTTCGGCGCCGCCCCGGAACCGGCGCCGTCACCGGCCGAGCACCCGGCCGTCGTCAGCAGCGCGGCCGCCGCCATGGCCGGGACTAGAGCGAGGACCGTACGACGACGGGAGAGGCGGAGCGGGCGCGGTGGGGCGGGCGGGCCGGGCGGACGGGTCATCGCGGAATGCCTCCTACGGCTCCTGCGGGCGGGGGATCTCCACCTCACCGCACCACCCGCCGGCAGGGCCCACCAGCGCACCGGTCCGACCGGGTGAGGCGGTCCGCCCGTTCGAGATGCCTCCGTCCCCCGCCGCGCGGACACTTGCACCATGCCGGGAAGGATCGAGGACTACGCCCTCGTCGGAGACCTGCTCACCGCCGCCCTCGTGGGGCGTGACGGCAGCCTCGACTGGCTGTGCCTGCCGCGCTTCGACTCGCCCGCCTGTTTCGCGGCGCTGCTGGGCGACGAGAACAACGGCCGCTGGCTGATCGCCCCGGCGGACACGGACACCGACGAGGGGGTGACGGTCCGCCGCCGCTACCGCGGGGACTCCCTCGTCCTGGAGACCGAGTGGGAGACCGCCACCGGCCGGGCCACCGTCGTCGACTTCATGCCGCGCCGCGACGGCGCCCCCAGCGTCGTACGCATCGTCGAGGGCCACTCCGGCACGGTCGACCTGCACATGGACCTGCGGCTGCGCTTCGAGTACGGCAGCGTCGTGCCGTGGATGCACCGCGTGGACGGGCAGCTGACGGGCATCGCGGGCCCGGAGTCGGTCTGGCTGACCACGCCCGTCGCGCTGACCGGACAGGGCGAGGCCCACATCGCCGACTTCACGGTCACCGCGGGCGAACGGATCCCCTCCGTCCTGACCTGGCAGCCCTCCCACCTGCCCGCCCCCGACCCGGTGGACCCCTTCGACGCGCTGCGCCGCACCGAGGAGTACTGGAGCCAGTGGCTGCGCCCCTTCTCGTACGACGGCACCTACCGTGACGCGGTCGTCCGTTCCCTCATCACCCTCAAGGCCCTCACCTATGAGCCGACCGGCGGCATCGTCGCCGCCCCCACCACCTCCCTCCCCGAACTGCCCGGCGGCGTCCGCAACTGGGACTACCGCTACTGCTGGCTGCGCGACGCCGGAATGACCCTGGAGGCCCTGCTGCGCAGCGGCTTCACCGCCGAGGCACAGGCCTGGCGCGGCTGGCTGGAACGGGCGGTGGCGGGCCGGCCCAAGGACATCCAGATCATGTACGGCATCGGCGGCGAACGCCAGCTGACCGAGTGGACGGCCGACTGGCTCGCCGGGTACGAGAACTCCCGCCCGGTACGGATCGGCAACGGCGCCGCCGCCCAGCAACAGCTCGACGTGCCGGGCGAGTTGATGGAGACCCTCGCCCTCACCCTGCGCTGCGGACTGCGTCCCGAACGGCATCTCCTCTCGCTCCAGCAGAACCTGCTCGACCATCTGGAGGAGGTGTGGTCCCGCCCCGACCAGGGCCTGTGGGAGACACGCGGCGAACCCCGCCACCACGTCCACTCCAAGATCATGTGCTGGGTGGCCTTCGACCGGGCGGTCCGCCTGGCCGAGGAGCACGGGCGCCCGGGGCCCGTCGCGCACTGGCGCGAGGTCCGGGACCGTATCCACCGCGAGGTCTGCGAGCGGGGCTTCGACCCGACCCGCGCCACCTTCACCCAGTCCTACGGCTCCCGCGCGCTCGACGCCGCGCTACTGCTCATCCCGGGGACCGGGTTCCTGCCGCCGGACGACCCGCGCGTGATCGGCACGGTCGCCGCCGTGGAACGGGAACTCGCGACCGAGGACGGCCTGGTCAGGCGCTACTCGACGGGTTCCGGAGGAGCTACGAGCACCGGTGGGGCCGAGGCCCCCGACGGCCTCACCGGCGGCGAGGGAGCCTTCCTCGCCTGTTCCTTCTGGCTCGCGGACGCCCTGCTCCTGACCGGCCGCGAGGACGACGCCCGCCGGCTCTTCGAACGCCTTCTGCTCCTGCGCAACGACGTCGGTCTCCTGGCCGAGGAGTACGACCCCCACGCCCGCCGCCAGCTGGGCAACTTCCCCCAGGCGTTCACGCACGTTCCGCTGATCCGCGTGGCGTACGAACTGGACGGGCACGCGACCCAGCACGCACGAAAACTTGTTCCGTAAAGTGCCGGTGAATCCAAGGCGTCTTCTGCGAGGCTGGCGGGATGCAGACCCTTTACAGAAGACTGCTCACGTTCCTTCCCCGTATAGGTGTGAAGGTCCTCGATCTCGGCCCTGGCGCCGCCGTCGTGTTCCGGCGGGGTGATCGGACCGGCGTCCCTGTGGGACAGGGCGCCCATCTGGTTGCCGAGGGGAAGGGGCGCTACGCCGTCACCTCGGTGGGTTCCGATACGTGGCTGGTGGCGCGCGGGGCCAAGGGGCGGAAGGCGACGAGCGTGCCCTTCGGAGCCACCGGGGCGCGGCTCCTCCTCGACGAGGCCGTGTCGGCCGAAGCGGAGCGGGAGTTCCAGCTCGGGGCCGCCCACTATCTCGGTGCCCAGCATGTGGCCGCGCTGCTGGAGCTGAACCGCGTGAACTGCGTGTTCGACGTGGGGGCCAATATCGGGCAGTACGGGAAGGGGCTCAGGCGGTTCGGCTACAAGGGGCGCATCGTCTCCTTCGAGCCGGTCTCCGTCACCTTCGAGAAGCTGCGGCAGGCCGCCGAGAACGATCCCGACTGGCAGGTCTACAACTTCGCGCTCGGACGTGAGGAGGCCGTGCAGTCCATCCACATCGACTGGAAGTCCATGAACTCCCTGCTGCCGCCGAGCGAGTACGGCAAGGAGCGGTACAAGCGGTTCGCCAAGGGGCGTACCGAGGAGATCGAGATCCGGCGGCTCGACGACGTGATGCAGAAGGCGTTGGAGGGGATCGAGGACCCCCGGCCGTATCTGAAGATGGACACGCAGGGCTTCGACATGGAGGTGTTCGCCGGGGCGGGTGAGCGGATCTCCGAGTTCGTGGGGATGCAGTCCGAGGTCGCCGCGCTGCGGCTGTACGAGGGGAGTCCTCTGATGGGGGAGGCCATCGCCGCGTACGAGGCCGCGGGGTTCGGTGTCACCGGGATGTACCCCGTCACCCGGGAGCCTGCCACGGGGCGGGTCGTGGAGTTCGACTGCGTGATGGTGCGGCCCGGGGCAAGTGGGGTCGCTGCGGGTTGAGTTGGGCTGAGCGCGCCCATGCGGTGGAGCCGGCCGATGTCGCAGCCCCGCGCCCCTGACGGGGCGTTGGGGGTGGTCGCGAGTCGGTAGGCTGGCCCCTGCTGCGAAATCCCCCCACCTGCGCGCTTCTGCATCGCATGAAGTGCCGTTCGCGGTCGTCGTGTTGGCCTTCTGCTGTGTTGAGGATGATTCGCTGGTGCTCGTCGCGGAGCGGTATCGGTTGCACGGATCCATTGGCCGCGGCGGTATGGGGGAGGTGTGGCAGGCCACCGACGAGGTGCTCGGGCGGGAGGTGGCGGTCAAGCTGCTGCTCGGGGACGAGGCCGACAGCGCGGCGGCCGCGCGGTTCCGGCTGGAGGCGCAGACCGCGGCCCGGCTGAGCCACCCCTACGTCGTCGCCGTGTTCGACTTCGGCGCCTGGGACGACCGCTTCTACCTGGTCATGGAACTCGTCGAGGGCCAGAGCCTCGCGCAGGAGCTGACCGCGGCGGGCAGCCTGGGGACCGAGCGGGTCGCCACGGTCGCCGCGCAGGCCGCGGCCGGGCTCGCCGCCGCGCACCGGGAGGGGATCGTGCACCGGGACATCAAGCCCGGCAACCTCCTCTCGGACGCCCAGGGCACCGTGAAGATCGGTGACTTCGGCATCGCCCGCTTCGTCGACGACCCGGCCTCCGCGCTCACCACGGCCGGGCAGATCGTCGGCACCAGTCTCTACCTCGCCCCCGAACGTGCCCTCGGGAGACCGGCGTCGGCCGCTTCCGACGTCTACTCCCTGGGCTGCGTGCTGTACCAACTCCTCACCGGGCGCCCGCCGTTCCACGCCGAGAGTGCCACGGTCACCCTGCACCAGCACATCGACATGGCCCCGGTGCCGCCCCGCGAGCGCGGTGTCCAACTGCCGCCCGCCTTCGAGAACTACCTCCTCGGCCTCCTCGCCAAGCAGCCCGAGGACCGGCCCACGGCCCAGGAGGTCGCGGACTGGTTCGGCACCGGGGCGTGGCGAGGGCTCGCCGAGCCGCTGCCCGTGGCGTCGGACACGAGGCCCACATCGCGCTCCGGCTCGCCGTCGTACGCCTCCCGGCCGCCGCAGTCGGGTTCCGCCGAGACCGGGCCTCCGACGATGTACCGGCTGCCGCCGACCGCCGCCCAGCCGGCGCAGCCCGCCCGCTCCGCTCACCAGGCCCGCGCCACTCATGCGGGTCACGCCGGTCACGCCACTCACGCCGGTCGTGCGGCCAACTCCGTGCCCTCCGCGCACTCCGCGCCCTCATCGACCTCCTCGCCCTCCGCGCCGTCGCGCCGCGCGCGGTCGGGCGGGGCGAGGGCGGGTGCGGCGGCGAGGCCGGGCGGCGGGGTCGGTGCGATGGCCCGTCGTCGGCCCCGGGTGTTCGGCATCCTCGCCGGCACCGTGCTGTTCGTG
This sequence comes from Streptomyces sp. NPDC033178, assembly GCF_055577685.1. Taxonomy (NCBI): domain Bacteria; kingdom Bacillati; phylum Actinomycetota; class Actinomycetes; order Kitasatosporales; family Streptomycetaceae; genus Streptomyces; species Streptomyces sp. NPDC033178. The sequence continues at coordinate 435,803 of NZ_JBVIPT010000004.1, forward strand.
CTGGCCGTGCTCGCCGGCATGAAGATGTTCTCGCCGGACACCACCTCGACGGAGACCGGGAACGGGCTGAAGGACGGTTCGTCGTCCACCGGACCCGAGAGCACCGGGGTGCCGGCCGCCGGGACGGTGGCCCGGACGGGGACGCCCGGCTCCACGCCCGCACCCGGTGTCAACGCGGAGCCTCCCGCGTCCCCCTCCTTCACGGAAACCTCGGCCGGCACACCCAGCCCGGCCGAGACCGAGGAGGAGAAGGCGAAGGAGAAGGACAAGGAGCAGGAACCACCGAAGCAGGAGGAGCAGCCGCAGCCGCCGCAGTACGGCGACGACGGGGACGACGATGACGACGACGGGTACGGCGACGACTAGAAGTCCGTCGGGATCGGTCGGGATCGGTCGGGACCGGGAGCCCGTCAGGAGTGCTTCAGAAGTCCTTCTCCGGCCAGTCGAGCAGCCGCGCCCCGATGACCGCCGTCTGCAGCGTGTACCGGTGCACGGGATCGGCCGGATTCGCCCCGGTGAGCGTGTGGATGCGGTCCAGCCGGTAGGTGAGCGCGCGGACGCTGAGCGACAGCCGCCGGGCCGCCTCCGCGGCGACGCAGCCGGAGTCGAAGTACGCGGTGAGGGTGTCGAGAAGCGGCTCCGCCCCGCCGCGGGCCTGCCGCAGCGGCCCGAGCGCACTGAGGACCAGGTCGGCCATGGCCTGCCGGTCCCGGGTGAGCACGGGGTAGACGAGAAGGTCGGCGGCGCGCAGCACGGGTGTGTCGAACCCCAGGCGGTCGGCCAGGTCGAGGGCGTTCAGCGCCTCCTCGTACGACTGGACGACCCCGCCGGGCCCCGGCTGGGACCGGCCGATGGCGACGCGCCCGCCGTCGGTGGCCGCGTACGCCTGCTTGGCGAAGAAGTCGAGCACGTCGTCCTGGTCGCCGGGCGCGATGCACACCAGACGCCCGTCCTTGGTGGTCACGAGGATGCTGCGGTCGCCGAACCGGCTGATCAGGGAGCGCTCCACATCGCGGGGCACGGCGTCCCCCTCGTCGTACGCGGCCCGGCCCTGGGCCACGGCGACGGCGTGCGCGTGCGAGAGGCGCAGCCCGAAGCGTTCGGCGCGTTCGGCCAGCAGACCGAGGTCGCTGCGGCCGTGCAGGAGGTCGTCGATGAACTCCCGGCGTGCCGCCTCCTCCTGGCGTACGGCGAGGAGCTGGGCCCGCTCGTAGCCCTCGGCGAAGGCGTCGACGGCCTGCTCGACGGCGGCGAGTGTGCTCTCGCCCGCCGTGGCGGGCCAGTGGACGCGGGCGGCGGCCAGGTGGGCGCCGACGAGGGCGCGCAGCCCGTACCCCGCCTCGGCGGCCCGCTCGCCCAGGGCCCGGCGGGAGTCGAGTTCGTCGCGGGTCAGCCGGCGGCCGGTCGCGGAGGCCTCCGCGAGGATGCGCGCATACCCCTCCAGATACTCCTCGGGTATGTCCCGCCCCGTCGCCATCCGCACCCCCGTTTTCCTGATGAGCCGTTGTCGCCTTTCTAGCGCATACGGGCGGAGCACGGTCCCGTCGGGGAGGGGCTCACTGCCGGAACACGGCAGGTCCATGCGTGATCTTGGCTCCCCTCACCACGGAGGCGTTCGGAGGACGTTTCGCAGCAAGCCGGGAGGCAGTCCGGAGGAGCTTCGGAGGAAGTCCGGAGGAAGTTCGGCGACAGGCAAGAGATGGGGCCCCGGTGCCGGTCGTCTCACGACGATGTGTCCGGCACCGGGGCCCTTATCCGTCCCCCGTGCTCCCCGTTTCTGCCGGACCATCGTGACCCGGGACGGGAGTCCGGCGCATTGCCGGTTTCCGGCAGTCTTTACGCGTTCTTGATGCCGGAGGGCGGCGAAGCGCTCGGACACGAGTGCCGCGTACGGTGTCGGCACGGCGTCAAGAACGCATAAAGACTGCCAGGTCACGGCAATGTGCACACGTGTACGAAGCTGGCACAATGTCCGTTGATCGAGGTGACCGGCGCAGGTGGGGGAGGTGGACCGGTGACTCTGTTTCTCGGTCTCGGCATCGCGGGGATCGTCCTGCTGGTCCTGACGCTGGTCTTCGACGGCGTACTCGAAGGGCTTTTCGGCGGGACCAGTTTTCTGGACGGGCTCTTCGACGGCCTGCTCTCGCTGCCGGTCATTGCCGGGTTCGTCTCCATGCTCGGCTTCGGCGGGGCGCTGGTCCTCGGCACGACCGGGCTCGGCGCCGGACCCGCCACCGCGGTGGGCATCGGCGCGGGCGCGGGGGCGGGCTGGCTGGCCTTGCGGTTCAGCCGGGCCCTGATGCGGGACGAGCCGTCCGCCACTCCGCGCGGCACCGACCTCGTGGGCAGTTCGGGCTCGGTCGTCACACCGATCCCGGCCGGGGGCTACGGCGAGGTGCTCGTGTATCTCGCGGGCCAGCCGGTGAAGCTGGCGGCGAAGAGCCCCGAGCCGGTGGCCCGGGGCGCCGAGATCTGGGTCGAGGAGTCGCTGTCACCGACATCGGTGGCGGTCAGGCCGGTCCAGCGCTGAATCCCTGTCGCTGAACCCCTGTCTGTTCCGTAGTCCGTACCGCTCGTGTCACCCATAAAGCTCGTACAACCCATACCGCTTGTAACTACCCGTACCACTCGTACCGATCTGCCGCCTGGGGGGTGGCAGGGGGGAATCCATCATGAGTCCAGTTCTCGTCGCGGTCGTGGGAGTCGTCGTACTCCTCGTGCTGCTCGCGCTCGTCGTCGTCACCCGTTACAAGGTGGCCGGGCCCAGCCAGGCGTTCATCGTCACCGGCCGGCGCGGCAAGAAGTCCACCGACCCGGACACCGGCCGGGTGTTCACCGACAACAGCGGCCAGAAGGTCGTGGTCGGCGGCGGTGTCTTCGTCGTGCCGTTCGTCCAGCAGAAGTTCACCCTGGACCTGTCCTCGCGGCACATCCCGATCTCGGTGCGCGGCGCGGTCACGCTGCGCGGCGTCAAGGCGAACCTCGAAGGCGTCGCCATCGTCAAGGTCGGCGGCACCGAGGACTCCATCCGCGCCGCGGCACAGCGGTTCCTGATGCAGCAGGACGGCATCGTCGGCTTCACCCAGGAGGTGCTCTCCGGCGCGCTGCGTTCCATCGTTGGCCGGATGTCGGTCGAGGACATCATCCGGGACCGCGCCGCGTTCGCCGGGCAGGTCGCGGAGGAGGCCGAGGCGAGCCTCTCCGGGCAGGGCCTGGTGCTCGACGCCTTCCAGATCCAGGACATCACCACCGAGGGCTCCTACCTTGAGGACCTCGGCCGGCCCGAGGCCGCCCGCGCCAAGCAGGAGGCCGACATCGCCGAGGCGGTGGCCCGGCGTGCCGCCGAGCAGGCCCGGCTGAAGGCCGAGGAGGAGATCGCGATCGCCCAGCGGACGTTCGCCCTCAAGACGGCGGAGATCAAGGCCGAGACGGACGAGGCGGCGGCCCGTGCCGCGGCGGCCGGCCCGCTGGCCGAGGCCGCCCGCTCGCAGGAGGTCCTCGCCGAGCAGGAGAAGGTCGCCCAGCGGCAGGCCGCGCTGACCGACCGCGAGCTGGACACCAAGGTCCGCAAGCCCGCCGACGCCGCCCGCTACCAGGCCGAGCAGGAGGCCGAGGCCCGGCGTATCGCCCAGGTCAAGGAGGCCGAGGCGGACGCCCAGCGCTCCAGGCTGACCGGTGAGGGCGAGAAGGCACACCGCGCGGCACTCGCCGACGCCGTACGCATCGAGGGTGAGGCGGAGGCCGCCGCCATCGGGGCGAAGGGGGCGGCCGAGGCCGAGGCCATGCGCAAGAAGGCCGACGCGTTCGCCCAGTACGGCGACGCTGCCGTGCTGCAGATGCTCGTCGAGGTGCTGCCGCAGGTCGTCGCCAAGGCGTCCGAGCCGCTGAGCGCCATCGACAAGATGACGGTGATCTCGACGGACGGGGCGAGTCAGTTGTCGCGCACTGTCGCGGACAACGTCGCCCAGGGCGTCGAACTCCTCAGCTCCACGACGGGGGTTGACCTCGCGGAGCTCCTCAAGAGCATCACCGCGCCGAAGCCGGCCGCCGTCGCGGTGGAGGCCAACGGGAAGATCGAAGTGAGTGAGTGAGTGAGTGAGTGAGTGAAGTGAGTGACTGAGTGACTGACTGACGGTACGGGTCGAGTTCGGCTGCGGGTGAGTGGGAAATGCGCGATCAACCCCCCACCGGGCCGCAGCCGAAACCATTCCGCAGGTCGCCGTAGGGTGAACGCACAGCGAGATCGACGCCGGACACCGGACAGGGACCAGCCATGGGAACTCCACGCCTGAGCAGTACGCCGTTGCCGGGAATCGGTGTGCGGTACGACCTGACGACGCGAGAACAGCGCCGCCTGTCGGTGGTCGCGCACCGGGACGGCGGCCGGACACTGAGCGCGTACCGGACGGACGACCCGGACGCCTGCGCCCTCTCCGTGCGGCTCTCCGCAGGAGAATCGGCGGCGCTCATCGACGCGTTGATGCCCGCGCACCACAGCCCGAACCTGCTCTCCACCACCGAACTCGGCCTGGTGGCCGAGCGGATCGAGCTGTCGTCGGTCTCGCACTGGAACGGGCGCGTCCTCGGTGACACCCGGATGCGCACCGAGACCGGTGCCTCGATCGTGGCCGTGCTGCGGCGCGCTGAGGCCATCCCGTCCCCCACGCCGGACTTCCGCCTGGCGGGCGGCGACACCCTCATCGTGATCGGCACCCGTGAGGGCGTCGAGACGGCCGCCGCGATACTCGGAAGGGAGTGAGCGCAGTGCACTCGTCCGCGACGTTCCTGATCGAGTTCGGTGCGATCATCCTGGGCCTCGGGCTGCTCGGCCGGTTCGCCGGACGGTTCCAGTTCTCGCCCATACCCCTCTATCTGCTGGCCGGGCTCGCGTTCGGCGAGGGCGGGCTGCTGCCGCTGGGCACCAGTGAGGAGTTCGTCGCGATCGGCGCCGAGATCGGCGTCATCCTGCTGCTGCTCATGCTCGGCCTGGAGTACACGGCCACCGACCTGGTCTCCAACCTCAAGACCCAGTACCCCGCGGGCCTGGTCGACGCCGCCCTCAACGCCCTGCCCGGCGCCGCGATGGCCCTCCTCCTGGGCTGGGGCCCGGTCGCCGCCGTCGTGCTGGCCGGGGTCACCTGGATCTCCTCCTCCGGCGTCATCGCCAAGGTCCTGGGCGACCTGGGCCGCCTCGGCAACCGCGAGACCCCGGTCATCCTGAGCATCCTGGTCCTCGAAGACCTCTCCATGGCCGTCTACCTGCCCATCATCACCGCCCTGCTGGCCGGCGCCGGCCTCGCCGCGGGCAGCGCCACCCTCGCCATCGCGCTCGGCGTCGCCGGCCTCGTCCTGGTGGTCGCGGTCCGCTACGGACGCCACATCTCCCGCTTCGTCTCCAGCGACGACCCCGAGAAGCTGCTGCTGGTCGTGCTCGGCCTGACCCTGCTGGTCGCGGGCGTCGCGCAGCAGCTGCAGGTCTCCGCGGCCGTCGGCGCGTTCCTGGTGGGCATCGCGCTCTCCGGCGAGGTCGCCGAGGGCGCGCACGGGCTGCTGTCCCCGCTGCGGGACCTGTTCGCCGCGGTGTTCTTCGTCTTCTTCGGCCTGCACACCGACCCCGCGAGCATCCCGCCGGTCCTGCTGCCCGCCCTCGCGCTGGCCGTCGTCACCGCGGGCACGAAGATCGCCACCGGGTACTGGGCCGCCAAGCGGGCCGGGATCTCCGCGAAGGGCCGCTGGCGGGCGGGCGGCACGCTGGTCGCGCGCGGCGAGTTCTCCATCGTCATCGCCGGACTCGCCGTCACCTCCGGCATCGAGCCCAGGCTCGGCCCGCTGGCCACCGCCTACGTCCTCATCCTGGTCGTCATCGGCCCCCTCACCGCCCGCTTCACCGAACCGGTCGCCACCCGCCTGACCGGCCGGTCACGCCGGTCCGCCCCCACTGTCGCCGAGCCGCCCCAGGACCGGGACCTCGTCCCCAGCCCGGACGCGCCTGTCGAGCAGTAACCACCGGGGGTTCGCGGACACCTGCGGGCCCGCACCCGACAACGCACCCTCCTCACCGCACCCGCAGCCGTCCCGCCCAACCGTTCCAGGCGGTTGGTGTTTCCGCAGGTCGGAGGCGGTGAAACCATTCCCGCGTCCCGCGCTGCCCGAGCGCCCTTGCCCGCTCCCCAACCGCACCCGTTTCCTGGAGGCAGTTCGGAAACGATCACGCCTCACGGCCTCCACGCAAGGACACCCGATGCGCCTCAAGAACGCCCGCCGCACGACCCTGTTCGCCACGCTCGGCCTCGCCGCCGCGCTCACGCTCACCGCGTGCGGCGGTGGCGACGACGACACGTCCGGCGACACACCGTCGGGCGCCTCGTCCTCCTCGGCCTCGTCCACCGCCAAGGAGACGGACGGCTCGGACAGCGGCACCACCGGCTCGGGCAGCGGCTCCTCCGGCGGCTCTTCCAGCGGCTCCTCCGGCGGATCGGACGACGGCGGCACCGCCACGGGCGGCACCGGTGGAGGTACGGGATCAGGCGGCAAGGCATCGATCTGCCGCACCGACGAGCTGGAGGTCAACGCCGCCGACAACACCACCGACAAGAAGGAGGGAGTCGTCACCGTCCAGCTCAAGAACGCCGGCGGCCGCGACTGCTCCATCAACGGATACGCGGGCGTCGACCTGAAGGCCGCCGACGGCTCCACCCTCTCCGTCGAGCGCAACGGCGAGCCCGTCTACCCGGCGGTCCTCAAGAACGGCGACTCCGCCGCCTTCAACATCACGTTCCCCTACAACAACTCCGGCGGCTCCGGTGTCCGGCTGACCGACATCCTCGTCACGCCCCCGAACGAGACGAAGTACGTCCGCGTCGCCTGGCCCGCGGGCACCCTCCCGGTCACGGACGGCAGCTCGTCCGGCAAGCTCCAGATCGGCCCCGCGACCAGGGTCGGCTGAGGCCGCGTACCCCCTCGTACGTACGAGACCGGCTCGGCCCGCGGCCCGCACGGCAGCGACCGGGCCGACCGCCGGGCCCTACGACAGGCTCACCGCCGGGCACCCGAACATCTCCGTCAGTACCCGGCGCTGGTGTTCCGTGAGGGCGTTGAGGAAGACCACCGCGTCCGCTCCCGACTCCTCGCGGAGTGCGGCCACTTCGCGGGTCTTTCCGGAGCTGAGCAGGGTGCGGGAGGAGTACGGGAGGGCCATTCTCCTCACTCCGCCGTCCGAGACGCCGCGGCGCTGAACGGCGCGGCCCACGACACGGGCGCCGCGTGCCGTCAGGTCGGCGGCCGCCGCGTCCATGCGTAGGGCGAAGTCCTTCTGCTTGGCGGAGAAGTAGCCGACGATCACGACATCGGCTCCCGTGAGATCCAGGCCGGGAAGGCTCGTCGGCGGGTCAGCCGGCCGGGGGTCCCGGCGGGCGGACGGTCTGCGGTCGCGCCTTCGGTGCTGGTGCACGGCTCACCGTAGGCATCCGCGCCCCTGTGGCGACAGGCGTTTTCCGGGAGCGGGACCGATCCTCGGCGGCTCCCCGGCCACCCGCCTGCGCCGCTCCTCGCCGCTCCCGACGCGCTACTTTGCGATTCCTTTACACTGGGTGGGACGTGCCCGGTCAGGGCGCGTCATATGACCTTTAGTGCGAGAAGGAGCGAAGGTTCCGCGATGGGTGAACCTCCCAGTACCAGCCGTGCCATTCCCGGCCCGAGACATGTGCGTGACGGGGCGGGGGTGGCGCGGTGACCGAGATCCTGCTGCTCCTGCTCGCCCTGCTGCTCACGCTCGCCTGTGCCGTGTTCGTGGCGGCCGAGTTCTCGCTGACCACCGTCGAGCGCGGTGACCTGGAGCGGGCCGCCGACGCGGGCGAGCGGGGCGCCGAAGGCGCGCTGAAGGCCGTGCGGCGGCTGACGCTCCAGCTGTCCGGGGCCCAGCTGGGCATCACCGTCACCTCGCTGGTGATCGGCATGCTCGCCGAGCCGTCGCTCGCCGCGCTGCTGAAGGGACCCCTGGAATCGGCGGGCCTGGGCGGCGCCGCCTCGACCGTGGCGACCGTGCTCGGTGTGGTCGTCTCCACCGTCGTCCTGATGGTGGTCGGCGAGCTGGTGCCGAAGAACTGGGCGATCTCCCGCCCGCTGGCCGTCGCCAAGGTGGTCGCGGGCCCGCAGCGCGGGTTCACGGCCGCGTTCGGCCCGTTCATCCATCACCTCAACAACACCGCGAACCGTTTCGTGCGCCGCATGGGCCTGGAGCCCGCCGAGGAGCTGGCCTCCGCCCGCAGCCCCGAGGAACTCGTCGCGCTGGCCCAGCACTCGGCCGCCCAGGGCGCCCTTGAGCCGGACTCGGCGGAGCTCTTCGTCCGCACGCTGCACCTGAGCGAGCTGACCGCGGAGAACGTGATGACCCCGCGCGTCGACGTACGGGCGCTGGAGTCCCGCGCCACGGCCGCCGACGCCGCCAACCTCACCCACGCGACCGGGCTGTCCCGCTTCCCGGTCTACCGCGACAGCCTCGACGAGGTCGTCGGCTCGGTCCACATCCGTGACGTACTCGCCCTGGAGCCCGACAAGCGGGCCGTCACGCCCGTCACCGAGCTGGCCACGGCCCCGCTCCTTGTGCCCGACAGCCTGCCCGCCGACCGCCTCCTGGAGCGGATGCGGGCGAGCCGCACGATGGCCGTCGTCATCGACGAGTACGGCGGCACGGCGGGTGTGGCGACGGTCGAGGACATCGTCGAGGAGGTCGTCGGCGAGGTGCGCGACGAGCACGACCCCGTCGAAGTGCCCGACCTGCTGCCCGCCCCCGCGTCGGCCGACGGCCGCGCGGTCTGGGAGGCGGACGGGGGTGTACGGATCGACGAGCTCGCCGGGATAGGCCTGCGAGCGCCGGAGGGTCCGTACGAGACCGTCGCCGGACTGGTCGCCACGCGGCTCGCCCGGATCCCGGCCGAGGGCGACGCGCTGGACCTCGACGGCTGGCGCCTCGACGTCCTGGACGTGGAGCACCACCGCGCCGACCGCGTCCGCATCACCGAACCGGCCCGCCACTCGGCTCGCGACTCGGCCCACGGATCCGTTCCCGACTCGGCCCACGACTCGGCCCGTAAGACCGTGGAGGAGTCCCGATGAGCACGATGACCACCCTCCAACTGGCCATCGGAGCCCTCACGTTGGTGACCAACGCGTTCTTCGTCGGCGCCGAGTTCGCCCTGATCTCCGTACGCCGGAGCCAGATCGAACCGCGCGCCCAGGAGGGCAACAAGCGGGCCCGGATGACCCTGTGGGGCCTCAGGCACATCTCCGCGATGATGGCGACGGCCCAACTCGGCATCACCGTCTCGTCGTTGGTGCTGGGCGCGGTCGCCGAACCGGCCATCGCGCATCTGCTGGAGCCGGCCTTCGACGCGGCCGGCGTCCCGGACGCCTTCGTCCACCCGATCGCCTTCGTGATCGCGCTCACCGTGGCGACGTATCTGCACATGCTGATCGGCGAGATGATCCCGAAGAACCTCGCGCTCGCCGCGCCCGTTCCCACCGCGCTGCTGCTCGGACCGCCCCTGGTGGCCCTCACCCGGGCGCTGAAGCCGGTCGTCTTCGGCATCAACGCCTTCGCCAACGCCCTGCTGAGGCTGCTGCGGGTCGAGGCCAGGGACGAGGTGGAGTCGGCCTTCACCGACGACCAGCTCGCCCGCATGGTCGTCGACTCCAGCCAGGCCGGGCTGCTGTCGTCCGCGGACGGCGAACGGCTGCGGGACGCCCTGGAGCTGGGCACCCGCCCGGTCGGCGAGATCCTCGTGCCGGCGCAGCGGATGCGTACGGTCGAACACACCGTCACCCCGGCACGGCTGGAGCGCGCCGCCGCCGAGGCCGGCTTCTCCCGGTTCCCGGTGACCGGCGAGGACGGCACGGTGCTCGGGTACCTCCACATCAAGGACACCCTCGGCGTCGCCGACCGGGACCGGCCGTTCCCGCGTACCGCGCTGCACGCGGTCACGCGCGTCCGTATCGACACCCCGCTCGACGACACCCTCACCGCCCTGCGCGCCAACGACAGCCACCTGGCCGCGGTCACCGGAGAGTCGGGCAAGGTCCTCGGCTTCGTCACGATGGAGGACGTGCTGTCGGAACTGGTGGGGCCGGCCCCGGCGGGGGTCTGACCGCTCACGGCGGTGCTTCGACCGGGCGCGGGGCACGGTGGCATGGCCTCCGCCACAGTGCTCCGCGACCGCGGCGACTATCGTGGCGATCCGAATCGAACGCGGAGTGGTTCACAGGGATCGGTTCACAGGTACTGGGTCGGGTCGTGTCGGCGAAAGGCGCGCTGTGTCGGACGAGGGGCGGTTGATCGCCGGGCGGTACCGGCTGATCGAGCGGATCGGCCGCGGTGGCATGGGCACCGTGTGGCGTGCCGAGGACGAGGTCCTCGGCCGCGAGATCGCGCTCAAGCGGCTCCACGTCCAGCAGCACCTCTCCGAGGACGAACTCGCCACCGTCTACGAACGCACCCGCAGGGAGGCCCGCAGCGCCGCCCGGATCGCCCACCCGAACGTGGTCGTCGTCCATGACGTCCTGGACGACGAGGGGTTGCCGTGCATCGTCATGGAGTACGTGCACGGCACCACCCTCGGCGCGCTGCTCAAGGGCGGCGGTGCCCTGCCGCCCGCCGAGGCCGCCCGGGTGGGCCTCGGCATGACCGCCGCGCTCCGGGCCGCCCACGCCGCCGGAGTGCTGCACCGCGACGTGAAGCCCGGCAACGTGCTGCTGGGCGGGAACGGCCGTGTCGTCCTCACCGACTTCGGCATCGCCATGGCGACCGGCACCTCGACGCTGACCAAGACCGGCGAGATCATCGGGTCGATCGACTACATCGCGCCCGAGCGCATGAGGGGCCACAAGCCCGGCCCCACCGCCGACCTCTGGGCACTCGGCGCCACCCTCTTCCAGTCCGTCGAGGGCCGGCCCCCGTTCCGCAGGGCCACGGCGATGGAGACCGCGTACGCCATCGCCGTCGACCCGCTCGCCCCCATGAAGCAGGCCGGTCCGCTCGAACCCCTCATCGAGATGCTGCTCGCCAAGGACCCGGACGAGCGTCCGTCGGCGGAGGAGACGGAACGGGCGCTGCGGGTCGTGGCGTCGGAGGCACCGGGCGCGACCACGGGCGCCACGACGGATGCGGCGTGGGCGGCGGCCGTGCCGGGCAGGGCGACGGCGACCATGGCGGCGACAGGCCCGACGGCTTCGGCCGGGGCCACGCTCACCGACTCGGGATCCGGATCGGGACCGGCGTGGGGATCGGGACCGGCGCCCGCTCCCATCGGCGGCAGCGGCAGGGGCAGTGGCAGCAGCGACGGGGCCGGTCGCCGGGGCCGTAAGCGGCGCCCCCTCCTCTGGAGTGCGGTGGCCGTGACGCTTGCCGCCGCGGTCGTGGCGGGCGGGCTCTACGCGATGACGGCCGAGGACGGCGGCGGCAGGAAGGGCTCGGCGACGGCGACCTCACCCAGCGCGTCCGAGCCGCCCCCCGTACCCGCGGGGTTCCGCCTGGTCAGGGAGAAGGCGCTGGGAGCCACCTTCCCCGTGCCGGACGGCTGGAAGCGCGGCGGCAAGGCGAGCGCCGAACAGGTCACCTACACCGACCCGTCGGGCCTGGTCGGGCTCACCATCGGCACCGTGAACCCCGCGGGCGCCAACCCCGAGTCGCACTTCCAGAACATCGAGGTCAACACCAAGCTCAACTACTCGACGTACCGGAAGCTGCGCATGCAGCGCACCACGTTCCAGGGAAAACCCGCGGCGGTGTGGGAGTTCACCTTCCAGGGCCAGGTCCGCGGCTTCCGCGCCATCGACTTCGGCTTCGGCGAGGAGGGCGGCACGGAGTACGACATCTACCTCTCGGCGCCCGAGGCCCAATGGGACACGCACCGCCCGGTGTTCGACACGGTCAAGGCGGGCTTCCGCGTCGACTGACGACTCGTCGTGCCGTCATCCGATGCCGTCATCCGGTGCCGTCATCCAGTGCGGTCCTCCGGCGCGGCCGGTGCCGGTGCCGTTGCGGGGGCCGGTTCCGAGGCCGGGGCGGGAATGGACGCGGTGTCGAAGTCCCCCGCGATGATCTGCGAGGCGAGGTCCGCGAGGCGCAGCTGACGGGATCGCGCGTACGAGCGGAACACGGCGAAGGCTTCGTCCACCGAGGTGTTCCAGCGCTCCGCCAGCACCCCCTTGACCTGTTCGACCAGGATGCGGCTGGTGAGCGCGGTCGCCAGCTGGCTGTTCTCGATGTGCGACTGCTCCAGCGTGCGCTGCTGGAGGATCGCGATCGTGGCCACGTCGGCGAGCGCCTGGGCGAGCGCGATGTCGGCGTCACCGAGGCGGTGCGGTGCGCTCTGGAAGAGGTTGAGCGCGCCGACGACCCGGTTGCGCAGGCGCAGCGGGAGCGCGTGCGTGGTCACGTAACCCGTCTCGCGGGCCTGGCCGGCGAAGTGCGGCCAGGCCGCAGTCGTCTCCGGCCGCGTCAGGTCGATGTTCGTACGGGCCGTGCCGGTGCGGTAGCACTCCACGCACGGGCCCTGGTCGTGCTGGAGCGCGAACAGCTCCAGCAGGCGGGCGTGCTCGTCCGACGCGGCGATGATCTGCAGCTCGCCGTGGGCGTCCACGAGCAGGATGCCCGCAGCCGAGACGTCCAGCAGCTCGACGCAGCGCGTGGACAGCCGTTGCAGCAGGTCGATGACGTCGAAATCCTCGACGAGAGAGTCCGCCACCTCCACGAAGATCTCGGCCAGACGTTGTTCGCGGGCCATGCCGATCATCCCTTTCCGTCGCCGGGCGAGTAGGGCCCGTTCGTGTCGTCGTTGAAGCGGAGTCTGCGGGCGACCACGTCGTCCGCGACCTCCCCGAGGGGGCGCTCGCTGCTGTAGGCGTGGGCCCGCAGGCGCAGGAGGGCCTCCTCCATCGTCACACCGAGCTGGACGCTGATCATTCCCGTGGCCTGGTGCACCGCCGCGCGATGCAGTCCCGTCGGCCGGTCCAGGAACATGCCGAGCACCGGGCCGCTGTTCCCGTTCCCGCCCCCGTTCCCGTTCAGGAGCGCGCCGGTCAGCGCGGCGGCCAGGGCCGTCGCGTCCGTACACTGCTGAACGGTCATCGTCCGGTCGCCGTCGCAGAGCACGGTCAGTACGCCGACCCGGATGGCCCCGATGCCCAGCGGGAAGCAGCACACTCCGTGGACGCCCATGTCCCGCGCGGGCGGCAGCAGCGCGGGCCACCGATCCGGGCGTACGCGGTCCAGGTCCGGCTCCATGACGGGGGATCCGGTGCGCACCGCGTCCGGGCCCGGGCCCTCGCCCAGCGTGAACTGGAGTTCCTCGAAACGCGCGCTCACCTCGGGATGGCACCAGACCGGCTCGGCCATGCGGCCGTTGCCCACGAGCAGCGACAGCGCGACGCCCTCGGCGCCCAGCGCCAGCGCGCACGCCCGGGCCGGATCACCGCGCCCGCCGAGGCGCAGCGACCGGAGAACGTCGGCCATGCCGTCGCTGATCACCGGTTTCCGTTCAGCCGCGGCCGGGAGCCTCGGAGTGAGGCACCGACCGGCTTGCGTCGCAACCCTACGCGGATCGGTTCGCCGTCACGCTCCACTGTTCCGGGTCGTCGGCGGGCATGCCGCGCCAGGCGTCCCGGGCACTCGCGTACCGGGGGAAGCGCTGGACGACCGCGCCGGCCCGGAACACCAGACCTATGCACGGGCGGGTGTAGACGACCCGGGTCCAGCCGCGCCGCGACCGGCAGTCGTCCCATGCCGCGCACAGCGGGTCCAGGGCGCTGCCGTCCATGAACGTCAGGCCGCTCAGGTCGACGATGAGGAAGAGACGCCCGGTGCCGCGGCGCACGTCCTCCAGGTCACGGGTGAAGCCCGGTGCGGTCGTCAGGTCCAGCTCGCCGCTCGCCCCGACCACACGGCACTCGTCGAACAGGCTGGGATGTGGGCCCATGTGCCCCATCTCCTCTGGCTGTGGAGCGGCCCGGTGGAGTCGCTCCGTGGAGGGGCCGCGGTGGAACGGCGCTCTCCAGGGTGGCTTTCGCCTTGCGCAGAGCCTCGGTTGCGCGGAACGGGACTTCACGGTGAGGGCCGGGGGCACGGGCTGCCGTACGGCGAGCGTACTGCCGGGGCGGAGGCGCCCGTCGCGCCGTTTCCGGTATCCGTCGGGTAGGCGCTCGAAGAGGCCGTACTTGGCCGGTACCCGACCGGTTACTGACGGCTCGGTGCCGAAGCGGCGAGGCCCGCGCGGAAGTTGACGCGGGCCGAGACCTCGCAAACCGTACGGTCTCGGCAGCCTCGTTTGCCTGGGGTCAAGGTACGGTGGAGGAACCGAGGGCATGTCGTACACCGGTGATCGAGTCGGTCTCGTCCTCGGCGCACGACTACGCCGGGCCGATCAGTGCCCGGGGCAGGGTCCGCCCCATGGCCGGTTGAAGTCGTTCACGTCCGCCGGTCGAGCCCCAGCGCCGGGGTGGCACACGACCTTGACCGCACGCTCCGCGTCGGCGAGTCACCGAACCACTGAGCCGCCGAACGGCTGAGCCACCGAACCACTGAGTCAGTGAGCCACCGGGTCACCGACTCGTCGGCTCAGGGAAGCACGAAGGCACCGGGGCATCGAGGCCAAGGAGCCACCTGTCACCCGGCTCGACCGAGCTGCGGGAGAGGCTCGACCGAGTCGCAGGAGAAGAGAGCCCGTTCCGTCGCGCGGTCCGTCGTGTCCGCCGCGAACGAACCACCGGTACGCCGCAGTCGTGCCCCAGACAGGAGCGCTCCATGATCACCGTCCCCGTCCTCGAACCCCTGCCCTCCCAGCCCCTCGCCCGCCTGCGACTGGCCCCGCACAGCACCCTGCCGCGCCGTATCGACGGGGCGTGGTGGCCCCACTCGCGCGATCTGCTGGCCGAACTTCCGCTGCTGATCGGCGCCTTGCCCCGTACGTGGGGACAGATCACCGGCGTCACCGTGAACACGGCGATGTGGGCGGCGTCGCCCGGCCGGATGCTCGTCGCCAACCATGTCGTACGGCTGAGCCGGTCCTCCGGGGCGCACGGCCGGCACACCGTCTGCCTGGTCAGTCCGGGCCGGGGCCGCTGGGACCTGCTGGTCGTGCCCCCGGAGGTCGACGCGGCGGACGCGGAGCCGCTGATGGCGGCCGCGGCGGCGGGCGTGCGCCCGTCTCGCTGACGGGGTCACCGCGGACCACCGCGGACCACCGCGGACCACTGTGAACCACCGCGGACCACTGTGAACCAGCGTGGATCACCGTGAACCAGCGCGGATCAGCGCAGTGGCCTGCGGATCCATACCTCGCGGACGGCCGACGGGGAGTGGGGAGCGAGGAGACCCAGCCTTGACCAACCCCAGGCGCGCACGGTCTCCTGGGCCGCGTTCGCCGGACGGCTGCCGCCGTCACCGCGTCCGCCGTCACCGCCCTCTCCGCCGTCGCTTCCTTCGTCGTCGGGTCGCTCCAGGTCCACTGCCGCGACGACCAGATCGGCGTCGAGCCGGGCCAGCAGCCGTTCGCCCAGGAGGGTCGCGACGCCGAGCCGGCGGTGGGCCGGCAGCACCATCAGTTCGGCGAGCAGGAAGGCACGGCCAGAGGCGGTGAGTTCCTCGATGTCCGTGGGCAGTTCCCCACGGAAGTCGGACCACCACTCGCCGGTCCGCTCCACCCGGAACCCGTACGCGCAGCCGACCAGTCCGCCCGCGTCGGCGACCATCATGTCGAAGCCGGTGCGCTGCACATGCTGCTCGAACCGGTCCAGGAAGCCCTGGCGGTCGCGGTATTCGGCCCCCGCGGCACCCCGGTACGCCGTGACGTGCACGTCCGCGACGGCTGCCCGCTGCTGCTCGGCCTGCCACCGGGACAGTCTGCGCAAGTACACCTCGGTCATACGGGTCCTCCCCCGGCCGCGCGGGATGGTCATCCCCCGACTCGGCATCATCACAGCAGGAGCCGCCGGGGTAAACGGGGCGTCGGGATCAGCCGGGTGCCGCCCGGCCCGCAGGTGGCGGCGCCCGTACGGGCATACGGGACGTACGGACGCGGGGCTATCCAGAACGGGCGGCCGGGCCTAGGCTCGGAGCCGAGTGAGGAGTGCGGCTCTTCGTGAGCCGGGTCACAGCGTTGAAGCCGCGTTCTCCCGCTTCTCGCGCGCCCCCTGTCCCCGGGCGCATCCGCCCCCGGTCCCCGGGCGTCAGGACGAGGCGGCCTCCACCGCCCGGACAACTTCGGTATCCCCACCGCCCCTTCGCGGCCGGGCCCTCGACCACGTGTCCCTCGCGGACTTCGCCACGGCGCACTCCCGCGTGCCGCGGCGACCCATGAGGGATCCCATGCCCTGCAACCCGCCGACCGGGGGGTGGCGCGCCAGGGCGGTGTGGTCGCCGCCGGTACACCACCGGCGGCGACCACCACACCACGGATCCATCGGCGAAGATGGTGGTGGATGGACTCACCGAGGGCAGGACCGCGTGGCTTAGGTGCCGAAGGGTGGCTCGGTCGACGGGTGCAGTTGGGTGAACTCGTCGGCGAGTATGCCCAGGAGGACGAGATCGTGGTGCCGGCCAGCGAGGAACACGTGATCGCGGAGGCGCCCCTCCTCGACGAAACCGAGCCGACGATGGAGCGCCAACGACCCCTGGTTGTGGGCGAAGACCCGCGCTTCACACTTGTGGTAGCGCCGCTCGGCGAACATGAACCGCAGCAGCAGCACCACGGCTTCCGCCGCGTACCCCTTGCGCCGATGATCCGCACCGACCGTCACGCCGTACTCGAAACGTCCGGCCTGCGGATCGGCGTGGTTGGAGGAGACGGCGCCGACCATCTCCCCGGTGTCGAGCGCCTCGATCGCCAGCCGGAAACTGTCACCGTCGGGCCCGCCCGCGGCCTGCTCCTTCGCCCAGGCCCGATGGCCCTCGGCGGAACGAGGCGGACGCACCGCGTCCCCCAACCGCTCCTCGTCCACGGCGAACCGCATGAACGCGGTCCAGTCGTCGGGCTCGATTCCGCGCAGACGTATCCGCGTGCCTGTCCAGAACGATGTCATCCACCATTGGATCAAGCGAGGGCACCGGCAGTCCAGACCGAACCCGTCGCGATACCGCGGCGTGGGCCCGAGTTCGGTGGTCTGCGGGTGTCGAGAATGTGCCATCGGCTTCGTCCCAGGGGCATCAGCGGTCAGCACTGGCCGCACGTGGGAGAAGGAGAGACCAGCATGGCGATTCAGCGGATGGACAATGTCGGCATCGTCGTCGAGGACATGGATGCCGCCGTCGCGTTCTTCGTGGAACTGGGTATGGAGCTGGAGGGCAGGGGGGAGGTCGAGGGTCTCGTCGCCGACCAGTGCACCGGACTCGACGGCGTCCACTGTGACATCGCGATGGTCCGGACCCCGGACGGTCACAGTCGGCTTGAGCTGTCGAAGTACCGCAGCCCCGCGGCGACCGGCGCCGGGCCGCGCAACCGGCCGCACAACGTTCTGGGCACGCACCGCGTCATGTTCGCCGTCGACGACCTAGAGGACACCATTGCGCGCCTGCGTCCTCACGGCGCCGAACTCGTCGGCGAGATCGCCCGGTTCGAGGACAGCTATCTGCTCTGCTACCTCCGCGGGCCGGAGGGCATCATCGTCGGACTGGCCGAGCAACTGAGCTGAGAAGGAAGTGACCCGTCACAGCCGGATCACCACCAGTGCCGTGTCGTCGTCCGGGCCCCGGCGCGGGGCGGGGACCAGGTCGGTGAGGATGGCGTCCGCCAGGGGCTCGGGGGGCAGGGTGTGGTGGCGTTTGAGGCTGTGGGTCAGGCGCTGGAGGCCGTGGTCGATGTCTTCGCCGCGGCGTTCGATCAGGCCGTCGGTGTAGAGGACGAGGGTGGCGCCGGGGGTGTAGGGCGCCGTCGCCTGGGTGCGCGGGATGGTGTCGTCGCCGGCCGCCAGGGGCGGGTCGGTGGCCGTGTCGAGTAGTTCGACCGTTCCGTCGGGGTGGGCCAGGAGCGGCGGCGGGTGGCCGGCGCAGCTGTACGTGACCGTGTGGGCGGCCCGGTCGATCACGGCCTGGACGGCGGTCGTGGCGAGCGCGCCCTCGACGGTGTGCGCGTGCTGGGCGAGGGTCGTGAGCGCGTCGGCGGGCCGGCCGGTGGCGCGGATCGCGGCGCTCAGCGCGCTGCGCAGCTGACCCATGACGCCCGCCGCCTCAAGCCCGTGCCCGACGACGTCGCCGACCGCCGCGGCCAGCCGGTCCTCGTCCAGGTCGATCAGGTCGTACCAGTCGCCGCAGACGTTGAGGAAGCTGGCCGCGGGCTGGTAGCGGACGGCGGCGAAGTCGTGCCGCGGCAGCGCGGTGCCGGGCAGCATGGCGCGCTGCAGGGTGACGGCGACCTCGTGCGTACGGGCGTGGGCCTTGCGCAGCTCCTCGTTCAGTTCCTGCAGTTCCTGGGAGCGGGTCAGGAGGTCGGCGGTCATCGCGTCCTCGTGACTGAGCGTGGTGAGGGCGGCGTGCTGGGTGCCCGGCGCCGGGGTGGAGGCCTGGCGGGCGCGGACCAGGGCTGTGACCTCCTCGACGCGGTGGGCGATGAGCGACACCCGTCCGTCCGCGTCGAGGACCGGGATGTTGACCGTGCTCCAGTAACGCTCCTCGAACACACCCGGTCGGTCGGGCACCTCGACGTCGTACTTCTGCAGGGCCATGGTGTCCCGCTCGCCCGTGGCCAGCAGCCGTTCGAGCGAGGTACGCAGGGTCCGGGCGCCGGTGGCCTCCTCGGAGGGGCTGTCGGGAAACACGTCGAAGATGAACCGGCCGACAAGCTCGTCCAGGCCGCGGCCCGATATCTGAACATAGGCCCGGTTCGCGGCGATGATCGTCAGGTCGGGCGCGAGCAGCATGACCGGGCTGGGCAGGGCCTGGAAGACCTTCGCGAAGTCGATGTCGATGTCGGCTTCAGTTTCGGCTTCGGCTTCGGCTTCGGCTCCGGCCTCGGGAGAGGAGGAGGGGGAGCGGGTGTGGGCGAATTCCGGATCGGGGTCCGCGGCGGTCTCTGCTTCGGCGTCCGCATCGGCCTCGGGGTCCGTCCTGATGCCCGGGCTCTCTCTCCCACCAGGCGCATCACTGTCGCTCATGCCATCATGTCTACTCCCTCCCCCGGCTCCGTGCGACCCGGTCCCGGAGCCGGCCCCTGCGCACGGACCGAGGCGCGTACGGCGCGGTCAGGGGCGCGATCACGGGAGAGCTTCCGCCATCGCGTGGGACCGTCCTTGCGCTCGATCGCCTTGTCCCCCCCCGGCCTTCCACCACGCCCCCGCGGAGCGGAACGCTCAGACGAGGCCCGCCCGATAGACCAACAGCGCGATCTGTACCCGGTTGTTGAGGTCCAGCCTGGTCAGGATGTGGGAGACGTGGGCCTTCACCGTGGGCAGGCTCATGTGGCAGGCCGCGGCGATCTCCGCGTTCGTTCTGCCCTCGGCGACGGCGAGGGCGACCTCCCGCTCCCGGGCGCCGAGCCGGTCCAGCATCGCCCCGGCATTTTCCCGTTCCTCGTGGCGGGAGGGGCCGGGGACGCCCGCGGGGTCGGTCACGGTGTCGATCAACTGCCTCACCGCGGCCGAGGACAGTACGGGCTCTCCCGCCATGACATTGCGCACGACCGCCACGATCTGTGCCGGGGGAGTGTGCTTGAGGACGTATCCCGCCGCTCCGGCGCGCAGGGCCTGCAGTACGTAGCTGTCGGTGGTGAAGGTGGTCAGGATCAGCACCTGCGGAGGCCGCGGCCGCTGCCGGAGCGCCGCCGTGGCCGCGAGACCGTCCATCCTCGGCATCCGGATGTCCATGAGGACGAGATCCGGACGGTACTCGTCCACGAGTGCCCGCACATCGGCTCCGTCGGCGGCTTCCGCGACGACGTCGATGTCGTCGGCCGCCGACAGCATGAGGCGCAGTCCGGCGCGTACCAGGGGGTCGTCGTCGACGACGAGCAGGCGGATCCGGGGGACCGGGCCGCCCGTCCCGGGAGTCAGGCCGTCCATGGGAGCCAGACGTCGAGGTGGAAGTCGGTGGGTGTGGTGCGGTGTCGCAGGCGCCCGCCTACGAGGTCGACCCGTTCCCGCATGCCGATGAGCCCCTGCCCGGAGCCCGGTACGGAGCCCTGCCCGGAGTTCGGTACGGAGTTCGGTACGGAGTCCCGCGCCGGGCCCTGCCCAGGATCCCGCGCCGAGTCCCGTACTGCCGGGCCGGCAGGCCCCGTCGGCTCCAGTGGGTTCGTCACCTGGATGGTCAGTCCGGTCTCCGGGCCGCCCTCAAGGGTGAGGGTCACCGGGGCGCCGGGGGCGTGCTTGCGGTGGTTGGTCAGGGCTTCCTGCAGCAGCCGGTAGGCCGTGCGGGCGAGCGCCGGCGACATGGTGACCGAGTCGTCGACCCGCTGTCGGAGGTGGAGCTCCACGCCCGCGGTGCGGGACTCCTCGATCAGCTGGGCCACATCCACGCGCGTGGGCTGGGGCGGTTCTGTGTGGTCGCCCACGACGGGGGCCCGCAGGACCTTCAGTACGTCCTGAAGGTCCTCCAGGGCCCGGGTGGCGCTGTGCCGGATCACGCCCACGGCCTCGGCGAGCTGTTCCGGCGGCGCTCCCGGGGCGTACTCCAGCGCGCCCGCGTGCATGGACAGCAGTGACAGCCGGTGCGCCAGCACGTCGTGCATCTCCCGGGCGATCTCCTCGCGGGCGTGCTGCCGCGCCTGCTCGGTCCGCAGCGTCGCCTCCGTCTCCGCGCGGACCGCCCGTTCCCGCAGGCCCACGACGACCAGACCCCAGCCGACGGCGCCCGCGACCAGGGTGACGGCCGACACCGCGGTCGCCAGGAAGAGCGGCCCGGGGGGATACGGGGCGAGCAGGAGGGCCACGGGCACCGGGACGAGCGCGGCCGCGGTGACCGCCCAGGTCGTACGGGCCGGGCACATCGTGGCGACGGTGAACAGGGCGATCAGCAGGGGCACCACCACCGGCCAGCCGGTGCCGAGGACGATCAGGGCCACCGCCAGCCCGGCGGGGTGGCGCCGCCGCAGACCCAGTGCGGTGCAGGCGAGCAGGGGTACGAGGCTGTCGGATCCCGTGTGAGCCCAGGCGAAGGGTTGTATGCCGCTGAGTCCCGTGAGCACCCAGTGAAACGGCAGCGCCTCCTCAAGAAGGCCTGCCGGGGCGCCTCCGCCGATCTGCGGATAGACGGACAGGCCCGACCGCTGCGCCCTGGCCACGAGCACGGTCAGGGCAACGGCGGCCATGGCCACGGCCAGTTCCGCGAGCCCGGGGCGGCTCCGCCAGGTCTGTCTCACATCGATCACGGAGAGACCGTACCCATGGATCTGCGCGAGCGGGAACCGGCCGCCATTTCCTATACCAAAGTATAGGTGCGCCTTGTTCGTTGGTATCGGTGCGCCCTGTTCATTCGGCCAGGTACACCGCATTCTTTTTGCCGATCAACTTTTCCTCGTCGATTTCTACGGTCGACGGCATGGAAATGAAGAATTCGACCGGGACCGTCAATTCGACGACGCTCTCGGTGGTCGTCGGCGCGGTCCTCGTGACCGTCGCCGTCACCGCCCACCGGCGCGGGCGGCGGCAGGACGCACAGGACATACTGGCCGCGCAGGCCGCTGATGTGCGGTGACGCGGCTCCGAAAGCCGGCCCTCCGGGCCGCCGTCACGCTCGCGACCGGCGCCTCGCTCCTCCTGACCGGCGGGTGCGGAACCCTCCACGGAGTGAAGGCCCCGCATGACGCCCGGGCGGCCGCCGCGGAATCCGGAACACGGCAGAGCGGCGGCGACGAACCCGACTGCACCGTCGCGAAGTGCGTCGCCCTCACCTTTGACGGCGGCCCGAGCGAACCCACCCCGAAACTCCTCGACATCCTGAAGGAGAAGAAAGTGCACGCGACTTTCTTTCTCCAGGGAAAGGGTCACACGGACACCTATCCCGGCACGGTTCTGCGGATGGCGAGGGAAGGGCACGAGGTGGCGAACCACACCTGGTCCCACAAAGTGCTCACGGAATTGAGCGCCGAGGAGATCGAGGCGGAAATGAAGCCCGTACAGGACGATGTGCGGCGCATCACGGGCCGCGCCCCGGTCCTGATGCGGCCCCCGCAGGGGCGGACCAGCGACGACGTGTCGGCGGTGATGAGGAAACTGGGCCTGGCCCAGATCCTGTGGAGCGTCACGGCCAAGGACTATGAAACGACGGACACCGCCCTGATCACCCGGCGGGTACTGGACCGGACGCGGCGCGACGGGATCATCCTGCTGCACGACCGCTACAAGGGGACCGTTCCGGCGGTGCCGGGCATCATCGACTCCCTGCGCAGGCGCGGCTACACCATCGTGACGGTCTCCCGGCTCCTGGCGCCCGCGTCACCGGAGCCCGGGACCATATACCGGCCTTGACGCACACACCGGCCTTGACGGCACACACCGGCCCCGACGGCACGTGCCGGCTCCGGCGGCCATTTCCCGAGCTTGCTCTCAACAGGCAACCCACCCACCGCATTTGCCTCTCTCACAGGTTGCTCACAGCAGCTTGATCACAGGTCGGCGCCGGGCGCGCGGGGGTGCGTCCGGACCGTACGGCCCGTGCCTGCGCAGTTCCATGCCTCGGCACCGGCCCGGTCGGCTGTGGGCAGCCCAGTCCGATGCCACAGACCATGGCACTCGCAGACGAGGAATCGATGACCAGCAAGAGAAGTCAGACAAGCCAGGGCAGTAAGACAGGCCAGGGCAGTCAGGGAAACCGGACCCGTTTACAGCGTGCGACGTTCGCGGCGGGAGCCGCGCTCACCGTCGTCGTCGCGGGAGCCGGGGCCGCTCCCGGCGCCGGGGCCGCACAGGAGAGCACGGCGGGGAAGCCGAAGCTCAAGCTGATCGCCGCGTCGAACTCCGTGACGCTCGACCGCTACGAGTGGGAGGGCGCCTCCGGCGTCTTCCTGGACCTCGGCACGTACGTCTCGGTCGACGACGCACCCTTGGAATTCAAGGTGACCCGGAAGTCGTACAAGGACCCGGTCGTCGCCCAGCAGATACTCCGCGACGGAACGAGCACGAATACCCCGAAGACACGGACGCTGCCCGCCGGGCTGGTGAAGGACTTCTCCGGTCTGCCCGGCTTCGTCGAGGTGTCGATCAGCAACGCGGCGGGCGAGGAGGTGTCGGCCACCAAGGGGACCTACTGTCCGAACAACGCCTCGGGGCGGATCCGTCCGGACGCTCCGGCGACCTCGAAGTATCCGCAGAGCTGCCCCACCAATCCCTTCACGCTGGGCTCGGTGTGGGGCGTCGAGAAGGGCTGGGCGTCCAACACCAGCACGATCGACTACGACAAGCCTGTGGACCTGCCGGTGGGTGAGTACACCGCCAAGGTCGGGGTGTCCAAGCAGTACCGCGACCTGTTCGGCATCCCCGACGACCAGCACACCATCAAGCTGACGGTCCGGTCGGAGGGCGAAGGCGGGGAGGGAGCCGGAGTGGCCGCCTCGCGGTCCGCCGCTCATGGAGGCGGGCACGGCGGCCACGGCACACCGTCCGCCGAGGATCCCGCCGCGGCAGCCGCTGCGGCCGCGCACCACTACGGCCCCCGCGGCGCCGACGCACCCACCCCGCCCGCCCTCTCCCACGCGCTCGAGGACCGTGGCCTGGCGCACCACCTGGGCGACGGGCCCGGCCACACCGACGGCTCGCGCATCGCGCCCGCGCTGAAGCCGGCCGCCAAGCGGCCCGGCGGCCGTGCCGGTGTCCCGGCCAACGTGCCCAAGCCCGACCTGCGTTCGCTCCCCGCCTGGGACATCGCCATCACCGACGGCGAGGACGGCGACGCCCCGGGCAAGGACTACCTCGCCTTCAGCGCGAACGTCTGGAACGCGGGCCCCGCGCCGCTCGTCGTGGACGGCTTCCGCGCTCCGGGCAAGGACCTGATGGACTCCTACCAGTACTTCTATGACGCCGCCGGCAAGCAGGTCGGGTACACCCCCAGCGGCACCATGGAGTGGGACCCGCGGGAGGGCCACGAGCACTGGCACTTCACGGACTTCGCCAGCTACCGGCTGCTGAGCGAGGACCAGACCAAGGAGGTGCGCAGCGGCAAGGAGGCGTTCTGCCTGGCCAACACCGACGCCGTCGACTACACGGTGAAGAACGCCAACTGGCACCCGGAGAACACCGACCTGTCGACCGCCTGCGGTGAGCAGAACTCGATCTCCGTACGCGAGGTCCTCGACGTCGGCTCCGGCGACACGTACACCCAGTACCGTCCCGGCCAGTCCTTCGACATCACCGACCTGCCGAACGGCACGTACTACATCCAGGTGATCGCCAACCCGGAGAACCGCCTCCAGGAGACGAACACCAAGAACAACGTCGCACTGCGTAAGGTCGTCCTGGCCGGTGACCCGGGCGCCCGCACCGTGACGGTCCCGCCGCACGACCTGATCAACGCTCCGTAACCACCCGTCCCCGAGCGGCTCCTGGCCCGGCACTCCGGCACTCCGGCGCCGGGCCAGGAGCCGCGGCCTTCTCGGGCACCGACTCCGCGGTGGTGTCTCAGTGCCCGAGCCCCGCGCCCCCGTCCACCGGGATCACCGCGCCGCGCACATGGCCCGCGCCGACCAGGAACGCCACCGCGTCGGCGACCTCCTCAGGGCGGGCGAGCCGGCCGGCCGGGGTCTGCCGCAGCAGGTTCCCGCGCTGTTCCTCGGTGAGCGCACGGCTCATGTCCGTCTCGGTCAGACCGGGCGCCACCACGTTGCAGGTGATGTCCCGGGGCCCGAGTTCGTGGGTGAGCGACCGGGCGAAACCGACCAGACCCGCCTTCGACGCCGCGTAGTTGGTCTGCCCGGCGGCGCCGTGCAGGGCCGCCGTCGAGGAGATCAGCACGATACGTCCGTGACCCGCGCCCAGCATTCCGCGCACCGCCCGCCGGGCGACCCGGAAGGCCCCCGTGAGGTTGGTGTCGACCACGGAGGTGAAGTCCTCCTCGGTCATCCGCACCAGCAGCCGGTCCTGGGTGGTGCCCGCGTTGGCGACCAGGACGGTGACCGGGCCATGGGCCGCCTCGGCCTCCTTGAAGGCCCGGTCCACCTGTTGACTGTCCGTCACATCACAGCGTACGGCGAGGAGTTCCGCGGTCCCGGGCGGTGGCTCCTCACCGCGGTACGTCACCGTGACCCGGTCCCCCGCCGCCGCGAAGCGGCGGGCCGTGGCCAGCCCGATCCCCCGGTTCCCCCCGGTCACGAAGACCGACCGGCCCTTCGCCTGTTCCATCGCCGTCCCCACTTCCTCTGCCTCCGCTGCTTCTTCTGTCGACGTTCCGTGTCCGCAGTCCCACGACGCCCACGGCGAATCCGACGAGGGCCAGTACGGCGGTCCAGAACGTGGCCGCGTACATGGCGTCGAGGAAGGCGCGGTCGGCGGTGGCCGCCAGTTCCGGCAGCCGCAGTGAACCGGCCAGTGAGCGGGCCGCCTCGGCGGAGGTGCGGGCCTGTTCCTCGGCGCCGGGCGTCAACCCACTTGCCCCGCCCGGCAGTTCGGCGTCCGCCATCCGCTCGCGGTACACCCCGGAGAGGATCGAACCGGTCATCGCCACTCCGAGCGTCCCGCCCACCTGCCGGGTGACGCTGTTGACGGCCGACCCGGCGCCCGCGAGATGCGGCGGCACCCCGCTCATCATCACGGCCGTGACCGGCGTACCGACCAGGCCCATCCCGAAGCCCTGAACCCACAGCAGCGCGGCGACGGTCAGGACCGGGGTCCGTCCGTCGAACCACAGATAGCCGACGTACGTGGCGGCCGTGGCCAGGACCCCGGCCGCGACCGTCCACCGGGCCGAGAGCAGCCGGCTCAGCGCGGGCGACGCCTGACTGCCCAGGACGATGCCGATGGCCGCGGCGATCATGACCGTTCCGGCGTCGGCGGGGGAGAGCCCGCGCGGCCCCTGCAAGTAGAAGGCCGCGTAGAAGAGATGCCCGGCCAGCGCCATGAACGCGATCAGCAGCACCACGCTCCCGGCCGTGAACCCGGGCTGCCGGAACAGCCGCAGGTCCAGGCTCGGCGCGGGCGACCTGCGCTGACCGGCGACGAAGAGGGCGAGCAGCGCGCCGCCCAGCAGGAGGGGGAGGAGCACGTGCGGGCCGTACCAGGTCTGCCCGTTGCCGAGTTCGATGATCCCGTAGACCACACCGCCGAGACCGAGCACCGACAGGGCGAGACCTGGCAGATCGAGCACCCTGCGCCGGGGCCCCTTCAACTCCGGTACGACGGCCACCACTGCGGCCAGACACAGGGCCACGATCGGCACGTTGACCAGGAACACCGAGCCCCACCAGAAGTGGCTGAGCAGCGCCCCGCCCACGACCGGGCCGACGGCCACCCCGAGACCGCTGGACGAGCTCCAGATCGCGATCGCCCGGGTGCGTTTCTCCTCCGGGGTGCTCTGCACGATGACCGACAGGGTCGCGGGCATCAGCAGCGCGCTGCCCGCGCCCATGGCGGCGCGCGCCACGATCAGCCAGGCAGGATCGGTGGCGAAGGCGCCCGCACCGGAGGCGGCGCCGAACAGCGTGAGCCCCGCGAGGAGGGTGTTCCGGGGGCCGAACCGGTCGGCCAGCGCGCCGCCCGCGAAGAGCGTGCCGGCGAAGACCAGGGTGTAGGCGCTCGCCACCCACTCCAGTTCGGCGGGGGTCGCGCCCAGGCCGTCGACCGGGTCGGCGAGCGTGGTGACGGCGACGTTGAGGACCGAGGTGTCCAGCCAGATGAGCATCTGGGCGCAGACCATGACCAGGAGAACGGGCCACGACCGGGACGGGACGGCTTCCTTCTCCTCCACCCGGCCCACGGCGGTCATCGGCTGCCTCCCTTTCCGTCGAGCTCCGCGAATCCGCCCAGCGCCCGGTCGACCAGTGCGTCGGCCGCGCCCGTGTAGTGGGCAGGGTCGAGCAGTTCCGACAGCCGGGCGGGGGTGAACAGGGCCGAGAGTTCGGGGTGTTGGGACAGCACCTCGGCGAGGGGGCGCCCGGTGCCGGCCGCCTCGGCCGACGCGGCGGTCAGCAGCTTCTTCGCCCGCACCTTGCCGAACGCCGGGGCCAGCACCACCGTCAGTCGCTCGGTGACGAGCGCGCCACCGGTCAGTTCGAGGTTGGCCAGCATGCGCTCCGGATGGACGACCAGCCCCTCGGCGAGCTCCACGGCGGTGTGCGCGGCCCCGCCCGCCAGCCGCAACGCCTCCCGCAGCGGCTGCCATTCGGCGTGCCAGGCACCGGCCGGCCGCTCGTCCTCGGCGAGCAGGCACTGTGCCAGTACGAGGGCATGGGCGGGCACCTGACGGGCGGCCGACACGATCAGCGTGGCGAGCGCGGGGTTGCGCTTCTGCGGCATCGCCGAGGAGGCCCCGCGTCCGGCGGCCACGGGCTCGGACACCTCACCGATCTCGGTACGGGACAGTGTCTGCACGTCGAGCGCGAACTTGCCGAGCGCGCCGGTGACCAGCTGGAGCACCGCCCCCACCTCGGCGACGGGCGTGCGCACGGTGTGCCACGGCAGCACCGGCTCGGCCAGCCCCAGCGCCTCGGCGAAGGGGCGGAGCAACTCGACTCCGCCCTCGCCGCCGGCCGGGTTCAGGCCCCCGTCCCCTCCCTCCCCGTCCTCCGGGCCTTCCCGGCCCTCCCCGCGATCCCCGCGATCCCCGCGATCTCCGCGGTCCAGCAGGGCGTACTCGCGGTACGCGGCGAGCGTCCCGGCCGCTCCCCCCAGCTGGGCCGGGAGCGCGGAGGCGACCGCCCGCACCCGGGCCAGGGCGTCGCCGACCAACTGGAGCCACCCCGCCGCCTTGAGACCGAAGGTGGTGGGCACCGCGTGCTGGGCCAGGGTGCGGCCGGCAAGGACGGTGTGGCGGTGGGTGTCGGCCAGCGCGGCCAGGGCGGCGCCGGCGCGTTCCAGGTCGGCGGCGATCAGACCGAGCACCCGGCGGGCGACCAGCATGGCCGCGGAGTCGAGGATGTCCTGGCTGGTCGACCCCCGGTGTACGTACTCGGCGGCGGCCGCGTCCTTGGCGGCGACCACCTCGGTGAACGCCGTCACCAGCGCGACCACCGGATTGGCCGCGGCCCGGGCCGCATGGGCCAGGGCGACCAGGTCCAGCCGGTCCGCGCGGGCCACCGAGGCGATCGCCCGCACCGCGGCGGCGGGTGTCAGCCCGACCGCGTACTGGGCCCGGGCCAGGGCCACCTCGGCGTCCAGCATGGCCTGCAGCCACGCCTCGTCGGTCACCTCGGCCGCCGCGGGCGTACCCGCCCAGGTGGGGGCGAGCAGGCCCGCGTCGGTACCCACGGACATCACGTTCACGCTTCTCGACCTCCTTCGCCCGATGGCTGATGTGTCTGACATGCCTGATGGGCCGTCAAAGTCATGTCCTGCGAGGGGATGTCGGGCGTCAGAACCTCGGCCGCCTCCGGCAGCGTCAGCACCGCCCGCGCGATCGCGTCCGAGTCCTCCAGCGTCACCGAGCCGACGCCCGGCCGGATGCCGACCGCCGTCACCCAGCGCACCCCCTCCGTCGGCACCCCGAAGGCGAACCGGTGCGGGTGCGCCCGGCCCGCCGCGTCCACCAGCCGGGGAGGGTTCCTCGTCACCGCGAGCCCGCCCGTCTCCCGGCCGCCCAGCCGGTAGGGCACGCAGTCACCGGCCGCCAGCAGCCCCCGCAGCAGGGGATCGGCGCTCCGCCGCAGATCGACGACGGGCAGCCGCGCCTCGACGAGCGCGCGGACCAGCACCGGGGGTTCGGGCACCTGCTCCGCGTCCACGAGGAAGCCGCCGTCGCGCGCGGAGGGCCGTACGCGCATCCCCGGGCCGAGCACATGCACCACCTCCGCCTCGATCAGCGCGATCAGCTGCTCGATGCGGAAGGCCGGCGGACCGATGGACGTGTACGCGTTCAACGGCGTGTACCAGCCGTCCAGTTCGGCCCGGTACGAGGCGCCGGACACCCCACCGTGGTCGACCACGAGCCGTATCTCGTTGCGCAGGTCCCGCAGGGCGTCCAGCGCGGCCTTCACCGGCCCGCTCACATTGCCCAGCCGGGCCTCGGCGACATCCCGCCGCAAGTACTCCAGCAGCCAGTGCCGGAAGTCGTCACGGCCGGCGAAGTCCCGGTCGCCGTAGGGCCGTTCGATCCGCCGCCAGTCCCACGGCTCGGCGGGCGCCACCCCGTACCGGTCGGTCCACGCCTCGTCGTGGACGGTCCGTACCTCACGGTCGATCAGCGGCCAGATCTCGTCGCGGAAGGAGACGGGGTGCCCGTCGTCCGCGCGCCGCCGCAGCCCGGCGATGACCTCGGGGGTCAGGAAGCGGGGGTGGTGGCGGCCGAGCGCGCCCTTCTCGTTCTCGCCGCGTGCGTGGTACGGCACCCCGCGCCGTGAACCGGCGTACAGCACAGGCTCGTTGCCGCTCGGCAGGTACACCAGGCCGGACTGGCTCTCCTTGAAGGTGCCGCCGCGGCCCTCGGTGAGCAGCGCCACGCAGTCGAAGAAGTTCAGCCCCAGGCCGCGCAGGGCGACCGGGGTGCCCGGCGCGATCCGGCTCAGGTCGGCGTCCGCGGGGTTGGCGGGCCGCACGTAGAGCGGGCCGTGCCGGTCGGCGAAGGAGCCCAGCGCACGCTCCTCCGGGCTCGGGGTCAGGCCGCCGTGGCCGAGCGCCAGCACCACCGAGTCATGCCCGGCCAGTTGGTCACCACCCGCCAGGGTCACCGTCTGCCGCCCGTCCGGGGTGTCCGCCAGGGCGACCGCGGTCGCGCGGTGGGTGTGGACCGTCACTCCGGGAGGGGCGGTGCGTAAGAGATGCCGGAAGACCCACTCCAGGTAGTGGCCGTGGAAGGCGCGGGTCGGATAGGTGTCTGGGCCGAGCCGCCGCGCCTCCTCCAGGACCCGGTCCGGGTACGCCCCGGGCCCCAGGGTGCGCGCCCACTCGTACAGGCTCGGCCCCGGCACCGACGGCCCCGCGCAGTCCACGCTGTCGTCGGTGAACAGGGTCACCTGGGAGGCGACCGTGTTCATCAGCAGCTCGGGCGGCTGGCCGGTGCGCCACACCGCGCCCGCGCCGGGCGGGTACGGGTCGACGAGGTGGACCACGACCGGCCCGGCGGCCTGTCCCGCGTTGGCGCAGATCCGCTCCAGGACCGAGAGCCCGCGCGGACCGGCGCCGATCACACACACGCTGATGGCGTCACCGGGCCCGGTCATTCCCGGCCCAGCCCGTCGCGCCAGCTCGGCCGCAGCGGCTTCCAGCCCAGTTCCGTACGGGCCCGGTCGTTCGCCGCGCCCCGCGCCGCGGTGAGCTGATGGGTCATGAACCAGCCGAGGAGCCGGGGCGCGAGTGCCGCCGGAATCGTCCGTGGGGGCGGGCCGCCCAGGGTGCGGGCGAAGTGCGGCAGCCACTGCGCGGCCGGGGCCGGATCGTCGTCGGTCACGTGGAAGACGCCGGTGGCCTCCGACTCGACCGCCGTGACGGCCGCCCCCACGGCGTCCACCACATGCACGAACGAGGTGATCCCGGATCCGCCCCCGGGCAGCGGGAGCTTTCCGGTCAACACCCGTTGGCCGGTCCCGCCGATACGGGCGTACGCGGTCCCGGGGCCGTACAGGGTGCCGTACCGCAGCACCACGCCCGCGAGGTCCGGGCCGCTGCCCAGGACCTGCCGCTCCAGCTCGGCGACGGCCCGCACGGTGGCGGCCCAGCCGGCGTCCGGGGCATCCACGTACAGCGGCGCGTCCTCGTCGAGGACCGGATCGCCGGACGGGGCGGCGGCGAAGGCGACGGACTGCGCGACCAGCCGCCGCGCACCGGACGCGCGGGCCGCCGCGACGAGATTGGCGGTCCCCTCGGTCCGCAGCCGTGCGGTCAGCGCGAAGGCCCCGACGGGGTCGTCGGGCAGCAGCCGCAGCGCCGTCATCTGGTGGACGACCACCTCGGGCCGGGCGGCCGACACCGCGGACAGCAGGCTCGCCCGGTCCAGGGCGTCGGCGACCACGACCGCGTCCGCCTCCGGAGCCCGGGCCCGGGACTTCTCCCGTACCAGCGCGCTCACTTCATGACCGCGCGCCCGCAACGCGCTCACCAGCGGATGTCCGACCACACCGGTGGCCCCGGCGACCAGTACGCGCACGGCTCAGCCCTCCGTGGCGGGGGAGGCGACGGGAGCGACAGGAGTGGTGACCCGCATCAGCAGCCGGCACGCCTTGTCGCCGTCGCGCAGACAGCTCTCGGCCCGGTTCTCCGTCAGGGGCACGCCGAGCCCCTCGGACCAGCCCGCGTGGATGTCGGTGCACGGGCACCGGTAGCCCTCCAGCGAACCGGCCATCCGGACCATGGTGATGGCGAAGTTCCGCCGCAGCGTGAGCACGATCAGGCCCTCGTCCTCGTCCTCGACCTCGGTGGAGGCGTTGCGCAGCTCCCGGGGGAACATCCGGTCGCCGCACTCGTCGTAACGGCGGCGCAGCTCCTCCAGGTCCTTGCCGTTGTCACCGCTGTCGGGCAGCGGCCCCGACCTGCGGGCGACGCGCTGTCCGACGTGCAGGGCGATCTTGCGCAGCGCCTCGGCGTTGATCTCGTTCGCGGCCTGCTGCCCGAAGCGGCTCGCCACGCCCTGGTACCAGTGGGCGTCGTGCTGCCACCACAGCCGGTACGCCTCCACCGTCTGCGCACGCCGGCCGACCTCGTCGGCACTCACGCCCGCCCCCCGGCGGCGAACCGGTCGCGCATCACGCGTTTCAGGACCTTGCCGGTGGCGCCCTTGGCCACGTCGTCGGGCTTCATCCGCAGGGCCCGGGTCACCGGGGGGAATCCGGCGGCCGTGAGCACAGCGTTGACCCGCTCGGTCCAGGCCTCCTCGTCGCTCCCCTCACCGCCCCCCTCACCGCCCCCCTCGGCGCTCTGCTCGTCCGCGAGCTGGAGCAGCGCGTACGCCTCGGCCTCCCCGTCGCCGTCCCAGTCGGCCCGTACGCCCTCGGGGGCGACCCCGACGACCGTGCAGTCGGCCAGCTCCGGCAGTTCCCGCAGCAGGAGTTCCTCGGTGCGGGTGCTGAAGAGGATCCCGTCGCGGGTCCGGACGGCGTCCGGTGCCCGGTCGAGGTGGTAGAAGTTGCCCTCCTCGTCCTGCTGGGCGAGGTCCCCGGTGAGCCAGTAGCCGCCCAGCCGCATCCGGTTCCAGGTCAGCGAGTCGTTCCAGTAACCGGGCGTGAGGGTGGGCGACTTGAGGCCGAGGCGGCCGATCCGCCCGGGCGGCAGCGGGGTGCCGTCCTCGGCGAGCACGGCGGCCTCGGCGAAGCTGATCGGCTTGCCGACACAGCGCGAGTAGGCCGAGGTGTCCTTGGTGTGCCGGTTGTGGAAGACGGAGTAGCCGGCCTCCGAGGAGCCGAGCCCGTCCACGAAGACGGACCCCTCGACCCGTACGTGCCGCAGGTCCTTCTCCATCGTCCGGTGGCTGCCGTGCTGGACGAGGGCCCGGATGTGCGCCTCGTGGGCCGCGTCCCCGGTGTTGAACCACACCTGCACGCTCGACAGATCACGGTCCGCGAGCGGCTCGGCGGCCATCTCGCCGAAGGTACCGGCGAAGGCCAGCACGGTGGTGGGCCCGAACTCCTCGATGGCGTCGAGCACTTGGGAGCCGCGCTGGCTGGAGAGCAGTTTGATGTCCGTGCGCAGCAGCAGGCAGTACAGCAGCGTCGCCACCATGGCGTTGTGCGCGCCCGGCAGCCCCACCAGCGTGCGTGCCATGTCGGTACCGGTGGCGTAGCGGAGGCGGTGCACCTGCGCGTACATCAGCGTCCGGTGGGTGTGCGGAACTCCCTTGGGCATCCCGGTGGTTCCGGAGGAGTGCGAGATGAGCACCGGATCGGTGGGGTCGTGCCGGTACGGATAGGAGGACGGGAGCGACTCGCGGTGCTCCGGGCGGATGTCGGCGGCGGTGACGCGGAAGCCGAGCCCCTCCGACCTCTCCGCAGCCTCCGTCGACAGCACGTCATGGTGCTCGCGGTCCGTGAAGGCGCCGACCGCGCCCTGCCGTCGTACGTACTCCCGGGCGGTCTCCGGGGGCAGATTGCCGTTGACGAACGACGGGACGGCGCCGAGAGCCGTCAGCGCCAGGAAGTTCACCGCGAACTCGGCGCTGGAGTAGGAGTGGACGGCGACCGGGTCGCGGGGCCGCACACCCCGGGCGGCGTACCAGCCCGCGTACGTCTCGACCGCCTCGTTCAGCTGCCCGAGCGTCAGCACCTCGGGCCGGCTGCCGTCCGGTGCCCGCCAGCTGCCGTCCGTCCACAGCACGGCCTCGTCGAGCGGCCGACCGTACGCGGTCAGGCGCTCCAGCACGTTGCCGGCGCCGAGTTCGGTGTCGGAGCAGATCCGCGCCCGCTCCTGCCTACTGATGAGCATGGGTCTCCGTCCCGTTCCTTGCGTCGGTCGTTGCCTCTGTGTCAGCGGTGTCAGCGGTGTCGGCGGTGAGGAGGAACGCGGGCGCGCGCGAGTCGGTCACCAGGAGCCGACTCCCGCCCTCCCGCAGCAGCCGCCGATGGGCGGCGGCCAGGTCGAACAGGCCCTGGATGTCGCCGGGCCGCGGGGCCGCGTCCGTTCCGTGGGCGCCCAGGTCGCCGCGGCTGTCGGTTTCGTTGTCGTACGCCTCGGCCGACCGGACCGAGACGGCTGTTCCGGTGCCGGGACGGCCCAGCAGGAGCGCCGCCGCGAGCCCGGCGTCCGCGGGAAGGGCCGGGGCCGGGTGGCCGTGACCGTCGGCCAGTTCCTCGTGCACGGTGGCCAGCCGCTCGCCGCCGCCCAGCTCCACGCCCACCACCAGGACCCGGTCCACCTCCGGGTCCTCCAGGAGGAGATCCACCATGGAGAGCAGTTCGGTCACCGGGTCGTCGAGGGTGGAGAGGCTGAACATCTGCCCGGTGATCCCGAACTCCCGGCTCAGACAGCCCAGTACGGAGTTGGGGGTGGCCTGCATGAACAGCAGCGGGTTGTGGACCCGCCCGGAGACCATGCGCCGGCTGGCCAGATCCGCGGTGGTGGTGTCACCGGAGGTACTCGCCAGCGCAACCGCGGTACGCGAGCCGTCCCCGGGCCGTTCGGCGAGGCACAGCCGGGCGGCCTCGTACGCGAGCGGGCTGAAGGCCGACTCCACGAAGCCGGGGAGCCTCGGCAGCGGGATGTCGCCGTCCCGCCCGGTGCCGTGGGTGGCGGTGGCGGTGGTGAGGATGCCGAGGGGCGACCGCAGCACGGTTCTGTGGCTGTTCTCGGTCTTCTTGGTCAGGGTCACGGCCGCTCCAGGACGAGTGCGGTGTTGGCGCCTCCGAAGGCGGCGTTGACGGTGAGGGCCCGGCGGGGGTCGGCCCGGCGCGGCTCGTTCGGCACGTAGTCGAGGTCGCACTCCGGGTCGGGCCGGGTGAACCCCGCGGTCGGCGGCAGTACGCCGTCCGTCAGGGCCAGCATCGTGATCACGAACTCCACGACGCCCGCCGCCTCCAGGAGGTGGCCGGTGGTGCTCTTGGTGGAGCTGACCGGTATCGACTCGGCCCGCTCCGGGAAGGCGGCCCGCAGCCCGCGGGTCTCGGCCCCGTCGTTGTACTTGGTGCCGGTGCCATGGGCGTTGACGTAGTCGAGGGCGGCTCCACCCGGGTCGCCGGCGAGCCGCATCGCCTGCCGGGCCGCGCGGGCGAGTCCGACACCCTCCGGGTGCGGCTGGGCGATGTGGTGGGCGTCCGAGGCCGCGCCCCAGCCCACCACGCCCGCCAGCGGGCGGGCACCGCGGCGCCGGGCGTGCTCGGCGGACTCCAGCACGACGACCGCCACACCGTCGCCGAGCAGCAGCCCACTTCGGTCGGCACTGAACGGCCGCACCATTCCGTCAGACGACAGCGCCCGCCCGGAGTCGAACTTCCCGAAGGTCTCCTCCTCCACCAGATATCCGCCTCCGCAGACCGCCGCGTCGATCCGCCCGGAGGAGATCAGCCGGCAGGCGTGGATGATCGCGGCGGCGGAGGCGACACAGGCATTGGTGAACGTGAGCCGAGGCCCGGTCAACCCGAGTTCCCCGGCAAGGAGTTCGGTCAGCCGGGCGGGCACGGCGTCGGCAACTCGCTCGGAGCCGGCGGCGGGCACGGCGTCGGCAACTCGCTTCACGTCCGTGGAGGTCTCCCGCACCGGTTGCTTTTCAGGGGCGCGGGGAACTGCGCGACCAGCCACAACGGACCCGCAGCCAGCATCCGACCCGGCGCCCCGCCAATACCGAGTCACGCTCGTGTGATCCCCGGCCACACCGAGCAGAACGGCGGCTTCCGCACCTGGGGCGAGCCCCGCCATGACAAGGGCTTCGGCGCCGCACTCGGCAAGAGAGTGGCGGAGAGCCCAGCCCTCAACCGCGTCGGGCCCATCACCCGCGGCCCCCGCCATCGCCGTACGGTAAGGCCCGGTATCGAACCGGGTCGTGACGGCGAACGAAGGAACCCCCGCGAAGACCCCCCGCCGCAAGGCGTCGGCCCCCGTACCGAACGCGGTCCGCACACCGAACCCGGTGACGGTCACCTCACCGCTCATGGCGACCACCCTCTTCAGGGCGGGCCGCCTGGTCGGCCTGGGCGGCACGCAGATAGTCGGTGAGCCGCCGCAGCGAGGTGAACCCGGCGATGTCCTCGTAGGTGGGCTCCACGACCAACCCGAACCGCTCCTCCACCACGTGCAGCAGCCACACCAACCCAAGGGAGTCCAGGATCAGTTCGGTGTCCTCACCGAGTTCGTCGGGCACGCCGGGGAAGATCTTGCGGTCCGCCAGCAGCTCGCGGACGGTGTCGGTGGTGAGGGGGGAGAGCGCGGGCTCCCCCTCGCGTGCGTCGCTCGCCGTGGCCCCCGTGCTCATGCCTTCGCACCGCGTCGGACGATCTCGGCGACGAGGGAGCCGAGGGTCAGGGAGGCCAGGGGTTCGATGTCGGTGTCCGGTATCTCCACACCGAACCGCGACTCCAGCCGCAACGTGAGCTCGATCAGACTCAACGAGTCCAGATCCAGCCCGCCGACGGTCACCGGACTTTCGTCCGTGATGCCGTCACGGCTCATCAGGATGTTCATCTCGTCGATGACGGTGCCCAGAACGAACTCACGGATCTCGTCTTCCAGGACAGACGTACTCATGATCAGAATCTCCAGTGAGGGGTAGAGCGCCCCAAAGGGGCGCGGGGAACTGCGCAACAAGCCACAACGGGGCCGTCAGCCGGCAAACGACCGCTCACACCCGCCTCACCCGACGGCGCGTTCACGCAGCAACGCGGGCTGGCGCACCAACTTTCCGTTGGACGTACGAGGCAACGCGTCCAACAGCCGGACCACCCGCGGCAACTTGTAGTCGGCGAGCCGCTCCCGGCACCACCGCAGCAACTCCTCGGAGGAAGCCACAGAACCCGTCACGACATACGCCTCGGTCACGTCCCCGTGAACCACGACCGCCTGCTCAACCGCAGGATGCCCCCGCAGCACGTTCTCGACCTCGGTGAGATCCACCTTGAGGCCGCCGATCACGACAAGGGAGTCGGCACGGCCGTGCACCCGCACCGCCCCGGTGCCGTCCACCGAGGCCCGGTCCCGCGTGCGCAGCCAGCCGTCCGCGTACTGCGTACCGCCGGAGTCGAAGAGGTACGGCGACTCGTCGAGGGCGACGTCCAGTTCGCCCCGCCGCACCCGTACGACCACGCCCGGTGCGGCCGGGCCGACCGACGGCCGCAGCGTGCCGCCGACGTCCATGGCGACCACACCGCTCTCGGTGGTGCCGTAGGACTCGCCGACCGGCACCCCGTAGCGCTCGGCGAACCGGGCGGCGACGTCCGGCGGCATCAGTTCGCCGCCCGACACCGCGACCCGCAGGTCGGGCAGTTCGGGTGGATCGACGGCGGCGGCGAGCAGTTCGTAGTGCATCGGCACCCCGAACAGGGCGGTGACCCGGTGGTCCACCGCGGTCCGCAGGAGGTCGCGGGCCGAGACGCGGGGCGCGAAGACGACGGAGACACCGGCCGCCAGGGAGTGCAGCAGCCCGGCGACGAGGCCGAAACTGTGCGCCGTCGAACTGAGCAGCAGTACCCGGTCGCCCTCGCCCGGCATCCCGGTGATCCCGGCGAAGCGGTCCACCTCGGCGGCGAGCGACGCGGCGGTCCTGCCGATCACCTTGGGCCGCCCGGTGGAGCCGGAGCTGAACTGGACCAGCCGGTGCCCGGTGTCGGCCGGCCGGCCCGTTCCGCGGCACTCGGTGACGACCTCGTACTCGGGCCGGAAGCCGAACGTCGCCTGGACGTTGGAGCCCGCCCGGACCATGAACTGTGGCCGGCAGGACGCGCAGAGCGCGGCCACCTCGGCCGGTTTGAGCCGGAAGTCGAAGAGCATCACCTGGGCGCCCAGCCGCCACAGCGCGAGCAGCACCTCGACCTGGGTGAAGCTGGGCGGAGTCCGCAGACCGACGGTGCTGCCCGGACCGATGCCGAATCCGGCGAACACGGCGGCCTGCTCGGCCACCCGTTCCCGTAACTCGCCCCGGGTGACCGTCTCCTGTTGATGTGTCAGATACGGCAGAGCGTCGTCCCGCGCGTCGAACAGCCGCCGGACGAGGGAACCCATCCCGTCGACGTCCACTGGGCCATCGGACAGGCCGTCTCTCAGCGGGTCCCTCAGTGGGTCTCTCAGGCCGCCGCCCATCAGACCTCCTTGCAGAACTCGCCGATGGGCAGGCCCACATGGCGCTTGTCCGTGGCCAGATAGCCGAGCAGTTCGTCGCCGGTCCGCAGTTCGGTGACGTTGAGGACCTTCCCGCCCGGTCCGAGCACCCGTACGTGCCAGTCGTCCTGCACGGTCAGACTGACCAGTCGGCCGTCCTCGGCCTGGGTACGGATCTCCAGGAGCGGCCGGGACTCCAGCTTGGCGCGGCCGACCACGACCCGCCGGGTGCGGCCGTCGGCGCCGACCCCCAGCAGGACGCTGCCGGAGCCCACCTCGCTGAGGTAGCTGGTGCGGTTGTCGGGCCCGAGCGTGTACGAGTGCAGGGCACCGGCGTTGACCCGGAACGGCCTGGTCGGCATGTACGGCAGCGGGTGGGTCTCGCTGCAGCAGAGCACGAACCCGGAGGAGTACGAGCCGACGAGGATGCCCTCGTCCTCCTCGAAGTGCGAGCAGGTGTCCACGCAGACCCGGTCGCCGAGCCCCACGTGCCGGATGCTCTCCACGGTCAGTGTGGACAGCTCCAGTTGGGGTGTCGTGGCCTCCAACAGCCGTGCCAGCGCGAACACTTCGTCGGCGCTGCGGGGCGTGAACAGGATGCCGTCCGAGCCGCGTTCGAGGACGTCGAAGACGATGGCCGCCTCCTCCAGGCCGTCGACGACGGTCACCAGCTTGCCCTCGGCGGACTCGGCCGCGGCGAGCACGATCTCCAGCGGGATCTTGGTCGGGTCGGCGAAGTGGATGACGGTGTACGGCAACGCCATGGCGCCCGCGCAGGACAGCGTCAGGGTGCGGTCGTCCCGTACGTCGACGAACCCGGCGGCGGGCGTGCCACCGGTGTCGCCGGTTCTGCCGGTGCCGCCCGCGCCACCGGCGGCACGGTTGTCCGCGGCGAGGGCGTCCAGCTCCTCCTGGGTGCCGAACTTCCGCAGCAGGAGGTCGATTCCGGCGGCGGTTCCCGTGGCGGTTCCGGTGGCGGTTCCGGTGCCGGCCGGGGAACTGCTCTTCCCGGAGGGGAGGTTGGCGTCCTTCGCGCCTCCGGCGCCCTTCACCTCCTTGTCGCCGGGCTTGGCTCCGGGCCTGTCCCCGGGCTTCTTCGCGGCGGCCGTGCCCGGCGCCCCGGTCATCAGCACCCGTGTGACCGTCGGCGGCAGCGTCCCGAGCAACTCGGCGTCGGTGGCCACGACTCCGGCCATCCGGCTGTGGACGGCGGCGTCCACCACTGCCTGGAGCTGCGGACGGGGGACCTCACGGAGATCGATCCATGCGAACCTCATGCGACTCCTGCCACGATCGTCGAGTAGTTAGACATGCCCATGTCATTCGAGAGGGTGGTGCCGCCGCCGTGCACGACCGCGGAGAGCCGGGACACCAGCGCGGCGGGCGAGGGGGACGAGAAGATCCGGCGGCCGATGGCAAGTCCCTGGCAGCCGGTGGCCATCACGGCGGCCCCGTACTCGACCAGGTCGGAGCCGTCCGGCGGACCGCCGGCCGCGAGCACCGGAATGGGGCTGTTGGCCACCACCTCCGCCATCCGGTCGATCGGCAGGGCGACGGAGGTCTTCACCATGTCCGCGCCCAGGTCGGCGGCGACGTTGGCCAGATGGGCGAGGAGGGCGGGGTCGCGCGGGTCCTCGATGCGGGGGCCGCGGGGGTAGACCATCGCGATCAGCGGCATGCCCCACGCGTCGCAGGAACGGGCCACCGCCCCCAGGTCGGCGAGCTGCTGGGACTCGGTGTCCGAGCCGATGTTCACGTGGACGCTGACCGCGTCCGCGCCGAGCCGCAGCGCCTCCTCGACATCGGCGACCAGCACCTTGGCGTGGACGTCGGCGGAGCGGGCGGTGCTGGCGCTCAGGTGCACCACCAGGGCGCAGCTCCTGAGGACGTCCGGGGCGAAGGCGCGGGCACGCCCCTTGTGGACGATGATCCCGTCGGCCCCGCCTGTCACCAGTGCGCGCAGCAGGTCGTCCCACTTGTCGGCGGGGACGATCGGGCCGTCCGAGACGCTGTGGTCGAGCGGTACGAGCAGGTGCCGGTCGTCACCCGCGAGCGAAAGTCTTCTCAAGCGTAATAGCTTGCCAGTTTTCAGCATGGGTAATGCGCCTTCCCAGCCCGGAGGCCGCATTTAAGAAAGCCGAACCGCGACATCCTGTTGCGGTCTCCATGTCCGAAAAACGATGGTCGTAGAACTTTCAAGTTCAGTCGGCATCAGCATTCACGCGTAATCGACCGTTGGCAAGGCGTGATCACCGGAAAATTTTTATGCGCGTTCGGGAATGAATATTGACAGTGATTTGACAGGTATGGCGGGGTTGACGCCGCGGGAGGGTGCTGTTCGTGGGGTGTTGGGCGGCAAATGCCGAGGTGGCGGGTGTGATGCGCTCTATGCGCATTGAGGAGGTCTGCCCCCGCGCATGGCCGCATCGGACGCTTTCCTACCGATGTCACGTGTAAATGCCAGGCAATTCCCGCGGGCAGCTTTTCTTTCGGGCTTCCTTGTCGAAATTGAATTTCCGGGCCTAGGGTGTCAGGCGCGCTCCGGAACGTGTTACATGCGAGGCCGTCCCCCCATCTGCACCCGGACCGTACGGACCGGGCGTACCGGAAGTGACTTCCCCATGCCTGATTTACCGTCCAAGACCGCTCCCGAGGCTGTTCCCGAGACCGCCGGCCCAAGACCGGCCGCGTCCCCACCGCCGACGGCGAAGACCACCGAGACGTCCGCCGGGAAGACCGAGGCCCCACGGGTCGCCGTCGCCAGCCTGGTCGGCACCACGATCGAGTACTACGACTTCGCGGTGTACGGCACCGCGAGCGCACTCGTCCTCGGCCCCGCCTTCTTCCCCTCG
Source organism: Streptomyces sp. NPDC033178 (assembly GCF_055577685.1). Taxonomy (NCBI): domain Bacteria; kingdom Bacillati; phylum Actinomycetota; class Actinomycetes; order Kitasatosporales; family Streptomycetaceae; genus Streptomyces; species Streptomyces sp. NPDC033178. Next base: position 476,440 of record NZ_JBVIPT010000004.1, read on the forward strand.
GGCAACGCCACCGTCTCCTCCCTGGCCGCGTTCCTCACGTTCGCCGCGGCCTTCCTCTCCCGCCCCCTGGGCGTCGTCCTGTTCGGCACGATCGGTGACCGGCTGGGCCGCCGAAGGGCCCTGGTCGCCTCGCTCCTGCTGATGGGCGTGGCCACGGTCGGCGTAGGGCTGCTGCCCACGTACGAGACCGCCGGACTCCTCGCCCCCGTACTGCTGGTGACGCTCCGTCTGCTGCAGGGCGTCAGCATGGGCGGTGAGTGGGGCGGGGCGGTGCTGCTCGCCGCGGAACACGCACCGCCCGGCCGCCGCGCGCTGTACGCGTCCATCCCGCAGGCCGGCCCCTCGCTCGGCTTCCTGCTGTCCACGGCGGTCATCCTGCCCACCCTGAACATCGTGGGCCGGGACGGCTTCGTCGACTGGGCCTGGCGGATCCCGTTCCTGCTCAGCACCGTCCTCGTCGTGGTCGGCCTGTGGGTACGTACGACGGTCTCCGAGTCGCCGGTGTTCGACGCGACGGCGAACCGCACACCCCCGACGCAACCCGCACCCGCGCTCACACCCCCGACGGCATCCCGCTTCCCGCTGGTCACGCTGCTCAAGCGGTACCCCGGCCGGGTGCTGCTCGGCACGGGTGCGGCGATCGGCGGCTCGGCCGTCTACTACCTGACGATCGTCTACAGCATCTCGTACGGGCCGAAGGAACTCGGCATCCCCCAGAACACGATGCTGACGGCGGCGAGCGTGGGCGCGGCGGCCGGAATCGCCATCACCCTCCCGGTCGCCAGGCTGTCCGACCGGATCGGCCGGCGCCCGGTGATGCTGACCGGAGCCGTCGGCTGCGTGGTGTGGGCGGTGCCCATGTACGCCTCGCTGAGTTCGCGCGACGGGCTGGTGATCACCGGCGCCTACACGGTCGGCCTGATATTCCTGGCGCTGATGTTCTCCCCGGTGGCGGCCTTCCTCCCGGAGCTGTTCCCCGCCCGGCTGCGCTACACCGGCGCCTCCGCGGCCTTCATCCTCGCCAACACCCTCGGCGGCGGCTTCGCCCCACTCGTCGCCACCTGGCTGAACAGCCACTGGGAGTCACCGCTGGTCCTCGGCTTCTACACCGGCACCCTCTGCCTGCTGAGCCTCCTGTGCCTGCTGGCACTCCCGGAGACCCGCGACCAGGAGTTCGACATCTGACGGGGCTCCGATCACGGGAACGGACCGGTGAGATCCAGGACGGCTCACCGGTCCGGCACGCTCACAAGTCCGGCATGTTCACCCGTCCCGGCGGCGCAGCAGCTCCCGTGCCTTCGTCAGTGCGCTGTCGCGGCCCTGCTCGAACTCCTCCTCGGTGAAGACCGGGGTGCGGTGGTGCGGTGGGATTCCGGGCCCGTCGAAGGTGGTGCCGTCGGCCGTACGGAACTCCTCGTTGGGCAGCGCGAAGCTCCAGCCGTTCGGCAGGGTGCGGTCCATGGTGTCGGAGAAGACGCCCTGGGTGTTCTGCCCGATCCGCACGGGCTCCGGGCTGCGGGCCATCAGCGCCTGGGTGAAGGTCTCGGCCGCGCTGACCGCCAGCGGGCCGGTGAGGACCGCGACCGGTCCGGCGAAGCGGGGCCCGTGGTGCGGCCGTACCGTGATCGGCTGCCCGGGCGTGAACCGGGTCGGGTCCCGGGGGTCGTTGCGGGCGTACTTGGTGTACGCGGTGTACGGACGGTCCGTCAGCCGGGAGACGACGCGCAGCGCCAGCGGGTCGGCTCCGCCGCCGTTCAGCCGCACGTCCAGGATCAGCCCGGGCAGCTTCTTCCACGGAATCCTGTCCAGGGCCGCGTCCAGTTCCGCCTCCCACTTCGCGTACGACTCCTCGTCGGTGTAGCCCACGAAACGGGTGATGCGCAGATAGCCGGGGCCCTCCGGGAGGCGGGCGAACGACAGTGCTCCGCCCGCGTACTGCCGCAGCGGCACTCCGACCGCCTTCGCCACCGCCGTGTCGATCCGGGCGAGGTCCTCGGTGCCGTGCGGCGGTGTGTCGGGGCGCAGGCCTCCGAACTCCCGGTCCTTCCCGTCCGACAGCGAGGTGTGCGCGTCGTGCAGGGGCTCGATCATCTCCCGCAGGACGGCGAAGAGTTCGTCGTCGGTCGTGTCCTTGTCCACGCGGGGCCGGTAGCGGTCGCGGACGGCCTGCCAGTCGATGTGCTTGGCGGCGAAGAACGGGTAGTTCTCGGCGTAGGTCCGCCAGAAGACGTCGAAGACCGCACGCGGATCGGCGGCGGGCTTCTTCGCGCACCGGTCGGGGAGCGCGGCGATCCGGTGCAGCGTACGGGTCCCCGCGCTGGAGGCGATCCGCAGCCGAGCGGTGTTGTCGCCCCGCGGCGTGACGGTGACGTCGACCGCCCCGCCGTACACGGGGAAGCGGCGACTGCCGTCCGGAGCCGCGTGCCCCTGTTGCTCGCCCTTCATGGTGCCCGGCAGACAGCTGACGGCGGTGGTGTCGTACGTCGTCAGACGGCGGCCGCTCACGGCGACCGCCGTGCCGTAGCCGTCCATCTGCCAGACACCCTCCAGCGACGGTGCGGCCCTCCCGGCGGTGGCGCTCGCGGGCGTGGCGACACCGGTCAGGGTGAGCACGGCGGAAGCCGCGAGTGTGACGGTCAGGATGCGTGAGTGCATGGTCGGTTCTACCCCCGGTTCGTACGAATCGACGCTGCGCGGCCACGACGGAGGCGCGGGGACAGCGCACACGGCCGCCCCGCCCCGCCTCGTCCTTGAGTCCCGCCGCTCTGCTGTTCCCAGGATGTCGGCGGGGCCCGGACCGCACGATGGGGCTGGCCTGCGGACCGGCGGTGGGGCTGGCCCCAGCACACGGCGGGCGGTGACAGGGTGCCGGGCATGACCGATGTGCGGGAAGTGATCTGCCGCCCCTTCGGAAGACGTGTCCCGACGGGAGGATTTACGGGAGCGACCGAGGGTCCGCCGCGATGAGGTCCGCCGCGAAGGGGACCGCGGAGGGCGGCGTGTTTCTGGCGGCCCGTTTCTGGAGCACACCGACTACAACCCGTACGGCTTCGGCACTGATGTCGTCCTCGGCGGCGGGCCGCTGGCGGTGACGCCCCACGCCGGCCCGGGCAGGTTCGTGGTGCAGCCGGTCCCGGTGGAGCGGCTTGCCGTCAAGGAGGTGCGGCGTGTCCGGGGCGGCGACGGCGACACCGTCCCCGGCGGGTGGCACATCGCCGAACTCGACGAGGCGGGCACCCCCGTGCGTCTCGCGGCGGCCCCGGCCGACCTGACCCGCATCCTCCGAGCGCCGGCCTCCGGGAGAACCCCGCGATCACCGCGCACCCCGACGCGTGACCATCTCCGACGCGTCAGGCGGGAGTCTCGGGCGTCTCGTTCGCGGCGCGGCGGTACTCGGCGTTGATGCGCTGCGCCTCCTCCAGCTGGTCCTCAAGGATGACGATGCGGCAGGCGGCCTCGACAGGGGTTCCCTGGTCGACGAGTTCGCGGGCGCGCGCGGCGATCCGTAGCTGGTAGCGGGAGTACCGCCGGTGTCCGCCTTCGGAGCGGAGCGGAGTGATCAGCCGTGCCTCGCCGATGGCCCGGAGGAAACCCGGGGTGGTGCCGAGCATCTCGGCTGCCCGGCCCATCGTGTACGCGGGGTAGTCGTCGTCGTCCAGACGACCGCTGAGCGGAGTATCTGCTGTCATGTCACCTCGTTGACCAACGCGTCGAGGGGCCCCGGCGCCGAACGGCACCAGGGCCCCGAAGGAAATTGAACACCATCTGTCGGCGCTACTGCTGCGCCGACCTTCTGTTTCCGCAGTCCGGCCCTGGAGGCGGGCGGGTGTGCGGGGATCGCGAATGCGTGACCGTGGACCACCTTCCAATCCGGGGTCTTGCGTCACCCGGCCGGACGATGTCCTGGCCGGGCGATCCTGATGGCGTCTGCTCCTTCTCTCTCGACCTTGTCTATGAGAGAAACCTTAATCACGGCGCAGGTCAATGTCTACTCCGGCGAGGATAGATTTTGGTTCGCTTGAGGCGTAGGTATCCTGTGGCCCAGGGTTACGGCCGGTAGCACCCGGTGACGTCGGATGCAGGCGGGCGGGGCCGGGCGGGTGAGGTCGGACGAGCCGCTGAATAGACTCGGCTTCCATGACGAACCCCGACCGGCTCCTCGTGGACATCTCCGCCCTCGTGGAGACCGGGCAGAGCAATCAGATGTCGCTGACCGTGGTGGTCGGCGGTGCCGTCATCACCGGCCGGCTCGCTCCCGAGGCCGTGTGGCGGGAGCGGGTGTCGGAGGTCCTGAACGACTCGGACCGCCTGGGCCCGTTCTCCGCGGTCTTCGGCGCCGAGCCGGCGGCGGGCGGCGGCCCCGAGGGCGGCGACCGCGGCGCCCACGACGAGCCACCCGCGTATCTGCACTTCCACCTCGCCCGGATCCTGCAGGGCAACATCGGGATTCCCGAGACGGGCGGGATGTACCGCGTCGCGATCGAGGACGTCAGCGCCTGGACCGTGGGCGACGTCAGCTACTCCGACCACTGAGCTCCCGTACCGGAGCGCTCCGGACAGAGCGATGAGGGCCCTGCCGACGCGCGTCGGCAGGGCCCTCATCGCTCTGTCCCGGCGTCAGCCGGGGAGTACGTCCTGGTGTCGTCGGCTCCCGCCGGTCGTCACAGGCCCAGCGGAGCCGGGGCCGGGGCCGGGGCGGGGCTGCCGAGCAGCGCCGACGCGGTCTGGAGCGGGGTGGCGGCGACCGGGGCGGGCTCGGGCGCGGGGCCGGCCTGGCAGGTGAAGCCGAGCCGGGTCATGGCCCGTACGACCTCTCCGCTGGTGAAGTCACGGCGGTCCTGCCGGGTGATGACCTCGCCCACCTGCTTGACGGGGTAGTGGCGGCGGCCGATGATCACGGACTCGCCCGTGATGGCCTCGGGCTTGACGCCCTTCATCGAGTCCAGGACCCCGCTCTTGTCGAGGTCGAACGGGAACCGGGCGATGACGCAGCGCATGATGCCTCACAGGGAAGGGAGGGGTGGGGAGGGGGAGAGGAGAGAAGAGGGGGACCGGGCCGCCCGGGGGTGGCCCGGCGGGAGAGCGCGAGAACGCCGGGCGACGCCCGGCACGCTCTCCGGACTGCCCGCCGGGAGTGCGTACCGGGCGTCGCCCGGCCGCTCTTCCGGCGAGCGACGGGAATGCTGTGCCAGGGCCTAGGCCGCCGCACCGGCGGCGGACGGTCGCTGCGGCGTGCGGCGGGCCTCGCCGATGGAGCGGCCCTTGCCGCCGGTACGGCCGCGGCGGCCCCGGGACGAGGTGGAGGCGCCGCGCCGCGGGCGGTCGGCGACCGGGGCGGTGATGACGACCGGCACGCCCGAGGGGGCCTGGGCGCCCGTGATGCGGTTCAACTCCGCCTCGCCCGAACGCACTTGAGTGGTCTGCGGAGTGATGCCCGCGGCGGCCATCAGCCGGCTCATCTCACGGCGCTGGTTGGGGGTCACCAGCGTGACGACGCTGCCGGACTCGCCCGCGCGGGCCGTACGGCCTCCGCGGTGCAGGTAGTCCTTGTGGTCGCTGGGCGGGTCTACGTTCACGACCAGGTCGAGGTTGTCGACGTGGATGCCGCGGGCCGCGACGTTGGTCGCCACCAGCACCGTGACGTGCCCGGTCTTGAACTGGGTCAGGGTCCGCGTGCGCTGCGGCTGGGACTTGCCGCCGTGCAGGGCCGCGGCCCGGACGCCGCTGTTCAGCAGGTGCTCGGTCAGCCGGTCCACCGCGTGCTTGGTGTCCAGGAACATGAGGACCCGGCCTTCGCGCGCCGCGATCTCCGTGGTCGTCCGGTGCTTGTCCGCGCCGTGCACGTGGAGGACGTGGTGCTCCATCGTGGTGACCGCGCCCTGGGACGGGTCGACGGAGTGGACCACCGGGTCGGAGAGGTAGCGGCGCACCAGCAGGTCGACGTTGCGGTCGAGCGTGGCCGAGAACAGCATCCGCTGGCCCTCGGGCCGCACCTGGTTGAGCAGTTCGGTGACCTGGGGCATGAAGCCCATGTCGGCCATCTGGTCGGCCTCGTCGAGGACGGTGATGGCGACCTGGCCCAGCCGGCAGTCCCCGCGCTCGATGAGGTCCTTGAGCCGGCCCGGCGTCGCGACGACGACCTCGGCACCGGCACGCAGCGCACCGGCCTGCCGGCCGATCGGCATCCCGCCGACCACGGTGGCGAGCCGCAGCGACACGGAGCGGGCGTACGGGGTGAGCGCGTCGGTGACCTGCTGGGCCAGCTCGCGGGTGGGTACGAGGACGAGGGCCAGCGGCTGCCTCGGCTCGGCGCGCAGACCCGCCGTACGGGCGAGAAGTGCGAGACCGAACGCGAGGGTCTTGCCGGAGCCGGTGCGGCCACGGCCCAGTACGTCACGGCCCGCGAGGGAGTTCGGCAGGGTCGCCGCCTGGATCGGGAACGGCACGGTCACGCCCTCCCGGCCGAGCGCGGCCAGCAGCTGCGCCGGCATGTCGAGTTCGGCGAACGCCTCGACGGCGGGCAGCGCGGGGGTGGTCGTCACCGGCAGCGCGAACTCGCCCTGCGGCGCGGACCGTTGACGGCTGTAGCCCTCGGAGCGGCGCGAGCCACCGGAGTAGCCGCCGCCCCTTCCGGAGCCCGAGCCGCCCGTGCGGGTGGATCCTCCCGAACGGGTGCGGGAGAAGCGGTCGTTCGTGCGTGTGCGGTTCATGCGGAACCTTCCTTGATGAGGCACGTATCAAGGAATTCCCGCAGCAAATGAGCAGCGCAGAGAATTGCAAGAACGAGCCGGAGAGAATGGGGGGCCGAATCGGATCGGCGGGGAATGCTCGCGGGATACGTCGCTGAAGTGCGAGGCGATATTCCGGCGGTGTGGCCGGGTATTCCGTGTGGGAGGGTCCGGCAGTATGTCAACCGGAGCGTCGGTCCGAGCATTCCCGAGGAGCGGGATGGAGCGGGTTTTCTGGAAAGCAGCGAGCTGGGGCCCGCACCCCAAGGTGCGGGCCCCAGCTGCGAAGTACGCGTCAGCGTCAGGCGGGAACGATGTTCTCGGCCGTCGGGCCCTTCTGGCCCTGGGCGATGTCGAAGGTGACCTTCTGGCCCTCCTGCAGCTCGCGGAAGCCCTGGGCGGCGATGTTCGAGTAGTGGGCGAAGACGTCGGCGCCGCCGCCGTCCTGCTCGATGAAGCCGAAGCCCTTTTCCGCGTTGAACCACTTCACGGTGCCTGCAGCCATGTCAAATCTCCTTCGGGGGTGCGTCGGAATCCACAACTTGTGAAATCCGAGTCGCTATGATGATCGCCCCGTCTTCAAGATTTCGGGAACCACAACTGCAACTGAGATCGAGAGTAGCACGCTGCGGTCGGGCGTGTGCGGAGGATAATTCTGCTCTGTCTGTCGAGGAAGGAATGTTCATCGCGCGTCGTGTTCATTTCTTACTTCGCGGGCACAGATATTGACGCGCGAGGGGCGCCGGGCCGTGAAGGGCCCGACGCCCCAGGTGTCGGTCGACGTCGGCCGATGTCGACCCGCGTCGGCCGGTCAGAGTACGTCCGCCGGGTGGATCAGCGCAGCGAGCCGAGCCGGTCGAGGCGCTCGTTGACGCCGTTGCGGAGCTCGCCGAGCGTCGTGCCGGGCGGCGCCACCTTGGGCGTGACGGTCGGCGGCTGGGTCTCGTCCGCGCAGGTCGTGCCCTTGGCCGGGACCTTCAGGTCCACCAGGTAGCCCGTGACCGCGTCCGTCGCGCAGGCGCTCCGTCCGAAAGCGGTGTGTCCCTCCGCCTTGAACGTGAGCAGCGAGGCGTTGTCGAGCTGCCGGGACAGCGCCACCGCGTCCTGGTAGGGGGTGTCCGGGTCGCCGGTGGTGCCGAGGACGAGGATCGGCTTGGATCCCTTGGCACGGTAGGAGCCGTCGTAGCGGCTGACGCGCTCGCCGGGCCACTGGGTGCAGGCCGTGGCGTGCTGGTGGTCGTAGGTCGGCGGGCCGAAGGCCATGGCCGGGCCGAGCAGCGGTGCCGCCTTGGCGTAGGCCGTGACGTTCCGCTTCAGCAGGGCCTGGTCACGCGGGTAGTCCCGGTCGACGCACTCGACGACCACGTTCGGAACCAGGAAGTCGAAGCTGCCCGGGGACGGCGGACGCAGCAGGAACGAGGTGTTGTCGCGCTGCTGGGCCTTGCGCAGGGCCTCGCCGAACGCGGGCCAGATGACCTTGCCCTCGTTGATGTTGAACATCAGCCGGTAGACGAGGGTGTAGCCGTTGGCCAGTCCGCCGCTCGCGGTCGGCACCGGGTTGGCGTCCAGGTCGCGCTTGAGCTTCTCGAACGCCGCCCGGGGGTCGCCGTCACCGAACCCGCAGGTGGCCTGGTCGGTCTTGCACCAGTCGAGGAAGCGGCTCATCGCGCCGTCCAGGGCCAGGTACTGGGGCTTGTCGTAGGAGTACGGCTGGTTGGCGTAGTGCACCGGGTCGTACGCCCCGTCGAGCGCCAGGGCGCGCACGCGCTTCGGGAACAGGGCGGCGTAGACCGTACCGATGTACGTGCCGAACGACCGCCCGTAGTAGGTGAGTTGCTCCTCGCCCAGGGCCTGGCGCAGCAGGTCGATGTCACGGGCGACGTACTCGGTGCCGACGAACGGCAGCAGGTCGGCCGACTTGTCCGTGCACGCCTGGTTGAACTCGGCGGCCTCGCGCAGGGCCGGGCCGAAGGCGTCGGGGCCCGGGGCGCCCTTCGCGTCGGTGACGGCCTTGGTGTACCGCGTGTCGTCCCAGCATTCGAGCGCCGAGCTGCGGGCGACACCCCGTACGTCGTATCCGAAGACGTCGAACGAGTCGCGCAGGGCGGCCGGCAGGTCGTCGTAGTTGCCGCGGACGAAGTCCACGCCGGAGTTGCCCGGTCCGCCGGGCTGCATGAAGAGCGTGCCCTTGCGCTTCGTCTGGTCGGCGGCTTTCTTGCGGATCACCGCCAGGGTGATCTTGCGGCCCTCGGGCGCCCGGTAGTCCAGCGGCACGGCGGCGTTCGCGCACTCGAAGCCGCCCTGGCAGTCGGTCCAGGAGAGGGACGGCACCGGCGGAGGAGGCAGCGGGACCGTCGAGGCGGTCGCCGTCGTCGGGTCCGTCTGGGCGGCCATCGCCTGGGCCCCCGACCCGGCGACGACGAGTGCGGTCACCGCGGCCGCGGCGATCCTCAGGCGCGTGAGCCCCTTCCGCGCCCCGGCGCCGGACTCGCGTCTCGGCCGACGCGTCGAGCGGCCGTCCCGGCCGGGCAAGACATGATCGTGCGTTGTCACTGCGTGGTTCCCCTCGGGCTGGTGTGACAGCAAGAACCCACTGGTCAATGTGAGTTCGGAGAATTTCTAGCTCACCCGCACAGGGAATGGCCAGAAAAGCCGACCATGTTGCCGCCGTTCAGCCGGATCTCCACAACCGGCGGTGGCTGCGCCGGTACGGGACGGCACCCGGGCGCCGGTCGCGTCGGGCGCACCGGCCCCGGACACGACAGCGGTACCGGCCCCGGATGCGGCAGGCTGAGGGGGTGAGCAGCTCCCTCTTCATCAAGATCTGTGGCCTCAAGACCGAGCGGGACGTCGACACGGCCGTCGAGGCGGGTGCCGACGCCATCGGCTTCGTCTTCTCGGCCAGCCCGCGCCGCATCGACGCGGCCACGGCGGCGCGGCTGTGCGCCCGTGTGCCGGAGAACGTCCTGACGGTCGGTGTCTTCCGCGACGAGCCCCTGCGGGACGTACGGTCCCTGGCCACCGACTCGGGCATCCGGGCCGTCCAACTGCACGGGCCCGAGGACCGCGGCTACTACGACGACCTCGCGGCGGGCGGTTGGACGCTGATCCGCGCCGCGGCCTTCGGCGAACCCGCCCCGCGCCTCGGGGACATGGGCGAGGACATCCTCCTCCTCGACGCCCCCGTGCCGGGCTCCGGCGTCGCCTGGGACTGGTCGAGGAAACCCCTCGCCGGGCCGGGTGAGAAGTGGCTCCTCGCCGGCGGTCTCACCCCGGACAACGTGCGCGCGGCCGTCGACACCACCTCACCCTGGGGCGTCGACGTCTCCAGCGGCGTGGAGCGAAGCCGAGGAGTCAAGGACTTCACCCTCATCACCGAGTTCGTCCGGGCCGCCCGCAACCGACCCTGACGCACACGCCCCGCAACCGGCCTTCACACGCGCGGCCCGCAACTGGTCCTGTGCCGCGCGGCCTGCAGCCGGTTCTGTGCTGCGTGGTCCGCAACTGGTTCTGTGCTGCGCGGTCCTCAACCGGCCATGAGCTGCGCGGCCTGTAGCCGGTCTTGAACCGCGCGGTCCTCAACTGGTTCTGAGCTGCGTGGCCCGCAGCCGGTCCTGAACCGCGTGGCCTGCAACTCGGCCTGTGCTGCGCGGTCCTCAACCGGCCATGAGCTGCGCGCCCCGCAGCCGGTCGTGTGCCGCGCGTTCCGCAACCGGCCCTGTGCCGCGCGGCCCGCAACAGGTCCCAAACCGCGCGGCTCGCAGCCGGTTCTGACTCGTGCCACCCGCGACCGGCCTTGAACCGCGCCGCGCGCGACCCGACCCGCGCCGCGCGCGACCGGTCCCGACCCGCGGCGCGCCCAACCGGTCCCGGCTCGCGCCGCCGTGCCCGCGTCAGCCCTGCTTGGGGGCGGCCTGCTGGACCACCTCGAAGGTCCACAGCGTCGAGTCCGTCGCGGCGGGCTTCGGACGCTCGCCGCCGGCGGCGGCCCCGTCGCGGTGTGCGGCCTGGCCGCGCCCGGACATCCAGTTCTGGAAGTCCTCCTCGGCGCGCCAGCGCGTGTAGACGAGGTAGGCGTCGGTGCCCTCCACCGGACGCAGCAGCTCGAACCACTCGAACCCGTCCGAGCTGTCCACCGTCCCGGCGCGAGAGGCGAACCGCTTCTCCAGCGTCTCGCGCTGGTCTTCGGGAACCGTGAGTACGTTGATCTTGACGATGCTCATGCTCCCATTCTCCAGCAGCCGGCACGGCGGCCGATGGCGGGCCGCGCCCAACCCGGCGCGCAACCCCAACACTGACGCATCGTCAGAAATAAATCGGATGTCTTGACAACCTGATGACAACCCGCCCCGTCTCTATGGCGAGTCGTTGGGCGTACGGGTGAGGCGCCGGGGTTTCCGGCGTCGCGGGACGACTCCTGTCCGATGGTCCAAGTGTCAGGAGTTCAGGTGGAGTTACGTGCGAGACCCTTACGTTCCGTCGTGGCGGCAGGGGCGGTTTCGACCGTCCTTCTGCTGGCCGGTGTCCCGGGCGGGACGGCTCAGGCCGCGCCCGCGGGTGACCCGGCCGACGGGCGTTCCGGGGCGGTGGCCGAGGGCGCGAGCGGCGCCGGCAAGGCCAAGAAGGTGAGGACGGTGACGCTGGTCACCGGCGACCGGGTCCGGGTGGACGGCGCCGGCCAGGTCACCGGGGTGGAGCGGGCCAAGGGCCGGGAGCGGGTTCCCTTCTCGGTCCGGGTGGTCGACGGACACACCCAAGTGGTGCCGGGCGACGCACAGTTGCTGCTCGCGCAGGGCAAGCTGGACACCCGGCTGTTCGACGTGACCCAGTTGCTGGCGGACGGCTACGACGACGCCGGCCGGTCCGACCTGCCGCTGATCGTCACGTTCCGGGGCAAGAAGGCGCCCTCGATGACCCCGTTCACCGGGGCCGGGGCGAAGATCGGCCGGGCGCTTCCGGTCGTCAACGGCAAGTCGATGCGTGCCGTGAAGAAGCGCGGCGCCGAGTTCTGGGACGCCGTGACCGCCACCGGCGGCAAGGGTGACGGAACGACGGAGTTCACCGAATCGACCGCCGTCGAGAAGGTGTGGCTGGACGGCAGGCGCAAGGCGAGCCTCGACAAGAGCGTCCCGCAGATCGGCGCGCCGACGGCCTGGGCCGCCGGTTACGACGGCACCGGCGTCAAGGTCGCCGTCCTGGACACCGGGATCGACACCACCCACGCCGACCTGGCGAGCCAGGTGATCGAGGAGCAGGACTTCTCCGGCTCCTCCGGCACCGGCGACAAGTTTGGCCACGGCACGCACGTGGCGTCCATCACGGCCGGTACGGGTGCTGGTTCTCCCGCGGGGTCCGGCGGCAAGTACAAGGGCGTCGCCCCGGGTGCGAAGCTCCTGAACGGCAAGGTCCTGGACGACACCGGCTTCGGCTCGGACTCCGGGATCATCGCGGGCATGGAGTGGGCGGTGGCGCAGGGCGCCGAGGTCGTCAACCTCAGCCTCGGCGGCACGGACACGCCCGGCATCGACCCGCTGGAGGAGACGGTCAACCGGCTCTCCGCCGAGAGCGACGCGCTCTTCGTCATCGCCGCCGGCAACGACGGGGAGTTCGGCGAGCGGACGGTCGGCTCGCCGGGCAGCGCCGAGGCGGCGCTCACCGTGGGCGCGGTCGACAAGGCCGACGGGCTCGCCGGCTTCTCCAGCCGTGGCCCGCTCGTCGGCGACGGCGGGGTCAAGCCCGACCTGACCGCACCCGGTGCCGCCATCACGGCGGCCGCTGCCGCCGGCAGCTTCCTGGAGGAGCAGTACCCCTCCGACGTACCCGGGTATCTCACCCTCGACGGCACCTCCATGGCGACCCCGCACGTCGCGGGCGCCGCCGCCATCCTGGCCCAGCAGCACCCGGACTGGACCGGCGAGCGCCTCAAGGCGGTCCTCACCGGCTCCGCGAAGCCGGGTGCGTACAGCTCCTTCCAGCAGGGCACCGGCCGTACCGACCTGGTCCGGGCGCTGGAGCAGAGCGTCGTCAGTGAGCAGCAGTCGATCGGCTTCGGCACCCAGCAGTGGCCGCACGGCGACGACACCCCGGTGACCAAGCAGGTGACGTACCGCAACCTCGGTACGGAGCCGGTCACCCTGGATCTGTCCGTCGACGCCTACTCGGTGGACGGCAAGCCCGCCGCCGAAGGCATGTTCGCCGTGTCGCCGGGGCAGCTGACCGTTCCGGCGGGCGGCGAGGCGAGCGCCTCCGTCACCGCCGACACCCGCGCCGGCAGCGCCGACGGCTCCTTCGGCGGCTCGGTGGCCGCCGTCTCGGCCGACGGCAAGCTCCAGGTGCGTACCGCTGTCGGGGTGGAGCGCGAGGTCGAGTCGTACGACCTGACGGTCAGGCACCTCGACGAGAACGGCGAGCCGGTCGGCGACGCCGCCACCCAACTCAGCGCCATCCACAGCGATTTCTACGCCGACCTCGCCGACGAGCAGGACGGCGAGCTCACCGTACGGGTGCCCAAGGGCGTCTACACCCTGAGCGGCGTGATCCATCCCTCGTACGACGCCGCCACGCACGCCGTGCTGGTGCAGCCGATGCTGAACGTGGACAAGGACACCACCGTCGCCGTCGACGCCCGGCAGGCGCGGCCGGTGGACATCACCGTGCCCGACGCGGCGGCGAAGAACACCGAGGCCACGGTCGTCTACACCTACGACCGGGGCGGTGAACTGAGCCCGGGCAACTTCCAGTTCCTGGTACCGACCTTCCAGGGCACGCGGTTCGGGCAGCTCGGACCCGACGAGTCCGCGGGCGACATGTCCGCCGTGTTCGCCGGCGACTGGACCCGCACGGACGACGCGGGCCGGCCGGTCGCCTACCACCTGGCCTGGAACCGCGCCGGCCGGCTGGACGGCTTCACCGCCGACATCCGGCAGGATCAGCTGGCCAAGGTCGACGTCCAGGTGGGCGTGCCCGTCGAGGGCAGGGGCGTCCAGTTCGAGGCGTCCGCGCACACACCGGACGGGGACCTGGTCCTCAGCTACGACGACCTGCGCGCCGACCTGCCGCTGAGCACCACGGAGTACGTCCTCGACAACGAGGTCAAGTGGTCCTTCCGCTCGTGGCAGATGTTCGGCGAGGGCCGCGACAGGGTCTCGGAGAGCTTCCTGATGCGGATGCCGAGGACCTGGCAGGCCGGACGGAACTACACCGAGCGGTTCAACGTCGGCGTCTTCGGCCCGACCATGCCCGCCGCGGGTGACCTCGGACCGGAGCGGGGACTCCCCGGAGTCGTGCGGTACGGGAACGTCATCAGGGCCTTCACACCGCTGTTCGGCGACGGCTCCGGCCACTGGGGCCTCAGCGACTACACCTCGGTGACGAGCTCGCTCCAGGCGGACGGCAAGGAGATACCCGACGACTACGGCTACTCGCCGATCGACCTCACCGAGTACACCGTCCCCGCCAAGGACAGCGCGTACAAACTGACCGTGGACGCCTCACGTGATCCCGCGGTGTTCCCGGTCAGCACCCGTGTCCGGACGGAGTGGACCTTCCGCTCCGCCACCACCCCCGAGGACGGCACGACCGCGCTCCCGCTGTCGGTCGTCCGCTTCTCCCCCGAACTGAGCCTGTCCAGCACGGCGAAGGCGGGCAAGCGGTTCGACGTCCCCTTCACCGTCGAGGGCGCGGCCACCGGGCAGCGTCCCGCCAGGCTCGCCTTCGAGGTCTCGTACGACGAGGGCACCACCTGGCAGCCCACCAAGGCCGTCGGCGGCACCCACCTCTCCCTGAAGCACCCGGCGAAGGCGGCCTCGGTCTCCCTCCGGGCCAAACTGACGGACCGCGCCGGCAACACCCTCCTCCAGACGATCGAGCGCGCCTACAACACCACCCAGTAACCCCGCAACCGTCTGGATCCCGCACCCGGCCCCGCCCGGGGCGGTGCCACCACCGCCCCGGGCGAGACTGTTCCGGCACATACATCTATCTGGTACATGGACTACGCTTGGTACATGTCCATGAAGCGCACCAATGTCTATGCCGACCCCGAGGACCTGGCCATCATCAAGGAGGCCGCCAGGCGTCGGGGGATAAGCGAGGCCGAGATCATCCGTCACGGGATTCACCTCGCGGCGATGGCGAACCGGGTCTGGGACGAGCCGCTGTTCTCGCGCACCTTCGAGGGATCGGGTCGTACGCCGTCCAAGGACGAGGTCCGTGACGCGGTCGCCGACGCGGTCCGACGCGAGACCGAGCCCGGAACCGCCGCGTGATCATCGTCATCGCCGACACGTCCGGCCTGATGGCGGCGCTGGACTCGGCCCACCCGGAACACGGCGCGGCCAATGAGGCGATCACGGCGGCCGGTCTCCTGGTCATGTCGCCGCTCCTGCTGGCGGAACTCGATCACGTGGCCACGCGTGAGCTCGGCAGGGAGGCCGCCCTCGGCGCGGTCGACGACCTGCGGCGCTGGATGAGCCGAGGCCGTGTCGTCATGCCTGAGATCACGGAGCACCATCTGGCAGCCGCCCAGTCGGTCCGCGCTCGCTACAACGCCCTGGACCTCGACCTGGCCGACGCCGTGAACGTGGCGTTGGCCGTCGACTACGACACCGACGCGATCCTCACCCTCGACCGGCGTGACTTCCGGGCCGTACGCCCTTTGAGCCGGCACAAGGCATTCCGGGTGCTCCCCGACGACCTGCCACTTTGACGGGAGCGGCCGGGCCGGGCCCATGCCGCCGGAGTGCCTGGGGCCGGTGAAGTGCTTGAGGCTGCGGCGACTGCGTCACGGAGGAACAGGACCAGCACTTCACGGCCCCCGTCTGGATCAGCGAGTTCGGCGTCGGCGGCCGTGAGGAGACGCGCGCCGAGCCGCGTGCCTGGTTCGAGAGCTTCGTGGACCAACTGATCCGTACCGACGCCGACTTCGCGTACTGGCCGCTCGTCGGCCGGCACGAGAACCGCCGGGGCAACGGCTGGGCCCTGCTGCACTGGGACTCGGCGGGCCATCGCATGGGCGTGAACGACGCCTGGCGGCTGCGCGCGAACTCCTCGAAGTCGAGCCCGACCTCGACCGCGCCGCCGGTGTCGGAGACGTCCTGTTCGTCCGGCGTCCGGATCACAGGCCCCCTCCGCCCGGCACCGCAGCGGCGCGCGGTGAGAAGACGGCCCGTTACGACACGACCCTGGTGGGCAGCCCCATCCGGAGCGCGACTACACCGCCTCCTGCCGGGGAGCCGTCCGCGCGGCACTTACCGCGTCCGTCGTGAATGCCGGTTCGTCCGTCGACGCAGGGTGAAGGCGCAGGCAAGCATCCCGAGGCCCCAGGCGATCAAGAGGGCACCCCACAGCGGCATGGTCACCTCGGGGATGAGAAGGCGGATCTCGACCCTCGAACGGTTCTCGAAGATGAAGACCAGAGCGATCGCGCTGATCAGCACGAACGGCGCGAGACGCCGGACACCGGGCCGTGAGAAGAACGGTGTATGCGCCTTGTGGTCTGTACCGGTCTCACCCATGGGGCCGCCTCTCCATCACGCACCCCTGCATCCAGCCTCCTCCCCCACGACGCACCCCGCCACCGAAGGGCCGTGCGGGGCGCCAACTCCTCGTGCCGAGCCGGATGCGGTACGTGTCGGCTGCGCTCGCGGCGCACCGCAGCACTCAGCACAGGCGTTCGGCCTGGTCGTACTCGGCGGCCTTGAAAGTGGGCCAGTACGTGATCTGAGGCCGGCTTCGCTCGATCATTGCCAGCAGCGACTCTCCGTGGAGGATGCGCACTCCGATCTCCGCCCCATCAAGGCCCGCAAGGTTGTCGACCACGTAGACGTAATAGTGCTCGGGGTTCGCCTTGGCGGCCGTCACCTGCCGATGCTCCAGCGGCAGCGGTTCACTACGCGCCGACCGGCTGAATGCCTTGACCTCGATCATGCGAGGCGAACTGTCGACGTCGTACGGGAGCCCCGAGGCACGGACATCCTTCGGGTCACGGCCGGCGGCCCGCTCCAGGGCCATCACATGCGCGATCGCAGCCAGCTCCGTCTCCTTGTTTCCCATGACACCGCCTGGTCGGTCGCCCCCATCGTGTCGGGAGGACGCTCCGCCTGGGAAGCTGCGGATATTGGCTGCTGGTTGCGGCACTGATCTGGTCTGGGCGAACGGCCGGGCGTCGACCGCGTCGGGCTCTGTTGCTTTCACCGTGGTTCCCCGCTGTTCCCGCTCGATCTGGTGCGGTTGTGGTGCGGGGTTGGCGGGCTAGATTTGACGGTCCCTTACCGCCTTGAGTGCCGGGTGCTGCGCGTGGTCAGGGCCTGACCGCGAACACCATGCCGATGTCGCCGGCCCGCTGCACCGAGTCCTGCTCGGTGCTGACTTTGAAGCCGTGTGTGAGGAGGACCTCGCAGACCGTGTCGCGGTTCCGCTGCCAGCCCTCCACCTCGACGACGGCCTGGCGGACCAGCGGCCAATGCCGTTCCTCGATACCTCTGAGCACCTCGAGCTCGGCGCCTTCCACATCGACCTTGAGCAGGTCGATGTGGTCGATGCCCTGCTCGTCGAGCACCGATGACAGGGGCCTGACCCTCACCCGGTGCGTCTCAAGCCGCCGCAGCACCCGCAGCTTGCGGCTGATGAGAAGAGTGAGGACGGGGGCGGGTACGCGGCGCAGGACCGGTCCCAGACCGCCCTGGCGGATCATTTCGACAACGCTGGCGGTGACCCGGCGCCGCTCATCCTCGATGTTCCCCTGATCCCGCGAGGAGGACGAGAAGATCGTGGCGGCCGGAATGTAGCTGAAATCGAGCTCGTCGTCACGGGACGCCAGGCCGTAAGGGAGCGCGGTCAGACGTCCGTTGAAGAACTCGCGAGCATTGCGTTCGAGTGTCGCGTGGAGTGGCGGCATCGGCTCGAAGGCGTAGATTCGCACGTCCCCGTCCAGCCGCTCATAGACGGCGGCCGAGAACACACCGATGTTGGCACCCACGTCGAGTACCGTCGCGCCCGGCGTGCACTCGATACCGTGGGTGAAGTAGCCGTCCACCTCCTCGCGGAGGAAGGACGCCTCCCAACGATTTATGCTGTGCAGTTCAATCGCCCTCATGGTCATGACAAGGTGATGTATCAGGGTTGGAGCCAACAATCCAGCCCGCACCCTGCGCCTCGGGCGTTCGTCAGGATCAGCGGGATCCGGACGACACACCGCCACGCGGCGCCCCCTGTGTTCTCGCGAGCGACCGCGCAACCGCGCAACCGTCCAGCCGGCCGGACAGTCCCCCGTGCCATCCGACCGGCCATCGGTTGTACGAGCGGGACGCTATCGGCCGGTGATCGGGCGGGTCTTGGACGAATTTGACCTCGTGGAGAGAGCGAGGGCGCCTTCCACCCGGCGGGCGGCCACCATCTGTCCGGGGGTGGTGCCGGCGATGGCGCGGAACTCGCGGTTGAGGTGGGCCTGGTCGTAGAAGCCGCAGGCCGTCGAGATCTCGGTGAGGCTCGCGGCTCCGCGGTTGAGCATCGCGACGGCGTGGCGGAAGCGCAGCACCCGGGCGGACGCCTTCGGTGCCAGCCCGATCTGCTGGGTGAACCGCCGGATCAAGTACCCCTGGCTCCACCCCACTTCCGCGGCGATCCGGGAGATGGGGATCGCCCCCGCGCTGCCGGAGAGGAGCTGCCAGGCATGGCGGACCTCGGGCGAGGGGTCCGGGCCGTCGCCGAGCCGCGTCAGCAACGCCGCGTCCAGCAGGTCGAACCTGGCCGCCCAGTCCGGGGTGGACGCCAGCCGCTCCACCAGCACCCGGGCCTCGGGCCCCAGAACGTCCCGGATCTCGATGGCCAGGTTCGTCAACTCGCTCATCGGCATGCCGAACAGCCGGTAGGCGCCCAGCGGTGTGAACTCGACCCGGATCGCCTCCTGGCCGCCGGGATGCACACAGATGGCGGGCCGGTCCTCCAGCCCCACCACCAGCGACCCGATGCTCCCGCTGTCCCCGTCCGGTACGCCCAACCGCCGGAGCTGGGAAAACGGCTCCGCGAGGCTGATCAACAGGGTCGCACGACCGCTCGGCACCAACCGTGCCTCGTACGGCGAGGTCATCGCTTCCCAGTAGCCAACGTAACTGCGCAGGAAGGGCCGCAACCCCGGATGCCAGGGCCGCGTGACCCGCCACAGACCACCGATCCGCGCGACATCGACCGCACCCGTACGCAGCGTGCCGCTCCGTGCACCTTGAAGCACCGAAGGCTCCCCTCACCCCGAGGGACCGCCCTGAGCAAACCCGCCTGGCAGCTCCGCAGTACCTCGTCCGCTGTCCGGTGTAGCAGCCGATCGTTCCGCGTGTTTCACAGTACCCATGTCGCCGCACCGAACTCACGCGCTACAAAGTGAAGCTGAGGTGTTGAGGTGTTGAGATGTCGGGACGTCGAGATGTTGGGACGTTGGGACGTCTGGATGCTGAGATATCGGACGGTGGCACGCGCTAGGCGTCGGGCAGCGACGCCGCCAGGTGTTCCCACGCCGCGTGCACGTCCTCCCCGACCATCCCGAACTGCGTGACGACCGCGACGCAGCGCCCGGCCTCGTCGTCGAGTTCGAGCGCCGAGGTCGGGCCGTGCGCCGCCGTGGAGCGGACGAGGTGGCAGGCCCGGACGCCCGTGAGGTCGATCTCCACCGAGCTGTCCCCGACCGCCGCGAACACCCGCCCGCCGACGGTCCGGTCGGTGACGTGCACACGGCCGCCGCACGCCTGCATGGCCGCCGGGGCGAACACCGCGACGCCGATCGGCAGTCCGACGGAGCAGACGTGGTCGAGGACGGCAGGTACGACGCCGACCTCGATCTCCCGGTGCTCGCCGCCGTAGCGGTGGAACGCCCCGCGCCGGGCGATCCCGCCGTCCGCGAGAACCGCGTCGAGCTGCGCGAGCTGGTCGCCGTTCTCCCACTCCGGTACGTATTCCGGTACGCGCTTCGGCACGTACTCCGGTACGTCGGGGGCCGCGGACGGTCCGGCGACCCGCGCTCTGGCGTGGACCGTGGGCGTGAGCCCGACCAGCAGCCGGTCCCCCTCGGAGAGCAGCCGGCCCTGGTGGACGGTCCGGCCCGCCGCGTCGAGCAGACGCAGGGCGACCGAGCCGGTGCCCTCGTCCCGCGCGACCACCGCCGCATCGACCCCGTCGGCGTCGATGCGCAACGCGATCGACTCCGGCCGCACGGCGAACGCCTCGCCTCGCAGGCTCGGGACCGCGTAGCTGCCGGCCTGGTCGATCCGGGCGACCGGCCCGCCGGTGACCGCCTGCACGTACTGGAAGAGCGTCAGGCACCGCGCCAGCTCCGGCATCCGCGCGTCGATCAGCCGTGCGGTGCCGTTCCGCCTGCCGCAGCAGCCCTCGAACGCGCACCCACTGTCGTGGTTCGCCATGCTCAGTACACGTCCCGTACGTAGCGCTTCGCCCGGCGCAGATCCGCGAGGTACTCCGCCGCGTCGTCGTCCCCGCGTCCGCGCTGCTCGGCGATGACGCCCAGCAGTGCCGCCTCGACGTCCTTCGCCATCCTGGAGGCGTCGCCGCAGACGTAGACGTGCGCGCCCTCCTCCAGCCACCCGTACAGCTCGCGCGACCGCTCCCGCATCCGTGTCTGCACGTACACCTTCTCGGCCTGGTCGCGCGAGAACGCGAGGTCCAGTTCGGTGAGCACGCCGTCCTTCCGCAGCCGGGTCAGCTCGTCCTCGTACACGAAGTCCGTCTCGCGGTGCCTGTCGCCGAAGAACAGCCAGTTGCGGCCGGTGGCGCCCCGCGCGGCGCGCTCGTGCAGGAAGCCGCGGAAGGGCGCGACGCCCGTGCCGGGGCCGATCATGACCATCGGGGCGTCGTCGTCCACCGGCACACCGAACGAGGCGTTCGGCTGCACGAACACCCTGACGGCCGCGTCCTCGCCGACCCGGTCCGCGAGGTACGTCGACGCGACGCCCTCGTACGCCCGGTTCCCGGTGCCGTACCGGACGGACGCGACGGTCAGGTGGATACGGTCCGCGTGGGCGAGCGGGCTCGACGAGATCGAGTACTGCCGTGCCTGCAACGGGCGCAGTAGTGGCAGGAGTTCGGCCAGGGCCGGTACGGCGGTCGGCCCGGCGTCCCGGACCAGGTCCAGGACGTCCCGGCCCCGGAGCCAGGAGTCGAGGTCGGAGCGGTCGCCGTGCGCGACGACCGCGGCCAGTTCGCCGGAGGGCGCGCGCTCCACGAGGTCGGCGATCAACTCCTTCGACGGCGTACGGATTTCGAGATCGGTGCGCAGCGACTCGGCCGCCTCCTCGTCGCCGCTCGCACCGAGGTGCTCCAGGAGCGCGCCGACCAGCGCGTCGTCATTGACCGGTACGACGGCGAGCGCGTCCCCGGCCTCGTATGTGATGCCGCTGTCCCCGAGGTCGAACTCGTAGTGGCGGATCTCCTTCGCGCTGCGCGGGGAGGACAGCAACCTGTTCACCACGAGCCGGGAACGGTACGGGGTGCGCCTGTTCCAGGGTGAGCGGGTGCGGGGGGCCACCGGGGATTCGCCGACCGACGCGGTGGCCATCGATGTCGCGCCCGTCTCCGCCACGAGCCTTTCCAGAACCGCCGCCGTCCACTCCGCCGCCGGCTCCTCGAAGTCGACGTCGCAGTCGACGCGTTCGTGCAGCCGCCCGGCCCCGAGCTGCTCCAGGCGGGTGTCGATGAGCTTCGCCGCCTGGCAGAAGTCGTCGTAGCCGCGGTCGCCGAGCCCGAGGACCGCGTACCGCAGACCTTCCAGCCTCGGGGCCGTGTCGGACTGGAGCGCCTCCCAGAACAGCCCCGCGTTGTCGGGCAGTTCGCCCTCGCCGTACGTCGAGATGACGACCAGCACATGGGACATCGCGGCGAGTCGCTCGGGTGTGACGGCGTCGAGCGCGGTGGCGGTGGAGCCGAGGCCGCGGGCGCGGGCCCCGGCGACCAGTTCGTCGGCGAGGAACTCCGCGTTGCCGGTCTGCGTGCCGAACAGCACGTCGACCGTGGCCGTGGGGGTGTCGCCCGCCCGGCCGTCCTCGCGGCGTCCGGCGGCCGCGACACCGGCGATGAACCCGGCGAGCCAGGCCTCCTGTTCGGCGGAGAACGGCGCGTCGGCCGGGATCAGGGACCCGGTCGGGGGCATCAGCGTCACGTGGTCACCGTCTCGGTCGGGGCCTGCGGGGCGCGGCGCGTGGCGATGTCGTCGAGGGCCGCCGTCGCGAGCAACTCGTCGAAGCGGGCGGCACGCACCCGGCCGGCGTTCTTCGTGGTCTGGTGGACGATCCAGCCGTACGTGCCGGGTGCGTCCACGCTGAGGTTGTTGCGCTGCTTCAGCGCGCGCTTGTAGTCGTCGAGGCGCTTGCTCGCGATGAGCGTGGCCAGCTCGTCGTCGTCGAACCGCTCCAGCGTGCCGCGCAGGTACTTCACCACCCGCTGCTTCACGAAGAAGTCCTCGGTGAGGACGAGGTTGCGGACGGCTTCGGCGACCCGGGGGTCGTCGGCGCCGGTCGCGCCCGGCACCCGTTGCAGCGCGAGGTCCTGTGCGACACCGAGCACCGTGTACGACGACAGCAGCGAGAACATGTCGTCGCTGCCCTGGTCGCCGAACGCCGGGGCACGGCCGCCCAGTACGGTACGGCGGTCGCGGTAGTCGACCTTGAACGCCCGCAGCTTGTCGGTGGCGATCGAGGTCGCCAGCTCGTCGAGCAACTCGCCGCGGGTCGCCGCGGCGAGGATCTCGCCGGCGTCCTGGTACAGCAGCAGCGCGCGGGGCATCCCGCAGTACACGTACTGCCGTTCGGCCTCCCAGTTCTCCAACAGCCGTTCCGCGAGCGGGGAGCCGGTGGCCTCCACATGCCAGGCCAGCAGCAGTCGTACGGCCTCCTCGTGGAAGGCGCCGTGGCCGGTGTCGGTCACCGGGAGCACGAGCAGCGAGTCGGCGCTCACCCGGCCGCCGAGCTCGCCCGACGGGTCGTACTGGTAGAGGAAACCGCCGCTCATGCCGTTGCCGAGGCCCTTGCCGAAGCCGCCGAGGTTGAGGACCGTACCGCCGGTCATGTACTCGCAGCCGAAGTCGCCGAGGCCCTCGACGACGGCCGTCGCGCCCGAGTTGCGCACGGCGAACCGGTCACCGGCCTCCCCCTGCACGAACGTCCGCCCGCCGGTCGCGCCGAACAGCGCGAAGTTCCCGACGAGCACGTTCCCGCCGCGCTCGGTGCTCCCGCCGCCCGGGGCGCGGACGACGATCCGGCCGCCGCTCTGGCTCTTGCCGACGCCGTCGTTGGCGGTGCCGGTGTGTTCGAGGGTGATGCCGTCGTTGCAGAACACGCCGTACGACTGACCGGCGGACCCGGCGGTACGGATCCGTACGGCGTCGTCGACGAGGCGGCGACGGCCGCGGTCGTCGGTGGTGACCGCGGGCCCGTCAACGGCGAGTTGGTGATTCTCGTGGTTGAGCAGCCGCTCCACGTCGATGGAGAGCTGCCCGCCGACCGACTTGTCGCTGTTGCCGAGGCGGATGCCGTCCACGAGCAGGGACGGCTCGCGCCGCTCGACGAGCGCCGCACGCACCCGATCGATGAGGGAGTCGTCCGTGCTGAAGTCCTTCTCCAGGTACTCCGGGTCCTCGACGGCCTTCTCGGGTACGCCCGCGAGCAGGCGCCGGACGTCGAGGCGCCCCACGCTCGCCGGGTGGTCGAGGAGTTGCAGCAGATCCGTACGCCCCCGGGCCTCGCGCAGCGACCGCAGGCCGAGCCGGGCGAGGATCTGCCGGACGTCGTGCGCGATGTTGAGGAGGTACTGGGCGAGTGCGCGCGGATCGCCCTCGAAGGCCTCGGAGTTGGTGGTGAGCCCGGCGGGACACTTCACGTTGCAGTTCTTCGCCATGACGCAGCCGAGCATCATGAGCGCGGTCGTACCGAACTCGAAGCTGTCGCCGCCGAGCAGCGCCGACGTGACGACATCGCCGCCCGTCTGGTGCGCGCCGGAACAGCGCAGGACGACCTTCTGCCGCAGCCCGTTCGCGACGAGCGCCTGGTGCACCTCGGCGACGCCGATCTCCGCCGAACGCCCTGCGTACTTGAGGCTGGTGACGGCCGCGGCGCCCGTACCGCCGGTGTTCCCGGCGACGTTGATGACATCCGCGCCCGCCTTGGCGACACCGACCGCGATGGTGCCGATGCCCTCCGAGGACACCAGCTTCACTATCACTCGTACCCGCGCGGCCTTGCAGTCGTGGATGAGCTGCGCGAGGTCCTCGATGGAGTACGTGTCGTGGTGCGGGGGAGGGGAGATGAGCTCGATGCCGGGGGTGCCGCCGCGCGCCGCCGCGATGTCGACCGTGACCTTCGGCGCGGGCAACTGACCGCCCTCGCCCGGCTTCGCGCCCTGCCCGATCTTGATCTCCAGCTCCTCCAGCATCGGGTCGGCGAGGTAGCCCGCCCAGATGCCGAAACGGCCGGACGCGAACTGCTTGATCCGGGAGCCGCGGATGGTGCCGTACCGGGTGTGGTGCTCGCCGCCCTCGCCGCTGTTCGACATCGCGCCGACCATGTTCGTACCGTGCGCGACGGCCTCGTGCGCGGTCGCCACGAGCGCGCCGTGGCTCATCGCGCCGGAGGCGAGCGCGCGGGTGATCTCGTGCGCGGGCTGTACGTCGGCGAGCCGGACGCTGTCGGGGGCGCCGCGGAGGAGGGCGAGGAGGCGGGCGGCGGTGCCGGTGGCGGTGACGAGGACGCCGTCCGCAGCCGCCTGGAGCGTCTCGACCTCGCCCGGGTGCGCGAGGGCGAGGCCGTCGGCGAGAGCGGTGTGGCGCTCGGCGTCACCGTCCAGGCTCAGCCGGACAGTCACTGTTCCAGGGGACCGGTCCACGACGGTCGTGACCACGCCCCGAACCGTGACGCTCGCGTTGCCGGTCGTGGAGAACCGGCCCAGCTCACGGGCGAAGTCCTCCGGGGTGCGCAGCCCGGTGACGTCCGCGGGCAGCGCGAGCACGTCACGCAGCGCGGCCGGTCGGCGCGACCGCTCCTCGTGCGTGGTCCGCAGGAAGGCGCGGTACCCGGGGGTGATCCGGAACGCGTCGATCTTGGCTTCGCTGAGGGCGTCGTACCCGGTGTTGCGGTACGCGGCGTCGGTGATGCCGAACGCGTCGTCGAGCTGGCCGAGCGTGAGCAGGCGCAGGGCATCCGAGTCACCTTGCCTGTCCTGCCGGCTTGGCCCGTCCTGCCCGTCTGTCCCGTTCTGCCGGCCTTGCCCGCCCTGTTCGTCTCGCTCTCCCCGCCCGCCCTGTCGGCCGAACTCCGGCCGCTCCTCGGTCATGTCGCCGAAGCCGCGTACGGCAGTGACGCCGAAGGAGTGCCCGGCCCCGTCCGACCGCTCCTTGAACAGTCCGAGCAGCGGAATCTGCTGCTCGGTCTCCACGGCTCGGGCCCGCTCGTGCCACTCGGTCGCGGCCTGAGCGATCCGCGCGAACCCGACCCCGCCGACCGGCGCATCCATGTGCGGGAAGGCCCGCGCGAACACGTCGTCGCGGGTGTCGAGGTAGTTCGGTTCGAAGAACGCGCCGCCGATGTAGCTCTCGGCGGTGCACAGCCCGACGCGGCCCATGGTCTTGGCGAGTGCCTTCTCGGCCGCCTTGCGGAACCTCGCCAACGCCCGGTCGGTCTCGGTGACTTCGCCCGCGGGGGCCGGAGCGCTCGGGTGCTTCTCCTCCGCCCGCAGCCGCGCGCTGAGGCTGTAGACGGCCGCGGCGCCGAAGCCGAGCGCGGTGGCGACATGATGCGACGACGGCAGCTGCCCGCTCTCCGCGACGATCGAGACGCGCAGCCGCAGCCCGGTCTCGATGAGCCGCTGGTTCACGGCCGCGACGGCGAGGATCACCGGCAGCGGCGCGCGCGTGGAGGAGATCCCCCGGTCGGTGAGGACCGCGATGCCGCCCCCTTCCGCGGCGAACCGTTCGACGTCGCCGCAGAGCCGCTCCAGCGCCGCCCGGAGCGCGTCGGCGTTCGCGGTCTCGTCCCCGCCCACCGGCTCGTAGAGCATGTCGAACCGTTCGAGCGGAACGATCCGCTGATCCCGCAGCCGCACCATGTCGAGGTGCCCGAGCACGGGCGAGGACACGACGAGCTGCCGACCGCCGACGCTCCCCGTGCCATCGGGCCTGGGCCCGAGCGCGACCCGCATGCTCATGCCGTCGGCCTCGCGGATGCTGTCCAGCGGCGGGTTCGTGACCTGGGCGAACCGCTGCGAGAAGTACTTCGCCATGCCGCCCTCGGTGTCGCTGAGCGCGTTGATGGCGTTGCCGTACCCCATCGCGGAGATCCGCTCCGACCCGTTGGCGAGCATCGGGTCGAGCATGAACCGGAAGCTCTCCTGGTTCAGCGCGTAGGCCACGTACCGGCCGGCGAGGGTCAGGTCGCCGTCGTAGCCGAGGGTGGTCGTGCCGCGGTAGTAGTCGGGGGCGGGCAGGTCGTCGAGGTTCACCCGGGCCGCATCGAGGAGTTCGGAGTACGGCCGACGCGCGGCGAGTGCGTCGAGCACCTCGCGCGTACGCATCCGCCGCCCGGTGCGGTGATCGACGACGAGCATGCCACCGGCCTCGATACGCCCCCGGTGCACGACCTCCTCATCGGGGAAGGCGACCTGCCCGGCCTCCGACGCCACCATGAGGTACTCGGCGGTCTCGACGGTACGGAGCGGACGCAGGCCGAGCCGGTCGAGGCGGGCGCCGATGACGTCCCCGTCGCTGAAGATGACGGCGGCGGGCCCGTCGTTCTTCTCCTCGTAGAGGGAGAAGTACTCCAGCATGTCCCGGACGCCGACGGGCAGGGTGCGGTCGTTCTCCCAGGCGGGCGGCATGAGCGACACGACGGCCTCGACGAGGTCGAGCCCGTCGTCGAACACCCGGCTCTGCAGGGTCTGGTCGAGCCGGCTGGAGTCGGACTGCCCTGGCGGCCGCACGATGCTCCGGGTCCGGGCACGCGCGAGGGCCTCGTCGCTGAGCCGGTTCTTCCGGTCGGTGTTCAGCTCGCCGTTGTGCGCCATGAGGCGGAACGGCTGCGCCATGGTCGGATGCGGCTCGGTGTTGGTGGAGAACCGGGTGTGGAAGTACAGCGACCGCACGGAGTGCCGCGGATCGACGAGGTCCCTGAAGTACCCGATGACCTCACCGGAGTTGAGCCGCCCCTTGAGCACCTGGGTCCGCGCGCTCAGCGACAGCGGGTACAGCCCGGCGTAGGTGTCGTCGGCGTAGGCGACGGCTTCGACGGCGAGCAGGGCGCGGTGGGCGGCGGTGTCGACGTCGGCACGCGCCCAGTGGCCGGGCGCCCGGAACACCCACTGCACGATGGGGAGTTGGTGCCGCTCGGCGGCGGGCCGGGCGACGCCGTGGTCCACGGGTACGTCCCGTACCAGCAGTACGTCGAAGCCCTGCTCGGCGATGCTGCGGCCGACGAGTTCGACGGCGGCGGCGCGGCGCCCGGCGTCGGTCGGCACGAAGCAGTTGGCGACGCCGAAGTGCCCGGCACTCAGCTCCTCGCCGGTGATCGCGCCGAAGAACTCCACCGACAGGTCGACGCTCACGCCCCCGCCGTCGCCGACACCCTCGGCGGATGTGCCGCCACGGTGCGGGATGGCGCGGAGCGCTTCGTCGCCCTTGCGGATGACGTCGTGGCTCGGCACCCCGTCGAGGCGGGTGATGAAGCCGACGCCGCAGGCGCTGTGTTCGCGGGCAGGGTCGTACAGACCGAAGGTGGGGCGCTTCAAGTGCGGGTCCTCTGAGCGGGTTCCGGCTGGGGGTGCCTCCCAGGCCCTTGATGCACTGGGGGAGGACGGCCAGGCTGCGTCGGTGAAGCGCTCGCCGCGGGCGGACCGGTGTGACGGCCGGTGCCCTGAGTGGTGCGAATGGGTACGGTAAGGCTTACCTAACTTCCACCGCAAGTGGGTGCCCTGCTCGGCCGCGGAGCGAGTCTCACCTGGGAGGCCGCGACACGCAGTGGTTTCGCGGTCGCGGGGTTCCACAGCACGACCTGGCCGTCGGCGACACCGAAGGCGACATACGGCTTCTCGGCCTTCAGGATCCCGCCCTTCTCGGTCAGTTTCT
Organism: Streptomyces sp. NPDC033178; assembly: GCF_055577685.1. Taxonomy (NCBI): domain Bacteria; kingdom Bacillati; phylum Actinomycetota; class Actinomycetes; order Kitasatosporales; family Streptomycetaceae; genus Streptomyces; species Streptomyces sp. NPDC033178. The sequence continues at coordinate 504,274 of NZ_JBVIPT010000004.1, forward strand.
CCGCCGGCACGGTGGGGACGACGCACGTCCATTCGGGGCTGACGCCGAAGTACGGAGGAGGTTCGGTTCCCCGGACGACCGCCTGTTTCAGCCCTTCGGCGGCTGCCTTCGGTGAGTCCAGGGCTGCGGAGGCGGTCGTGGCCAGGGCCAGGACGACACCGAAGGCCGCCGTGGCCCCGGCGGTGATGCTGCGAGGGCGGATGAAGTGGAAGTAGCGCGTGATGCCCCAGCCGGCCGCGATGAACAGGACGGCTCCGAGGGACGGCCAGAGGAGTTTCACGGCGGCGGCCAGTTGCCAGATGCCGCTGACGCTCGTCTCCGCGGGAGCCAAGGAGAGCTCGTCCGCGTAGATGTCGTGCAGGAACCGGCTGGTGAGGGGAAGCGCCGCCACTGCCAGGGTGGCGATCAACGGCAGTACGCCGGCGATCAGCGCCTGCCACTTCCACCGGCGGCCGAGCAGCATCAGACCGGCCGAGTAGTAGACGACACCGGTCATCGCCACGGCCTGCGCGGTTGTGACTCCGGACTTCACTCCCGGTATGTCCAGGGTGAAGACCAGGGCCGGCGCGGTCATCGCGAGAACGGCCGACGCGGAGCGCAGCCGGGTGCGCGCCAGGGGCAGCGTGAGCGCTGTCCATCCGGCGACACCCGCGCAGGAGAGGGCCAGCGACCAACAGACCGCGACTCCCACCGGAGCCGCGTTCCGGGCCAGCACGAGGAAGAAGGCCGCGGCGAACAGCGGTCCCAGGATGAAGACCAAGGCCCGGTTGAGAGCGTCTTCTCCGTGCTGCACAGTGTCCGGGCGCCCGCGGCCGTCGAGCGGCCGCAGATCGACATCGTCACGCACTGTCGTCCCGCGAACCAGATGAACCAGATCAAGGACGGCGGCGGACCGGTCGCCGTGGACCCTCAGCCCGACGTCGAACAGTCCCGTCCGCACCGCCGAGCGGTAGAGGGCCCTGCGCAGCCACCAGACGGGCTTCGACCAACCGGGCGTGTGCGGCGGCGCGGTGGCCCATACCCGGGCCTCCGTCGAATGCGACTGCCACTCGGGCTGTATCGCGCGGTCGGATTCCTCGCGCAGGAGCATACGGTCGTAGACGATGGCCTGCGTCGCCCGGCGTACGGCGGCCAGCTGCCAGGAAGCCTCTCGGTCCGCACGCCAGGGTGAACCGGTGACGGGCACGTCGACCCAGAGAAAGCGGGAGTTCGCCGAATCGGAGCGGAAGGCCCGCCGGGCCGCTCGCCGTTCCTTCGGTGAGGGTGTCCGGCAGGGCCACGCCACCTCGCGGAAGTGCTGCTCGACCCGCTCCCATTTGGCCGGACCTCCCTGAATCTCGACCAAGGTGACCACGATGCAGTCGGGACTCCTCGGAGCCATCAACAACCTTTCTACTGGGCGACGTTGAGGGAAGCCCCGTTCGTGCCGTCCAAGGTCTCCCGGGAGGGCGCGAGGTCGGGTTCGGGAATACGCCAGACGATGCGGACCTGCTCGTCGAGGGGGAGTGAGGGGCCGCCGACGTGGACACGGTCGATCAGATAGAGGATGGCCAGCCGGAATGCCTCCGGGGTGATGTCGTCCACCGTCTTCACCGTCGCCCGGCTCAGTGCGTTCACCTGGCGGACGACGCGGTGGTCGATTTCGAGAGGGCCGAGTTCGGCGACGATCTCCGGTTCGAGCCCGCCGTCCTCACGCATGGCGAGGATCGAGCGCTGCATCAGGTCGGGCTCGGCTTCCGTCCGGTCGAGGATGCGGGCGAGTACGTATCCATGGAGTAGGTCCGCTTCGATGCTGGCGTGCTCCTCGGGCTCCTCGCCCGTGCAACTCGGGCATCCCGCGCACTCGGTGGGGTCGATGAGATCGTCCTCCGGCCCTGCGTCGGCCTCACGGGTGGAGAGGAAGCACGAGGTCACCCACATGATCTCGGCCGGGCTCAGCTCCAGGTCCTCGGCAGTGGCCAGGTCCGGGTCGAGACCGTCCTGCAGGCTCTCCGGGATCTGAACCTCGGAGCTCATGAAGGACCCCAGACTGACGTGGAAGGGATCCCAGCCGTGGGCGCTGAGCAGCAGGGTCGCCATCGCGTCTCCTGGGCGCTTCCAGAAGATGAGGTCCTCGTCGTAGCCGTTGACGAAGTGCAGCACGTGGTCCGCCGGATCGAAGTCGACTCCGGATATCTCGCCCAGGTGAGTGAGGACTGCCTGTCGGCCTCGGTAGCGTCCGACATAGCGGCGGGCATGGGCGACGAAGGGCGCCATGGTCGCGTCGTTCAGCACCGCGTTGGGGCTGACGCCGATGTGGCGGGGCGGATTCAGGGGGCCGGACCGGCGGAGTTGTCGGGTGGCGTTCGCCCAATGCAGTCTCCTGGTGTCCGGATCGAAGACCACGCAGTAGACGGGGATGTTCCCGTCCGCCCAGGTGTCGCCGTGCTGGTCGACAGGCACCGCGTAGCCGTTGCCGCGACGGAACGAGACTCCACCTTTGACCTGGACCTTGATGATATCGCTCGTCACGTAGCCGTTGTCCGTGAAGGTGACGAAGAAATCCTCACCGAAGTCGTTCTGCCCGGATATCTCTTCGACGATGTGGTCGTGCTCTTCGAGCAGGGTGCGCACCGCGTTCACGGCGGCCTGTCCCACGCGCCGCCCCTTCGGGATCTTCGGCATGCCGCCCTCTCAGGATGCTCTTCGCCCGCCCCGGGCCGATTCCGGGACGATGTGGTGCTCCATCACCCTGCACCACGCCACTGACATCGGCCCTTGGAGGCGGTCATCGTGCGGGAGTTGAGACAGCGGCGCCGGACGCGGCGGTCGTCAGGGCCGTACCGGCTCGCCCGGCGTCGCGCGCAGGTGTGCCATGCCGGTGTCGAGCGCTGCCTTGAGGTGGGTCGAGTCGCCTGTGGACATCATGATGGTCACGCCTCCCTGGATGCCGGCCAGCAGGGCCGCGGCCGTGCGGTCCGCGTCGAGGGCCGGTGAGACCAGGCCCTTCGTCTGGAGGGCGCGGATGCCGCGGGCGAGCTGCTGCTGCCACTGGCGCATGAGCTCGGTCACGATCGCCCGTGCTCCGGGGCGGGATCGTCCGACCTGCAGGAACAGTGCTCCCAAGGGGCAGTGGTCGCCCTGGAGTTCATAGCGTTCCACCACCAACTCCCGCCACTGCTGCCAGGACTCCCACGAGTCTAGGCGTCCCAGGTGTGGCTGCTGGTCCTCCAGTACGCGGTCCGCCTCGAACCGGGCCACCGCCAGCAGCAGTTCGTCCTTGCCGTCGGGGAAGTAGTGGAACAGCTGGCTCTTGCTCGTGCCGGTGCGGCCGCGGATGTCGTCGAGCGTGGCGAAGGCGACACCTTGCTCACGCAGCACCTCGGCCGCCCCCTCGACGATGCGGGCCCGTGTGGCGCGGCCCTTCGCGGTCGGCGCGGCGGCGTCGGCACGCCGGACGCCGTCGCGCACGCCGCGGTCTGGCTGGCCGGCGACGAAGCGGCCTTCGTGCACGGAACCGTGGTCGACGTCGACGGAGGCAGGACGGGCGTCGCCGTCATCGCGGCGTAGGAGAGCGCGCGGCCGGAGCCTCCCCGCGCCCGCCGGTGCGCCACCGTGAGACGTCAGCGCACCGGGAAGCCGAAGGAGTGGCCCTGCTCCTTGAGCCGGGGGAGGATCCGGCGCAGGGCCTCGACGGTCTGGGAGCGGTCGCCTCCCGCGTCGTGGAAGAGGAGCGTCGGCCCGTTCGGCACCTCCCGCTCGACGGTGGCGACGATGGCGTCCGTGCCCGGCCGCTCGAAGTCCTTGCTGTCCACGTTCCAGCCCAGGGGGCGCATGCCGCGGGAGGCGGCGAGCTTGCGGCTGTACGGGGTGAACGCCCCGCCGGGCGCCCGGTAGTACATCGGGCGTACGCCCCCGGAAGCCTCGGTGATCATGCGTTCGGCGTCGAGGATCTGCTTCGACTGGTAGGCCCGGGAGTTCTTGTCCATGGTGGTGTCGTGCGACACCGAGTGGTCGCACAGCCGGTGCCCGGCGGCGACCACCTTCTTCACGAGGTCCGGGTGGGCCTGCGCCTGCGTCCCCACCATGCAGAACGTGGCCTTCACCCCGTACTCCCGCAGTACGTCGAGCATTTGAGGGGTCCACACGGGGTCGGGCCCGTCGTCGATGGTGATGTTGACGCCGCGCGCCCCCTTGTCCGAGGCGTGCGCGATGGTCACCGCGACCGGCTTGACGGCACCGCCCGGCCCGGCCGACGCGGCCCCCTTCGGCGAGGAGCCGCCCACGGCACCGGCCTGCGCGGACCACGCCGAGGCACCCCCGGCGGCCAACGCCACCCCGAGCGCCGCGCCGAGCACCTTGCCGTACCACCCTCGCCCGCCGCCGTGCCGTGCCATGTCCGCCCCGCTTTCACGCAGTTCCTCGCCGGTTCCCTGGTCGACGTCGACGCGCGACCACCAGGGAGGACGGCGAACCGCGGCCACCGGATGCGCCCGTTACCGATCAAGGACAATCCCGGAGTGGTTCCCGGACAACCGAGCCACGGCGGGCGAGATTGAGCCGCTGGGGCCTGTCTGGCCCTGTCCCGCCGGCGGAACCGTTTCAGCGGGTGCCCGTGTCCTCCTCCGAGGGAGGTGGTTCCACGTCGCGGAGCCACCTGTGAAGGGGGCTGGTTATGTGGGAGGCACGTGAGGGGCCACGATTAGGCGTTCGGGCTGTCGCAGGGGTCATCGGCCTGGCGATGGTGTACGTGATCGGGGTGTTCGCCTTCGGCGGCGCGGGATGGATCACCGCCCCGTTCCGCGGTGAGGCGGACGAGCGCGACAACACTGTCCGCTCGGGCGAGTTCCGGCAGACCACGTACCAGGAGCTCTTCGATCTGTGCGAGGCCGTGCAGAACGCCGAAGGAACGATCCAGGTGCTCAAGCAGGAGCGGAAGGCCGCTTCGGAGACCCGCAGGACGCGGATCGACCAGTCGGTCACCGCGCTGAAGGCCACGCGGGTCGAGTCGGTCGACGACTACAACGCGAAGGCCGCCCAGGAGAACCGCGCGCCCTTCCGTGACAAGGACCTGCCGTACCAGCTGAATGTCGAAGCCGAGCGCACGACGTGCACCAACTGATCCCCGTCTCGTCCAAGGGAAGAGGGCAGCACCGCATGAAGAAGTTCGTACGCACGGCCCTGGCCCCCGTCGTCGCGCTCGTCGTGGGCCTCGCCCTGACGTCCTGCACCGACTCCAGCCAGGACAAGGAGAACAAGGCCAAGCAGAAGGGCTACGACCACCTGGTGGCCCAGCAGCCGGCGGGCCGCATGGAGTACTCGCCGACCCGCGAAGCGATCAACCAGTGGGTCAAGACGTGGGGGAAGCGCGGCAAGCTCTCGTACGTCTACATCCAGAACGCCAAAGGCGAGTACGGGTACTTCGTCATGAAGGGCCTGCCGGTGCCGCGCTGCAAGATGCTCACCCCGACGGAGAAGGTGGAGCACTCCGACAGCGGCGTCGCGGTTCTCGCGCAGCCCGGCATGGACGGTACGTACACGACGGGGTCCACCTGCAACGCGTACTACGGTTTCGACGCCACGACGGGCGCGTACATGGAGTTCACGGTCGGCACGAACCAGTCGTTCTTCCTGTTCGACAAGCCCATGACGATGCCGGAGTACGCCAGCGCCAAGCAGCTGGGGCCGACCTCGGTGAAGGACGTAAAGAAGTAACCCCGGGCGATCGGGGGCCGGTTGGAAGAACTCCGGCCCCCGTGTCCCGTCCAGCGGAAGCTGCTGCTCCTGCTGCCCGGACCACCGCTCAGCCGCAGCGCGCTCTTCTGCTGCCAATCGCTCCACGAGAGGTTCCACGCGCCGAAGCCGTTGCCGGGCGCGACCACGCCCTTGGTGTCCTTGCCGGTGATCTCGAACGGGTCGCCGGGCCGCACCTGCCCGTAGAACCAGGCCGCGTTCGCGTCGCTCATCCCTATGCATCCGGAACTCTGGTTGGAGTTGCCGAAGTGGCGGGCGTTCCACGGCGCGGCGTGCGCGTACATGCCCGACCAGGTCAGCCGCATCGAGTGCTCGACCATCTTGTCGTAGGCGTCGCCCAGACCCACCGGCTCGGAGTTCATGTTGATCGTGCCCTCCTTGGCCATGAGCACGGCCGTTCCGTGCCAGGAACGCTTGCCACCGCCGGGCGTGCCGCCGGACACCGGTATGCGCCGGACCGTCCTGCCGTCGCGCACGAGGACGAGTTGGTGGCGGTCGAGGTCGACCTTGGCGATCTGCCGGGCGCCGATGGTGAAGCTGGTCGTGTAGTCGCGTACGAACCAGCCGCCGGCCGCGCTGACCTACCCGAGGCCCGCAACTCGCTGCTGGAGACCGCCCAGGACACGGCGGTCACCTCGTTCCGTGACCACGTACAGCAGACGGGCTTCGCCCTGCCCGTGCAGAAGGAGGGACTGGAGGAGGTCCTGCGCGACATCGCCCGCAAGGGCAAGCCCCACCCCTGGGTGGTGTTCGCCGAGTACGGTTCGATCCGCGCCTCCTCGGGCGAGAACCCGGTGTCCACCGTCATCACCCCCGAACTGCGCCGCGCCGCGCGGGCCGACCCCCACGGCAGCTTCGAGCGGGTCGTCAAGGACGGCGTCCCCTAGCTGCACGGCGGAACGATCCACGCCGGGAACCGGCCGGGGGCGGTGCCGTCTTCGCCGTCGAGATACCGCTTCACGTGGAGGAGACCGGGGGATGAGGGGTGCGCGGAGGCGCCGACGCGTGCTGGCCTCCGCCGTTGCGGCCGCCGTACCGCTGCTCGGTGGCTGCGGCATCCAGGAGACCGACGTCATCGCGGCGGGCGGCCCCGCCAGCGTCCAGGCCTTCTTCGACCGCGAGTTGGAGATGCTGCTCTTCTTCCGTGCCCCCGACGGCGGGCTGAGCCCCGTGATCAGGAGTACCGGGCCCTCGGCCGGGTTCGGCGGCCAGTACGACGAGTCGGGCTCCGGGGGTCAGAACTCCAGTGACCAGAACTCCGGAGACGCGAACTCCGGAGACCGGAACTCCGGTGCCATGGCGGGACCGGTGTCGACGGAGAAGGTCGTCCTGGCGCTGCTCGCCGGGCCGCAGAAAGTGGACCGGGCCGCAGGCCTGGGCACCGACCTCCCCAGGACCCGCCCCGGCGGAACCGTGAAGGTCGGACCCGCCTCGGCGGGCAGGGTCACGACCCGTCTGCCCCTCGCCCTGAACGGCCTGAGCAGCACGGCTCTACGCCAGCTGACCTGCACGATCGCCTACAGCCAGGACGCCGACGGCCAGGTCGTCGTGGAGCTGACGGGTCAGGACGGGGCATCGAGATCCGGCACGTGCGGACTCGCCCCCGGCAGCACCGAGAACAACGGCGACACCGGGAACACGGGGAACGCCCCCGCGGAGACCGAAACCCGGGCGCGGCCCACGCCACCTGCCTCGCCCGGCACGACCGGCACCCCCGCCACGACCGGCTGAGACCGCGTCACAGGGGGGAGCCCGATCGGGGCCGGCCCGAGGCTCAGTGGTCGTCGGTGATGGTGGTCGCGATGCCGTTGCTGATCTCGACCTCGGCGGAGAAGCCCTTCTTGGCGGCCGCCTCCAGCTGGGCCTCGGTGCACTCGACGCCGCCCTCACCGCCCGGCCCGGTGTTCACGGCGTCGCAGATGTCGTCGTAGCCCATGATCTTGGTGTCGTCGGCGACGAGGAACTGCTGCTCGGTGCCCTTCATGTCGGAGACGGTGTACTTGCCCGGCGCCAGGTAGGAGACGTTGCCGAACCAGGTTCCGTTGACGCCCTTGCCCTTGTTGACGCCCTCGACGACCGACTCGTCGCGGCCGGAGGACGAGTCGGAGTCCGACCCGGAGGAGCCGGAGGAGTCCGAACCGGAACCGGCGTCCTGCTGGGCGGCGCGGCGCTCGGTCACCAGGGTCGCGGCGCCGTTCTTCATCTCCACGTCGGCGTTCACGGCACCCTTCTTGAGGGCCGCCTCCAGCTGGTCCAGGTCGCACGGCGCGTCCACCTTGGAGCCGGCCTCGCCGCATATGGTGCCGACGCCGTAGACCTCGGTGTCGTCGGCCACCCAGAACTGCTGGTCCTCCTTGCCCGGTACGGACACGATGTACTTGCCCGGGGCGAGATAGGTGACCTTGCCGTTATTGAACGAGCCGCTGACGCCCTTGGCGTTCTTGGAGTCGGACGCCTTGTCCGCGGCTGCCACCGGGCTTGCGGAGCCCGTCGGGCTCTTGCCGGACGAGCTGTCGTCCGTGCCGTTCTGGCATGCCGTCAGCAGCAGTCCGGCGGTGAGTGCGGCGGTGGCGACGATGGCCTGGCGCAGGCGGCGGTTCATCACGGGAGGTTCCTTCCGGGGGCGGGATGGCGGAGAGCCGGTGGCGTATCCGCCGTTTCCCGCTCTGTGATCACTATGAGGTCTCCCGGACCCCACAGGTCACGCCTGTCCTCGCTTCAGAACAGCGCGGTCACACAGCCGTGACACAGCAACACGTCTGCTGCGTATGCCAGTTGGCACTCCTGGTGGCGGCTGTCGGTGGGGGCCGTTGGCGGCGGGTGGGCAGCCGGGGTTTCCGCGTGGGGCGTCGAGTGGGCAGCCAGGTGGCGATGGCGGCCGCCAGTTCGTCGCGATCGGTGAAGACGTGTCCGTTCATGCCCATGGCCTGCGCGGCCCGTACGTTCTCCTCGCGGTCGTCGACGAAGAGGAAGTCGGCCGGGGCGGCCCGCATGGCAATGACGCAGTGATGGAAGGCGGCCGGGGACGGCTTCGCCGCCTTGATCTTCCCGGAGAAGGCCACGTGGTCCAGGGTGTGCAGCCAGGGCTGCGCGGTGAGGAAGGCGTCCGCGTGGTCCGAGGGGATGTTGGACAGCAGGGCGACCTCGGCGACGGCACGGAGGGACTGGGCGTAGGCGACCATCCGGTTGTCCACGCGTGACCAGCTGTCGATGTCGGAGAGGCGCAGTTCCTCGATCGTGTCGGCGGACAGGGACAGGGACAGGGACAGGGACAGGGACAGGGACAGGGACAGGGACGGGGAGAGGGGCGGGGACGAGGACCGGGACGGGGAGAGGGGCGGGGACGAGGACCGGGACGGCGGCGGGGACAGGGATCGCAGTACGGCGGTCCAGTACTCGGGCGCGGACTGCTGACCGGCGTCGTACGGCGGGCGGCAGGCCCAGTAGGCCGCGGTGAAGGCGGCGGTGGGTGTGTGACAGCGGGCGGCCATCTTTGCCAGGGCGCCCGGGCGTTGGTGGCGGGCTATGACCCCGAAGAGGTCGAACAGCACGATGCGTCGGTCGGTGGGCACGGTGAGGGTTCCTCCAGGTTCTGACGGCCGGGGCGGGAGGAGAAGCCTGTGCGGCACGGAGTGAGCCGTGCCGCACAGGCGGTCAGCGGCTGCCGTGTGCCATCTCGCGCGTGCGGCGCGTGCGTTCGGAATCGGTACGCAGGATCCCGGCGGCCACGGCGGTGATCGCACACAGCAGGATCAGCAGTACGAAGGTGTGGTTCAGGGCGGTGAAGTGGGTCAGCCAGCCGATGACGGCGGGGCCGGCGAGCATGCCGACGTAGCCGAGCCCGGCGACGCGGGAGACATTGGCCCCCGCGGCGGAGGGGTCGGTGTGACCGGCCGCGCTGAACAACTGCGGGACACAGCCCGACAGCCCCAGACCGAACAGCGCCCACCCCGCGAACGCGGCCCAGATCCACGGGGAGACGGTCACGATCGCGATGCCGAGGGCAGCCGTCGCCGCGCCGTATCGCAGGATCGCCATGGACCCGAACCGTGCGACGAGGCGGTCGGCGAGCAGCCGGCCGACGGTCATGGTCGCCGCGAACGTGCCGTACGCGAAGGCGGCGGTGCTCGCGGGTGCACCGAGGACGTCCTTCAGGTGCAGCGCGCTCCAGTCGTTGGCGGCTCCCTCGCACAGCATGACCATCAGGGCCAGGGTGGCGAGGATCCAGATGCGGCCGCTGGTGCCGCGGCGCGCGGCGGCCGATGCCTGCCCGGCCCGACCCGCAGAGTTGGCCTCCTTCGCATAGTCCGCCTCCCATACGACGTCGGTGTCGGCGGCGGAGCCGTCCTCCCGTGCAGGGCCGGTGCCGGCAGCGGCAGGTGCGGCCGGCAGCAGCGCACGTGCCGACACCAGGGCGATCACGATGCCCAGGGCTCCCACGGCGGCCATGCCCGCGGCCGGGCTCAGCCCGGCGCTCACCGCCGCCGCTCCGACGAGCGCGGCGACGACGCCCCCGACCGAGAACGTGGCGTGGAAGGCCGACATGACGGGCCGTCCGTACGCCTTCTCCACGTGCACGGCGTGGGCGTTCATGCTCACGTCCAGGCAGCCGTTGCAGAACCCGAAGACCAGCAGGGCACCTGCCAGCGTCCACGGCTCCCGGGGAAGGCCGGGCAGCACCAGGGCCGCGCTGCACAGCACGCCGGTGGCGGGGACGACGACGCGCGCCCCGAGAAAGTCGGTCAGACGCCCGGCCACCTGCATACCGATGAAGGCACCCAGCCCCAGCAGCACCAGCAGCCCCCCGAGCGTCGCGTGGCTGATACCCACGCGCTCCTCGACGGCGGGGATGTTCACCACCCAGATGCCCATCAGGGTGCCGCAGAGGCTGAAGTAGACGAAGGTCGCGACTCGGGCGGCCCGAAGCGGATGATTCATGAAAGCCACCGTAACGAACATCAGGTGTGATCGAATACTGTCACTTCGCACACATTGAATGTTCGTTTCGGGTGGTGTTCAATCGCGGCATGAGCAACGCAGACCGGCACGGGGTGATCGCGCAGGCCGTCAGGGAGTCGGGCAGGGTCGCGGTCCAGGAACTCGCCGAACTGACCGGCGCCTCCGAGATGACCATCCGGCGCGATCTCGACGTGCTTGCCGCGCAAGGCGTCCTGGAGCGCGTCCGTGGCGGCGCGCGCACCCTGCTGCTCAGGGGGCAGGAGCCGCCTTTCGCGCTGCGTGTCCACGAGGGCGTCGATGCCAAGCGCCGCATCGCGGCCGAGGTGTCCTCGCTCGTCGCCGACGGGGAGACCGTCCTCCTCGACAGCGGCACCACCTGCCTGGAGATCGCCCACCTGCTGCGCCGGCGGCCGGTCACGGTGATGCCCCTGTCCCTGCAGGCCATCCACGTACTGGGCGAGGGCCCGGGCCCGGCCACGCTCATGGTCCCCGGCGGGCAGCCGCGCGCGGCCGAGGGAGCCCTCACCGGCCCCCTCACCCTCGCGTCCCTGGCGGCACTGCGCTTCGACACCGCCGTCATGGGCTGCTGCGGTCTGAGCGCGGCCGACGGCCTGACCGCCTACGACCTCGACGACGCGGCGGTGAAGAAGGCCGCCATCGCCTCCGCGCGCCGCATCATCGTCGCCACCGACGGCAGCAAGCTCGGCCACACCGCCTACGCCCACGTCGGCCCCGCCACACTCCTGCACACCCTCGTCACCGACACCACGGCCCCCGCCGACGAGGTCACCGCGCTCGAAGGCGCAGGCGTCGTCGTCAAGGCCGTCTGACGGGACGTACGGCGAGTCCGCTCGCGAATCGCCGGGTCTGCGGTCGCAGAGTCACGTGGAGGTCGTCGTGGCCGACGGCCGCGAACAGATCGGCCATGTCGTCGTCGCGCTGAAAGCTGTTCCCTTGCTCGCTTCGGGTGGGTTCGTCCGGAGTGCGGGGACGGTCGGATCTTCCGGTCCTGGGTCTGGTGTGCGGTGCGGGTTCGGGGGTATTCGGGCCCAGTATCCGTGTTGCTCAGGACGAGGGTGGCGGTGTGGCTCAGTGGTGCACGAAGTGGAATATCAACCGCGGGTCAGCCGCCCGATCCTGGCTGCCCTGGCCCTGGACGGCAGCGAGCCGATCGCTGCGGCCCGGCATTCTGCCCGTCGTTTCATGACCGAGGTGCAGGCCGTTCACGGGCTCCCGGTGTCGGAGCGTGCGATGGGCATGGTCGAGCTGGTGGTCAGCGAGCTGGTGACCAACGCCTACAAATACGCGCCCGGGCCGTGTCTGCTGGACCTGGAGATTGTCGACGGTGCCGTGGAGATCAGCGTGTGGGACACCGATCCGACGCTGCCGGCGGCATGCCCGGCCGATCCGGGGCGGGTCGGGCAGCATGGCCTGGAGATCGCGATGGCGGTGTGCCGCAGTTACGAGGTGCGGCGCGAGCCGGTGGGCAAGCGCGTCAAGGCCGCGGTCGTGCTGGCCGACGATCCCGGCGGGAATCCGGTGGGCCGCCTGATGTGAAGGGCAGGGCAACCCCACCGGCCCAGGTCGGCAGTGCACCGCCGCGCTGTCGATTTCCCTACCGGGACGGGGAGTGCTTGTGACCGGGGTCCAACCGGAAGTCGGGACAGTCGTGGTTCTGACATGCGCCCGGGCCCCAGACGGGGACGAATACGCCGAGGGTCTTGTGGCGGTGGATTGCGGCCGGCACGGATTTCTTGCAGGCCGGACACACGTACGCTTCGGGCTTGCGCTTCATTTTGACCATATTTTTACGATATGCCCGTTCTGATCCGTCCGGAAGTGCCCTGCCTCCTCGCCGCCCTGAGCGCGGGCGGGATTCAGCGTCCCGATCCGGTGAACCGGTTGAGGGCTCAGGGTCATCCACCACAGGGGGTGAGCCGGACTGCTCAGTGGTCCCGGAGGCGCCTCCCTGTTCGTCGGCCTGTTCCACAGCGCTTGTCGGGGCGGGCCTTCTGAGGCTGAGCACCACGGAACCTGCCAGGACGATGACGATGACTGCGAGGCTGATCGGTGAGGGGATTTCCGGGATGCCGGGGCTGATCATCTTGTGGGACGCCTGGAGGATGAGCTTGACGCCGATGAAGGCGAGAATGATCGCGAGGCCCTTGTTCAGGTAGTGGAAGCGGTCCAGGAGGCCGGCGAGCATGAAGTAGAGGGCCCGCAGGCCGAGGATGGCGAACGCGTTGCTGGTGTAGACGATGAAGGCGTCATCGCTGACCGCGAGGACGGCCGGGACACTGTCGACGGCGAAGATCAGGTCGGCGGCCTCGATCGCGGCGACCACTGCGAGCAGCGGGGTCGCCATCCGTTTGCCGGCCTCTTTGACGAAGAACTTCGCCCCGGCGTACTCGTCCCGCACCGGGATGATCTTGCGGAGCATCCTTACGGCAAAGCTCTTGCCGGGGTCGAAGCTCTCCTGCTCGTCCTTGAGGAGTTTGTAGGTGCTGTAGAAGAGGACCGCCGCGAAGGCGAACAGCACCGCGGTGAAGCGGCTGACCACGGCCACGCCGAGGGAGAGGAAGATCCCGCGGAAGACGAGTGCGCCGATGACGCCGAAGAACAGCACGCGGTGCTGGTAGGCGCGGGGCACCTTGAAGTACGCGAAGATCACGGCGAAGACGAAGAGGTTGTCGACCGACAGGCTCTTCTCGAGCAGCCAGGCTGTCGTGTACTCGGTGCCGGCCGTGGTGCCGAGGACGAGGAAGACGACCGCGCCGAAGACCAGGGCGAGGCTCACCCACAGGCCGCTCCAGGCGGCGGCCTCCTTGAAGCGGATGACGTGCGCGGTGCGGTGGGCCAGCAGGTCCACCGCCAGCGACACGACCACCGTCGCGGCGAACGCCCCCCACAGCCAGAGCGGGACCTCAAGCACGCCGAACACCTTCACCATGGCCCGCGCGAAATACGCCGACCCCTATACAGGAGTGTCCGGCATTGCGCCCCCGGGGGCATGCGGAGCTGGTGAGGCGGGCCGGAAGCATGACGTGGTTGGAGGCGGTGGGTCCGCACTGTGTGATCGTCGCGAGGCGTACGCGCCGGAGAGCAGATTCCGTCTGCTCTCCGAACACAGGGGAATGGTCCTGCGCCGCATCGCTCACCTCGCCGACTCCTGCGCGCCCCCCCCCACGAGCCGCTGGCCGGCACCCTCGACGTGGTGCGGATGTTCAGGTGCGTCGGCAGGGCTTGGACGTGGGTCCTGTCACTGGCTGCTCTGTGGTCTGGAGGGCTGGAGGAGCTGGTCGACGGGTGCGTAGTCGTCGGTGAGCGGTCGGGCGTCGCCGATCCAGGAGGCGAGGTCGTCGCCGGTGGAGGTCTTCCAGCCGGTCTGCCGGGAGTTGAGCGCTTCCTGGGCCGCGCGCAGGTCGACCGGCCGGTCGGAGGCGAGCACCACCAGATTGCCGCCCTCGGGGGCGGCGGCCGGGGCGAGGCCGATATCGGCGGGTTCGCCGACGACGGCCACATGCTCGAAGGTCTCGCCGAGGGTGGCCACTTCGGCACGTGCGAAGTCCATGTCGCCGTGGTCGATGAGGTTGGCGACGTACAGGCCGTCCTCGTCGAGCACCCGCCGTACGTCCGTCATCGCCTCCACCGTGGTGAGGTGCCACGGCACGCTGACGCCCCCGAAGGCGTCACCGACGACGAGGTCACGACTGCCCGCGTCCAGCCGCCGCAGACCGAGCCTGCCGTCCTCGGCTCGTACGTCGATACCGGCTCCGGGTCCCAGACCGAGTTGCTCGCGGTTGATACGTACGACCCCGCTGTCGATCTCGGACACGAGGCTGCGCGTCCCGGGACGGGTGGCCGCGAGGTAACGGGGAAAGGTGAGCCCGCCGCCGCCCAGGTGGTGGGCGGCAAGTGGCTCATCCTCGGGAAAGGCGGCATCGACCACCGAAGCGATGGCGCGCACGTACGCGAACTCCAGGAACGTCGGGTCGTCGAGGTCGACGTAGGAGTGCCGCAGGCCGTCCAGAACGAGTGTGCGCCCGCTGCTGCGATCGGGGTCCGCGACGACCCGGGCGCAGTGGTACTTGGTCTCCGTGTCGCAAGCACCGGGCGCGGCCGTGGTGGCGAGGCCGCCGGCCACGACCACGAGGGTGAGGGCAGGGGTGCCGCTCCACCCGCGCGTGCGCCACTCGACCAGCGCCGCGCCGGCCACCAGCAGTGTTCCGAGGCCGATCAGAATGCCGCTGACCGACAACCGCGACACGAGGACGAAGCCGGTGAGGACGGTGCCGAAGATGGCGCCGACGGTACCGACGCCGGACAGCCGGCCGACCACCGTCCCGGTCTCGGCGAGGCTGGTGAGACGTAACTTCGTCACGATCGGCGTCACCGCGGAAAGCAGCGCCCCCGGCACGAGGATGGTCAGCGCCGCGATGAGCAGGAGCATCGCC
The DNA here is from genome assembly GCF_055577685.1 of Streptomyces sp. NPDC033178. Classification (NCBI taxonomy): domain Bacteria; kingdom Bacillati; phylum Actinomycetota; class Actinomycetes; order Kitasatosporales; family Streptomycetaceae; genus Streptomyces; species Streptomyces sp. NPDC033178. The sequence continues at coordinate 519,420 of NZ_JBVIPT010000004.1, forward strand.
GGTGCCCACTCCGCGGAGGTGCGCAGCACGGCGGGGGTGAGCGCCACGACCGCTCCCGACACCCCGAGCGAGGGGCCTATGAGCCGACGCGGATCGACCTGGTCGGCGACGAGCCCACCCAGCCACGACCCGAGGGCGATCGCCGTGAGGGCGATACCGATCACCATCGTGCTGGTCTCAAGGGTGAGCCCGAGATAGGGAGCCAACAGCCGCAGAGCGACGATCTCCACCACAAGAACCGCCGCCGAGGACCCGAACACAAGCGCGGCAGCGGCCCGGGGGCCCAGGCCCTGACTGCGAGGCGGCCCCTCGGCAACGGACGAGGACGACGATCCGGTCACGAACGACATCCTCGCACGCGCCTCATCGACCGAACGGCTTGGTGGAACGGCAGACAACAACTGGGCCGGTCGGACGGGCAGATCAGCGCAGTCCGGCGAAGAGGTCGTTCTCGGGGACGGTCGCGCCGGTGGCGTCCTGGACACGTACGAAGGTCTCCGTGCCCATCAGCTCGCCGAACCTCTCCTTGCCCATCCTGAGGAAGAAGATGTTCTCGCCCTGGCTGGCGTGCGCGGCCAGTGCGTCGAACTTCTGACCGCTGAAGGCGAGGGTGTCCACCCACGTGGTGATCTCATCGTCGGGGAGGCCGATCTCGGCCAGCGCGGCGGCCTCGGCGGGATCCGGCTCCGGCATGTCCGGATGGAACTCGCGCATGATCTCGCCGAACCGCCGCATGCCCGAGCGGGGCATCGTCGTCCAGTACACCTTCGGTGTCAGCGCGGTCATCTCCAGCGCCGCCATCGTGATGCGGTGGGCCTGGATGTGGTCGGGGTGGCCGTAGAAGCCGTTCTCGTCGTAGGTGACGACCACATCGGGTCGGTAGTGCCGCATGAGTTCCGCGAGCCGGGCGGCGCCTTCCTGCACGGGGGTCTGCCAGAAGGATCCGGGGGCGTCGTTGCTCGGCCAGCCCATCATCCCGGAGTCGGCGTAGTCCAGTGTCTCCAGGTCGCTGATCTTCAGGACGTCGCAGCTCTCCTGAAGTTCCTGACGACGCATCGAGGCGACGGCCGCCGGATCGTGGCCGGGATCGCCCGGCTTGACACCCCCCGGTCCGTCACCGCAACCGCCGTCGGTACACGTCACGAGAACCGTGCGGATACCTTCCGCGGCGTACCGCGCGAGGACCCCTCCGGTTCCCGTGGCCTCGTCGTCGGGGTGGGCGTGCACGGCCATGAGCGTCAAGGGTCGGTCAGTCATGAAGCAGTCCTCCTGCAGAAATACGCAACGGTCCAAGTAGCGCGGCGGGCGTCCCGCGATCCCGGGGGCCGGACCCTCGCGGGCGGACGACCTTGTGGTCTCCGTGCTCCCCGCCCGTGCGGCGCCGGTCCCTCGGTCGATGCAACCCGGCCGACCGGGCCGCCTGTTCCCGACGCGGCCGCTCGACCTCGACCCAGGGCACGCGGAGGGCAAGAGGGCACGGGCCTCTCGAATTGGTCTAGACCATACAGAAACCCCCAAGCCGCTGACCTGGGCGGCGAAATCTGGAGCGGGTGACGAGAATCGAACTCGCACTCTCGGCTTGGGGAGCTGCGGCTATTTGGGGCTGGTTCGGGCGTCGACCCGGGCGAAAGCCTGCGGTGTGGCCTCGTGGGGCTTGGCTGCTTTCTCCGCGGTTCCCGCCATATCTGGTGCGCTTGTGGTGCGTTCGTCGCCCTGGCGCTGGAGGCCTGCAGATCCACACGTGTCGTGGCGTCCCCCCGCCGGAGAAGGACCTGCGCCGGTCGGAACGGCAGACTGCGCAGAGTCGGCTCCAGGACCTTGAACAGAGCATCGGCATCAGGGCTGTAGGCGTACACGACGGCTTCGCCCTGTCTCCGTCAGACGGAGCTGCGCGGCACCGTCACCACGTGCTTGCCCACGACGCCGCCGCGCTCGAACGCCTGGTGCGCCGTGGCGATGTCCGCGAGCGGGTACACGCTGTCGACCACCGGGCGCAGCGAGCCCGACGTGACGAGGTCGGCCACGTCGCGCAGCACGGAGGTTTCGGGGTTGGCGCTGAAGGTGCGGATGCGGCGGGAGCCGTGCACGCTCGACGCGGCGATCGCGCCCAGGGCCGATGCGGACAGTCCGACGGTGACCATCCGGCCGCCCTTGGCCAACCGGCTCCGGTAGCAGTTCAGTTCCGAGCCGACAGTGTCCACGATGACATCGAAGGGGCCGATCTGGTCCGAGGTGGTGGAGCCGTAGTCCAGGACCTCGTCGGCACCGAGGTCGGTAAGGAGCCCGGCGTGCCGGTCGCGGGCCAGCGCGGTCACATGGCCGCCCATGGCGTGCGCCAGTTGGACGGCGGCCGTGCCGACTCCGCCGGCCGCGCCCCGCACGAGGACCCGTTCCCCGTCCGCGAGGCGCACGCTGTCGCGCAGCGCGATCAGCGCCGTGGCGCCCGCGACCACCAGGGAGGCCGCCTCGACCGACGAGAGGTCCGCCGGGGCGTGCGCGACACGGTTCGCGGAGACCACGACGTACTCGGCCGCCCCGGCGACGGAGTGCCGCTGCCGGGGATGCACCATGCCCCACACCCGGTCCCCGACCCGGTAGCTCTCGACACCGGCGCCGGTCGCGGCGACGGTGCCCGCGAAGTCCAGTCCCACACCGATCGGGAAGCGGCGTCCCGACATCATCTTCAACTCGCCCGAGCGGACGATCACGTCGTGTCCGTTCACGCTGGTCGCCCCGACCGACACCAGCACCTCACCCGCGCCGGGAGCGGGACGATCCACGTCATTGATCCGCAGTACGTCCGCAGTGCCGAAACTCATGATCTGAACGACCTTCATGTCGCTGTCCTTCCGTGACCGGCTGTGGTGTGTCCGATGCTGGACCCCGCACCCGGCATCACGGTCGTTCTCCTTTTCCTGGGTCCGGCAGACCCACCCTCGCGGGCCGCGCCGGCCGCATACTGGCGCCGTGACCGACTCCTCCCACGCCATGAGCGACGATCCCCGACGCGAACTCGCCGACTTCCTGCGTGCCCGCCGAACTCGGCTGCGCCCGCAGGACGTCGGCCTGGAGCCCGGCCCGCGGAGGCGCGTCGCCGGGCTGCGGCGGGAGGAACTGGCGCTACTGGCCGGGGTGAGTTCGGACTACTACCAGCGCATGGAGCAGGGACGCGACGTACGGCCCTCCGAACAGGTCCTCGACGCCGTCGCCCGCGCCCTCAACTTCTCCGCCGAGGAGACCCGCCACCTGCACAGCCTCGCGGTCGCCGCGCGTACCCCGGCCCACCTGCCGCGTTCGTACGAGCCGGAGGAGGTACCGGACACCACGCTACGACTGCTGCGTACGATGCCCTCGCCCGCTCTGGTCGTCGGCCGTTTCCTGGACGTGCTGGCCTGGAACCCGCTCGGCGGTGCCCTGCTGGGGGAGTTCACCCGGCAGCCGCAGAGGGAGCGGAACCTGCTGGCGCTGTTCCTGCACGCCGAGGCCGACCGGGCGTGCCCGAACCGGGCGGCCACCGTCGCGGAGCTGATCGGGATGCTGCGGACGCAGGTCGCCGCCGATCCCGGCCATCCGCGCGCGGTCGAGCTGGTGGGTGAACTCGCGGTCCGCAGCGACGAGTTCGCGGCGCTGTGGGCCCTCCACGACGTCGAGGAACCGACCCGCGGCCAGATGCGCCTCGACCACCCCCAGGTCGGCGAACTGAACCTGGACTGGGACGCCTACCCGATACCGGGCAACCCCGGCCCCGTGCTCATGGTCTGCACCGCCGCCGAGGACAGCCCCGACGCCGAAAGACTCCAACTGCTCGCCGACCGGCTGGGCGCCCCTTGACCCAGACCGGCCGCCCCAGGCGTGAGCGCTTCGTGGCACCGCTGTCGACCGTGATTGTCCGCTCTTACGGGCACGCTGTGGGCACGGTGTAACCAGCAGCCAGACCGTGCAGCGCGCAACGCCTGCACCGACCGGACCGCATCATCTCTGGTCCTGATCTGGAGGGTCCGTCGCGACTGCTCACACCGGAGCTGGCAGGTGGACCCGTAAATGTTGGTGGCATATTCTTCTATGTACATCACCAACATTGCGGGGAGGTGCGGTATGTCCGTGACCCAGATCGACATCGACGACGACGCCCTGGAGCGCGTCATGGCGCTGGCTCACGTTCGGACCAAGAAGGAGGCGGTCAATCTCGCCTTGAACTTCTACGCCGAGCAGCAGGAGCGTGCGGCGCGCATAAGCCGTCACTTCGAGCGTGCGCGTGAGTGGGGTGCCGTCGAGGATGCCGAGAGGCTGCACCGAGCGGAGAAGGGCAGCCGGTGATCTACCTGCTCGACACGTCCGGCCTGGTCCGGTTGCTCCGCGATCCGAAGCTGCAATCGGCCTGGTATGACGCGATCGATGCCGGGGCGGTCGCGTCCTGCTATGTGCAGCGCGCCGAGTTCCTGAACAGCGCCCGAGACCGTCACGAGTACGACGAGATCGCGGAGATGTTCTCCGACCTCTATCCCGACGTTGCGGTGCCGAAGAATGCAGGGCGTTGGATCAGCGCGGTGCAACACCGTATGGCACAGGCCGGGGAGCATCGCAGTGCCTCGGCAGTGGACCTCATCATTGCCGCTACCGCCGCCCACCACGGCTTGGCTGTCCTCCACGACGATGCCGACTACGGCACTATTGCCCGGCACGCATCCGACCTGACCGAGCACAACATCGACGACATCGTCTGAGAGATTTCCGCCGTGCCTGCGTCGGTCGAGGGTGGCGGGCCATGTTGTTGTGCCGGAGGACACAGAGCATCGCCTGAGTGCCGCCCGGTCCGTCGGTTTCCGTTGTGGCGTGCTCGTCGAAGTCCTGCCTGCTGGGCAGGAGTTGGGCAATCGGTGGTGCTGCGGCGTCCGTAAACGCCATCCGTCTCTCCGAGGGGACGGGCAAGCTGAGGGCTCACGGACGTGGCCGATGGGCTGACACAGCGAAACCGCAGGTCGGCGGCACCTTTGGGGTCGGAAACGGTGAGCCTGCCATGGCCACCGAGAACTCGTGCCCACCACGTGCCCGATCTTCGTGCATCTACAGACAGGTCTCCGCCGGTAAACCTCCGACAATAAACAAGCCCCAGGCCACTGACCTGGGGCTTTCGATAAGAGCGGGTGACGAGAATCGAACTCGCACTCTCAGCTTGGGAAGCTGATGTTCTACCACTAAACTACACCCGCGTAAGACGCCGGTTCGGACGGTTTGGACCGGGGTCGGAAACGCGGAATCACCATACCTCATGCCAGGCCCCCGGCGCTGAAGCCGTGGGGCCCGGTGCTGTTTCGGGGGGTGGACGGGGCTGCGGGGCGCGGGAGTTGGGGCGTACGGTGGAGGGGTTGAAGAGGGGCTGCGCGGGATCGGAGTGCCGCCTGGAGGGTCGTCCTCTTCGTCCCGTAATGTGGCGCTTCCTCGTCAGTCAGACGCCGCTCCTGGGGAAGGGACTCTGAGGACTTGATGGAACGCAGCACCGTCGTCCGTTGTGCCGAAGGGCACGTGTTCAGCACCGCCTCGCTTCCGATGCAGCAGGCCGATCGGCTCGGCCCCGGCCGGCTGATCCGTTGCCCACGCTGTGCCCGGCTCCGCAATGTCGTACCCGTGGAGTTCGAGAAGCGCTGAGTCCTGAGCGCTGAGCACACGAAAGCGAGCAGCGCGCGTACGCAGTGCCGGGTACCGCGCGTTCGCCCCGTTCCCGATCGCCCGGGTTCGCCACGATCACCGGATTGTGGTGGGCCCGGGCGCTCTGCGTATCCTCGGGACGTGCTTCTCTCTGACAAGGACATCCGGGCCGAGATCGACGCCGGGCGCGTACGGATCGATCCCTACGACGAATCCATGGTGCAGCCGTCGAGCGTCGACGTGCGGCTCGACCGCTACTTCCGGGTGTTCGAGAATCACCGTTACCCCCATATTGATCCGTCCATCGAGCAGGCGGATCTCACTCGGCTCGTCGAGCCCGAGGGCGACGAGCCGTTCATCCTGCATCCCGGGGAGTTCGTCCTCGCGTCGACGTACGAGGTCATCACGCTTCCCGATGATCTGGCGTCCCGGCTCGAAGGCAAGAGTTCGCTCGGGCGGCTCGGGCTCGTCACGCACTCCACCGCCGGGTTCATCGACCCCGGCTTCTCCGGGCACGTGACCCTTGAGCTGTCCAACCTCGCGACCCTCCCCATCAAGCTCTGGCCGGGCATGAAGATCGGGCAGCTGTGTCTGTTCCAGCTCAGCTCGTCGGCCGAGTTCCCCTACGGCAGCGACCGGTACGGGTCCCGCTACCAGGGGCAGCGCGGACCGACCGCCTCCCGCTCCTTCCTCAACTTCCATCGGACCCAGGTGTGAGCGGCGGAGACATGGGCGGAGACGTGCGCGAGAACCTCAGCTACGAACGTTTCGGCCTCGCCGTCCGCGAGCTCGCCCAGACCATCGCCGACGACGGGTACGAGCCCGACATCGTGCTCAGCATCGCCCGTGGCGGTGTCTTCGTCGCCGGCGGGCTCGCCTACGCCCTCGACTGCAAGAACATCCACCTTGTGAACGTGGAGTTCTACACGGGGGTGGGGACCACGCTGGACATGCCCGTCATGCTCGCGCCCGTTCCCAACACCATCGACTTCTCCGACAAGAAGGTGCTGATCACGGACGACGTCGCCGACACCGGCAAGACGTTGAAGCTCGTGTACGACTTCTGCGTCGACGCCGTTGCGGAGGTACGGTCCGCCGTCATCTACGAGAAGTCGCAGTCGCTCGTGAAGTGCGAGTACGTGTGGAAGCGCACGGATGAGTGGATCAACTTTCCGTGGAGTGTGTTGCCGCCTGTGGTGAAGAGGGCCGGGCAGGTTCTCGACGCGTAGCGCTCCGCTGGGGTGCCCGCTATTGGCTGCGGGTGCGCTGTGGCTTGTCGCGCAGTTCCCCGCGCCCCCTAAGGGGGCGCGCCTTCATGTGCCGCTCAGGGCTTGTCGCCCTGGGCGGTTTTTTCCTGCCGTTAAAAAAACGCTTGCGTTTCGCTAGTGGTCCCCGTAGCGTTTGTGTACGAAACCGTTTCGTATCGATCGAGGGGAGGGGCAGGTCATGGCCGTGAGCAGTCCGGTGTTCATCGCCCTCGCGCTCTCCCTGGTCTCCGCGCTCTGTTACGCGGCGGCCGCCGTGGTCCAGGAGCGGACCGCGGCCGGTACGGCCGATCTGCGGGGCACGCTCGCCCGCGGTTCGTGGTGGGGGGCCGTCGGGCTCAACGCCTCCGGCGCGCTGCTGCACGTGGTGGCGTTGCGGTACGGGCCCCTGACCCTCGTGCAGCCGCTCGGTGCGCTGACCCTCGTGGTTGCGGTGCCCCTCGGCTCGCTCGCAGCCCGCCGCCGGACCTCTGGTACGCAGTGGCGAGGCATGGGCCTGACCCTCGTCGGGCTCGCCGCGCTGCTGGCCGCCACCGCGGCGGGCAACGCGCCCGACGACACCCTGGGGACCGGTGAGGTGCTTGGGGTGGCGCTCGTCGCCTTCGCCGTCATCGCGGTGCTCGTCCGCTTCGCCTCCGGCAGCTCCGCCCTCGGCGGTCTCGCCTTTGCCGCGGCCTCCGGTATCGCCTCCGGGGTCGGCTCCACGCTGGCGCAGAAGCTCGCCGTCGGGCCGACGCTGTCGTGGAGTGTGGCAGTGGTCGCGGTGCTCACCGTCGCGTTCGCCTCGGGCGGGCTGCTGCTCTCCCAGAAGGCGTACCGCAGTGGCCTCGGCGGTCCGCTGGCCCTGCTGACCCTCGTCAACCCGGTCGCCGCGGCCGTCATCGGCATCAGCCTGCTCGGGGAGGGCTTCCAGTACGGCACGGCCGGCACCCTGATCGCCCTCGCCGGCGCCGTGGCGGCCGCCCGGGGCGTGGTCCTCCTCAGTCGTCCTCAGCCGCGATACGACCTGCCCGGCGGCCGACCTGCCTCCGCCCCCGCCTCCGCCCCTGCCCCTGCCCCTGCCCTCGATCTCACCCCTGCCCTCGATCTCACGCCTGCCACCACTCCCGCCCCCGCCCCCGCCCGCGCCCGGTTCCTCCGCGCCCGGCTCCCGTCCGCCCCGCGCGTACGGCCCGTCGTCGTCGAGCTCACCGGCACGAGCCGGACCGTCTGAGAAGGAGATCACCAGACATGACCATGACCGCCACCACGGCCACAGCCGCGACCATGGCGAAGCCCCTTCCGCTGCGGCCCCGGACGACCGTGCGCGCCGCGGGACTCGTGGACGTACCGGCCGTGGCCCGCCTGATCGCGCCGGCCGATACCGGAGTCGTCCCGCACGTCCCGCATGTCCCGCATCATCCGGACGCCGCACCGGTGGACTGGGACCAGGCCCGCCGTGCCATGCGGCTGATGCTGGCCCACCACGTCCTGGAGGACGGTCAGGTGTGGGTGGCCGAGCGCGAGGACGGCACGCTGCTCGCGGCCGCCGTCTGGCTGCCGCCCAGCTCCGGTGCCGAGCCGCCCGACCAGCGCTTCAGCAGCCTGCTCTCCCGTGAGCTCGCCCTCGGACCTGAGGAGCGCCCGTTCCCGCCGGCCGGCCTCAAGAAGGCAGCGTCCGACGAGTCCCACTGGAAGGTGGCCGTCGTCGGCGCGCTGGACGACACCAGCGCCTGGGACCACACCGTCGCCGCCGACCTGCTGGCACCGGGGCTGCGTGCCGTCGACGAGGAGGGCGGCACCGCCGTCGCGGTCACGCTCTCCGCCCGTCACGGGGACCAGTTGCGGCCGCTCGGGTTCCGCCGGCCGCGCGCGGTCTGCCTCACGCCGGGTGGGAGTGTGTGGATGACGACCCGTCAACCTGCGCGCACAGTACGGGAATCCGTTGCACCAGGTTGTTTCCGAAGCCTCCCCGGTTCCAGGGCTGCGTGACCGGCTGGGTGTTGCCCGCGGCGTCCGTGGCCCGAGCCGTCAGGACATGGGTGCCGGGGGTCGCCGTCCAGGGTGCCTGCCAGTGGCGCCAGGACCAGGCGTGGCCCGGGCGGTCGTCCGGCGGGTCGAGTTCCGCCTCCTGCCAGGAGCCGCCGTCGTCCGTGCTGACCTCGACCTTCGTCACCGGGGCGTGGCCCGACCAGGCGCGGCCCTCCAGCCGCAGTGGACCGGGGCGTACGACCCTCGTGCGGGACATGAAGTCCGGGAAGCCGGGCGGGACCATCAGCGCGCGCGGGGCGATGCGGGTCACCGGGTCGCCGGGCTCGTCGGGGGACTGGCGGTAGCGGTACGCCACCGACTGCTGGAAGCCGGTGAACGGGGTGTCCGTCAGCGTGATGTCCCGCAGCCACTTCACATGCGCCATGCCGTACCAGCCGGGGACCACCAGACGCAGCGGATACCCGTGCTGCGGTGGCAGCGGGGCGCCGTTCATCTCGTACGCCACCAGGACCTCCCGGTCGGCGGCCGTGGCGTCCGCGAGCGTCAGGCTGCGGCGGTAGTCCTGCTCGACGCCGCGTTCCACGCCGTGGTCGGCTCCCGTGAAGACCGCCTCGACGGCGTCCGGCCCGACTCCGGCCTCGGCGAGCAGCGTCCGCAGGGGTACGCCGGTCCAGTCCGCCGTGCCGACCGCCTCGACCAGCCAGGGCTGGCTCACGGGGCGTGGGGTGAGGCGGGCCCTGCCGTTGCCCGCGCACTCCATGGTCACGCGATGGGTGACGGGCGGGAGGGAGTACAGGGCGGACAGGTCCAGGACCAGGGGCTCCCGGACCAGGCCGCCCACCGTGAGCGTCCAGGTGTCGGCCTCGGCGGGCGGCACGTGGGGGATGTCGTAGTGGACCAGTACGTAGTGCAGGCCGGGCGGGGTCACGTCGTGGCGCAGCGCCTCCAGGAGGAGGCCGTGGTTGCGGGCCGCGAGAGCCAGCTCCTCGTGGCTGATGTCCTCGTCGGGTCCGGCCACGCGGCCCGGTGTGCTGACGTCGGCCAGTGAGCGCGCCGCACCGATGCGGCCGAGACCGCGGCCGTTGCCGCGACCGCCCCCGCCGCTCACGCCGCCCCCGCCGCTCACGCCGCCCCCGCCGCTCACGCCGCCACCACCGCTCACGCCGCCCCCGCCGCTCACGCTGCCACCGCCACCGCCACCACCGCGGCCGCCACCACCGCGGCCGTCGCCGTCGCCCTCGTGACCGTGTCCCTGCCGTCCGCTGCCGCCGTCCATGGCTCCATGGTGCTCCCCTCGCCCGGCCCGGGCACCCCGCTCGCGATTGCCAGTCACGGCGAGCGGCGAGACCCTTGACATATCGGCCCTGGGGCGGATGAAACGTGCGATCGCGGACGGACCGTACCTACCGGGCCTCGCGAGGAGAGCGATCGTCATGGGCGGCACCACCGGCACGACAGGCACCAGCAGCGGCGGCACGGGTGGGATGGACGGTACGACCCTGGAGGCGATGCGGACCGGACTGCGCGGCCCGGTCATCGCTCCCGAGGACGCGGCGTACGACGAGTCCCGGTCGATCTACAACGCGATGATCGACCGGCGGCCGGCCGCGTTCGTGCGGTGCGCGGACGCCGGGGACGTGATGAACGCCGTCGACTTCGTCCGTGACCACGGGCTCGAACTCGCCGTGCGCGGCGGCGGACACAGCGGCCCGGGACTGTGCCTGGTGGACGACGGCGTCACCCTCGACCTGTCACCGATGCGCTGGGTACGGGTCGATCCGGTCGCGAAGACCGCGCAGGTCGGCGGCGGCAGCCTGCTCGGCGACCTGGACCACGCGGCGCACGCCTTCGGCCTCGCCACCCCCGCCGGGATCATGTCGACGACGGGCGTCGGCGGACTGACCCTCGGCGGCGGACACGGTCACCTCACCCGCAAGTACGGGCTGACGGTGGACAACCTGATCTCCGCGGACGTCGTCCTCGCCGACGGCAGCTTCGTCACGGCGAGCGAGAATTCGTACTCGGACCTCTTCTGGGCGCTGCGCGGCGGAGGCGGGAACTTCGGAATCGTCACGTCCTTCACCTACCGGCTGCACCCGGTACACACCGTGGGCGTCGGCATCACGTTGTGGCCGGTGGACCACACGCGTGAAGTGCTGCGCTGGTACCGCGAGTTCCTGCCGCAGGCGCCCGAGGACCTGAACGGCTTCTACACGGTGCTCGCCGTGCCGCCCGGGCCGCCGTTCCCGGAGGAGCTCCACGGGCACAGGATGTGCGGTGTCGTGTGGTGCTGGACCGGTGACCTGGCCCTGCTGGACGAGACGCTCGCGGTGGTGAACGACGCGGGCCGGCCGACCTTCCACTTCACGACCCCGATGCCGTACCCGGCGCTGCAGAGCATGTTCGACGAGCTGATCCCCAAGGGCCTGCAGTGGTACTGGCGTGGCGACTTCTTCGACCGGATCACCGACGAGGCCGCCGACATCCATCTCAAGTACGGCGAGAACCTCCCCACCGACCTGTCGCTGATGCACCTCTACCCGGTCGACGGAGCCGCCGCCCGGGTCGGCTCCTACGACACGGCGTGGGCCTACCGCGACGCCCACTGGTCGGGCGTCTTCGCCGGCGTCGACCCGAACCCGGACAACGCCGAACTCATCAGGCAGTGGTGCACGGACTACCAGGAGGAGCTGCACCCGTACTCGATGGGCGGTGCGTACGTGAACTTCATCGGGCCGGGTGAGGGCCAGGAGCGGGTCAGGGCCACCTACCGTGACCACTACGACCGGCTCGCGGAGGTGAAGCGGACCTACGACCCGCACAACCTCTTCCACGCCAACCAGAACATCGAGCCGGCGCACTGGCCCCAGGGCGACGCCTAGGGCCCGTCGGACAGGCCCTAGAACGTACCGAGCTTGATGATCGACAGCAGGGCGATCAGCTGGATCGCCGACGCTCCCAGGGCCTTGGGCCACGGCAGGTCGTGCGACTTCTTGACCATCAGTGTGAAGAGCACGCCCGCCCCGACCCAGGTCGCCCAGCCCAGCAGCTGCACGAACGGCGCGTCGCCGCCCGCGAACATCGCGACGACCAGTCGCGGCGCGTCCGTGAGGGACATGATCAGCATGGAGAGGCCGACCGTGGGCTGCCAGGCGCCGTCGCCGCCGAGCTGGCGGGCGAGGGTGTGCGTGACCACGCCCAGGATGAACGCGCTGAGGACGATCGCGATCGACGTCGTCAGGACGATGGGCACCGCGTTCGACAGGGTGGCGTTTATGACGTCCGCGCGGGCGCCGTCGAAGCCGAAGACCGCCAGCAGGCCGTAAAGGAACGTCACGATGAGGGCAGGGCCCCACATCGTGTAGTCGCGCATCTGCAGGAAGGTCTGGTTCGGGCGCATGACGACGCCGGTCAGCAGTTCCTTCCAGTGCAGCCGCGGGCCCACCGGGGGCGCGGTCGTCTGGCCCGCGCGATACGTCCCGCCCGGGTTGTACGGGTCCTCGCCGATGGAGAACGCGGTGGTGTGACCCGGCTGGTTCGCCGCGTACGGGTCCGGGCCCTGACCGTGATGGTCGTGGTCGCCGAAGTACTCCGGCTCACCGTGCCCGTTCCCCTGGGGCCACTGCTGCGGCCCGTTGCCACCGCCACCGCCGCCATTGCCGTACCGCTGCTGATGCTGCTGCGGGTACGGCTGGGGCGCGGGGGGATAGCCGTACGACGGGCCGCCCTGGGGGGCCTGCTGTCCGTAAGGCTGCTGCCGCGCCTGTTGCTGCGGGTGCGCCTGCTGCGTGCGGTTGTCCCGGCCGCGTCCGATCCTGAATCCAGCCACGTAATCGAACGTACCTGGTCCCGCACAGTGACGTGCCGGGCCCGGGGCAACGGGCCCGGCTTTGCTGCCGAGCTGTGACATCCCCTAAGGGACTTCCCAGGGGACCGGCGAGGGTTCTCCGGGGAGATTCTCGGGGACTTTTCAGTGGCTGCTCAGGGTTTGGCCGTACGCGAGCCCGCCGGCCACGGCCGGGAGGCCGAGCTTGGCGGGCGTGACCGTGTAGGAGCCGTCGGCGCTCGCGTGGGGGAGCACCCACACACCGCCGGACCTCGTGTTCTCGCCGGGGGAGCCGACCGCGATGTCCGCCCTGCCGTCGTGGTCGTAGTCACCGGCCGCGACGGCGGCACCGAAGGCGTCGCCCGCCTCCGCGACGCCGGGGACGCGCGGGGTGTCCTGCTGGTACGCGACGGAGTGGCCCTCCCCGTACGCGTCGACCAGGCCGGTCTCCCCGCCGAACAGGAGGGTCGCGGCGCCCGCGCCCGCCCGGGTGCCGATCGCCTCGCCGGGGGCGCCCGCGACCAGGTCGTCGCGGCCGTCGCCGTTCACGTCCGCGACGGCCAGGGAGGCGCCGAAGCGGTCGCCGGTCTCGGCGACGCCCGGCACGCCGACCGTGTTCTGGTCGAGGGTCTGCGCGCGGTGTCCGAAGGAGCCGTCCGGGCCGCTGCCGTAGTGGACGTGGATGCCGCCGCCCTTCGCGTACTCCTCCGGGCCGCACGGGTCGTCGATGTTCTCGTCGGCGATCTCGCGGCACTCGCCGAGGGCCAGGTCGTCGTTGCCGTCCCCGTCGAAGTCACCGGCGGCGAGGGCCGAGACACCGGCGTTGTCGGTGTTCCAGGTGTTGGCCATGCCCTGCTCCGCCGCGTCCCAGGCCCACAGCCGTACGTGCGACTGGGTGAAGGGGGCGTCGACCGTCCAGTACGCCAGGGCCAGGTCCGCCGTGCCGTCGGAGGTGAAGTCGCCGGTGGCGAGGATCGGGGCGCGGCCGCCCATGGGAGCGTCGAGGACGGTGGTAAGGCTGCCGTCGGCGGTGCGCAGCACGACTCTGTCCCGGCCGCCGATCACGATGTCCCTGCTGCCGTCCCCGGTCAGGTCGGCCGCCGCGACCGACCCGCCGTACGCCGCCGAGGCCGCCGGGCCGGTCAGGACCGTGGACCCGTGGCCCGGGCCGCCCTTCGCGCCGCCCACGACGGTGACCATGCCCGCGTCCACGCCACGGTCGGTGACGTCCTCGCCGGGGGCGCCGACGAGCAGCTCCGCGATGCCGTCGCCGTTGAGGTCCTCCAGAACCACGGAGGCGCCGAACCGGTCGCCCGTCTCCGGAGAGCCGGGCACTTCGGCCGTGGACTGGCTGACCCGGATGCTGCCGTGGGAGCCCAGCCCCTTCGGACCGCCCCACACGACGTTGACGTAACCGGCCTTCGCCTTGCCGCCGACGGCCGCGTCGGGGACGCCGACGGCGAGGTCCGCGTAGCCGTCGCCGTTGAAGTCGCTTGTGGTGGGGGAGGGTTGGGCCGCGACCGCGGCGGGCGCGAGTGTCAGGCCCGCGGTGACCGCCGCGGCGACGGTGGCGGCGATTGCGTACGTCCGTATGTGCACGGGGGCTCCAGGGTGGTGACCGGGGACTGTGGTTCACCTGTGTGACACCTGGAGGCCGCCAGGGGTTGTGGCCCCGTACGCGTTCGTTGCCGCGTGCGCGATTCTCGGGCCGTCAGGCCCAGAACTCGCTCTCCTTCTCCATGTCCTCCTGGCATTCGTCGATGTCGGTGAACTTGTCCCCCACGATCCGGAAGACGAGGCAGCCGTTCTGCTCGATCCGCTTGCCGTTGCGCTCGGCCGTGTAGCGGTGCACGGAGACCGCGTGGCCCCGGCCGTCGACGAGCACATGGCTCAGGTCGACGCTGAAGGTCCCGCCCGTCTCCTCGAAGAGCCGGCCGTACAGGCCGATGATCGAGTCCTGCCCTTTGTAGTCGCCGGACAGCTGGTGACTGCCGGGGACGTGGTGCGTACAGTCCGACGCCATCAGACCGCGCAGGGTGTCCATGTCACCCCGCGTGAAAGCCTCATATCCCTTGCGGACGAGCGTTGCGTTCGGGTGTTCAGCCATCGTGATCGCCGCCTTTCCTTTGCCTGGCGTCTTATGGCCGACGTCTTGATTATCCGCGCTATTCGGCCTTCGTGCCGAGTTCGCACCACACGTACTTGCCCGCCGTGCCGTTGACCTGGAACCAGCCCCAGTCGTCGGCGTACGCGCGCACGATCCGCAGGCCGCGGCCCGTCTCGTCGTCCTGGGGCTTCGTGGTCGGCGGCGCGGGATCCGTGTCCCACGCGCCCAGCCGGAACGAGTTCCCCGACCGTCTGAGCTTCAGGGCGGCGGGGCCCTCGGTGTGCCGGATGGCGTTCCCGAGGAGCTCGGAGGCGAGTAGCTCCGCCGGTTCGACGAGGGCGGGGAGGTGGTGGCTGGTGAGGATGTCGCGGAGGGCGCGGCGGCAGATGCCTACGGCTCGGGGGTCGTGGGGGATGTAGAGGGTGTACTCCCAGGGGGTGGGCATGGGCATGCGGTCTCCTGGTGGGGAGTGGTGGGGGGTTGTCGGGGCGGTGGCTCTGTCTGGCCCGGCATGGCGTGGCGTGGCATGACGGGGGGATGCACTTCCGCTCCGAGGAGTGTTCGTTGCGTCACTTACAGTAGGGGTGGTGTATCACCCCGGTCAAGGTGAACTGGAATACTCGTAGTCCCAACTGCCGGGAAGGAAGGGCCGTATGCCTGCAAGAAGCATCGTCACCGCGCGCCAGCAACGGCTCGGCGCGGAGCTGCGAAAGCTCCGGGAGCGGGCGGGGCTGACCGCGAGGGAGGCGGCCCAGGCGTCGGGCATCGCCGAGAGCAAGATCTCGATGACGGAGGCGGGCCGCGTCGGGGTGAGCGCGGAGCGGGTGCGGCATCTGGCCGACCAGTACGCGTGTGATGACGCCGCGCTTGTGGAGGCGCTGGTGGGCATGGCGGCCGAGCGAGGGAGCGGCTGGTGGGAAGGCTGTCGGGGGAAGGTGCCTGCCGGGTACCTGAACGTGGCCGAACTGGAGCATCACGCGGCCGAGTTGAGGACGTTCCAGACCGTGCACATGCCCGGGCTGTTGCAGACGGAGGAGCAGATGCGGGGCATCTTCGCCTCGTCGGTGCCGTTGCTCTCCGAAGAGCAACGCGAAGCGCGGGTGCGCTATCGGCTGCGGCGCCAGGAGGTCCTGGGCGAGGTCGCCTACGAAGCCGTGATTCACGAAGCCGCGCTGCGGATCCGAGCCGCAGACAGCAAGGTTGCCAGGAACCAGTTGCTGCACGTCCTGGAGCAGTCGGAAAGACCTCAAGTGACCGTGCGCGTTGTGCCGTTCGACGTGGACGGCTTTGCCGGGATCAGTGCTCCGCTGGTGTACGCGAGTGGCCCCGTTCCGCAGTTGGACACCGTCCTGGTGGACACCAAGCACGGGGGTGCCTACCTGGACGCGGAGGCTCAGCTCAACCGCTATCGGGCGATGCTTCGCACGATCGAGAAGGTGGCCCTGGGCGTCGTAGAGTCAAGGGACTTCATCCACCACCTCCTTCAGCGGATGTGAAAGGCCTCAACATGGCACAGGAAGCCTGGCAGAAGTCCTCCTTCTCCGGCGGGGGTGACAGCGACGACTGTGTGGAACTCGCCGCACGCCAAGACACCCTTCTCCTCCGTGAAAGCGACGAGCCCGACACGGTCATAGCTGCCACCGGGGTCGGGCTCGCCGCCCTCATACGGCACCTTCGCCCGTAGGGGCAGTGGGCAGCGCTCCCTCCAACTCCCTCGCCACCGCAAGGGTGTTGGCGAGGCGGGCGCGCTCGTCGTCCCCCAGCGGGACCCCGCCGACCTCGGTCAGCAGGGCGCGGGCCCGGGACGGGTCGTCGAGGCGTAGGGCGAGTTCCGCGCGGTAGACGAGGGTCTCGACCAGCTCGACAGGGTGGGCGGAGGCGCGCTCGCGGGTCAGGGTCGCATCCAGGATGCGGGCGGCCTGGTGGGCGTCGCCCTTGGAGTCGCCGAGGACGATGGCGTTCTCCAGGACCTTGGTGAGCCTGCCCGTGGGGTACGAGGACTCGTCCGGTACGTCCTTGTCCTCCGTCGCCGGGAAGAAGCGGATCCAGTTGCCGCCCGGGTCGACGACGCTGAAGCCGGACTGCTTGCCGGTGTTCTTGCGCCGGCGGGGGCTGGTCATCCGGGGGATGCCGGACACGAGGACCTTGCCGAAGGCGGCCCGCATGGCCTCGGCGAAGGCCTGGTGGATGGCCCCGGTGTCGGGGACGATCACCACGCACGAGCCGTACGACTGCTCGGGGTCGAAGCCCTCGATCCCGGCGAAGTGCAGTTGGAGGTCCTCGCGTTGGACGCTGACGTAGGGGTTCGGGCGGGTCTGCCGATAGGTCGTGGTGAAGCCCAACTTGCCGTAGAACTCGGTGATCTCGTCGATCGACCGGCAGGGCAGCAGGGGGATGGTGACCTCGTTGGCCATGCGGCTCCCTCGGGCAGTCGCGGTAGTCAAACTTGATGACTCCCCGAGGGTAACCGCGGCGCGGCCGGTGTGGACGGTCGGTCCACGGCCAATCCGTGGTCAATCCGCGATTAATCCGCCAGCTCGGCCCAGAAGTTGGTGAGAGCGGTCTGGCCCAGGCTCGCGAGGGTGAGGACCTGGGAGCCGGTGCCCGTCGGGCCCGACGAGGTGCCCGGCAGGAGGTGGAGGCGCTGTGGTGTCGACGGAGCCGCGGCGAGCAGTTCGGCGCGGCCGTCGCGGGTGTAGTCACGGAGGCTCACCGAGTAGCCGAACGCGGCCCGCTCGCCGGGTTCTCCCTCGATGCCCGCGGTGTTGTAGTCGTAGGCACGGGCGTTCTTGCCGGTGAGGCCGGACGCGCTGCCGCGCAGGACGGTGACCGCGCCGGCCGCCATCCGGGGCGGCGGGCCGCCCGCCTTGACGGACATGCCCGTGTCGGCGGACGTCTCCGCGGCGATGATCTCGCCCGGGGTGCCCACGGCGAGGTCGGGGTAGCCGTCGCCGTTGGTGTCGGCGGCCGAGACGTCGCCGCCGAAGTCGTCGCCGGTCTCCGGGGTGCCGGGTACGCCGGACGTGGCCTGGGTGAGGGTCCTCACCGAGCCGCTGGGGCCCGTCGAGGTGCCGGGCAGGACGTACACCGCGCCGCCGGTGCCCGCGCGTTCGGCACCGATCGCCAGGTCGCCGTATCCGTTCTTGTCGAAGTCGGCGATCGCAGCGCCGCTGGACACGAGGGTCGTGGAGGACGGGAGCTTGACAGTCTTGGTCCGCTTCGGGGAGCCGGAGCCTCCCTTGTAGAACCAGACGGTGTCCCTGAACGCCCCGACGGCCGTGTCCCATTCACTGCCGAGGACCGCGAAGTCGACGGTTCCGTCCTTGGTGACCTTTCCGGCGACCACCGTCTCCGGAGTGATCTCCTCGCCGCCGCGCGGGTCGAAGTCGGTCACCTTGCCGTGGGAGCCGGACGTGGTGAACGGGCCGCGCATGAACAGGATGTTCTCGGAGTCGACGGCGACCACGTCCGGCCTGCCGTCCGCGTCGAAGTCGCCGACCGCGATGTCCTTGGCGAAGCTGCGGTCCTCGTAGAGGGGGTTCATGTACGAACTGCCGCGGGTGAGACCGGACTTGGAGCCCCACAGCACGGTGAACGCGCCGGAGCGGCCGTCGTTGGTCTCGCCGATCGCGGTGGCGACGACGTCCGCGTACCCGTCCTTGTTCAGGTCGGCCGTGGTTACGTCCGTACCGAAGTAGTCGTTCGACTCCGACGCGCCGGGGATGCCCGGGCTGTTCTGGGTGACGACCGTGCGTCTGGAGGGGTCCAGCCCCTTGGCCGTGCCCCATATGACGACGACCGCGCCGGCGTTCTGCGCCTCGCCGACCTTGGCACCGCGATCACCTACGGCGAGGTCGCGGTAGCCGTCGCCGTTGAAGTCGTCGACGTACTTGGCGGCGGCCGCGGAGGCCGGAGCGGCCAGGGCGAGCGGGGACAGGCCGGAGACGAGCATGGCGGCGGCCAGGAGGCAGGTGCGCTTTCGCAAGAGGACTCCAAAAGTGGGCGGTTGACTCAAAGGAGACCATTGGAGATAGGGGAACGGTTGTACGGAGGTTTGGTGAATTTCTGTGGCTGGTGATTTCGGTGTGGCCAAGGGGGCGTACACACGCAAACCGGGCCCGGCACCTGGGAGGTGCCGGGCCCGGTACGACGGTGAGCGAGCGCTCAGGGTCAGTTGGTGAGGCCGGCGCCGAACGCGCCGTACGTGTACGGGCGGGCGAACGCGCCGGGGCCGAAGCCGCGGTCGCCGTTCGGGGAGATGCCGGTGCCGTCGGAGAGCATCGCGGTGACCGCGCCGACGCCCTCGCCCTCGAAGCTCGCGGAGACCGTGTAGTCGGCCTTGCCGTCGGCCGTGACGTCGGTGAGGAGGACGTCGGAGCCGAAGTAGTCCATGGCTTCCGCGCTGCCCGGGACGCCCGAGGACGCCTGGGAGAGGGTGCGGCCGCCCGTCTCGGAGACGCCGTCCGCCGAGCCCTGGAGGAGGACCGTGGAGCCGGTGTCCTCGATCGTCTCGATGTCCTCGAAGATGACGCCGATGGCCAGTTCGCCGTAGCCGTCGCCGTTCACGTCACCGATGGAGAGCGCGCTGCCGAAGCCGTCGCGCTCCTCGTCCGCGCCGGGCACGCCCGGGGAGTCCTGGGTGAGTTCGGCCATGGGCGCGTCGCCGTTGACCGGGCCGCCCGCCGAACCGCGGACGACCGTCACCCGGCCGCCGAGGCTGCCGGAGTGGTCGTCCTCCGCGGTGAAGACGTTGCCGAGGGCGATCTCGCCGTAGCCGTCCCCGTCGATGTCGCCGATCGCGATGGACGTGCCGCCGCCGAGGCCGCGCGGCACGGAGGTCTCCAGGCCGGCGGACGTGCCGAGATACGCGACCCCCTTGGACCAGCTGTTGGGACCGTCCCCGGTCAGCTCGGTCCGGTACGTCAGCACGAGGTCGGCCTTCCCGTCGCCGTTCGTGTCACCGGCCTTGATCGCGTCGGCACCGTACGGGGTGGTCTCGGGCAGCGCGATCCGCTGGGCGGCGCCGGTCGTGCCCGAGCGGGTGAAGCCGCCCTTGACGACGTACGCGTGCGAGGCGGTGGTGCCCGCGGCCAGGTCGGCCTTGCCGTCGCCGTCGAAGTCGCCCGCCGTCAGGACGCGGCCGAACTCGTCGTGCGTGCCGGCCGCCGGGTCCTTCACCGTCGTACCGCCCGCGACACCGCTCGCGCCGCCCCACAGGACGGCGACCGTGCCGCCGTCGACATCGCTGTCGACGTCCTCGCCGGACGCGCCGACCGCGAGGTCCGCGTAGCCGTCACCGTCGAAGTCGGCGACCGCGAGCGCCGAACCGAAGGTGTCCTCGGCCTCCGGTGTACCGGGCACACCGGCCGAACTCTGGTCGATCACCGTGTGGTTGGCCGGGTCCAGGCCGGTCGCGCTGCCGTAGACGACGGCCACGTACCCGGCCATGCCCTGGTCGCCGACCTTGGCGTACGGCGCGGCGAAGGCCACGTCACCGAAGCCGTCGCCGTTGAAGTCGCCCTTCAGGCCCGAGGGGGCGGCGGAGGCGGTGACGGGGAGGGCGATCAGGAGCCCGGTCGTGAGGGCGGTGGTGAGCGTCGTGGCCAGGAGGAGCGTGCGCTTGCGCAAGGGAGGTCTCCGGTAGTGGGGACGACGGGCCCCGCACCTGTGTGGTGCGGGGCCCGTCGGATGGTGAAAGAGGGACGGGACGTGCTCGGTCGGCGAACTCAGTCGGCGAAGTTGACGCCGAACGACGGCGTGCCGGTCGTCGACACACCCGCGCTGCTCGGCGAGACGGACCGCGAGCCGGACGTGGTGATCTTCGTGCCGTTCGACGGCAGGTACAGCACCGCGCCGTTGCCCGCGTTCTCGTACGAGCCGACCAGCAGGTCGGCCCGGCCGTCGCCGTTGACGTCGTCGAGCTTCGCGTCCGCGCCGAGCGCGTCGTTCTTCTCGTCGCTGCCGGGCACACCCGCCGTGCTCTGCGCGAAGTACTGGGTGCCGGAAGCGGTGTCGATGCCGTTCGCCGAGCCGTACAGGACGGTGACCGCACCCGTGTCCGTGATGGAGTTCAGGTCCTCGCCGGCGGAGCTGACCACGATGTCCTGATAGCCGTCGCCGTTGATGTCGCCGAGGTCCAGCTCGTAGCCGAAGAAGTCGTTCTTCTCCGAGGTGCCGGGGACGTTGCCGGTGTTCTGGGTGATGCCCGTGGTCGCGCCCGGTCCTTCGGCGGTGCCGTAGGTGATGTTCACCTTGCCGCCGAAGGCCGAGTCCGGGACCGTCGTGCCGTCGGTCGTCGTGTTGCTCCAGTACGCGCCGGAGACGATGTCGCCGAAACCGTCGCCGTTGACGTCGCCGATCGCGGTGATCGCGCCCGGCTTCACGATCTGCGCCGAGGACATGGCGAGGCCGCTCGCGGCGCCGGGCACGAAGTAGTTCCTGGCCCAGCCGTAGTCGGTCTCCGTCTCGAAGCCGTCGACGACCAGGTCGGTCTTCTTGTCGCCGTTGACGTCGCCCGCGGTGAGGTTGATCGGGCCACGGGCGTCGCCGCCCGACTGGATCGGGGGCTTGAGCGTGTACCGGCCGCCCACGGCGGTACCGGACGCGCTGATGCCGCCCTTGTAGACGTAGACCGTGCTGGAGGAGTTGCCGACGGCCAGGTCGGCCGTGCCGTCGCCGTCGAAGTCGCCGGCGGCGAGGTTCTTGCCCCAGTAGTCGTGCGAGGAGACGGCCGGGTCGGCGATGGTGACGCCCTTGCCGGTCAGACCGCTCGCGGAGCCCCACAGGACGGCGAGAGTGCCGCCGTTGGTGTCGCTGCCGACCTTCTCCCGCGGGGCGGACACGGCGAGGTCGTCGTATCCGTCGCCGTTGAAATCGGCGTACGCGGTCTCCGCGCTGAAGCCGTCCCCGGCCTCGGCGGTGCCGGGGACCCCGGCGCTGTCCTGGCTGAGCGTGGACCGCTTGGCGGAGGACACTCCGGTGGCGGTGCCGTAGAGGGTGACGAGTTGGCCCGCGGTCGCGCGGCCGTTCACGTAGGCGCCCGCGGCCGAGAAGGCCACGTCGCCGACGCCGTCGCCGTTGAAGTCGGCGTGCGGCACGGTCGTCGAGTCGGCGGCCGTGGCCGTCATCGCCGAGAAGGTGAGCAGACCCCCCGTCAGCGCGGCAACGGACGCCGTCGCGAGGGTGAGTCGCAGATGCTTGTGCATGCGGGATTCTCCTGCTGCATGCGGGGGCGCCTGGCGGGCGCCCGCAGCCAATGGGGTGCGTACCGCTCGCATTTGCCCGGAGTTCTCCTGGGCTTTACGGGCGGTTGGCGATCACAAGACCCATGAGGAGGGGGCAGGGTTGTACGGGAGGCGGGAGTTTTTGAGGACGACTTCTGAGGTCAGAGGCCTAATTGGGGCATACAGGGGCTCTTGCGGCGGCCTTGGCTTTTAGGGGCGCGGGGCTGTGACATTGTGCGGCTCCGCCGCGTGGGCGCGACCAGCCACATCCGGCCCGCAGCCAACACACGACCGCCGCAGTGGTTCCCGTCCGCTCACTTCAACCGCAGCGGCACTCCAAGCTCCCCCGGCGTAAGGAGCTGCACCTTCCCCGCGTCGAACCCCTCATCGGCCCCCCGCAACACCAGGAACGCCCCCGCCCGCTTCTCCCACAACGGCCCGAACGCCACCGCATCGTCATGCCCGTCGCCGTCGACATCCAGCAACGGCGGCTGATAGCCGAACTCGTTCCACTTGTACGGGTTGGGCGTCCCCGGCAACCCGTCGGTCAGGGGATCGACGGCCTGCTCGCCATCCGCGGACGGCACCCCCGACGCCCCACCCGGCAACAACGTCACCTTCCCGTCGTGGCCCCGATAGCCCGGCGTGTTCACGACGACATCCGGCTTCCCGTCACCGTTGACGTCCCCGACGGCAGGCGACGACCCGAAGTCGATCCGCCGCTTCTCCCCGCCCTCGCCCTCGATGACGGACTCCGAACGCCCGCTGCCGAGCCCGGACTTGGCCCCGTACAGGATGGTCAGCGCACCGCCCTCCGCGGGCATGTCCGCCGGCGCCACGGCGAGCTGCGTGGGCAGCAGCAGATCGTCGACGCCGTCGCCGTCCGCGTCACCGGCGGCGGGCGTACGCGGCCCCTCGAAGGTGCCCACCGCCTTGCTGATGCGCGGTTCGAGCGCGGGGTCGCGTACGAGTCCGTCCGCGCCGCCCTCGTAGTAGCCGACCATGTGCAGGCCCTCGGGCGCGCTCTCGTCCTCCTCCGCGTCGAAGTCGTACGTGAACACCACCTCCGCCTTCCCGTCGGCGTCGAAGTCGCCGGTGGTGGCCGATTCGGGCGTCGCGTACCCCTGCTGGTCGAGGTCCAGGACAGCCTGCCGCTTCGGGGTGCCGGTGCGGTCGAAGGGGCCGTACAGCAGCAGCCCGTCGGTGCCCGGCCCGGTTCCGTTGGGGTCGCCCGTACCGCCGTGTCCGCCGTCGAGCAGGTCGACGGAACCGTCCCCGTCGAAGTCGGCGGCGGCTCGCGGCTGGAAGCCGTCGGGCAGGGCCAGTTCAGCGGCCTTGCCCAGACCGCGGGCGCCGCCGAAGAGGGCGAGGGTCCCGAGCGGGGCGCCGGCCTTCCCGCGGCCCACGACCAGGTCGGTGAAGCCGTCGCCGTCGAGGTCGGTGCGCAGCGGGCGCGAGACGAAGCCCGCGCCCTTCTCGCCCGTCTTCCGGCTCGCCGGAGTCCGTTGTGCGGAGGCAGGGTTGAGGCCGTCGGGGGAGCCGTAGACGACCGTCAGCGTCTCGGCGTACCGCTTCTTGTCCTTGGACTCCGAGTACACGACGGTCGCGAAGTCGTCGTGGCCGTCGCCGTTGAAGTCCCCGGGGTCCGGGTTGTCGGACGGCTTTCCGACGGCGGGCCTCTTCTGCCCGCTGCCGGGCCGGTCCGCGGAGCCGTCACCCCCGCACCCCACGGCGAGGCTCGCGACCAGGGCGACGGCCACCGCCGCAGGACCGGTCCTCGAACGGTGTCGCATCAGCTCTCCATGCCCAGGAACTCCGAGGTGGAGAAGGTGAGTTCGGGCTCCCGTGCGAGCAGGCCCTGCTTCGTGCCCGGGTACACGGCGATCGTGTCCTTCGTGTCCCCGCGATACGTGCGCACGACCAGCTCGGCCCGCCCGTCCCCGTCGAGGTCGGCCACTTTGAGCACGCGGGTGGTCCCCCGGGCCGGCGGCGGCACGGTCACCATCCCGGCCCTGGACAGACCCGTCGTACGGCCCTTGAGGACCCGCAACTCCGAACCGCTGGAGACGAGTTCGCTCATCCCGTCGCCGTCGAAGTCCCCGGAGTCCAGGACGGTACCGGCGACGTCGAGTTCACCGCGCAGGGTGCCCGGAACGTCGTACCGCAGGGCGGTCCCCTTCATCGAACCGATCGCCGCGTCGAGCCCCTTGCCCTTCCCGAACCGGCCGAACGCCACGTCGACACCGGTCGGGAGGGCGACCTCGGTACCGGCGGGCCCGGCCGGTCCGCCCGGGACGAGGTAGGACGTGGACGCGGAGGCGGCGGAACCCTCGGCGGTACGGACGAGCAGGTCGTCGTAACCGTCGCCGTCGACATCCACGGCCGGTGGTGTCGGCACGTTCCCCGGCGAGGCGAGCGGCACACCGGCCGCCTTCGGGGCGCCCTTGCGGGTGAACGGCCCGCGCAGATAGCTGAGCCGGCCGTCGGAGGCGTGCACGACGAGGTCCTCGGCCTTGTCGCTGTTGAAGTCCCCGCACACCGGCTGGTCCGGCCAGTCGTTGCCGAAACGTGCCTGCGGGGGAATCGCCAGCTTGACCGCCTTGCCGGCCAGGCCCCGGGCCGAGCCGAAGAGGATCTGCAGCGGGACCGGTGGCCGGCCCTGCCCGTCGAACGGCGGGTCGGTCGAGACGACGAGATCCGTGTACCCGTCCCGGTCGAGGTCGCAGCTCGCCTCGGCGTCGAAGACCGCGGGCAACTGCCCCTTGGTGGCGGCCGCGTTGCGGGTTGCGCTCAGCAACTGCCGGGCGCCGGGGGCGAGTCCGCGCGCCGATCCGTAGACGACGCCGATTCCGGCGTCGTCGCCGTGGCTGTCGCGTTTCACGAGATCGTTGAGGACGAGGTCCGGGTGCCCGTCCCCGTTGAAGTCGTCGGCCGCCTCGCTGCCCTTGCCGAGCGGCACGGGGAGCTGAGCAGGGGCCTTGGCGACGGTGAGGGGTTCACGCTTTCCCGCCGAGTGCCCGTCGCCGCTGTCGGCGGTCGGGCCGCATCCGACGGCGAGGCCGCCGCCGAGGACGCATCCGGTCAGGGCCGCCACAATCCGCGTACCAACTCTTCGCCCACGCACCGTGAACCTCATCCGACCCGGAAACAACAACGCCGGTCATCATGCACTTGTTCGAGCCGAGGGTAAATGGTGGTAACACGTTGAGGTGTTCGTGCTGAATTCGTGACCTTCAGGCATGCGGAATGCAGCCTTCCGGATGGTCGTGCTGATCCGCCCTGAATTGAGTGCGCTGCGGCCCGAAGGGGCAAATTGTCCACATGCCTGAATTGGTGGCATTGCCGAGTTTCCTTCGAAGGTCTTCGGAGATCCGTGAAGGGTGAAACATCGGGGCGCGGGCCGGTCGTGTGTCGCCTGTCACGGTTGTAGGGATTCGGGTAAAGGTCTGGCAACGACCCGGAGTCGGGCGCGCCGATGTAATGGCTTGCAGAAATGGGCGGCGCCAAAGAACATTTCCTGTCGGTGCCGTCGGCACCCTATTTTTTTGCCAACTCGCCTTCCGTAGGAGACAGCTCATGGCCGACGAGATGGTCCGTCTCGCCCAGCGGTTCGTGAACACCACGTACAACAACGGCGCGACACTCGGCATATCCAAACTGGACGAGAACGGGGTCACCGGCTGGCCCGTGATGTACGCCCTGACCAGAGCGCTCCAGTACGAGATGGGCATCACCGCCCTGTCGGACTCCTTCGGCCCGACCACGCTGGCCACGATCGGCTCGAAGTACGGCAAGCTGGACGAGACGACGGTCCCCTCGGCGAATTTCGCCCGCATCATCCAGTCCGCCCTTTACTGCAAGGGCTATGACGGCGGCGAGATCGACGGCAAGTACAACGACCGCGTCAAGGCAGCCGTCGAGAAGCTCAACCAGAACATGGGTGTGAGCGCCACGTACCCCGGCAGCTCCCTGTGGCCGAAAGTCGTCAAGGGCCTGTTCAACATGGACGCCTACGTCACCATCGGCGGCGGATCGGACACCATCCGGTCCATCCAGCAGTGGCTGAACGGCCGTTACATCCTCCGCAAGGACTTCTACGTCATCCCCTGCGACGGCTACCACTCCCGTGACGTCGCGAAGTCGATGCTGTTCGCGATCCAGTACGAGCTGGGGATGGCCGACGGCACCGCGAACGGCGTTTTCGGGCCCGGCACCCAGTCGGGTCTGAAGTCCCACACGGTCTCCAACGGCACGACCGGTGTATGGGCACAGCTGTTCACCGCGGCCATGATCCTCAACAAGCGCAATGTGCCCTTCGGGAACTTCACCTCGACGGTGCAGTCCGGAGTGGAGAGCTTTCAGTCGTTCGTGAAACTCCCGGTCACCGGCAACGGCGACTTCCCGACATGGGCCTCGCTGCTCGTCTCCTACGGCGACCAGTCCCGCCCGGGCACGGCGTGCGACGGCGTCACGATGATCACGCCGCCGCGTGCGCAGGCCCTGAAGGCCGCCGGCTACCAGTACATCGGCCGGTATCTCTTCAACCCGTCGACCACGAGCCTGCCGGAGAAGCAGATCCAGCCCGGCGAGCTCGCCACGATCAAGGAGGCCGGGCTGCGCTGCTTCCCGATCTTCCAGACGTGGAGCCGCTCGGCCGACTACTTCAGCTACAACCAGGGCACCAGCGACGCGTTCAAGGCGATCGACTGGGCGCAGTACCACGGCTTCAAGCCGGGCACGATCATCTACTTCGCCGTCGACTACGACGCGATGGACGGCGAGGTCACCGAGTACATCGTTCCGCACTTCCGCGGCGTGATGCGGACCATCGGCGAGAACTCCAGTTACGGCGTGGGTGTCTACGGACCGCGCAACGTCTGCCAGCGCATCGCGGACGCCGGGTACTCGGCGACGAGCTTCGTGTCGGACATGTCGAGCGGCTTCTCCGGGAACCTCGGCTACCCGATGCCGACGAACTGGGCGTTCGACCAGATCGCCACCATCACCGTCGGCTCGGGCACCGGCTCCATCGAGATCGACAAGAACATCGCCTCGGGCCGCGACACCGGCCAGGGCGACTTCGACCCGGGCGGCTACACCGACGGCGTGGACGTCGACCTCGACAAGGACGCCTACCAGGCCCCGATGCTGACGGACGTCAAGACCTACCTGGAGTCGATCGGCGTCCCGGAGACCGGCGGCGACGGCTGGACCGACTCGGACTGGGCCACGCTCGGCGGCATCTCCACCACCAAGGCGTACGAACTCGTGCTGAGCGCGGACTGGCTGTTCACGTCGCTGGCGCGGCAGCTCAAGCTCCGCAAGGCGCTGATCCAGGCTCCCGTCCTGTGGGAGCTGCGCAAGATGAACCCCCTGGACGTCGCCGCCGACGAGGCGGTCAAGGCCGGTCTGGACGACGACTGCAGCACCGGCTGGGGCCAGATCTTCGCCTGGGTGACCATCGACGCCCGCAACTACTGCATGCAGCAGGGCATCATCAACGGCAGCCCGCTGACCGACGACGACATCCCGGGGGTGTGGAAGGACCTCAACGAGGACCCGACCTACAACATCCGGTCGGTCGCCTATCTGACGGTCTACAACGCGCACCAGCTGAACAAGCCCCGCCCGAGCCTGACCACCAGCCTCGCCGACACCCAGGCCCTGCTGGCCCGGTACAACGGGACCGGCGACGACGCCGCCCAGTACGGCCGCGAACTCATCGGTCTCTACAACGTTCTCGAGAGCTACAACCAGCTGTCCCGCAGCAAGTGACCCCGATCATGGGCGTGAATACTGGGCACATGCGGAAGTCCTTGCCGGCCGTGCTGGGCGTGAACCTGTTGCTGGGAGTCCCCGGTGTCGTTCCGGTGTGGCTGCTGTCGTACTTCGCGGTCAACTGGCCGCTCAAGGCGCTCGGCTGGACCGTCGGCGAGCCCACGGAGAACGACGGCATGCTGCCCTGGCTGCTGGTCGGCGGGCCGGTGCTGCTGCTGTTCGGCCTGGTCTGGTGGCTCGCCAACCGCCCGCTGCGGCGCAGGTCGGCCCTGGAACCCCGCGTGTACTGGCCGGTCAGTGTCCTGATGACCCTTGTGCCGTCGTTCGCGCTCATGATCGTTCTATGAGAGAGGGATGAAACACGTGCAGAACGACATGCAGAACGACATGACGAGGCGTGCCGTGGTGAAGAGCGCCACGGTGATCGGTGCCGCGGCCGCCCTGGGCTCCGTCGTACCGGGCACGGCTGTTGCCGCGCCGAAGGAGACCGCGAAGAGCGGGCCGCCGAGCGCGCCCAAGAAGCTCCCGACGTCCGCGAACGGATGGCCCCTTGAGAAGGAGGCGAACCACGTCTCCACGGTGTGGACACGTCCGGTCGCCGGTACGGGACTTGAGGTCGACGTCCGCATCGGGGACGTGGAGCTGATCCTCGTCCACGTGATCCGCCGCTTCCACTACGAGGTCGAGCAGGTCAGCCGCATCGACCTGGCGGGCTGGCAGGGGATCGGCAAGCTGCGCAAGGCCCTTCCGGAGTCGAACCTCGCCTCCGGCACCGCGGTACGCATCCGGCCGGGCGCCAGTGCGAAGGGCGGGCTCTTCCCCCTCCAGGAGCTGACGCTGCGTGACATCCTCGCCGACTGCGAGGGAGTGGTGCGCTGGGGCGGTGACGACGACGAGGTGAACGAGTCGCTGTTCTACATCGACGCCGGACCGGACGACGTACGCGTGACGAAGGTCGCCGACAAGCTGCGCGGCTGGGACGCGACGCCCGGCGAGGGCGCCGGCATCACGGTGAACGTCCAGTCCCCGTCCCGGCGCGACCGCGCGGAGCGGCTGGCCCGCGCCCAGCGCGAGGACTGAACCGGCCTCATGCGGTGAGGGGTGTTTCCCGCACTGGCCGCCGAGCATGCTCGGCGGCCAGTGTCATGTCGTGCCGTATCGGGTGGTTCGGCCGCCCCGCCCGTCAGGAGCTGTTGCTGTTCGACCGGGTGAAGAACTCGATCTCCGCGATGGACACCTGCTTCTTGGCGTCGGTGGCGTAGGCCGACTTCACGGTGAAGCGCACCGAGGAGACCGCCCCGACCCGGAACTTGCGCCGCTGGCCGCCGGCGCTCTGGTCCAGGTTGATGATCCGGGTGGTCTTCTTGCCGTCGGCGGTGGTGATCAGGGCCTCGACGCGGTGCGGGAGGGCCGACTGCGAGAGCTTGTCCGGCTGGGTCGACACACCGGAGGTGATGACCAGGTCCAGCAGCCGGGTCGGCTGGGCGAACCGGGCCTCCAGCCACTGCCCCTCACCGGTCCCCGAGACACCCGGCCCCCACCAGGTGTTGCTGAGCTTGTCGAAGGCGCGTTGCGCCGGGTGACCGGGATAGGAGCGCGACGCCTTCACACTGTCCGGGCCCACCGCGGCGCGCTTGGCGAAGTGGTCGCGGGTCGCGTCCACCCCGGCGCCGATGTTGAGCACGAGGGTGATGATCAGGGCGAGTACGAGGCCGCCGACGACCCAGTTCATGACGGCGCCGAAACCGCGGCGCAGCCGGGGGCGGTCGCCGGCCCACGGGGTCTGCACGACGCCGAAGCCCGGTATCCGGCGCCACCAGGGCTGCCGGCCCGGGGCCGCCGGCCCGCCGCCGGACATCGGCATGGCGCAGCGGCCGCAGTAGTGCCGGTCGGGGAGGTTGGGGGTGGCGCACCAGGGACAGGGGGTGCCGCCCTGCGGGCCGAACTCCGGTCCAGGAGCACGGACTTGGGGGCGGTTCGCGACCGGGCGGCCGGGCAGCACGGGTGCGACGGCGGGGGACGCGGGCGCGCGGGGTTCCGGGTCGCTCACCGGGATGAGGAGGGACCTGGCCCGTTCGGCGGTGGAGTCGGAGGAGTCGGTGGACCCGGAGAAACCTGTGGAGTGGGCGGAGTGGGTGGAGTCGGGGGACGGGTGGTGGCCCCGGCCCCCGGTGGTCGGCACCGGCTCGGTGTCGGCGTCGTCGTCGGGGTGGATGTCCGGATGAGTGCCCCGGCGGGTATCGGGGCCGGTGTCCGGGCGGGCGTTGTCCCTCGCGCCGGGGGAGAGGTCGGGGGAACCGTAGGAGGCCGGAGCGGCGGGGGAGTTGGTGTCCCACTCCTGGAGTCCCGCCGACCCCGCACCGGTGGACGCCGCGGGGGCGGAGTCCGGCGCGGCAGCCGAGGGGTCGTGCCGCGGCAGAGGGGCTGGTGCAGCGCCGGAGCCCGCGGGCGCGGCGTACGGCTGCTGCGTCCCGGGACGTCCGGAACCGCCTGCGCCGTCGGACTGGTGTGTCCCGGCACTCCCCGAGCTGTCCGTGCCGTACGGCTGCTGTGTCCCGGCACGCCTGGAACCGTCCCCGCCGTCGGACTGCCGTGTCCCGGCACTCCCCGAGCTGTCCGCGCCGTCCGACTGCCGGGACCAGGCCGCCCGTTCGGAGTCGGGCGCGGTGTCCGTGTGTCGTGCACCGGACCAAGCGGCGGCGGCCTCGCCGTCACCGGGCCGGCCCGCGGGGTGGGCGGCGTTCTCGTCGCCCGGCCGGGGACCGGGGTTCCGTGCCAGGCGGACGCCGGTCCCCGGAGCGGCGGAGCCGGCGTCCGGCCACCCGGCCCCGTCCTCTCCCTGTCGGCCGCTGCCCGGTCCGGGCGCTGCCGCGACGGCCGGGTCGTGGCCCGTACGGGCCGTACCCGTTCCGGCCCCGGGGTGTGCGAACGCGTCCCATCCCGGCTGGTCGCCGGACCCGCCGGACCCGCCGGACCCGCCGGCACCCCCGGCCGCGGAGTCCCGCGCCGGTGCGGCGGCCTCCGCGCGTACGGGGTCCCGGCGGGCCGCGTCGGCCCGGTCCGGGCCCCCGGACCAGCCGAGTACCGCACCGCAGGAGTCGCAGAAGGACTGGCCGGGCTCCGCCCGGGTGCCGCATTCGGCGCAACTGCGGGCGGGCTCCCGTCCTGTGCCGGAGTTCTGGCTGGTCATCTCTCGGGAGTCCTTTCGGCGGCGGTCACCTGGACCGTGTAGGGCATGTGGGCGGGGCGGGCGGCTGCCACGAGGCTGTCGAGGCGGTGCTCGTCGGCCCGGGTCGGGTCGGGCAGGCGGAGCGTGACGTGCAGACGCGGGCTGCGGTCGCCGGGCACCGGGCCGAGGGGCCGGGCGTTCCAGGCGGCGCCGCCGCTCTCGGTGATCTCCGGGGGCACACCGAAGACCAGGCGTATCGCCTCGGACAGACCGCGGCTGGTGCCCCGTACCCGGTGCAGATACGCGGCGGCGGCGACGGCCGCGCGCAGCCGGTCGTCGGGCTCGGTGCCGTCGGTCTCCGCGCCGACCCAGCCCGCCAGCCACCGGGTGAAGTCCACCGGGGCCAGGGCCGGGGTGAAGTAGGAGTCCAGGCAGTCCAGGACGGCCAGGATCGGCGCGAGCACGTCGTCGAGCCCGCCGACGAACCGCTGTGCCAGGTCGTCGTCGGCGAACACGGCGGGCAGCATCATCCCGATGGGCGCGGACGAGCCCAGCCCGTCGACGGAGCCCCTCATGGGTGGCCGCCTCTCGATACGGCGCCGCGCCCCTTCGGGGGCGTAGCCCTCACGGCCGGTCCCCGATCACGCGCACCCGGTGGTCGAAGGAGAAGACCAGGGACGGGGGCTGGAGGTCGATGCGGTTGGTCGCCTCGCCGCGTTTGCCGGTCAGGGGGTCCGCCGGGTGGAGCTGGACCTCGTCGACCAGTTCGACGCCGGGTACGCGCTGGAGCACGGCGAAGACCTCGCCGGACTGCACGGGACGGCCGAAGGGCCAGCCACGGCCGTCGGCACCGCCGGTCAGCGGGTCGAGGTGCCGGTAGAGGGCGTCGTGCGCCTGGCGGCGGACCCGGTCCGTGTCGGTGCCGCGGAACGCGTGCACTGTGGCGACCACCGTGACGCCCTGGTAGAAGGGCGGGCCCACCGCCAACCGCGTACCGATCAGGCGGCGTTCGTCCAGGTAGTGGGTGATGCGGCGCAACAGCGCGTCGCCGGGCACCAGTTGCTCGAAGCGCAGCCGGCCGCCGGGGTCGGGTACGGCCTGGGGAACCACCAACACCCGTACCGCGTACGCCCCGTGCTCGCCCTCGTCGCCCTCCAGGCAGGTGATCCGGGCGGTCTCGGGGGCGGCCCGGCGGGCGAGCTCCTCGTAGTCGCGCAGGGTCACCGCCCGCTCCTGGGCGCGCAGGGTGATGGGCGCCCTGGTCTTCGCCTCCTCCACCGTCTCGCCGTCGACCCCGCCGCGCGCGGCCTCCCGGTTGACGACCTCGGAGACGTACGGGACGGACGTGCGCAGCACCTGGACGGCGCCTCGGGCGACGTTCCCGGTCTTTCCGCCGCCGGTGCGGTAGCGCAGGGCGCGGATGACGGCGCCCTTGGGTGCCACCGCCCCGTACTGGCGCAGGGTGCCGTCGGGTTCCCGTACCGCCGGGCCGAAGGCGATGTCACCGGTGGCGGCGTCCAGGGTGATGTGCCGGTCGTGCGGGGTGGAGGCGGCGAAGGACGGGACTACTTCCCAGTCGGTCCAGCCGTCGTGCTCGGCGGTCTGCAGCAGCACCGGAGGGGTGTCGCCGACCACGGGGGCGTGGGCGAGGCGCAGCCGCTGGCCGGGCAGGCCGGTGGACTCGCCGAGCGCCTCGTCGTACACCGTCTCGGCGTGTACGGCCGTGGTGGTGCCGCCGAGGGTGAACGCGTCCACGGAGCGGACGGTCGGGGAGGTGGTGTAGAAGGGCTGGTCGGGCAGCGGTTCGGTGACCCGGCAGCGCAGCCAGCCGGCCTCCTGCCCGCCGGTGCGGGACAGCGTGTGCCCGCCGGGGATGTGCAGGACCACCTCGCCGGGCCGGTTCAGGCCGCCGGTGCCGTCCCGGTCGACCTCGCACTCGGTCCAGCCGTCCTCGGTCCACGCCTCCCAGACCAGCGGCGGCTGCCGCGGGTCCACACCGACACCGTCGACGCGGCTGTCCAGCTCCATCCCGACCGCGCAGTGCGGCACGGCGGCACTGAGCCCGAGCAGCATGCAGTCGCCGGGCCGCGGGGCCTCGGAGAAGCACATGACGTCCTTGCCCTCGGCGAGGTCGGCGGTCCGGTCGGCGACCGGCTCACCGCTCTTCTGGACCACGAGATGCCGCAACTCGCAGGGCACGACGGTCAGTTCGTGCTCGGTGGCGAAGACCGCGGCCTCCTCGCTCTCGGTGCGGGTGGTGGCGACCTCGGTGCCCACCGGCAGGAGGATCGGCTCCTCCTGCGGCGCGGAGAGCCAGAACGTGACGTCCGTACGGGCCGCGGAGGGCGGGAACAGCGTGATGCCCACCAGATCCAGGAACGCCAGGTGGTTCTTCTCCGGCACCCGGTTGAGCCGGTAGACGATCTGGTCGGCCATGTGGGCGACCGTCTCCACCAGGGTGACGCCCGGGTCGGAGACGTTGTGGTCGGTCCACTCCGGGGCGCGCTGCTGGATGTAGCGCTTGGCGTCGTCGACGAACTGCTGGAAGCGGCGGTCGTCGAGGTTCGGGGAGGGCAGGGCCATCAGCGGTCGCTTTCGGGAGCCGGGTCGGGCTCGTCGTGGGAGGGGATGACGTAGAACGGGAAGACCAGGCTGCGCGGGTTGTTGGTGCCGCGGATCGAGTAGCGGACGTCGATGAAGAGCACGCCCTGCTCGGTCTCGCGGCCGGCGGTCACCTCGACGTCGCTCACCTCGATGCGCGGCTCCCAGCGGTCGAGGCTCGTGTAGACCTCGTGTTGGATGCGGCCGGCGGTGGCCTCGTTGACCGGGGCGAACACCAGGTCGTGGATGGCGCAGCCGAACTCCGGGCGCATCGGCCGCTCGCCCGGCGCGGTGGCCAGTACGAGCCGGATGGCCTCCTCGATCTCGCGCTCCCCGCTGACCAGGGCGATGCCCCCGGTGGGGCCGATGCGCAGCGGGAAGGCCCAGCCCGATCCGACGAACTGCTCGGCCATCAGTGGGCCACCCGCCTTCTCCTCGTGGTCTCGGTGCTGCTTCTTGTGCTGTGGTGCTGCTTCGCGGTGTTCTGCTTCGCACGGTCGCGATTGCGGTTGTGCTTCCGGTTCCGCTCGCGGTTTCGGTGTACGTCTCGGTCGTCACGGGATCGGGTACGGCTTCTTGTTGACCGTCACGAGGCCCATGAGGTCGACGTTGACGGCCCGGATGCCCACCTGGCCGACGGAGCTGACCTGGACGGTCCCGACCGCCTTGAGGCTGAGGGCACCCACCGCGTCCACCGCCACGGCCCCGCCGAGCGACTTGACGTTGACGTTCCTGCCCTGGATGTTGAGCAGCCCGCCGCTCTTGATGGTCAACCTGCGCCGCGCGCTCAGCGTCAGGTCCGTGCCGGCCTCCACCGACACCGATCTGCTGCCCGTGATGCTGACCGTGCCCTTGCTGTCCACGGTGATCTCGGTCTTGGTGCGGTCGAGGTTGATGGTCAGACGGCCGTCACCACTGGCGACGCGTACGCCCTGTTTACGGGTGCCGGTGGTCTGGCTGAGCAGGTCGACACGGTTGCCCTGCCGGTCGGACAGGGTGTGCCGGATCGCCTTCTTCCGCAGCCCGTCGTGCAGCGGGACGTCCGTGACGGGAGTCGGCTTGTCCTTGCCGTTGTAGAGGCCGCCGATGACGAAGGGGTGGTCGAGCGCGCCCCGGTCGAAGGCGACGAGGACCTCGTCGTCCACGTCCAGCGGGAAGATCCCGCCGCCGCCCTTGCCGCCCCACTGCGTCACCCGGGTCCAGTCGCTCTCGTACTGGTCGTCCAGCCAGGGGAACTGGAGCTTGACCCGCCCCTGTTTGTCCGGGTCCTGGACGTTGGTGACGATCGCGTTGGCCACGCCGGGCATCCGGGGCTCGGCGGACGGACCGCCCCCGGAGGCAAGCCCGTACAGCGAGCGCCACTGGCGTCCGCTGAAGGTCACCCAGCTCTCGTAGTGCTGCCCGTCGCCGAAGACGTGCCGTACGGACGTGGCGGTGTACTTGCCCTGGAAGGGGTCCCCGACATCGGACAGCGTGACCGGAACGCCGGGCCGCAGCTTGGGGTTGCCGCGCACGGCGACCTCCAGTTCGGCGAACGAGGAGGTCACGTCGTCGGAGAGGGACTCCGCGGCGAACTTGACCTCGGCCTGCTTGTCGTAGGGCGTGCCGGTCTCGACGAGCGTGGAGGTCTTGAACTTCTTGGCGGCCTCGCCCGGAGCGGTGCCGATACTCACACCGGGGTTCTTGGTCGCGAGCGACATCGAGGTGAGCTTCTTCTTCGTGGTGATGTCCCAGCCGCGCGCCTGGACCTTGCCGACCTGGTCGGCGGCGGTGACGGCGGCCCGCAGCCGCAGGATGTCCCGGCGGGCCTGGAGGACGAAGGGGCTCTTGTCCCCGTCCGTACCGACCGCGGGCGCCCCGGAGGCCGGTTTGGGCTTGGCGAACTCGAACTTCCCCTTGGCGTTCACCGACATGACCATGCCGTTCTCGTCGGCGAGCCGGGAGAGGAAGTCCCAGTCGGTGACGTTGGCCTGGCTGATGAACTCGTACACGGTCTTCGTCGAACCGATCACACCGAGCTGGAGACCGTCCTCCTTGGCCAGCTTGCGGGCGATGTCGGAGGCGCTCTGGTTCTTGTACGCGGCCACCCGGCGCCGGCGCACCAGGCGGTGCCCGGCGTCGTAGCCGCGCACGACGGTGAAGGTGCCGGTGCCGTCGTAGTCCGCCTCCAGACCGGTGACCTCGCCGGTCAGCAGCGGATCGGCGGCACCCTTGCCGTCGGCGATCGGGGTGAGCACGACCTTGCTGCCGAACCTGATGCCCAGCTTGGAGAGGATCTCCCGGTCCGGGTCCCGGAAGGTGAGCCGGAACGCGGCGGGCACCCCGGCGCCCTGGTCGACCCAGCCGTCGACGAGCATCGGGGCGTAGTCGGGCGGGAGCGGTTTGCCGTCGATGGTGACCTGGATGAGCGTGGAGTACGCGGGCTGGACCATCAGGAACGCACCTCCTCGGCCGAGGGCATCAGGAGCTGTGTGCCCGACGGCAGATCGGCCGGGTTGTCGATGCCGTTGACCTCGGCGATGGCGCGCCACGCGGCGGCGTCGCCGTACTCGCGCCAGGCCAGCGACTGCAGCGAGTCGCCCGCGACGACGCGGTGCACGCGCTGCGCGGTGAGCGCGCCCGAGGTCGGGTTCTGCCCCTTGGCCTTGCTGGGTATCTCGTGCAGCGTCACCTGGCAGGTGGCCCGGATCGGCACACCCGTCGTGCCGAACAGCGAGTAGGTCGCCTCCACGGAACTCACGTACGCCGTGAAGCGGGCCGTGGAGAACGAGCCCCACTGGAACACCACCCAGGGCGGCGAGGGCTGCTTCGCGGCGATACTTTTCGCCGTCACCTCGCAGCAGGCCATCAGGGACTCCACCTTCTTCAGCACCGAGTTGCTGTTCGGATCGAGGGACGAGTCCAGGAAGATCTCGACCGTCATCTCGCGGGGCTCGGGACCCATGAACTCCGGGACGTTGCCGTCGCGTACGGCCGCGGTGGGCGTCGTCTTCCACTGGGCGCGGCGGCTCAGCGTCAGCTGCGCCGGGTTGAAGTCGAGCTTGAACGTCTTGATCAGAGCGCCCGGGGTGGTGCTGGTGCCGACCGGCGGCTCGTGGATCGCCAGCGTGGCGCGTACCAGGCTCTTGCCTGCGCCCTTGCTTCCCTTTGCCATGTGGTGCCGCCCCCTCAGTCCGTGAACCCGTGGTGGGTGAT
This sequence comes from Streptomyces sp. NPDC033178, assembly GCF_055577685.1. Classification (NCBI taxonomy): domain Bacteria; kingdom Bacillati; phylum Actinomycetota; class Actinomycetes; order Kitasatosporales; family Streptomycetaceae; genus Streptomyces; species Streptomyces sp. NPDC033178. Next base: position 556,201 of record NZ_JBVIPT010000004.1, read on the forward strand.
TTCCAGGACCTCCGTGGCGACGGCCGGGCTGGCCGGGTCCAGGGAGGGGCCCTGCCAGCTGACCGGCAGTACGTCGATCAGCCCCCAGCGGGCCACCTCCGAACCGTCCGCCCGCAACGCGGCGATCTGCGCGGTCGGCCGCTTGACCCCGGTCGTCACGGAGGAGATCCAGGCCGCGACCTTGGTGGTGTCCGGGGTCAGCGGGCGGGTCAGCCGGATGTTGGAGAACGTGACACGCGACGGAAGCTGCCACACGAACCCGTTGTTGCCGCCCTCCTGGTGCTGCTCGATCTCCACCGCGGACGAGAGCCCTTCGCACCCGTTGAAGTAACCGAGGCTCTCGCCGTCGATGGTCAGGGTGAAGAAGATGGTGGAGCCCGGGTCGAGATCGCGGGACATCGGGGGCGGCCTTTCTGCGGACGTCGGTCGTGCGGGGTGGTGCGGGGCGGTGCGGGTCGTGCTCGTCGGTGTCGGGCGCCGGGTGGGTGCCGGATGGGTGCCTGGTGGCCGCCGGTCAGCGGCGGGGGTCGCGGAGCTTGCCGATCCGCTCCCGGTCCAGCCGCAGTTCGGTGCGGACCAGCCGGGTGATCCGGCCGATCAGCCTGTGCGTCAGCTCGTCGAGCTGGAAGTCGGTCAGGGAACGGGGGTCGAACTGGCCCTTGGCGACCGGGGTGTACCCGGGCAGGGGTTCGTCGGCGTCGTGCGTGTGCGGCGGGTCACTGGCGGAGCCGGACCCGGACGAGCCGCGCGAAGAGGTCCCGTGTGCCGAGACCGCCGACACGGCCGTGGTGGTCCTGGCGGGCGCCGGCTGGGGCGGACCGCCTGTGTCCCGTTGTACGGGGATGGGGGCGGGGGCAGGTGCGTGGGTTGTGGTGGAGGCATGGCGCTGGACAACAGGCTTGGTGGAAAGGGCACTTGCCTGCGGTGACGCCTGCGAGGTCGTCGGCCTGGGGGTTACTAGGGGCGCGGCCGTGCCGGAACCGGACTTGGCGGCCGAGAGGAGTGGCACGGCACGGCCGACGGGAGTGCTGGGGGCCACGGCCCGCTGCACCGCGGGCCCGGTGCCAGGGGACGAGGTCCGGCGCAGCGGGACGGCTACGGGGGTTGCCCGGCGTGGACCTGCGGGGGTTGCCGCGGGTGTCGGGGCGGGGGCGAGGGCGCGAGCGGGGGTCAGGCTGCGGAAGGGAGCGCCTGCGGCGGGCATGGACGCGGGCTCGGGCGCGGATGCGCGCTGAATTGTCGGGGCGGGCACCGGGCTGCCCGCGCCGGAGGGCATCGTCGTGGCGCGTTGCACGGCGGGGGCGTTGGCGGCCGGGGTCCGCAGGGGTACGGCCGGCGGGCGGTGGGGTGGTGACGCCTGTACGGGAGTGGGAGCGCCGTGGATCGGGGTGGCCGACGGTCCGGGGGTACGGCCCGGTGCCTTCCCCTGCCGCGCTGTCACCGCACGCTGGACGGCGGGCGGCCCGGCAACACCCGAACTGCCCGGAGAGGTAAGCCCGGAGAGGGGTTCCGCGTTCGGGGGCGGGGCGGAGAGGGGTGCACCGAGCAGGGGGCGCTGGCGGGGGGTGGGTGTGGGGGTGGGTGTGGGGGTGGCCGGGGCGACAGGGAGTGCCGGGCTCGCTGGTGCGGTCGGACTCGCGCCGGATCGGGTCGCCGTGGCGCGTTGCACGGCGGGGGTGCCCGCGGCCGTGCCGGTCGGCGGAGCCGAAGGGTTCGAGGCCGGAGGGGTGGTCGAGGCGACGGGGGGCCGGGTCGTCGGCCCCGGGAGTCCGGTCGCCGAACCGGTGGTGGGCACGTTCCCCGAGGTCGGCGCACCGAGGCCCAGGCGCCGGGCCGGGCCGGAGGCACTCCGCTGCACCGGGCGCGGGCCCGCACCCGACGACGTGTTGGGAGAAACCGGCTCGGCAGCGGGGGTCGCAGAGGCGGTGGGGCCACCCCGACTGGGGCCGGAGGCAGGTGAGTTCGCGGCGGGGGCTTTCCCTGCCGTGGAGGCCGGGGCCATCGGGCTGCCGGGGCCAGAGGTTCGGCCGTCGGCATGGGCTGTCGTGGCGGTGGCGGCGGCCGCCCTGTCGGCAGGGTTCCCGGCTGCCGGACCGACCGGGTGAGTTGCCGGACCGCCGAGGCCGCGGCCGGCCGTCGGACGGACAGGGCCGGGTGCCGGGTTGGCGGGGTGGGGCACCGTACCGGCGGAGCCGGTTGTGGCCGGCATGGCGGCCGTGCTGCCGGAACTGGTGGCCGCCCGTTGGATGTTGGCTGCCGCTCCGTTGGAACCGGTCGTCGCCCGTTGGACGTTGACGGCCGCGCTGCCGGAGGCGGCTGCTGTGCCTCCGGTGTCGGCGACCGCGTTCTTGGGGCTGGTTGCTGTTCCGGCGGAGGGGGTTGGCGTTCCGCTGGAACTGGTGGTCGCCCGTTGGGTGTTGACGGCCGCGCTGCCGGAGGCGGCTGTTGTGCCTTTGGTGTCGGCGACCGCGTTCTTGGGGCTGGTTGCTGTTCCGGCGGAGGGGGTTGGCGTTCCGCTGGAACTGGTAGTCGCCTGTTGGGCGTTGGCGGGCGCGCCACCCGAGGCGGCTGCTGTGCCTTCGGTGTCGGCGACCGCGTTCCTGGGGCCGTTTGCCGTTCCGGCGGAGGGGGTTGGCGCTCCGCCGGAACTGGTGCTCGCCCGTTGGACGTTGACGGCCGCGCCACCCGAGGCGCCTGCCGTGCCTCCGGAGTATGCCGCCGCGCCCCTGGGGCCGGTTGTCGTTCCGGCAGCGGAGGTTGGCGTGCCGCTGGCGCCGGAGGGAGCCCGCTGGACGCCGGTCGCCGCGTCGCCGTGTCGCGTCGCGGTGCTGCTCGGCCCGGGCACCGCGCTGCGCGGGTTGTCAGCCCTGCCGCTCGGACCGTCCGCCGTGCGGCCGGTGCCGGTTGCCGTTCGGCTGGGGAACTCCCCGGTCCCGCTGGAGCCGGTGGTCGTCCCGGCGGGGCGGGTCGGCATGCTGCTGGAGTCGGCCGCCGCCCTCTGGACACGGACCGCCGAGTCGTCGGCACCGGCGGCCGTCGTGGCAGGACCGGCGGCCGTCGTGGCAGGACCGATGGCCGTCGTGGCGGGACCGATGGCCGTCGTGGCGGGACCGATGGCCGTCGTGGCGGGACCGATGGTCCTCGCGGTGGGCTCGGACGTCGTGCCGTCGGGGCCGGCCGCCGCTCGCTGGACGTTGACCACGGCGTGGCCGGGACCGGCGGGTGCGGGGCCAGGACCCGCGGTTGGCCTGCTGGGACCGGTCGTTGTTCCGGCCTGGTCCGGGGCCGCGCCACGGTGAGCGGCCACCGCTCGCTGGACACCGACCACCGCCTGGCCGGGCCCGGTGGTGGGCGTGGCGTCAGGGACGGCCGCCGCCGCGCTGCTCGCCGTACCGGCGGAGGAGGTCGCCGCCCCGGTGCCGACGCTGCTTGGACGGGTGCCGGTGTGGGGTGTCGTACCGCTGGAACTGGTTGCCTTGTCGGCCGGGTTGGCCGCCGGTCCACCCGGGCGAGTCGTCCGGGCGCCGTGATCGGCCGTCGTACGGACAGGCCCGGGCGCCGGGTTGCCGGGACCGGCCGAACCGGTGGAACCGGCCGTCGCCCGTTGGACGTTGACGGCCGCGCCGCCGGAGCGGGGCGCCGAGCCACCGGGACCGCTCGCCGTACCGCCGACTCCGGCGGACCGGCTGCTGGAGCCGTCCGCCATGCCGCCACCGGACGCCGGGCCGCTACCCGGACCGTTCGGAGTCGGGTTGTCGGAGGAGGCCGTTGTGCCGACCGGGCCGACCGGGCCGACCGCTGAGGGTCGTCCGCCGTGGGCCGCCGCCCCCACAGAGGGTGCGCCCGCGGCTTCCCGTCGGGCAACGGGCAGCGCCCGTCGTTCCACGGCAGGCGTGGCGGGCGCACTGGTCAACGGGTTCGGCCGGTGGGACCGGGGCATCACCGGTGTCACCCGGGGGCCCACCGGGCGCGACGCCGTGACCTGACGCGGGGCACGCTGTACCGGTACCGGTACAGCGTCGTCGCGTACGTCGCCCGGGGCCTCGGGCTCGTCGGACCGCACCGGCAGCAGGGTGTGCGAGGGCGGTTCGAGTCCGGGGACGGGCCTCGCCGACGTGGTGAGCGCGTTCCTGACCAGCCCGCCCGGCGCCCCCTCCAGGACGGCATGGGACAAGGTTCCGGTGAAGGAGGGGTTCTGCCAGGTGCCCAGCCGCCCGCCGAACCCGGAGTCCGCGACACCGGTCCGCCCGACAGCGGCCCGCTGGATCGGCGGCAACCCCGCCCACCCGGCCACGGAAGCCGACCCGCCCCCCATGGCCGTACCGGCATCCGCGCCGGTACGAGACGCACCGGCATCCGTACGGGACACATCCGCACCCGCACCTGCACCCGTACGGGACACCCCCGCACCCGTACGAGAGGAACCGCCCTCATTCGAGGAACTGTCCTCCCCGGAACCCGAGTTCGCGGCGGATGCCGCCGTGCCGACGCCCCTCAGTCGGTCGAAGAACCCCACCCCTCAGCCCTCCGCCCCGCCCCGCGTCACCAGGGACGCGATCTGTTCCGTAAAGCGCCGGCGGTCCTGGTGTTCGAGATCCAGGATCTCCTCCAGGCTCCAGTGGAAGTGGTAGGCGACGTACGCGATCTCCTCGTGCAGCCGGTCGGTCGCGTACGTCACGATTCCCCCAGGCGGCTCCCGCCGAGTTCGACCTCGAAGGGTTCCGAGCAGTGGGGGCACTCCACGGCGGCGCGGGTGTGGCCCTCGGCGTTGACCTGACGGTAGAAGTCCTGCAGGAACGCGAGGTCGGAGGCGAACATGTTCTCCACCACCCCGTCGTGCACCGACGGCAGCGTGCCGAGGCTGGTGATGACCCGGCCCAGCAGGACCACCGACAGATACGCCGGGTTCTCCTGGACACGCACGTCCCGCAGCGGAATCAGCTCGTCCCGGGCCGTGGCGAGGCGCATCACGCCGTCGCGGTGGACCGTGCCCGACGCGTCGACGTACCCCCGCGGCAGCTCGAACGGGAACTCCGTCCGCAGCTGCTGCGGTACCGACACGGGGGCGGGAGCGGGCGCCGGGGCCGGCGCAGCGGTCTGCTCCGGCCCCGCCATCGGCCCCGGCGCCGGTGGTGCGTCCACGACCGGGCCCGCGCCCGCCCTGGCAGCCGTACGCCGCATTACTCGATGACCAGTTCTTCGAAGACGATGGTCACGGTCTCGGTGAGCGCGGAGGCCTCGCCGGCCTTCAGCGCGCTGGCGTCGATCTTGCTGCACCAGGCGTTGCGCATGTTGTACCGCTTCACCGGATTGTTCTGGTAATCCATCATGATGATGGACGCGTTCTTGCGGGCCGTGCTCATCTGGCCGGCGATCGAGTCGTTGATCCACGTCGTGAACGCCGGGGACTGGGTCATTCCGCGCACCACGGTGCACTGCCCGTCCTTCTGCACACCCGGCATCAGACTGACCTCGGGCCTGCCCTGCGCCGAGTTCGACAGGTGTTTGATGACGTCCTGTTCGATGCTGAGGCCGTTGACCTCCGCGAGGTACTCGACCATCACGCCGTCGATCTGCAGACCGAAATTATGTGAGGTAAGGGCGTCACCCGGGCTGAGACTCATCTGTTCTCTGTCCTTCTGAGGGTTCTTGGCAATGGCGTACGGGGCGGCGTACGAGCAGACGTACCGGCCGGCGGCGTACGAGGAGGCTTGCTAGGGCTGGGGGCGCAGGCGGGACGGGCCTACTCCTCCAACTCCCCGCTGCCGCTGGAGAACTGGGCCAGCCGGAAGATCACGAACTCGGCGGGCTTGACGGGGGCGATGCCGATCTCGCAGATCACCCGGCCGACGTCCACCGACTCCGGGGGGTTCGTCTCCTCGTCGCACTTGACGTAGAACGCCTCCTCCGGCCGCTGGCCGAAGAGGGCGCCGCTGCGCCACTCGTTGACGAGGAACGCCGAGACGTTGCGCCGGATCCTGGCCCACAGGTTGTGGTCGTTCGGCTCGAACACCACCCACTGGGTGCCGAGCAGGATCGACTCCTCCAGGTAGTTGAAGTACCGGCGGATGTTGAGGTAGCGCCAGGCCGGGTCGGAGGACATGGTGCGGGCGCCCCAGACGCGGATGCCGCGGCCCGGGAAGGCGCGGATGCAGTTGACGCCGATGGGGTTGAGCAGGTCCTGCTCGCCGCGGGTGATCTGGAGCTCCAGGTCCACCGCTCCCCGTACGACCTCGTTGGCGGGCGCCTTGTGCACACCGCGCTCGAAGTCGTTGCGGGCCCAGATGCCGGAGACGTGACCGCTCGGCGGGATCACCCGGGACTGGCCGGTCGCCGGGTCGAAGACCTTGACCCAGGGGTAGTACAGGGCCGCGTACTTGGAGTCGTAGCCAGCGGTCTCCTGGCGCCAGACCCGGATCTGACGGGCGTTCAGGCCCGGCGGCGGGTCGATGACGGCGACCCGGTCGCCCATCAGCTCGCAGTGCGCGATGAGGCCGAGCTGGACGGCCTTCACGGCCTCCAGGTCGATCGCGCCGCGCTGGTAGGCGGCCATCAGGTCGGGGACGGCGACCATGGAGATCTCGTCCACGGCCTCCAGACCGCCGAAGCCGGTGCGGTCGGCGGAGTCGCCGAGGTAGTGCGCCGGGCCGGGGTGGGAGTCGCTCGCCTTGGAGGGGGTGACGGGGGCGGGGGCGGCGGGGGCCGCCAGGGCCACGGTCTGGTTCTCGGGGCGCGCGAGCTGCGCGGCGGGCGCCGACTCCTGCACGGTGATGAGCTTGGAGCGCTCCTTCACCTGCGTGACGACGTAGTTGCGGCCGCCCTTCTTGGCGGTCACGTCGAAGGACTCGACGGGCTTGTCGCCCTCCTTGACGATCAGCTTGAAGCGCTCGGCGGGGCCCTCGCCCTCGGCGTCGGCGACCTCGACGCTGAGCGAACCGCCCGCGACGGCGGTCACGCTGAAGGTGCCGAGCTGCTTCGGCTCGCCCGCGGGGAGCGCGGCCGGGGCGGCGGAGCCGCCGACGGAGGCCGGGGCGCCGTTTCCTGCCGCGCCCTCGGCGGTGCCGCCGACGCGGACGACGTACGCGGCGCTGCCGCCGTTGTTGAAGAACCCGTACACCGAGTGCGCGAGGTAGTAACCGTCGGTGAAGTCACCAAAGGCCGCGACGTACTGGGACCAGTTGGTCACCAGGGTCGGCTCGTTCAGCGGCCCGGTCGGCGCGAGTCCGACGAAGGCCGCAACCGACGTGCCCACTCCCTCGATGGGACGCGAGCCGCTGGCCACCTCCTCGACGTATACGCCGGGCGACAGGTAGGACGGCATGCTCTGCTCTCCTCGGGGTACGAGACAGGACGCCTCTCACCCTCACGCGCGAAGCGCGTCCTCCGAAACGTCCTCCGGGGCCTGTTCGAGGGCAGAACTGTTGCCCGGACGGGCAGGCCGTCGCCGGAACCTGCCCGCGGAGCCGGGCGCGCTGCCCGTGAGACTGCCCCCAAGGCCCTCCCCGTACACGGCAGTTGCACGTAAGGCTGGTGGACCAGCCGTGGAGGGGAGCGCCGTGCGCGCACAGGAAGAACGCACCGACAAGGCCGGTGGTCGGGACAGCGCCGCCAGGCCCGCGCCGACGCGCACACCCGCCGACCGGCTCCTGGTCCTGCAGCGCGCCGCGGGCAACGCGGCCGTCGCACGGGCCGTCGGGCAGCAGCGCCACGAGCACGACGCGAACTGCGGCCACGGCCCGTCGGTCCAGCGCTCCGCGGTGCACCAGGTGCTGCGTTCCTCCGGCCGGCCGCTGGACACACCGCTGAGGACCGAGATGGAGAGCCGCTTCGGCGGCGTCGACTTCAGCGGCGTACGCGTCCACTCGGACCCGGTCGCCCAGCGGTCCGCCACGGAGATCGGCGCGAGGGCGTACACCTCCGGCAGCCATGTGGTGCTCGGCCCGGGCGGCACGGACAAGCTCACCCTCGCCCACGAGCTGAAGCACGTCCTCCAGCAGAGCCAGGGATCCGTCCCCGGCACCGACAACGGCAACGGGCTGCGGGTCAGCAACCCCGGCGACCACGCGGAGCAGGAGGCGGAGGCCACCGCCCGGCAGGTGATGTCGGCCCCAGTGCAGCGCGTGGCCGAGGACGAGCCGTCGGCCACCGCCTCGGAACCGTTCGTCGGCGACGCCGTACAGCGAGCCTATGTCGGCTATCCGTACGTGCAGTACGGCGGTCTCTACCAGGGCGCGGGGACCTTCATGAGGGCGGAACTGCACCCGGGGCAGATCGCCAAGGGATCGTCCCCAAAGGTGAAGCCCTCGTGGTGGCCGACGGGCAGCGGCGCCACCGCGAAGTGGTTCTCCAAGAACATGGTCCAGGGCCACCTGCTCAACGAGATCGTCGGCGGTCCCGGAAACACCATGAGCAACCTCACCCCGCTGACCAAGTCCGGCAACTCCCGCCACCACTCCATGGCCGAATACAACGTGAAGAAGGAAATCCGCAACGGCAACATCGTCGAGTACGAGGTGCAGGCGCACTACGGCAACGTGTCCGGAGCGGCACTCGGCGCGACCGGTTCCGTCGCGGCGGACATCGACGCCTACTACTCGACGATGATCCCGGAGCGACTGACGGCGGAAGCCACCGTGTACGACCCGCAGGGCAATTTCCTCTACGGGGAATCCTGGGTCGTCCACAACGAGAAGCACTGATCGCCGACGTGAGCCTGTGGACTTCCCTGGAGCCCGCGTCCGCGACCGTGGACCCGGGTGGCAGCACCCGCGTACGTCTGCGTCTGCGCAATACCGGTGACGTGGTCGACGAGTACCGCTTCGAGCCCGTCGGTGACATCTCTCCCTGGACGACCGTCGAGCCGCAGACGCTCCGGCTGTATCCCGGGACGACGGGCACGGTGGAGCTGACCTTTGCGCCGCCGCGTTCGCCGGATGCGACGGCGGGGCCGAATCCGTATGCGGTGCGGATCACGCCGACCGAGCATCCGGAGGCGGTGACCGTTCCGGAGGGCAATCTGACGATCACGCCCTTCACGGAGGTGCGGGCGGAACTCGTGCCGCCCACCGTCAAGGGGCGTTTCCGTGGGCGGCCGAAGCTGGCTGTCGACAATCTCGGCAACACGAAGCTCACCGCTTCGGTGAGCGGGAGTGACAACGGCGATCAGTTGTCGTACGACCTTCATCCGAGCAATGTGCAGATCGAGCCGGGGCGTGCGGCCTTTGTGAAGGCGACGTTGAAGCCGCGGCAGGTCATCTGGTTCGGGTCGAAGGAGGAGCGGCCGTACAAGCTGGCCGTGCAGCGGTCGGGGGTCGCGCCGCTGGATGTCGAGGGTACGTATGTGCAGCGGGGTTTCCTGCCGCGCTGGCTGGCCACCTTCCTGGGTGTTTTCATGGCGCTGGCGATCACCTTCGTGATGCTGTGGATCGCCTACAAGCCGCAGGTCCGCAGTGAGGCCAAGGAGAGGCTCGACGAGGCCGGTGTCAGCACGCTGGCGCCCTCGGCCTCGCCGAAACCGGTCGCCCCCTCGGCGCCGCCGTCGGCCTCGGCACCGGTCGCGTCCGCCCCGGCGGACAACGGCGGAGGCGGGGACGCGCCCGCGCCCGCGCCGACCAAGGAGAAGCCCAAGAGCCTGCTGCCCGCGAACAACGTCGTCCTGAAGAACCTGTCCACCAAGCTGTGTGCCGACATCCCCGGCGAGGGCGTGGGCAAGAGGGACGGCCGGGTCCAGCAGTTCTCCTGCGATCCGACCGCCGCCGACAACCAGCTCTGGAACCTGGAGGTGAAGGTCGGTAAGGGCGGCCCCGGCGGCACGGACCTCTTCCAGATCCGCAACGTCAAGGACAAGTTGTGCATGGATCTGCCGAACTACGGGGCGGCTCCCATTCACACGAAAGTCACGGAGTTCACCTGTGACGGCACGAACAGCGACAACCAGTTGTGGTGGCTTGCGAAGCAGGAGAGCGGCGCCTACTGGATCCGCAACTTCAAGAGCGACAACAAGTGCCTCGAAGTCGCGGGCAGCGACGACGTTCGTGACGAAGTAACCCTGATGATCTTCAACTGCACCGTCACCGATGACCAGGAGTGGCAGATCATCCAACCCGACGAGGACTGATCGTGAGCCTTTGGACCTCCCTGGAGCCGGCGTCCGCGACCGTGGACCCGGGTGGCAGTACGACCGTACGGCTCCGCCTGCGCAATACCGGTGACGTGGTCGACGAGTACCGATTCGAGGCGGTCGGCGATGTCGCGCCTTGGACGGTCGTGGAGCCGCAGACCCTGCGGCTCTACCCCGGCACCACCGGGACGGTGGAGCTGTCGTTTGCGCCGCCGCGTTCGCCGGATGCGACGGCGGGGCCGAATCCGTATGCGGTGCGGATCACGCCGACCGAGCATCCGGAGGCGGTGACCGTCCCGGAGGGCAATCTGACGATCACGCCCTTCACGGAGGTGCGGGCGGAACTCGTGCCGCCCACCGTCAAGGGGCGTTTCCGTGGCCGGCCGAAGCTGGCTGTCGACAATCTCGGGAACACGAAGCTCACCGCTTCGGTGAGCGGGAGCGACAACGGCGATCAGTTGTCGTACGACCTTCATCCGAGCAATGTGCAGATCGAGCCGGGGCGGGCCGCCTTTGTGAAGGCGACGTTGAAGCCGCGGCAGGTCATCTGGTTCGGGTCGAAGGAGGAGCGGCCGTACAAGCTGGCCGTGCAGCGGTCGGGGGTCGCGCCGCTGGATGTCGAGGGTACGTATGTGCAGCGGGGTTTCCTGCCGCGCTGGCTGGCCACCTTCCTGGGTGTTTTCATGGCGCTCGCGATCACCTTCGTGATGCTGTGGATCGCCTACAAGCCGCAGGTCCGCAGTGAGGCCAAGGAGAGGCTCGACGAGGCCGGTGTCAGCACGCTGGCGCCCAGCCCCTCGGCGACACCGCCTCCGCCGCCCACTCCCACCGCGCCCGCCTCGACACCCCCGCCCGCGGCACAGTCGCCGGCCGCCGGAGGCGGCGGGGGCGGGGGCGGGGCGGGAGGCGGTTCCGAGGAGGAGAAGAAGGCTCCGGAGAAGACCGCGGCCACCGCCGTCCAGGCACTGGCCGCGGACGACCCGGGCGGGCGGCACATCTGCTACCGGGCCTTTGTGACGGGCAAGGGTTGGACGGACGCGGTGTGCGACGGACAAACGGCCGGCACGGAGGGCGAGGGCAAGCCGATCAAGGCCCTCAACGTCGCGGTGTCCGGCACCAAGCGCACGGGCAGCGCCGCCTTCGTCCACTTCCCGGGGTCGACCGACGGCAAGGGCCACTACAACGGGAAGCCGTGGTCGTTCGCGCCCGAGGGCATCGACAACTACTTCGGCAGCACCAAGCAGGGCGCCCCGAACATGCTGGGCTTCACCATCAACGTCGACGACGGCGGCGGCGCCGTCTGCCAGACCACCCACATCCACAACGAGGGCTGGCACGGCATGGGCTGCGACAAGCCCGGCGAAGGGGAGGGCTACATCTTCGGTGGCACCCTCAGCAACGACCTCTGGCTCGAAGCCGTGAAGTTCACCGTGTGAGGGTGACCCGCACCGGCCCCGGGAGGAGCGGCAGTTACCAGCCGCCCTCTCCCGGCACCAGCCTGCCCGCCTTGCGGTACTCCCGCCGGGCGCCCTCCACCAGATCGTCCGTCGTCACCGGACCACCGCGCCCCGCGGCCGCGTAGGCCGCCGTGACGACCGCGCTGCGGATCGAGCCGCCGGCCATCTCGAAGTCGCGGGCGACCGCCGCCGGTTCGACGTCCTCGGCGCACGGGACGTGGGCGAGGCTGTGCCGCCACAGGGCCCGGCGCTGCTCGGCGTCCGGGAACGGGAAGTCGACCACCAGGTCGAGGCGCCGGGTGAACGCCTCGTCGATGTTGGCCCGCAGGTTGGTGGTGAGCAGGGCGATGCCGTCGAAGGACTCCAGGCGCTGGAGGAGATACGCGCTCTCCATGTTGGCGTGCTTGTCGTGGGAGTCCCTGACCTCCGAGCGCTTGCCGAACACGGCGTCCGCCTCGTCGAAGAGCAGCACGGCGTCGGTGCGGTCGGCCTCGGTGAAGATCCGTTCGAGGTTCTTCTCGGTCTCGCCCACGTACTTGTCGACGATCGAGGAGAGCTGGACGACATAGAGGTCCAGCCCGAGTTCGGCGGCGACGACCTCGGCGGACAGCGTCTTGCCGGTGCCGGACTCGCCCGCGAAGAGCCCGAGGACACCGTGGCCCCGCCCGCCTCCGGCACTGAGCCGCCAGTCGCCGAGGACCTGGTCGCGGTGGCGGGCGCGCAGGGCGAGTTCGTGCAGCTGGGCGAGGGCCCTGTCCGGCAGGACGAGGTCGTCCCAGCCGACGTCGGGCCGGATCCGGCGGGCGTGCCGCTCAAGCCCGGACGCGGACTGCTGCCGCGCGGCGAGCCGCAGATGGGCGGCGGTCACCGGGGTGCCGTCGAACATCGCGAGGTCCCGGGCCGCGCGGGCCGCCCGCTCGATACGGTCGCCGCCGAGCCGGTACGGGGCGACGGTGGCGGCCAGGTCGAAACCCGGACCGTCCGCCCCGGCACCGAGCGCGGCCGACCAGGTGTCCACGGCGCCCGCATGAGGCCGCGGCGCGTCGAGGACCAGCGGATCGCGGTCGCACCACTGGGGGTCGTACGGCCCGGCCCCGACGAGCACCACGGGTACGCCGGCCTCCGTCAGGGCCCGCAGCAGCGGACCCGGCCTCTCCGGCAGGGGTGACACGACGATCGCCCGGTCGCGCAGGCGGGCCTCGCGGAGAACCCGGGGGAGGACGTCGGAGAGGAGTTCGGGGAGGGGCTCCCCGGCTGCCGCGGGCGTGAAGTGCAGGGCCCCGACACCCGCCGCGCGCAGGGCGGCCGCGGCGCACACCAGCCCGTCGCCCTCGCGGTGCTCGCGGAGATAGACGGTGCGGGGGCCGACGGCCAGCCGGGCGGCCAGCCGGGCGGTGAACTCGTCGTGGGAGGGCGAGGGCAGAGGCAGAGGCAGGGACGAGGGTGAGTCGAGCGGGTGGAGGCTGCCGGCGAGTGCCGCGTCCGGGGTGTCGTCGCCGAGCAGATGGGCGACGAGCCGGTCCGGCACGCGCAACGAACGGCTGAGGAAGGGGCGTTCGGGTTCCTCGACGGTCAGCAGCCCGAGCGCGGCCAGCGGCGCCGAGGGGTGGAACCGGGCCCGCGCCTCGGCGAGGTGCGCCGGCAGCCCGCACAGGTCGAGCGCCAGCCCGGCGGTGGCCCGGCGCCTGCTGACGTCGTCGTTGAGGTACCCGTACAGCGGCTCGAAGGAGCGGTCCAGGTCCGGCGCGAGGGCGATGAGCAGGATCCGGGTGTCCAGCTCGGTCAGCCCGAGACGCACCGCGAGCCGCTCCAGCCGGGTGGCCGGGGCGGACTCCGAGCGTTCGGAGACAGACGTGCCTTGGGATACAGACGCTTCCTCGGCGACGGCCGTGTCCTCGGAGCCGGTCGTGTCCTCGAATCCGGCCGCGTTCTCGAACACGTCGGCGTACGGCACCGCCGTGGGCCCCAGCAGATGCCGTACGGCCTCGTCGGAGAGGTACAGCCCCCGCAGCGGATCGTCCGCCGTGGGGTCGACGGCGCTGCGGCTCACGACCAACTCGGCGACCCGGTCGCGCAGTCGGGCGAGGCGGACGAGGAGCGCGTCGGACGTGGAGGCGGCGTACGTGGTCACTGCCGCGGTTCTCCCTTGTCCGACGCGGGTGCCGGCTGCCGTGACCGGTGGCTGCGCTCGGGCGAGTCGTCCGGCGTGCCGTCCATGCCGCGGACGCGGACCACGCCCTCCGTGACCGGGGGACCGACGTCGTACTCGGGGTAGGCCGGGAAGGGCGCGGTGACCACGAGGTCGAGGGACGGCTTGAGTTCGCCGCCCAGGGCCGACCAGATCTCGGCCAGGGAACGGGACTCGGTGTGCAGCCCCGCCACCGTGAGCGGGACGGACAGGCCCAGCGCGCCCAGCGCTCCCGGGAGTTCGTCGGCCGCCAGGAGTTCGTGCGGCAGCATCGTGGCCAGTACCGCGGAGAGCAGCCGGTGTTCGTCCTGGGGCTGTTTGGTCCAGGCGGTGACCAGGTACGACAGCCGGAACCAGCGGGGTGGCTGGCGGCGGCGTACGACGATGTCGCGTTCGTCGCGGACGGAGACCTGGCCGCGCTGGCGCCGGGAGACGTCCTCCCGGATGTCGTACAAGTAGGCGTTGACGGCTGGCGCGTTGCGCCGGGCCGCCCAGTCGCGGGTCGGGGCCTCGAAGGAGACCTCGATGCCGGAACCGGCGAGCGCACCACCCCCGAGCAGCCGCTTGAGGACCTCGTCCACCTCGTGGATCACCGTCGTGCTCCCGCCCTGCTGTGCCTGTGCCGTGTCGCCGCCGGAAGCCGGAAGCCCGACCGACCCGTGCCGACACCGGTACCGCTGTCGTGACCGATCGTGCCCTACCGATCGTGCCCCGCGGAGCCTCCGGCTCCGCAGGCATGCCGGGGACGGCCACCGGGCAGACAGGATTGCCCAACTGTCCACATTCGATTGCCCGTTCGGTCAGATGTAGCCTTCCCGAAGGGCATGGGCCACGGCGTGCGCCCGGTTGCGCAGATGCAGCCGGGTGGTGAGCCCGTGCATCACGTTCTTGACGGTCCGTTCGGAGTAGGACAGCTTGCTGGCGATCTCCCCGGTGTCGAGCCCCTCGGCGACCAGCCTCAGTACGTCCACCTCACGAGGTGCGAGTCCCGAGAGGGGAGCGCCGGGATGGCCGGTCGCGGTGCGGTGCAGCGACCTCACCTGGCTGATCAGCCGGCCGAGCAGATCGGCGGGCAGATCGCCGTCGCCGCGGGAGGCCGCGAGGACGGCCTGCACCAGCCGGTGCGCGGTGGCCTCGTGGCGCCACACGATGGCCCCGGCGCCGGAGTCGATGGCGTCGAGGAGTTCGCTCTCGCGGATCGCGCTCACCACGAGGACGGCACGGGCGCCCTCGCTGCGCACGAGTCTGCGCAGCCGGGAGAGCGTGGCCTCGTCCAGCGTGTCGTTGACCAGCAGGGCGACGGTGTCCGGGCCGGTCTCGGTCTCCTCACGGAGGTCGATCACCGGGTGCTGCCGCAGCTGGCCGAGCACTCCCTCCCGGGAGATCGGGTCCCACGCGTGTACCGACACCGGTATGCGGGGCTCGGATCCGTCCGTGCCGGGAGCCGTGGTCCCGAATGAGCTGCGCAACCGTATCCCCTATGTCCGCGGGCCCGTCACCACTGTGGGGTCCGTGACAGGCGTGCACACACCACACTTCTGTGACGCGTGTGGTCGGCGCAATCGTGGAGCACCACGAGACACACCACGAGATCGGCGGCACCGCGTTCCCGGCCCGTGGGTCATGTCACGCAACGAGGGTCCCGCCCCTTGCCGTCCCACACAGCGGAACGCACCACGGCCACGAGGGAGGCAGGGATGTCCGTAGCGCTGCGCGAACGCCGGGAGGAACTGGAGCTGGTGGCCGCCGAGGCCGAGCGCGCCCGGTCCGGAGCCGGCCGTCTCGTCCTGCTGCGCGGCGCCACCGGCACCGGCCGTACCGCGCTCCTGGAGGCCGCCGCCGAGCAGGCGGAGGCGGCCGGCATGCGCGTCCTGCGGGCCCGCTGCTCGCCGGACCAGACCTCCGTGCCGTTCGGCGCCGTCTTCCAACTCCTCGCACACGGACCCGGGTTCGACTCGGCCGCGGGGGAGGAGCCGGACCCGCCCGGCACCCCGCCCCACCGGGGCAGGTCCGCGCGGCTGTGGCGTCTGCTGCGCTCGTACGCGGACGACACGCCGCTCCTCGTGGCCGTGGACGACGTGCACCTCGCCGACGAGGCCTCGCGCCGCTGGCTGGTCGAGGCGGTGCGGCGGATCGACCGATTACCCGTCCTGCTGGTGGTGACCGAGCGCAGCCAGTACGACATCGATCCGCCGGCCGACGGGCTGGTGCACACGCTCTCCCCCGCCCTCGTCCGCACCCGCACGCTGGCCCCGCTGAGCGCCGGCTCCGCGGCGGAGCTGGTCCGTTCTGCCCTCGGCCGTCCCGCCCCGGCCGAGTGGGTGGACGACTGCGTACGGGCGGGCGCGGGCAGTCCGCTGCTGCTGCGTGCCCTGCTGGACGACCTCGGGGGCACTGCCCCGGAGGACGCCCCGGCGGCCCTGCCCGACAACTGCGCGGCGCTCTACCCCGGCTCCTACGCGGCCGCCGTGTCCTGGTGGCTGGACAGCGCCGGGCCCACGACCACCGAGGTCGCCCGAGCGCTCGCCGCTCTGGACGACGACGAGGACGACGAGGACGACGAGGAGAAGGACGGGGACGGAGGCGGGAACGGGAAGGGAGGCGGGAACGGGAACGGCGAGAGCGGCCGGGGCGGCCACACGGACGTCGACGCCGAGCTGCTCGCCAGGACGGCCGGCGCCGACCCCGCCCGCGTACCGGGCTGGCTCACCGCGATGACCGGCCTCGGGCTGCTGCGCCCCGGCCCCGGCGGACGGCCCCGCTATGCCCATCCGCTGTTGCGCGACGCGGTGCTGAGCAGCTGGTCGGGCGCTCTGCGGCAGGCGGCGCACCACCGGGCGGCCGAGGAGATGCTGCGCCGCGGTGACCGCGCCGAGGCGGTGGCCAGGCAGTTGCTGCGGTCCGCCCCGGTCGGTGAGGCGTGGGCGACGGGTGTCCTGCTGGACGCCGCGGACCTGGCCGTCCGGGACGACCGCAGCGACGATGCCCTGGCGTTCCTGCGCCGCGCCCTCGACGAGCCGATGCCGGACGCCCGCCGGAGCGTGGTCCTCACCGAACTGGGCTCGCTGGAGTACGCCACCGTACGGTCGACGGCCGGGATACCGCGGCTCGCCGAGGCGATGCGGCTGCCGGGGCTGCCGCGCGACCGGGTGCGCGCGGCGGTGGCGCTGGGCACGGCGCTGGCCCGGCAGGGCGAGGCGCGCACCGCGATCGACGTGCTGCGCGGTCTGGAGGACGAGCATCTGACGGGCCATCCGGACCTGGTCCGCACGGTGCAGACCGCCTCGGCGCTGCTGTCCGACCACGACCCGGGGACACGGCGTGAGGTGTACCGCTGGCTGCGCGAGACCGCCGAGCGCTCGCCGCGGCTGGTCGGCACGGCCGGGCAGGCGCTGCTCGTGCGGTACGAGTCGACGGCCGGTCTGACCTCGGCGGATTCGGCGATGCGCCGGATCCGCGCCCTGCTGGCGCAGCCGGCCGACCCGCTCGCGGAGGGGTTTCTGCTGGGCACGGCCGCCGCGGTCGCCCAGTGGGCCGACCAGCTCGACGAGGCCGAACGGCTCGTACGACGCGGCCTGGCCGGGCAGCGCCCGTCCCTGCTGCACCCGATGCACCTGGCGCTGCTGAACGTACGGGTCGACATCGCCGCCGCCCGTGGCGCGTACGCCGAACTGCTCGCCGATCCAGGGGCGTTGAGCCCCGTCGTGGGCCGACCGGATCCCGCCAACGCGCAGGCCCACGCGCTGATCGCGCTCGTCGAGACGGGCCGTACGGAGGAGGCCACCCGTCTCGCGGACGGCTTCGACCTCCAGAACCCGTACGACTCCTGGGAGTTGAACCGTTTCCTGTACGCGCGCGGTGTCCTGCGCGCGGCCACCGGCGATCCGGCGGGCGCGCTCGGCGACTTCCTGGAGTGCGGGCGCCACCAGTCGGCGCGGGACGTGGTGAGCCCGGTGGTCACCCCCTGGCGGACCGCGTCGGCGGAGTGCCACCTGGCGCTCGGCCGGCCCCGCCAGGCGCTGGCCCTGGCCGAGGAGGAACTCCGCCTCGCCACGGTGTGGAACACGCCCCGTGTCCTTGGCCGGGCCCTGCGGGTCCTCGGCACCGCGACCGGCGGCCGCCGCGGCCTCGATCTCACGGAACGGGCGGTACGGATCCTGCGGCAGGGAGCCGACGCGGCGCCGGGCGGGACACCCGGGGCGACCCGAGAGGCGACATCCGACGGTGACGAGGTCGCGGCCCCGGGCGGGGAGCCGGTCGACACGGAGTTGATTCCGGCGCTGATCGCACAGGGGCGCCGGCTCACCGCCGCCGGGGAGCGGACACGGGCCCGCGAGGCGCTCCGGGAGGCGGCCGAACGCGCCGAACGGCTGGGCGCGGTCCGGATGCGGGCGTCCGCGGAGGCGGCCCTGCGCGAGGGCGGCGCCCGCCGCGCGGCGACGGCACGGACGGGGTCCGGCTCGCTCACCGCCAGCGAGCGCCGGATCGCGGAACTCGCCGCGCAGAGCCGTACGAACATGGAGATAGCGGAGCTGCTGCATCTGGCCCGACGTACCGTCGAGACCCATCTGACCAGTGCCTACCGCAAGTTGGGCATCCGCCGCAGAGCGGAACTCAGCGCCGCGCTCACGGACGCCGGGTCCCGCTCCGGCCCGTCCGGCCCCGGCCCTGACCGGGACCGGGACCGGCACCGGGACCCGTGAGGCACCCAGGCGTAGGGCCTGTCAAAGACCCCAGGCGGCCGCCGTACGGGGGGCCTTCCAGCGCGCACGCCTTGACCTGAACCAAAGTTGAGGTTCTACGTTCTCTGCATGGACACCGCGAACGCCACGAACCCCGCCCTCTCCGCCCTCTCCGCCCAGGACACCGACGAGCGACGGATCCGCGAGCTCGTCGCGCGCAGCCAGGAGGCCCAGACCGATCCGGAGGTGCTCCCGGCCCTGCACACCTCCGACCTCGTGCTCACCAACCTCGCGGGGCGGCGTGTCTTCGGACGGGAGGCCTTCCAGTCGGCCATGGCCACTGCGCTCGCCTCCCCGCTCATGGACGTCAGGACCACGCTGGAGGTCGACGACATCCGCTTCGTACGGCCCGACGTCGCCATCGTGAGCCTGACCAAGACCATCCACGACGAACGGCCGGACACGCAGGGCCCGTCCGACTTCCCGGCGCGCGGCGCGATGACGTACGTCATGACCCGCCACGAGGACGACGACTGGCGCATCGCGCTGGCACAGACGACACCGATCGCCTGAGCCCGGCACGACAACACCCCATGTCCCGGGGCTGAACCAGGACATGGGGTGCTTCGTTACGGGGGTGAGGCTCTCAGGCCACCGGCCGGTTCACCGGCTGGGGCTCCGGTCACTTCACCGGCTGCGGCTCCGGTGCGCTCTCCGACTCGGCCTCGCCCGCCGGGGGTTCGTCGTCGAGCGGGGTCTTCACGGAGTCGAGCAGCAGCTGGGCCACGTCGACGACCGTGATGGACTCCTTCGCCTTGCCATCGTTCTTCTTGCCGTTGACCGAGTCGGTCAGCATGACCAGGCAGAACGGGCAGGCGGTGGAGACGATGTCCGGGTTCAGCGAAAGGGCTTCATCCACACGCTCGTTGTTGATGCGCTTGCCGATCCGCTCCTCCATCCACATCCGCGCGCCACCGGCGCCGCAGCAGAAGCCGCGCTCCTTGTGGCGGTGCATCTCCTGCTGGCGCAGGCCCGGGACGGCCGACATGATCTCGCGCGGGGGCGTGTAGATCTTGTTGTGACGGCCCAGGTAGCAGGGGTCGTGGTAGGTGATGAGGCCCTCGACCGGGGTCACCGGGATCAGCTTGCCCTCGTCGATGAGGTGCTGGAGCAGCTGGGTGTGGTGGATGACCTCGTAGTCGCCGCCGAGCTGCGGGTACTCGTTGCCGAGGGTGTTGAGGCAGTGCGGGCAGGTCGCGACGATCTTCTTCGCGGACTTGGGCTTCTTCGACTCGGCGGTGAAGTTGCCCTCGTCGTCCATCTCCTCGCCGAACGCCATGTTCAGCGCGGAGACGTTCTCCATGCCGAGCTCCTGGAAGAGGGGCTCGTTGCCCAGGCGGCGGGCGGAGTCACCGGTGCACTTCTCGTCGCCGCCCATGATCGCGAACTTGACGCCCGCGATGTGCAGCAGCTCGGCGAAGGCCTTGGTGGTCTTCTTGGCGCGGTCCTCAAGGGCGCCCGCACAGCCGACCCAGTACAGGTAGTCGACCTCGGACAGGTCCTCGATGTCCTTGCCGACGACCGGGATCTCGAAGTCGACCTCCTTGGTCCACTCCAGGCGCTGCTTCTTCGCCAGACCCCAGGGGTTGCCCTTCTTCTCCAGGTTCTTGAGCATCGTGCCCGCCTCGGACGGGAACGCGCTCTCGATCATCACCTGGTAGCGGCGCATGTCAACGATGTGGTCGACGTGCTCGATGTCGACGGGGCACTGCTCGACACAGGCGCCGCAGGTGGTGCAGGACCACAGCACGTCGGGGTCGATGACGCCGTTCTCTTCGAGGGTCCCGATGAGGGGCCGCTCGGCCTCGGCGAGGGCCGCGGCGGGCACGTCCTTGAGCTGCTCCGCGGTCGCCTTCTCGTTGCCCTCCATGTCCTTGCCGCCACCGGCGAGCAGGTAGGGGGCCTTGGCGTGGGCGTGGTCCCGCAGCGACATGATCAGCAGCTTCGGGGAGAGCGGCTTCCCGGTGTTCCAGGCGGGGCACTGCGACTGACAGCGCCCGCACTCGGTGCACGTGGAGAAGTCGAGGATGCCCTTCCAGGAGAACTGCTCGACCTGGGAGACACCGAAGACGTCGTCGTCGCCCGGGTCGGTGAAGTCGATCGGCTCGCCGCCCGAGGTCATCGGCAGCAGGGCGCCCAGCGCGGTGCCGCCCTCGGCGTTCCGCTTGAACCAGATGTTCGGGAACCCGAGGAAGCGGTGCCAGGCGACACCCATGTTGGTGTTCAGCGCGACGGTGATCATCCAGATCAGCGAGGTGCCGATCTTGATCATCGCGACGAGGTAGACGAGGTTCTGGAGCACGCCGAGGGAGAGCCCCTTGAAGGCGAGGACCAGGGGGTACGAGGCGAAGTACGCGGCCTCGTAGTGCTCGACGTGGTGGATCGCGCCCTCAAGACCGCGCAGGGTGTAGATGGCGAGGCCGATGGTGAGGATGACGTACTCGACGAAGTACGCCTGCCAGGCCTTGGAGCCCGCGAAACGGGACTTGCGGCCGGCCCGGGAGGGCAGGTTCAGCAGCCGGATCGCGATGAGCACGACGATGCCGACGATCGTCATCACGCCGATGAACTCGGTGTACATCTCGAACGGCAGGAAGCCGCCGATGACCGGCAGCGTCCAGTCCGCTTCGAAGAGCTGGCCGTAGGCCTGCGCGAGGGTCGGCGGCAGCGTCAGGAAGCCGATCGCGACGAACCAGTGGGCGAAGCCGACGATGCCCCAGCGGTTCATCCGGGTGTGACCCAGGAATTCCTTCACCAGGGTGATCGTGCGAGCCTTGGGGTTGTCGGTGCGGCTGCCCGCCGGCACCGGCTGGCCCAGCTTCACGAACCGGTAGATCTGCGCGACGGCTCGGGCGATGAGCGCAACGCCGACCACGGTCAGGACCAGCGACACGATGATCGCGGCGAGTTGCATTTCGGGACTCCTCGGGCCTGCGAGGTTCTCTTCGGGGTGGGTCTCCCGGTTCCCCGAAGATTGATTACTAAGCGGTAACTTATGCAGTCCTCTGAGACTACCCACTCCTGTGTCCGCACTGTAGTCAGGGGTGCGGTGATCTGCGTCGCTGAGGCTTGCCTGAGTGAACCAGGTGTCGTGCCGACCTTCGCCCGGCGTCCCAGCCCCGCGTCCCAGCCCCGCGGGGGCGTGCCCCTTTAGGGGCGCGGGGAACTGCGCGGCCAGCACCAGCAGGCCCGCACCCAGCAGCCGACCCGCAGGTCAGATCCTAATTGCGCGTAAGGGCAAGATAAGAGTTGAGCCCCCAAGACTCACCTCTGTTGACCGAGCGGTGAGCGTCGTGCACACTTGAGCCTGTTCCACTCAAGTCATTGCTGGAGGAATTGAAATGGCACGTGCGGTCGGCATCGACCTGGGCACGACTAACTCCGTCGTCAGCGTTCTGGAGGGCGGTGAGCCCACCGTCATCACCAACGCCGAGGGCGCCAGGACCACGCCGTCCGTCGTCGCCTTCGCCAAGAACGGTGAGGTGCTCGTCGGAGAGGTCGCCAAGCGCCAGGCGGTCACGAACGTGGACCGGACCATCCGCTCTGTGAAGCGTCACATGGGCACGGACTGGTCCATCGAGCTCGACGGGAAGAACTTCAACCCGCAGCAGATGAGCGCCTTCATCCTGCAGAAGCTGAAGCGCGACGCCGAGGCGTACCTGGGCGAGAAGGTCGCGGACGCGGTCATCACCGTCCCGGCGTACTTCAACGACTCCGAGCGTCAGGCGACGAAGGAGGCCGGCGAGATCGCGGGCCTGAACGTCCTGCGCATCGTGAACGAGCCCACCGCGGCGGCTCTCGCGTACGGCCTCGACAAGGACGACCAGACGATCCTCGTCTTCGACCTCGGTGGCGGCACCTTCGACGTGTCGCTCCTGGAGATCGGCGACGGCGTCGTCGAGGTGAAGGCCACGAACGGCGACAACCACCTCGGTGGTGACGACTGGGACCAGCGCGTCATGGACTACCTGGTCAAGCAGTTCTCCGCGGGCCACGGCGTGGACCTGGGCAAGGACAAGATGGCCCTCCAGCGCCTCCGCGAGGCCGCCGAGAAGGCCAAGATCGAGCTGTCCAGCTCCACCGAGACCTCGATCAACCTGCCCTACATCACCGCGTCCGCCGAGGGCCCGCTGCACCTGGACGAGAAGCTCACGCGCGCCCAGTTCCAGCAGCTGACGGCCGACCTCCTCGAGCGCTGCAAGACGCCGTTCCACAACGTCATCAAGGACGCCGGCATCCAGCTCAGCGAGATCGACCACGTCGTTCTCGTCGGTGGCTCCACCCGTATGCCCGCCGTCGCCGAGCTCGTCAAGGAGCTGACCGGCGGCCAGGACGCCAACAAGGGCGTGAACCCGGACGAGGTCGTCGCCATCGGCGCCGCCCTCCAGGCCGGTGTCCTCAAGGGCGAGGTCAAGGACGTCCTGCTCCTCGACGTGACCCCGCTGTCCCTCGGTATCGAGACCAAGGGAGGGATCATGACCAAGCTCATCGAGCGCAACACCACGATCCCGACCAAGCGGTCCGAGATCTTCACGACGGCCGAGGACAACCAGCCGTCCGTGCAGATCCAGGTCTACCAGGGCGAGCGCGAGATCGCGGCGTACAACAAGAAGCTCGGGATGTTCGAGCTCACCGGTCTGCCGCCGGCCCCCCGCGGGGTCCCGCAGATCGAGGTCGCCTTCGACATCGACGCCAACGGCATCATGCACGTGACCGCGAAGGACCTGGGCACGGGCAAGGAGCAGAAGATGACCGTCACCGGCGGCTCCTCGCTGCCGAAGGACGAGGTCGACCGGATGCGCCAGGAGGCCGAGCAGTACGCGGACGAGGACCACCGTCGCCGCGAGGCCGCCGAGTCCCGCAACCAGGGCGAGCAGCTCGTCTACCAGACGGAGAAGTTCCTCAAGGACAACGAGGACAAGGTCCCCGGTGACGTCAAGACCGAGGTCGAGACGAGCATCGAGGAGCTGAAGACCGCGCTCAAGGGCGAGGACACCACCGAGATCCGTACGGCCACCGAGAAGGTCGCCGCCGTCTCCCAGAAGCTCGGCCAGGCGATGTACGCGGACGCCCAGGCCGCGCAGGGTGCCGCCGGCGCCGAGGCCCCGGGTGCCGACGAGGGTGCGGGTGCCAAGGCCGCCGACGACGACGTCGTGGACGCCGAGATCGTCGACGAGGACCGTGACCGCAAGGACGGTGCCGCGTGACAGAGGAGACCCCGGGCTTCGACGAGCAGCCCGACGTCCCCTCCGGCGCCACCCCTGAAGACGCCGAGCCGAAGCCTGCCCCCTCCGTGGAGGAGGGGGCGGCCCAGGCCGGGGACGCGGCAGCAGCAGCACAGATCGCGGGCCTCACCGCCCAGCTGGACCAGGTACGCACGGCGCTCGGCGAGCGCACGGCGGACGTCCAGCGGCTCCAGGCCGAGTACCAGAACTACCGCCGCCGGGTCGAGCGCGACCGGATCGCGGTCAAGGAGATCGCCATCGCGAACCTCCTGACCGAGCTCCTGCCCGTGCTCGACGACATCGGCCGCGCGCGGGACCACGGCGAACTGGTCGGCGGCTTCAAGTCGGTGGCCGAGTCGCTGGAGACCGTCGCGGCGAAGATGGGTCTGCAGCAGTTCGGCAAGGAGGGCGAGCCCTTCGACCCGACGATCCACGAAGCCCTGATGCACAGCTACGCACCGGACGTCACCGAGACGACGTGCGTGGCGATTCTGCAGCCGGGGTATCGCTTCGGCGAGCGCACCATCCGCCCCGCGCGGGTGGCCGTCGCCGAGCCGCAGCCGGGTGCGCAGACGGTCAAGGGCGACGAGACGGACGGGACGCAGGCGGCCGACGACAAGGAGAGCGGTGGCCCGGACGAGGGCTGACGTGAAACAGGGCGTACGCGCGCCCGTATGCAGCACGAACACCAAGCGCGTACGTGACAGTGACGTGCGGAAGGAGGGGCGTCGAGGATGAGCACCAAGGACTTCATCGAGAAGGACTACTACAAGGTCCTCGGCGTCCCCAAGGACGCCACCGAGGCCGAGATCAAGAAGGCGTACCGGAAGCTCGCCCGCGAGTACCACCCGGACGCCAACAAGGGGAACGCGAAGGCCGAGGACCGCTTCAAGGAGATCTCCGAGGCGAACGACATCCTCGGGGACCCCAAGAAGCGCAAGGAGTACGACGAGGCGCGCGCCCTCTTCGGCAACGGCGGGTTCAGGCCGGGACCGGGCGCCGGAGGCGGCAACTTCAACTTCGACCTGGGCGACCTCTTCGGAGGCGGCCCGGGTCAGGGCGGAGCGGGCGGCCAGGGCGGTGCCGGCGGCTTCGGCGGCGGTATCGGTGACGTCTTCGGCGGGCTGTTCAACCGCGGTGGTGCCACCACCGGCACGCGTACGCAGCCGCGGCGCGGCCAGGACATCGACACCGAGGTCACGCTCAGCTTTACGGAGGCGGTGGACGGGGCGACCGTTCCCCTCCGCATGACCTCGCAGTCCCCCTGCAAGGCCTGTTCGGGCACCGGCGACAAGAACGGCACACCGCGCGTGTGCCCGACCTGCGTCGGCACCGGCCAGGTGGCGCGCGGCTCGGGCGGCGGCTTCTCGCTGACCGACCCGTGCCCCGACTGCAAGGGCCGCGGCCTGATCGCGGAGCACGCGTGCCTGGTCTGCAACGGCTCGGGGCGCGCCAAGTCGTCCCGCACCATGCAGGTCCGTATCCCGGCCGGGGTGTCGGACAACCAGCGCATCCGGCTCCGCGGCAAGGGCGCCCCGGGCGAGCGGGGCGGACCGGCGGGCGACCTCTACGTCACCGTGCACGTCGACGCGCACCCGGTCTTCGGCCGCAAGGGCGACAACCTCACCGTCACCGTCCCCGTCACCTTCACGGAGGCGGCGCTCGGCGGCGAGGTCCGCGTGCCCACGCTCGGGGGACCCCCGGTCACCCTGAAGCTGCCCCCGGGCACACCCAACGGCCGTACTATGCGCGCCCGTGGCAAGGGCGCGGTCCGCAAGGACGGCACCCGCGGGGACCTGTTGGTCACCGTCGAGGTGAGTGTCCCCACGGACGTGACGGGGAAGGCTCGTGACGCGCTCGAGGCGTATCGCGAGGCCACCGCGGACGAGGACCCGCGGGCGGAGCTGTTCCAGGCCGCGAAGGGAGCATGAGGACACCATGGACGCAACCGGACGCCGTCGACAGAGTTCTTATTCCGCATATGAGCTGACGGAAGAAACACCGGTGTACGTCATCTCGGTGGCCGCCCAGCTCTCCGGCCTGCACCCGCAGACCCTCCGCCAGTACGACCGCCTCGGCCTGGTCTCCCCGGACCGCACGGCCGGGCGCGGCCGCCGCTACTCGGCCCGTGACATCGAACTGCTGCGCACCGTCCAGCAGTTGTCGCAGGACGAGGGCATCAACCTCGCCGGCATCAAGCGCATCATCGAGCTGGAGAACCAGGTCGCCGCGCTCCAGTCCCGCGTCGCGGAGATGGAAGCGGCCCTGGACGGCGCGGCGGCCGCGATGCAGCAGCGCGAGGCCGCCGTCCACGCCTCGTACCGCCGCGACCTGGTCCCGTACCAGGAGGTCCAGCAGACGAGCGCGCTGGTGGTGTGGCGCCCTAAGCGACAGCAGTCGGACTGACGCTTCGTCAAGTACGTGGAGGGGCCCGGAGGTTCGACCGAACCGCCGGGCCCCTCCACGTACTGCGATCATGTACGGAATCTGCTGATCGCTGGGAATCACTGGGGGAATGGAGCTTTCCCATGGCCATGGTGGGCCTGTTCTGGATCGCCGAGGGCGATGTGTATGTGGGGGCGAAACCGTCCGGGCGCGCCCCGGGGGTGCGGCTGACGCCGGAGGGGGTCGTGTCGCTCGGTGACGGCAGTTCGGACCTGTGGCCGTGGGACGAGGTGCGTGGGCTGACCGTCGAGGACGTCCCGTTGAAGACCCTCAAGCGTCGGATCAGCGTGATGGTGGACATGGTGCTGACCGTGACCAGCTTCGGCGAGACCGATGCGCCGCCGATGATGAGCGTCCTCGTCGAAACGGCCGACGGGACAACCGACTTGACCGTGTACGCGGCGGCGTCCAGCTACTCCCAGGCGGAGTACGAACTTTCGGTGTCCCTCCTCTCCCACCTGACGGCGGGCGAGGCCACCCTGCGCGCGACGCTGGCCGCCATGGCGCAGTGGGGCCGGGCGCAGGAGGAAGGGTCGCCCCGGGCGGCGGAGCGGGAGGGGTTGCTGCGGGAGTGGGTCGGGGTCGGCAGCGTCTCTGATCAGCTTAGGGAAACGTAGTCAGGCCTAGTGCCTGGTACGTGTTCCCACCGAGGAGGGGAGGCGTGGGCGTGCAGGTGGAAACCCGCACCCAGGACTGCCCCTCGCGGACGATGTGAGCTGATCGTCGTCACGCCCTGGTTCCGGAGGGCTGCACGAGGCAGCCGAGTCGGGTCCGTGTGAGCGTGTCCCTCCGGACGCTGGCCCGCCTGAGCGGGGGAGGGTGTCCGGCGTCGCCTGGGCGTCGGACATGCTGCTTTCGTCGGGCCGGTCTTGGATCTGTCCCGACTGGTCTTTGGCGTGATGACTGCCTGGGCTTCGAGTTTGTCGACCACGTTGCGGATCACCATGGCGCCGTTGGTGCGGTCCATGACGGTTTTCGCCTGGTGGGTGAGTCCGCGTGCGG
Organism: Streptomyces sp. NPDC033178; assembly: GCF_055577685.1. Taxonomy (NCBI): domain Bacteria; kingdom Bacillati; phylum Actinomycetota; class Actinomycetes; order Kitasatosporales; family Streptomycetaceae; genus Streptomyces; species Streptomyces sp. NPDC033178. Next base: position 583,380 of record NZ_JBVIPT010000004.1, read on the forward strand.
CGATGCGCCGCCAGGCACCCTGGTCACGGTCGCCCTGCCAGCCGCACGAGCGGCAGACGGCCCATTTCCAGCCCGGCACGGTCGGCCGGTCGGGGGCCTTGCGGTGGCGCAGCGGAACCAGACACTGCGGGCAGTGCTTCGAGGTGTTGCGGGCCGGAACCGTCACCACGGCGATGCCCGCCTCGGCGGACAGATGCCGCATCCGGTCCACGATCTGCCCACGCACCGCCTGTGACATGCGGGTGTTGTGGTTGCGGCCCATGCCCCGGGCTTCCATCGACCGCAGATCCTCGACGTAAATGACGGTGGCCCCGGCGGCGATCGCCTGGTCCACCGCCCAGCGGGCGGCAGACCAGGACAGGGCGTCGTTCAGGTTCGAGCGGCGGGTCGAGACGCGCCGGATCTCATCGGTGAGAACCTGGCGCTTGTTCGTGAGGGCATGGCGTTCCGCACCGCTGATGAGCCGGTCGTACTGGTCGGCCTTGGTGTGCAGGGACTCGCCCTGGCGGCGCAGTCGGTGCTGCCTGGCGAGGACACCGCAGGAGCGGAACATGCCGCCACTGCCGAGCGTGATGATCCGTCCGTCGTCGTGGAGCCGGGTGGCACCCGTGCTGAGCAGGGTGTTCAGCCCCCAGTCCACGCCAAGAGCCACTGTGTGGCCGGTGCGCTGCGCCTTCGGGACGGGGTGGGTGTAGGCGAGATCCGCCCGTACTTCGCCCTGGTATATGCGGAGGGTGGGCAGGTGCAGGACCGCGTTCGCGGGGATCGTCGACGGCAGCGCGATCGGGCAGGCGACCCATGTCCAGTCCGCGTACGACTGCGGGTCGGGGCGGGTGGGCAGCTGCAAGCGCAAGAGCGCCCGGCCCGGCTCGTCGGCGCGTTCGATGGTGGCCTGCTGCCCGTCGCAGGCGGACAGCAGAAGCATTCGGGCAACGCGAGGCTCCCCTTCCAGCTCGAAGACGTCGGCTGGCATCAGATCGTTCTTCTGCTGGAAGGCGGTGATCTGCCGGGTGCGTGAGGTGATGACGGTGGACGGCAGGAACTGTCCGCCCGGCACCGCCTCACGAACGGCATCCCACTCATCGGAGGTGCGCTTTTTCGGGTCTGCGGGCCACGTCTTGAGAATTCCGGCGGTCAGGTCGGCCCGCCACTTCGCCGCACGCAGGGTACGCCCGGCCTGCTCCTGCGCCATGCGGACGATCCGGTCATTGACCTTGGCGCCAGGCTTCACGGTCCAGCCGAGGCGGCGCAGGGCCATCCATGCGTTCGACGGCAGCTTCTGGCCTCCCGCATCCACACCGGAGGCCAGCACATCCACATCAAGGGTGTTCCAGCGCCCGGCCAGCAGGGAGGCGACCATGCCCGACACCAGATCAGCGGCCCAGCCCACCCGCTCCGTCAGCACCGAGGCGGACAGGAGTTCACCCGTCTTCTCCTCCACACCCCGTCGCAGCAGACCACGGGCGCAGGCAGTGCGGGCACTCTCGCCCACAGCGAGCGGCAACTTCCGGCTCACCCGTGCCCCCTTCCCGCCCGCGATGCTGTCATCCGATCAACGACACACCCCGCGGAAGGTCACGCATTCGATCCACGTACTCACATACGACCCCGACACCGAGCACACAGCATGACGCCGAGGCATGACGAATCACTACGGATACCTAAGGAAATGCGGGACCTTCTCGTGAGCGGCCGGGCATCAGCGGTGGCCGGGCATCAGGCCTCGTCGGCTCCCGGTCGTAGCGCGACGAAGACGAACTCGCGGCTCGGCCGGTCGGGGGCGTCGCGGACGTCCTCCACGATGTAGCCCTGCGCTGCCAGGTCCGCCTCGATCTCGTCGCGTTCGCGGAAACGGAGGGTCGATTCCGAGGTGAATACCTCTCCGTCCGCGGCGAACACAAAGGTGTGGCGGAACGTCACCAGCGGCCCGTCGACCTCGACCAGGTCGTCCCAGCCCTCGACCGCGCCGACGCCCGGGATCTCCGTAACCCCGTACGAGGCCTCGCGGGTCCACGCTTCCCAGGCGCGCCGGGCCGGATCCCGGGTCTCGAAGACGAAACGCCCGCCGGGCCGCAGGGCTTCGTAGGCGCCCCGCAGGGTCTTCCGCCACATTTCCGGATCGCCCAGCTCCTGGGCGGCGTTCGCCGTCATGGTCGCGAGGTCGGCCTGGAGCGGCGGGAGGGTGGTGCCGTCCCCGTGGATCCAGCGCACCCTTTCGCTGCCGGGCTTGCCCCGGGCCATGTCGAGGGACGCCAGGGCGGGGTCGACACCGACGGCCTCGATCCCGCGATCGGCGAGCAGCAGCGCGAACACGCCTGTCCCGCAGCCGATGTCCAGGACTTGCCGTGCCCCGAACTCCTCCGCGATACGGACGTACGCGTCGAGGTCGCTCCGATCGGGATCGAGCGGGTCGTACAGAGCGGCGAGCCGCGGATGTCCGAAGGCCTCGCCCACCATCAGGAGTTGTGAAACGGGCGCTCGGCGGTACGGGTACGAGTACGGGCGTGGTGCAGAAGGCCCGTGAGGCACTGCGGGCCGCCGCTGAACGTCGACTTCTGCCAGTTGAGTTCAGGCATCCGCGCCTCCCTAGAGGGTGTAGAGGACGTGCTGGATGAGGGCCAGTGAGTCCTTCACGGAGTGTGCTTCCGGGGCCAACGATACGTCGATCGGGGGCAAGGCGTAATCGGTGAGCCGCTCGAAGAGCCTCCCGTACTGGAGCAGGGCCTCCTGGTCACCCAAGTACCGGATCCCGGTGGGCTGTTCGAGTACCACGGTGCCCAGTCGTGGCTCGGACTGCGGCCGGCAGGGTGAGTCGTTTCTGCTTTGCCTGTTTGCCAACCAGCCTCAACCGGATGCCTCGACGCCCTTTCGCCTGCCCGCCGCGCGGCGTTCCCGCAAGCTCACGGCCCACGAGGCCACTGCGAGGCAGATGGGCAGGTACACCCACAAGTAGGAGGCACCAGAACCTGCGAGGAGAAACCATGAAGACACCGCAGCCGCAAGCAGTGCAGTGGGCAGCCACTGACGCCAGGGGGGCAAGTGGCTCATTCGAAAGACTGACCAGGCCATCCATGCGAAGACGCACAGGACGGGGATGCCGAAGATCATCCAGGGCTCCGGAACGTAGAAGCGGACGTCAGGCGCGAGCGAGCTCGCTGAACGTACCGCCTGCTCCCGGGACCGGTCCCGGGACTCGGCAGACCAGCCATTGGCGCGCGGAGCGGCCAACCGCGGCGGGCGGGGGTGAGTCGTTTCTGCTTCATCTGTTCGAGTGAACAGCGAACGTTTTCGCAGGTGAGCCCATGTGGCTGCCTACCGTGATGGCGTTGCTTGTGCCACAAGCACGCCCAGCCCACACTTGAGGAGGTGACGCCACTATGACCGCTCTTGCGCACGAGAGGCCCGAGACCATGACCGAGATCAGGACCGAGCCTCAGTACCTGCCCGAGAACGGGCCCGGCCTCGACGAGGCCCTGTGGCAGGCATGGAAGGCCATTGACCTTCCCGAGGGCTATCGCGCTGAGATCATCGAGGGAGTCATCGAGGTGTCGCCCACCGCTCGCCGATCGCACGGCCTGATCACCAACCGCGTGCGAAGGGCGCTGGACAAGTTCCTGGACGGAGGCGAGTACGCCTGCCATCAGGACGTGAACGTGATTCACAGCCGCAAGGCATGGATCCCGGACGCTTTCGTCGCCCCGGAGGACACGGAGCCGTGCGGCGACGAGGACGACATGGGAGTCAGGGCCGACTCCGTGCAGCTCATCGTCGAAGTCGTCTCCCCCGGCAAGCGCAACCAGGACCGTGACCGCGTCCGCAAACGTCGCGAGTACGCCCGTGCGGGTATCCCGGTGTACGTCGTCATCGATGACTACGACGGTCAGGGCGCCGTCACCCTCTTCACCGGACCTCGCCCCGACAGGGCCGACTGGGAGGACATCCACCGGGTCCCCTACGGCACCGAGGTCACCATCCCCGAAGGCCCCGCCAAGGGTTTCGTCGTCACGGAGGCGATCACGGGGCCGGCGCGGGCCAAGAAGTAGAGCGCCTATCGGCCCAGGGTCTGCCAGACCGTCAGCGCCAGCGCCAGGCACGACGTGGCCGCCGCCAGGGACGGTAGCGGCCAGCGGGTGCGTTCCAGGGCCTCGATACGGGTCTCGTGTTCGTCGAGGGTCTTGTCGGTCTGGTCGGCGCGCTGGAGAAGGAGCGCGAGGTCGCCCCGCGTGGTGGCGAAACCGACGTCGACCGAGCGACGCAGCCGCTCCAGCTCCAGGACGACCTCCTCCGTCTCAGTCGCTGTCATCGCGCACCTCCCTGCGATCGTCCGCATCAGTATCGGTATCGGCGTCGGTATCGGTCATCGTGCTGCTCCTCGTGCTCCTCGTCCTCTTCGGTGGTTCCTGGTGGCTCCCGGTGCTTCCTGGCGTCCGTCGCCCGTCAGTCCCGCGGCACGCGCAATCTGTCCCAGCTGACGCGGCCCGGGATGCCGTCCGCCGCCGCGCCCACGTAGCCGAGCTTGCGCTGCCAGGCCGCGTACGAGAGGACGTCGGCGCGGGTCCAGACGGGGCCGGGGCCGTTCGCGTACCGGCTGCACTCCTCGGCCACCAGCCGTCTGCCGACGGCGGTGATCAGTTCACTGCGGCGGCCCGGCGCGAAGAACGCGGCGCCCGGGAAGGGCGCGTGCGTCACAGGTGTGGGACGGGGAGCGGGCTTGTCGCCCAGCAGTGCGTCGATCCGCGCGCGCATCACCGTCATCGGGAACGACGGGTCGATCTTCCGCCGCGTCCACTCCTTGTGGGCGATCACACTGGCCGCCGACCAGCCATGGGCCCGGCACACGGCCGCCGACAGCCGTTCCACGGCGGCGAGTTGGGCCGCCGGATACGGATCGCGGCCGTTGCCGAGGTTCTCGATCTCGAAGCCGTAGAAGCGGGCGTTGCCGTCCACGGCGTCCGGCCCGGGGGCGGGGAGCGTGGACCTCTCGGCCCGTACGGCGTCCAGGACCGCGGCCGAACCCGAACCGGCGTGGTTGGTACGGCCGTACCCGAGCAGGTGCAGTGTGCCGTCCTTGGTGATCAGCCCGACGCACAGCGGGCCCGGCAGCGCCGCGGTGCCGTCGCGGCACAGGCGGAGGCTGTCGGTGCCCGCGGTGTGGTGCAGCATCACGCCGTGCACCGGGCCCCAGGGCCCCTTGTGATTGCGGTTGTGCGTACGCCAGTTGGAGTGCTCGGAAAGGGCGACGCCCTCGCCGCGCAGCGCGCGGGCGAGGGCGTCGGCCGTCAGGGGTGTGGCCATGACGACCTCCTCAGTTCACGGGGGTGACGGTCAGGAATCGGAAGGCGAACGTGGCCGTTCCCGCGGTGCACCTGTAGGCGGCGGTCGCCGTGTACGCGCTGTTCGGGGTGAGCCCGCTGACCAGGTACTGGGTGCTCGCCGAGACCTGGCCCGTACCGGTGGAGATGGCCGAGCGGCCGTCGCCGGCGGCCAGTACGACCGTCGAGCCCGAACCGGCCCGGACGTTCGCCGACATGAAGCACGTACCGGTGGTGCTGCTGCTGATGCGCGCGCCCACCGACACCAGCACGGAGCCGGAGGCCGGAGCCGTGAAGGCGGCCACCGTCGGGTCACCGGTGGAACCGGTGAGCGTCTCCACGAACGCTGTCGCGGCGGTGGTGCCGACCGTCGAGTTCGCCTTGTGGACCGGGGCGGGCGCCAGTTGGGACCAGACGCTGCCGGTGTAGTACCAGTACTGCTTCGGCGTGCTGAGCCAGCACAGCATGCCCGCCACCGGGGCGGTCACCTTGGCGTCCCGCGCGGCGCCGTCGGCGAACCGCAGCACGGTCCGGCCGTCCACGGCCTCGGCGAGCGACTGGATGTGCACGGGAATGTTCGCGGCGTCGGCCGGCTGCGGGTACGGGAGACTGCCGAGCGGAGTGAGCAGGGCCATGACGGCCTCCTCCTGGAACTCGTGGGAGATGGAGTGGGGGACGGGGGCGGGGAGACCCGGGCGCGCCGTCAGTCGCTCAGGACCGGCGGCAGCGAGTCGGCAGGCATGCCGCCGTCGCCGTCGCGTGTCGTCGGGCTGTCGATCGGGACGGGGTGGGCCACGTTGTCGTCGTGGTCGGAGGGCTCCAACGGCCGTTTCTCCAGGGGCAGTTCGGTCACCGGGTCGCTCACGCCGCACCTCCCGGTGCCTTGAGCAGCTCGCCGTAGGAGACCTTGCTGATGGTCAGGGCGTCGAGCGTCGCGTTCTGCGCCTCAACCAGGGAGTACGTGCGCTGCGTCCCGTACCCCGGATCGACCGGCGGGTCCGGGGTGAGCCCGGCGTCGGCCGGAACACCGTTGTAGGAGGTGCCGCGCAGGGTCAGGGTCTGCTGCGGGGCGGCGCCGGACGCACAGGTCGTGCGGATTCCGACGACCCAGGCGAGCGTGTCGAGCGTGGCGCCGCTGGTGTCCACCACCCGTACGACATCGCCGAGTTGGATGCGGGGGTCGTGCAGCACCTCCACCTCGCCGAGCACCGGCACCGGATAGCGGCCGGCGTCGAGCATGGCGAACGACAGGTCCGAGGCGGCCTGCCGCTGCTGCACCCACTCGGTCGCGGGCGCCTGGTAGACCTGCTTGCCGTAGTGGAGCTGGCTGTTGGTGTTGTACCAGGCGTACGAGCGCTGCCTGGGATCGCCGGTCCGCTTCTGCGGCACGATCTGCACGGACGGCTTGCCGTCCTTCGTGACCGTCCAGACGCTCGCCGTGCCGTGGTTGGTGAAGCGGACGATGTAGTTGGGGCCGTCGCGCCGTGAGCCGACCGTCACCCGGCCCTTGACCGAGCTGCCGCCCGTCGCCGCGCTGCCGAAGCGGACCCGGTGGCCCCCGATCGGAGCCACGTCGTCCTCGATCTGGAGCGGCCCGATGTCGAGTTCGTCCTCGGCGATGGCGTAGGCGACCTCCACCGAGGTGCCCGGCCGGATCTCCCGTACGACGGTGTCGGTGACCGTGTCGCTGAAGGTGTGGCTGATGCCCGTCCAGTCCTGGTAGGGCTGCTCGCAGTAGTTGCGGCAGGCGTCGATCTCCTCGGAGACGGTGAGCGCGGCGATGTCCCGCCGGGTGGTCACCGTGAGATCGGGCCGCGCCGGCACCGACTGGAACCGGCCGGGACCGCGCCAGCGGAAGACGCCCAGCTCGTCGAACTCGGCCGTGGACAGCGTGGCGCGGGCGATCTCGGTGATGGCGTCCCACTGGGAGCCGGAGACCTTGGGCAGGTCGAACAGCGGCACCGTCGCGTCGTCGAGCACCGCGCCCCTGGCCCAACCGCCCTTCTGCTCCCACTCGTCGGCGGTGTACGAGGTCAGGTCGGGCCAGGAACGGTCGGTGACCTGGAGGCACTCGACGGCCACGTCCGTCTTCAGATTGACCTGGAACAGCTCGGAGGGCGGCTGGAGCGCCGACGCCTCGGTGAAGGTGTAGGGCGCGGTCGGCGGGACGACGTACTCCCCGTCGGGTGCGGTGAGCCGCGGGTACACGGTCGCCGGGGTGCTCGCGCCGGTGGTTCCCGCCCGGGTGTCCACCGTGAACCCGAGATGCCACACCCCCTTGAGGGAGGCGAGCTTGGGAATGGTCCAGCTCGCGACCGTGCCGCCGCCGTCGACCGTGCCCGAGGTGATCTTCACGACGCCGGTCGCGAAGTACACGTTCAACGCGTAGTTCCCGAACGCTCCCGCGCTGCGGTCGAAGACCAGCTTGAGTTCCAGTTCGCTGCCCACCGAGAGAGCGGTGTTCACATGCAGCTCGGCCTGGAACACCTTCCCGGCCACGACGAAGCGGGACCGCGGCATCCAGGACACTTCGAGCCCGGCCGCCTTCGGCATCAGCGCCGTGTCGAACGGGGCTCCGTCCCGGATCCAGGAGTACGACGCCGGGGCCGGCAGCGTCTCCGGCTGCCCGTACGAGGCGTTGAAGCCGCAGTGCAGCGAGGCGTAGAGCACGGTGAACGGCTTGGCGGGGTCCTCGGCCACGGCCGGTCCCCGGGGCGGCGGACAGCTGTGGATGCCGCCCTGGCGCAGGAGTTCGTCCACGCACCAGGTCGCGCTCGCCACGGGACGCCCGTAACGCAGACCGTGATAGGGCCGCGGCAACTGGGCGGGTCCGCGCAGCCGCTCCGCGCCGTCCAGCGCCTGCACGGTGACGGTGTCGCTGCCCGACGCGGCCGCGCGCGACCGCACGGTGCCCCGGAAGGCAGGCACCGTACGGCCGTTCGCGCCCGCCCTGTGGACGACGGACTGACCGGGGCGTACGACGTCGCCGGTGCCGCGGCCCGCCCAGGCCGAGTACAGCAGGGGCGCGGGCACGCCGGTGCCGCCGAGGAGCAGTTCCAGCTGGGCCGACGCGCTTCCGGAGAAGGCGCGCAGGGCCTCGGGCAGATCCGTGCTGTAGGCCCGCTCCACCTTCCAGGACTGGATCTGCGCGCCCAGCTCACGGCCGCCGAGCCGGGTGGCGTGGGCCGGGATCCGGTCCGGGGCGGCGAGGGCCGCGCCGAGCAACTCGTCTGAGTCCTGCACCTGTTACACCTCCACCAGGTCGATGCTGATGTTCCGGTACGGCAGCCGGGCCGCCGGGACGTCGCTGTACGCGGTCACGGTCATCGGCGGGCAGCCGTCGCCGAGCGCGTACGCGACGGGGTCCGCGTCGATCGCCAGGCAGGCGCCGGCCAGCCCGGCGAGCACGGCCTCGCCCGGGCCGCCGACCGGAGTGACGAAGGCGGCCTCGGCGGGAGCGGTGCCGGTGACGACGCTCGCACCGGTCACGGCCGTGGTGCTCAGATACGTGCCGTCGGCGCGCTTCCAGTCCAGCTGGGCGCTCGCGAGTGCCGGGTTCCAGTCGGGCGGCACCTGCCAGGACACCCGCATACCGGGGGCCACCGGCCAGCCGGCCCACAGACCGTGCCTCCAGCCGACCCGGGTGTTCTCCCCGAAATCGCCGATGACGGTGTCGCCGGTGTACGGGAGTACACCCAGGGAGCCGGTCACGGTGAACCAGTGGTCGGTGCCGCCGGGTTCGGAGCTCTGGGCCGCGGCCTGGTACGGCCCGAGCAGGTTGACGGAGGCCGGGTCGATGACCACGAGTGGTCCGTACGACGGCCCCGGACCGCCTTGCAGACCGGGGCCGTTGACTCGGCGCGCGAGCCGGGTCAGGTGCTGCGCGTCACCGGGTTCGAGCCAGTCCCAGGAGAACTTGAGCCGGCGGACCGTGCGCGGCGGCGCGATGGTGGTGATCCGCCCTTCGAGGGACTTGAACTCGGTGACGTTCAACTCGGCGCTGCGGTCCCAGCTCTTGGCGGCCTGGTCGATCTCCCGCAGCAGACCGGGCTTGCCGATCCACAGGTTCCTGGCCATGTCCTTGCCTCACCTCCGGGCGAGCTTGCGCTGTCCCAGCTGGACGGCGCGCGCGATGGTCTGGGAGTCCACGTCGATCTGGACGGGCCGCTCGGCGAGCGCCTCCACGGCCGCCGCGAGCCGGCGCATGCCACCGCCGGAGCCGAGCATCCGCTCCAGCCTGGACAGCGGGATGACCGCCTCGTGCTCACCGCCCTCGCCGACGAGCGCGAGCGTGCCGCCGGTACGGGCGCGTACTACGCCGCCCTTCGCGAGCTGCGGCACCGGGATGGGCGACAGGTTGAAGGCGAAGCCCCGGCCGCCGATGCCGGGCACCCAGTCCGGGACCTTGAACTTGACGCGGTTGAGGGCGCCGATGAGGACGTTGAGCCCACGGACGAGCATCCGGGTGGGCGTCAGGAACCCGTTCACGACACCCTTGAAGAGCGGCCCGATGATCTTCGCGGCCGACTGCGAGGAGCTCTTGATGTGACTCCACGCGGCGGTGAGCCCCTTGCGGACCAGGGCGGCGACCTTGTCCATGTTGACGAACTGGGCGATGAGCGGGGCGACCAGGGTCATCACCAGCCCGAACGGGTTGGACGCCATGGCGAGGTTGAGGCCCTTCTGCGCGGTGGACGCGCCCTTGAGCCCCTTCCCGAGACTCCCCATGGACTTCCCGCCCTTGTCGGCGTTCTTGCCGGCCTTTCCCACGGACTTCTCCACGGCGTCGGCCTGCTGCCTGACGTCCTTGAGCGCGCCCTTGGCCTTGTCGGCGGAGGACTTGAGCTTGTCGAGGGAGGTTCTGAACTTGTCGGTTGCGCCTTTGGACCTGCCCAGGGTGCTGTCGGCGCCGGCCAGTCCGCCGCGCAGCCTTCCCACAGCGCTCGCACCGGTGTTGACGGACCCTTTGAGCTGGGACATTGCCGAGCTGGTGACCGAGGTGCGGCTGCGAAGCCGGTCCATTCCTGCCGTGGCATTCGTGAGGGCCTGTTTCAGATTCATGAGTGGAATCCCTCTGAAGGTATGGGGTCAGGACAGCGCGGAAGCGAGTAGGCCAACCCGTCGTTCGAGCAGCGTGACCTGGTTGGTCGTGTCGGCCAGAGCGGGGGAGGAATCCATGTGCCGGATCTGTTGCCTGGCCGTGTTCGCCGCCCGGTCGATGCGGGAAACCTTTCGCTCCAGCGACTGGATGCGTGTGTTGGAGTTACGGATCTTGCTGTGTGCGCCGACGGTCAGGTCCTGGAGTTTTGCGATGCCTTTTTCCATCCTGGTGAGCCGAGCCTCGGCATTCGCGATCTCGCGCGCACGTCGCTGCAGTTCCTCCGCCTGGACTTTCCACATGAGGCCGAATTTGTTGCGCTCAAGCCCCCGCTTCTTGAAAAACGCCTCGACGACCGGCTCCAGGCTCAGGAAAGGAGTGAGCTCAAATTTGGCGATCGTCAGCGCCGCGACCAGGCCCAGGATTTCCGGACTCTTGATCTCCTCCCAGATCCTGTTCTTCGTCTCGTTCTGGACCCATGCTTGAGTGGCGATTTCCCCGGTACTGCCCTTGAGGGCCGCCTTTTTGACGTCGGCGATTCTGGCCAGTCCGGCCAGAGTGGCAGGATTAACCTTTTTGTCCAGATCCGACCGTAGGTCCTGAATCTCCTTGTCCAGTTGCTCTGGCGTCTTGTCTGTCATCACTCCCCCTTATTGGGTGAGATCTTGATAGAATCCGCCCGTGAATTTGGGGACTCTGGGCGCAAGCATCGTGATAAGTGTCGGTTTGGGTGTACTGCTGTGGGCGTTATTTCTGGCCCTGAGCTGTCTGCGGGAGTATCGAAGAAAGGTGACCGTCGAGGTCGAGATACTCGGTGCGATCGAACTCTCTACGGGAGCCTCTTATCGCTTCTCGCCGGTCAATGGTGATGTGCGGCTCGATCGTTCCGCAACGGAAGCTGAATGGGTCGCGAGTACGCCGCGGAAGTTCGGCGACCGTCAGTTCTCCATGGGAGAAGCCGTATCCATTGATTACGACCCTGGATATCCTGCGTTCTTCTACCCCGCAGGCGAGTACCCCGTGGTCCGGCTGTGGCCGATCGTCCTGTTCACGGCCGTGGCGGGATTCGCCACGACCGGCTTCGGTATCGTGGCTCTCATGTGATGCCGGGAGGGTGTGGGCGCGTACCTCCGACCGGCGGTCCGGAGGACCGGGTGTCAGAGGAAGAAGCTCATGAGTTCTTCCGCCGTCGGCGTCGCCGTTCGTTTCTCGGAGTCGGCGGGTTCACTTCCCGGCCGGGGTACCGGCTGTGGATATTCCAGCGGTTCGCTGTCCTCGTCCCGGTTGACCGTCGCGAACATCCAGTTCGCCTCGGCGAGTTGGTCGACGACGGAAGCGAGCAGGTAGTCGGTGACCGACCAGTCGGCCGACTCGCCGTGCAGTTCGCGGGCAGTGGCGCTGTCCCGCGGAAGGTGCTGGACCAGTACCGAAAGCCGCCGCGACGACAGCATCCCCCGGTGCCAGTCCAGCAGGTCGACCCCGTAGTGGCGGAGCAGGTCCGCCTCCAGGGCCTCGGCGTGCTCTTCGACGAGCTCGCCGAGGCTCAGTCTTCCCCCAGGCCCAGCCCCGTCTCCTTGCCGTAGGCCTCCAGGATGGCGGCGATGTCCTGCATGGTGACGTCGTGCCGCTCGAAGCGGGCGAACTGCTTCTCGCCCAGCAGGAGTTGGAGCAGCCCGTCCACGTCGTTGTCGTCGAGGTCGCGAAGTGTGCGGGCCGTGGTGCGGGTCAGCTCGGTCGGCAGCTCGAAGCTGTCGTCGTCGAGTTCGAAGGTCCAGGCCCGGCCGAGCGCCTCCAGGCGCTGCGCGCGGGCCGCGTTGACGTTGAATCCGGCCATGGTGAACTCCCTTGCGGACAGAGGTGCATGTGCGGACGGAGGGGGCGGGGCGGCGGGTGGGGGAGCCCGCCGCCCCGGGTGACGAGCCCTTGCGGGCCGTCACGGAAGGTGGCTCAGAAGGTGGACGGGCGGCCCGTCACAGGGCGGCGTACGCCTTGTCCTTCATGATCCACTTGGCCAGTTCGCGCTTGGCGGTCTCCGCCTCCAGCGCGGTGAAGGTGACCCCGAGCTTCACGGAACCGGTCCGCGTGAAGCCCATCTCCTCGGTCTCGGTGACCTGCCCGCGCGGCAGGATGAAGCGGTACACGGCGTCCGTGCCGTCCGTGAACTCGATGCCGAGGGCCCGCTCGTCCTTGGCGGGCGTGCTCGGGATCAGGAACTCATACGTGTCCACCACCGCGGTACCGCCCACCGAGGTCTGGGTGATGTCGGTGGCCGGGATGCCCATGAAGAAGGAGAGCGTGCTCTTGTTCATCTGGAGCAGCTGGAACTTCACGGTCAGGTCGCGGTCGGAGTAGATGAAGCGGCCCGGGCTCGCCGACTGCCAGGTGTCGACCGGGTCGATCTTGTCCTTCTTGTTGAGCTTGATGCCGTCGACGGATGTGTAACCCAGCTCGACCCAGCCGACCGGCCAGGCGTCGTCGGACTTGGCCGGCGCGGTGTTCCCGGCGGGGGCCACCAGGACCCGGCCGGTACCGGCGACACGGATTTCCTTGCCGTTGTTCGTTGCCATGCGAACTCCTCTTTCGAGTACGGGACTTGAACGGTCGTACGGTGAGCGGCCGTACGGTGAGCGGTCGGGCTCAGCCGAGCCGCAGCAGCAGCCGAATCGTGGAGCGGTAGCGGTTCGCCGCCGACCGCGTGTAGTCGGGGAGCCAGCGCGGTCCGTCGGCCTCGGAGACATCGACGACGGCCGCGGAGCCGTACACCGTGTCGGCCAGTTCCAGGACGCAGGCACGGGCGGACAGCGCCACGGTGTGTGCCGTGGGCTTGTCAGGGCCGTACGCCTCCAGGTCGAGCAGCGGCTGGTCGAGGTGCTGGTCGTCGACCCAGGCGCCGCCCATGTGGGAGACGAGGACCGCCTTCTGGGTGCCGTCGAAACCGGCCGGCGGGCGGCTGTCGACGATGACACCGGTCAGCTCGGTCCGGTTCTTGAGGAAGTCGACGACCAGCTGCTCGGCGTCGGGGAAGGTCAGGATGGCCACATGGACGCTCCCTTCGGGAGGCGGGTTTCCGGGGATCTCCGGGGCGGCCTGGCCCGGGAGTTTCCGGGCAACACAAAGCGGCAGGTCCGCCGCCCGTCCTCCGGGCGCAGCTCTGCCGCTGCATCCACTGTGACACCGGTCGGGGAAACGTGCAACTGGCTTATGCCGGGCGGTTATTCGGTCCGCACGCAGGAGGGGTCCCGCCGCGTCGTGCGGCGGGACCCCTCGCGCGTACGGCGGGACCAGCGGGTTCGGTGGGATCAGGGGGCGTGGTGCCGGGCGGATCAGTGGTCGTGGTGCCGGGCGAGGTGTGTCGTCCGCTCGGCGGCGAAGACGTCCTCCAGGCGGAAGAGACGCCGCCGGCCCTGTGAGCCCGCGGGCCGCAGATGGCCGCGCTGCACCCACTTGCGGATGGTCGCGGTCGTGACGCCCGCCTCGTCGGCGGCCAACTCGGCGGTGATCAAAGGGGCGTTCGTGACCCCGTTCATGTGCGTGGCCCTGTTCACGTTCGTGGTTCCGGTCATGAGTGCTCGGCCTCCAGTACCCGCCCGCACGCGGGATTGACGCATCTGATCTCGGCCCGCTCGGGTAACGCCCGCAGTGAGACGCAGTCGCAGGCGGGGCAGCGGCCGGGCAGCCGTACGAGCTGCTCCGGGTCGCCGAGCGCGCGGGCGCAGCGTGCTGCCATCCGCCGGGTCTCGTCCTCGACGTGCGGGGCGAGCAGCGGGTCGGCGGCGATGCGGTCCAGCAGTCCGGCGATACGGCGCAGCCGTACCGGTACGGAGGCAGGGGGCACCGGCCGCAGGCCGAGTCGTTCACGTACGGCCTCCTCCAGTTCGACGACTCCGTCGGTGATGTCCCGTACGGCGTCGGAGACGTAGAGGCGGACCGGAGCGGTCGTGCCGCCGACGGGCCCGTTGTCCCGGCGCTCACGCGGTCCTCCGTGGGCCGCGGGGGCCAACTCGTCGACGAGGTCCGGGAAGCGGCGGACGAGCGAGGCGATCCAGACGGCTCCGCCCTGGTCCTCGCTCATCGGCTGACCTCGCACGGCTTGTGGACCGGGCGCTGCGGCGGCGGCTCCGGGCGGCTGGTCGGGCACGTGCAACCCCTCCCCATCTATGGGAACATATGTTCGACAGTTGCGAACGAGCGGACAGAGTTGCATGTTGCGAGCGCGTACGCAAGTGATTACGTTCCGTGGAGGTCGATGTGACGGCGAGTCCTCAACCCCTCCTGAGCTGCGGGAAGTTGCCGAATCTCCACAGTTACGCGCGGGCGCGCACACATATTGGTGCGTGTGCGATCGGTACGCTGCCCCGGCGACGAGGGGAGAGCGGACTCATGGCTTCGAGCTCACGGGTCGGTGCCCGCGCCGACCACAACTTCCGGGCCGCGGGCCTCGACGACTTCGCCGGCTGGATCGAGGGGCTGCTGCGCGCCCGGGGCTACGACATCGACAGCCCTCGCGGCGGCGGCCGTTCGAAGCTCGCCGACGACGCGGGGGTGCACCGGGCCGCCGTGAGCCGGCTGCTCCAGCGGCAGTCCATGCCCGACCTGGAGACGATGCGGCGTATCGCGGCCGTACTCGGCGTGCCGCTGCGGGAGATGCTCATCCGCTCGGGCCGGCTCACCGAGGACGATCTGCCGGTGTCGGACGGCGGGCACCCCGCGGGCGGCGAGGACCGCCCGTGGCTGAGCGTCGAGGAGGCCGCTCTCCGCATGGGCGTCCCGCCCGAACTGCGGGAGCTGTTCGCCAAGGTGGCCCAGCAGTTCCTGCCGGAGAGCGGCTGACGGCGAAGGGGCCGGGGGAGGTCCTGAGTACTCGGGCCATTGGTCTGCGGGGGCCTTGAGGGAGCGCGGCATGGGAAATCCAGGAGGCGGCCCCGACGGCGAGGCGGAACGCGTCTCCCGCCTGGTGGGCGAACTGCTCATCGGGCTCGGCGAGAAGCTCCGGGCGGCGGGACCGGAATCCGTCCGCGTCCTCACAGAGGAGGAACTCCAACGGCATCAGCTGAACTGGTTCCGGGCGGGCTGGGACGAACATGCGCGGGCGACGGGCCGGGAGGGGCAGGAGCAGGAGCACTGTGAGGGGCGGTCCGGGCCCGGTTCCGGTGTCTCAGGGCATCCCGACAGCGAGGACTTCCCGGTCCCGCCCTCCGCCCGCCTCCTCCGTTTCCCGGAACGTCCGCCGGACGGCGAGGGCGGAGACGGGGACCGAGGCGGGGGCCGGGACTGACCACGGCGTGTGGTGTGTGATGTGGCTCAGGAGGTGGTCTCGGTGCGCTCGTAGCGCAGCAGCACCACGCCGTTGCCGAAGACGTGGGACTCGATGAGGCGCAGTCGGGCGAGGGCGTCGGTGTCGCGGAAGAGGGGGTTGCCGTGGCCGATGAGCACCGGGTGGACGTAGATCCGGTACTCGTCGATCAGGTCGTGCCGCCGGAACTCCGCCGCGAGTTCCGCCCCGCCGACCACGAGGTCTCCGCCCGGCTGTTCCTTGAGTGCCCTGATCACGTCGGGGGCGACCTCCCGTACGACGGTCGCGTTCCAGTCGGCCTTCTCCAGCGTCCGTGAGTAGACGACCTTCGGAATGTCCCGCCAGATGGCGGCGAACTCGCGGTTGACCTCGGAGCACTCGGGGTCCTGGTCGGCTGTCGGCCAGTAGGCCGCCATCAGCTCGTGCGTGACGCGGCCGGTCAGGAGGCCGCCCAGTTCGCCGACGAACTCGTTGAAGTGCCGGAGCAGTTCCTCGTCGACCACGTGCCAGTCGATCTCGCGGTTCGGTCCCTCGAAGAACCCGTCGAGGGAAATGCCGATACTCAGAACGATCTTTCGCATCACGGACCTCGCGGGGCGTGGGGTGGTCGTGTCTGTACTGGGCGGTCGTGTCTGTCTGTCGCATGGTGTCAGACGGGGGTGATGCCCGCAGGTACGTGAGGTCTGTTTTCTTCGCCCCCGCCGCCCCTACCCATTCCCGTCCCTTTTCGGGGGCCAGCCCCCGAACCCCCGCTCCTCAAACGCCGGAGGGGCTGATTTTCAGCCCGTCCGGCGTTTGAGGACGAGCGCGTTCAGCGCGATACGGGGGTTCGGGGGCGGAGCCCCTGAGTAAGGGACGGGAATGGGTAGGGGCGGCGGGGGCGAGAGAAAATCAGGTCAGCCCATGTGGGCCCCGGTCGTGCCCTCGGTGTGTTTACGACGAGTCCGCCTCCAGCGTCGCGAACCACCCCATGCCCGCCGCGGCGACCAGCAGGCGAGGTTCGCGTCGGAGACGCCGAGGTCGGTCTGGATGGCGGGCAGGGCGATGTTCGTGATGGTGGCGTCGAGTACGACCATCAGTCGATTTCCGCCGGGAAGGCCGAGAATCCGCATTCTCAAAATGTGGTTCTTCTCCCCCTTGGCGGGGGATCCGAATTGTGAGCGATGGGGAAACCGAATTCCGTCGCCAGTGCTCACACTTGGAGTTGGTCTGTCAAATTCGGGCAGGGTCAGACGCGACGTCGTCCCTGGCCGGAAGGGGTGGGCGTTTCTCCGGCGGGAAACACCGCCCACCCTCTCCCGTGATTCACGGCCCCTTTGCCGTGAGCCCTTCTGCTGCGAACTCCTTTGTCAGTTGGCCGGATTGGCAGGGGTCGGGCGGCACACCGTCGACTCGTCGAAGATCTCGGCGAGGTCGCAGGCCAGATCGTCGTCCCAGTCGGCGGCATCGGCACCGGCATCGGCATCGGCATCGGCGCCGGTCCAGTCCTCCACGGCGGTGACCCCCTGCTCCTTCGTTTCCGATGGCGCCACCTGCGCCACCTGCGCCGCCTGTGCCGCCTGCGCCATCTGTTCCACGGACGGCTTCGGCGGGGCCTGGAGCCAGCTGTCGAGGGGGCGTTCCGTGTAGCTCTCGACGCAGGCGACGATCGCCTCGCGGAGAGTGCCGGTATCGGTGAGCCCGGCGAGCGAGGGCCAGTCGACGCCACAGGGGTCGGGGGAGGGCTCGGGTACGGGCCGGGGCGCGGCGGATGCCACGGCATCGGCGTCGGCCGTGGAGGCCGTCTCGGCCATCGCGGGCGTACCGGCCGTCACGGCCAGGCAGCCCGCCGCCAGAAGAGGTATGAGGCATCGGGAGAGCGTGCGCATGGGGACTCCAGAGTGAGTGAGGACACGAGCGGGACGAGCTGCCAGGTTCCGGCAACTGCTCCCGGCACCTCCTCCCAGCAACTTCCGAGAGCCGCGCCACCGCAATCCGTACGCGGCCGAACAGGTGCCCGCACTGACCCGGACGTGGTGTTCTGGCCGTTTCCGCCCAGGTCCGCCCACCCTCGACCCCCTCGTACGACGGGCGTGTGGACCCCTGCCCGACGGATTTCCCCTACATCACCCCGCTCTCTCCACAGGTTTCTGTTGCGATCTCGTTAGCGGCTACTCCTTGACGCACCGGGAACCCCCACGTTGGCTTCTGTCACCTGGGCCCGCACGGTTGCGCCCTCGTCCGGAAGGCACCCGAAAGTGAACAGCGCCATACGTCGTACCGCCGTAGCCGTCTCGGCTTCCACGATGACCCTCATGCTCGCCGCATGCGGAGCACTGGACGGGAGCAGTGACGGCGGCGAAGCGAGCCCGACCAAGGGCGACGACATCACGGTGGGGCTGCTGCTGCCGGAGAAGTCGAACTCGCGCTACGAGAAGTTCGACTACCCGATCATCAAGGAGAAGGTCTCCACGCTGACCAACGGCAAGGGGAAGGTCGTCTACGAGAACGCCGAGCAGGACGCGGCCGAGCAGAACAAGCAGCTCGCGCGGATGGTGGAGGACAAGGTCGACGTACTCCTCGTGGACGCGGTGGACTCCAAGGCCATCGCCTCCGGGGTGAAGCAGGCCAAGGAGGCGGGGATTCCCGTCATCGCGTACGACAGGCTGGCCGAGGGGCCGATCGACGCGTACGTCTCGTTCGACAACGAGGCGGTCGGCCAGGTGCAGGGCCGGGCCCTCGCCGACGAGCTCGACGGCGGCAAGTCTCAGAAGATCGTCATGATGAACGGCGCGGTGACGGACCCGAACGCCGCCCAGTTCAAGGACGGCGCCCTCGGTGAGCTCACCGGCAAGGTGACCATCGCCAAGTCGTACGACACCAAGGAGTGGAAGCCGGCCAACGCCCGGGCCAACATGATGGCGGCGATCTCCGCCATCGGCGCCGACAACATCGCCGGGGTGTACTCCGCCAACGACGGCATGGCCGGCGGCATCATCTCCGCGCTGAAGGCGGCCGGGGTCACCGACCTGCCGCCGATCACCGGCCAGGACGCGGAGCTGGACGCGGTGCAGCGCGTCGTCATCGGCGACCAGTTCATGAGCGTCTACAAGCCGTACCCGCAGGAGGCCGAGACCGCCGCCGAGATGGCCGTGGCCGTTGTCCGCGGCTTCGGCATCGAGTTCGACTCCCTGACCCCCGACAAGGTCACCAGCCCCACGAACAAGGACATCCCGGCCAACCTCCTCCAGGTCTCCGCCCTGACCAAGGACACCATCGAGTCGACGGTCATCCAGGACGGCATCTACACGGCCGACCAGATCTGCACGGCCAAGTACAAGACGGCCTGCGACTCCCTCGGTATCAAGTAACACCTGACCGGCGGCGGTTGCCGCATGCTCTCCCCGTTGTGCACGGCCCGGGAATCCGTTTCGGGTCGACGCGCGTAACCGGGATGGTTCAGGAGCTTTCACGCATCCGCGGGAGAGCTCCTGAACCATCCCGGCCCACGGGCTTGGGGAGTTCACGCCACCCGGGTGAACTCCACGGTCACCTCCGGCGGGCCCCCGGCGACCCCGCGGTAGATGCCCTTGTGCGGGGTCACGTCGTCGTAGTCGCGGCCTCGGCCGACCACGACGTGGGACTCGTTGGCGCGGGTGCGGTTGGTGGGGTCGTGGCCGGTCCAGTCGCCGGCCCAGTACTCGATCCAGGCGTGGCTCTGGCCGGCGACGGGGCGATGCAGTTCCGCGTCCCGCTCGGGGTGCAGGTAGCCGGACACGTAGCGGGTCGGCAGGCCCAGTGCCCGCAGGAGTCCGGCCGTCAGGTGGGCTATGTCCTGGCAGACACCCGCGCCCTGGTCCCAGGCCTCGGCCGCGCTGGTGTTCACGCCGGTGGAGCCCGGGATGTACGAGACCCGGTCGGCGACCAGGTCCGAGACCGCGACCGCCGTCTCGTGCGGGTCCAGGCCCGCGGCCGCCGTACGGGCCCGCTCGACCAGCTCCTCGGGGACGGCCGTACGGGAGGTCTGGACCGAGTGCTCCAGCAGGCGGGAGCTCGCCACCTGGTCGGCCACCTCCGCCCAGGTCGGGGCCGGCGGCAGGTCGGCCGGCGGTGACGTCTCCACCAGGCTCACCGCCGTGATCGTCAGATCCTCGTGCGGCTCCATCAGGTCGAAGCCGGTGACCTGGGTGCCCCAGTAGTCCCAGTACGACCAGGTCGGTGTGGACGGGTTGACCAGGACGCGGGCGTCCAGCGTCGTCTGGCCCGGCAGTGTCAGCGGGGTCATACGGACCTCGTTGTGGGAGCGGACCGCGGCCTGCGCGTACGAGACGCGGGTGATGTGCCGGATACGGAGCCGACGGGTCAGCGGCGCGCTCGTGTGGGAGTTCATGTTCGTGTTCGTGTTCGTGTTCGCGTTCATGCTCACGCTCCTTCCTGGGCCCACTCGACGGGCCCCTGGTACGGGAAGAACCTCTCCGCGACCGCCTCGGCGGAGGCCATGCAGGAGGTCTGCAACTCCCGCAGGAGGGACGGGAGTACGTCCTCCAGAGCCGTCGAGTCCAGGTATTCGAGGCGGGTGCGCATCCTGCCGATCGGGCGCCGCGCCGGGTCCTGGCGCGGGCGGCCGAGCGCCGCCAGGCACTCCTCCGCCGTGGTCAGCGCGTGCAGCACCGAGCGCGGGAACTCCCGGTCCATGATGAGGAACTCGGCCACCCGGGCCGTGTCCCCGAAGCCGCCGTACACCCGCGCGTACGCCTCGTCCGCCCCGCTCGCGCTGAGCAGCGTCGGCCAGTCGGGCGCGTGCGCCGCGTCCAGCACCCGTACGGACAGCAGCCGTACGGTCATGTCCACCCGCTCCAGGCTCCTGCCGAGCACCACGAAACGCCAGCTGTCGTCCCGGCTCATCGTCGAGTCGGCGAGCCCGAAGAAGAGCGCGGCCCGTCGGCGGACCAGCTCCAGATAGGCGTACGGACCGGTGCGGCGGGCCGCCAGACGCTGGTCGGCGAGGGCGTGCCAGGTGGAGTTGAGGCACTCCCACATCTCGGAGGACACCGCCTCGCGGGCGCTGCGCGCGTTCAGCCGGGCGGCGCCCAGCGCACCCTCGATGGAGCAGGTCGAGCGGGCGTCGAAGGCCAGCTGGTCCAGGACCTGTTGCATGTCGACGGCGTCGGTGCCCGCGTCGACGCCGAGGATCGCGTACAGCGAGCGGCAGGCCACGTCCTCGTCCCGCCAGGGGTCTTCGAGGAGCCGGTGCAGATACGCGTCGAGGATGCGGCCGGTTGTGTCGGCCCGTTCGACATAGCGGCCCGTCCAGGTCAGCGCCTCGGCGATGCGGGAGAGGATCACGTCGTTCACGGCCGTACCTCCTGCTCCTTGAGCGGCTTGAGCTGCTTGTGCTGCCTGAGCTGTTCGCGCTGCTTGTGCTGCTTGTGCGGGCACTCCATGTGTGGCCGTCATTGCTGCTGCGCCCCTTCCTGCGGGACGAGGTGGTCGCCGTCGGGGCCGAGCTGACGCGGGACGACCTCGGGCAGGGGACCCGAGGGCTCCGCCACGGGCCCCTCCGCCGGGCCCTCCGCGAGCACCCAGGTGTCCTTGGAGCCGCCGCCCTGGCTGGAGTTGACGATGAGGTTGCCCTCCTGAAGCGCGACCCGGGTGAGCCCGCCGGGCAGCACCCACACATCGCTGCCGTCGTTCACGGCGAACGGCCGAAGATCGATGTGGCGCGGAGCCATCCGCTCGCCCGCGAGGGTCGGGGAGGTGGACAGGGCCACCGGCCGCTGGGCGATCCACCCCCGGGGATCGGCGATGACCTCTTTGCGTACGCGATCGAGCGTCTGCCGGTCCGCGTGCGGTCCGATCACGATGCCCTGCCCGCCGGCCCCGTCGACCGGCTTCACGACGAGCTGGTCCAGCTGGTCGAGCACCGCCTCCAACTGTCCCGGCTCGTCGGGGCGGAACGATTCGACGTTGGGGAGCACCGGTTCCTCGGACAGGTAGTACCGGATGAGATCGGGAACGTACGTGTAGAGGAGCTTGTCGTCCGCGATGCCGTTGCCCACCGCGTTCGCGAGTGTGACGTTCCCGGCCTGGGCGGCGTTCATGATGCCGGGGCAGCCGATCACCGAGTCGGGCCGGAAGTGCAGCGGGTCGAGGAAGTCGTCGTCGAGCCGCCGGTATACGACATGGACGGGCATCTCGCCGCGCGTGGTCCGCATCCACACCCGGTTCCCGCGGCAGACCAGATCGTGCCCCTCCACCAGCTGCACGCCCATCAGCCGTGCCAGCAGGGCGTGTTCGAAGTAGGCGGCGTTGCTGGGACCCGGGGTGAGCACGACCACGCGCGGGTCGCCGACCCCGTCGGGCGCCGCCGCGCGCAGGGCCGCGAGCAGCCGCTGCCCGTACCCGTCGACCGGCAGTACATGCTGCTCGGCGAAGAGCGAGGGGAAGATCCGGGTCATCGCCCGCCGGTTCTCGATGACGTACGAGACCCCGGACGGCACCCGGACGTTGTCCTCCAGGACGCGGAAGTCGCCGGCCTCGTCCCGTACGAGATCGATGCCGGCGACGTGGATGCGTACCCCGCCCGGGGGCTCCACGCCGTGCGCGGCCCGGTGGAAATGGGGGGAGTTGAGGAGGAGCCGCCAGGGCACGACCCCGTCCTCGAAGGCCCGGCACGGTCCGTACGCGTCCGCGAGGTAGGCCTCAAGGGCCCTGACCCGTTGGGACACCCCGCGTTGGATGAGGTCCCATTCCAGCGCGTCCAGCACCCGTGGCACGAGGTCCAGCGGCCAGGGCCGCTCCTCGCCCGCGAAGGCGTACGTCACGCCACGGTCCGTGAACGACCGGGCCATCTGATCGGCCCTGAACCGAAGTTCGGCCGGTTCCATCGGTTGGAGTGCCGCCAGCACCGGCTCATAGGCGGTCCTGACCTCACCCGGCCGCTCAAACATCTCGTCCCACGCGTCGGCCAACGCGTACGCGTCAAATATGTCCGCCATGGCCTGACGTTAAGTGTGGTTCGTAACGCGCCGATCACTCGGTGATTTCCGGCAGCTCACGCAGGTGATTGAGGGGCGGGGCGAGGGGCGGTGGGGCGTACGGGACCTTGTAATAAGCACACCTATAATAGATTCCCTGCTTATTGAATCCTTGCAAGAGGACGCGGCACACCTGGAGGCCCCGTGATTCCCAAACCCGAGACCATGTTCGACCGCGACTTCGAGTGGGCGGAGCTCGTGCGCTACGCGGGTTACCAGGGGCCCGAGGCCACATTGGGCGTGGTGTCCGGGCGGCGGCGGCAGGGCAAGACCTTTCTGCTGGACGGGGTGTGCCGGGCGAACGGCGGGTTCTTCTTCGCGGCCAGTGAGGCCACCGAGGCCGAATCGCTACGGCAGTTCGGCGCGGCGATGGCCCGGTTCAAGGGGCGGCGGACGCCGTACCGGTTCGCGCACTGGGACGAGGCTGTCGAGGCGATGATGCGGCTCGCGACGGCGGACACCGGACCACTGACCGTCGTACTCGACGAGTTCCCGTTCCTGGTCAAGGCCTCGCCCGAGCTGCCCTCACTGCTCCAGCGCGCCCTGGGGCCGCAGGGGCGCCGGGAGGGCGGGCCAGTCCGGCTGCTGCTGTGCGGATCGGCGCTGTCCTTCATGGGCAACCTGCTCTCCGGTACGGCGCCGCTGCGCGGCCGGGCGAGCCTGGAGCTGGTCGTGCCGACGCTCGACTACCGGTCCGCCGCCCGGTTCTGGGGCGTCGAGGACCCCCGCCTGGCTCTCATGCTCAACTCCGTAGTAGGCGGCACCCCCGCCTACGGCCGTGAGTTCGTGCTCGGCGACACCCCCGCCGACCTCGACGACTTCGGCCCCTGGATACTGCGCAACGTCCTCAACCCCGGCCGCCCTCTCTTCCGCGAGGCGCGATTCCTCCTCGCCGAGGAGCCGGATCTGCGCGACACCGCGCTCTACCACGGCGTCCTCGCAGCCATCGCCCAGGGCAACCACACCCGGGGCGGTATCGCGAGCTTCCTGGAACGCAAGTCCACCGACCTCGGCCACGCGCTGACCGTCCTCGAGGACACCGGCATGATCACGCGCGATCCGGACGCCTTCCATGGCAAGCGTTCCGCCTACCGTATTGCCGAGCCCATCCTCACCTTCTACTACGCCGTCATGCGTCCGGAGTGGAGCGATCTGGAGCGGCCGGGACAGGCGCCGGCCGTCTGGGAGCGGTCGCAGTCCACCTTCCGCAGCAAGGTCGTCGGCCCGCACTTCGAACAGATCTGCCGCACCTGGGCCCGTTGGTACGCCTCCGCCGACACCCTGGGCGGACAGCGAACCCGCGTCGAGTCCGGCACGGTCGCGGACCCCACGGCCAGGACCAGCCGCGAGGTCGACCTGGCGGTCTTCGGACGTGCGGACGACGGCCGTGAGGTCCTGTTGGCCATCGGCGAGGCCAAGTGGAACGAGACCATGGGCGCAGGTCACCTCGACCGACTTCGCCGCATCCGCGAGCTGTTGGCTAAGCGCTCGGGTGCGGACGCCGCCGGTACCCGCCTGCTGTGCTTCAGCGGCGCGGGGTTCACCGACAACCTCCGCGCCACCGCCGCTACCGATCCGTCCGTCCAGTTGATTGACCTCGGGCGGCTGTACCGAGGGGAGTGAGGCGTCCATGTCCGAGGGCCGGCGTTCGTCGCCCGCGAGGGCGTCGGCCAACGCGTATGCGTCACATATGTCCGCCATGGCCTGACGGTGGATGCAGCACGTGACACGACGATCACTCGGTGAATTCCGGCAGCTCACGTGGGTCGCCCCCCGTGACAAGCGTGCGCGTCGGCGCCACCATCAGATCGCGATGCAGCTCTCGTACGGTCATCAGGACGCGGTAGTCGCTGAACATCTCGGCAATCAAGTAGCGCTTCGCCGGAGGTGGTCGAGGAGAGCGGCGAGGCCTTGCGGGGCGGTGGTGAGTATGGTGCGGGGCTCATCGCTTTCGCGGAGGCGGATCGTGTCGTCGGGGGCGGTGGCGACGTAGAGGCAGTTCGCCTGGTCCTCGCTGAACGACGACTTCTGCCAGGTGTGTTCGGACATGGTCAGGCCTCCTGAAGGCTGTAGATCAGGTGCTGAAGCAGGGCAAGGGAATCGCGTGCCTCGTGTGCGGACGCGGGTACCGCGGGGTCCAGAGGCGGCAGGGACGCTGAGCGAAGGCGGTTGAAGCGGGTTCGGTAGCGCAGGACCGCGTCGCTTTCGTGGACGTAGAGCGTGGCGGCCGGGTCCTCGACGAGGACCGTTTCCAGGGCCGACCCGTGGGAGTCGGTCAGCAGGAACGGCGTGCTGAAGGCGGACAGGCCCTCCGCCGTGAACGGCAACACCTGGATCGTGAGGTGCGGCAGTTCCGCCATGCGGATCAGGTGCAGGAGTTGCCTTCGCATGACGGGCGCGCCGCCGAACCGTACATGCAACGCGGCCTCGTGGACCACGGCGTGCAGGGTCGGCGGCTCTGCCTGCGTGAGGATCTGCTGCCGCTCCATGCGGTACTGGACAGCCCTCTCCAGGTCTGCGTGCGGCCGCTCGCTGGACCGGAAGATGGAGCGTGTGTACTCCGGGGTCTGCAGAAGGCCCGGGACGAACAACGACTCGTACGAGTAAAGCGCGTCGGCGGACGCTTCGAGCTCCGCCAAGTCCAGGACGGGTTGGCTCAGCATGCGGCGGTACCCGGTCCACCAGCCCTTGCCGCTGTCCTCGCTCATCGCGACCAGGGCCTCGATCAAGGGTTCCCGTGAGCACCTGTAAGCGTGGCACAGTGTGCGGAGCTTCTCCGCTGGGATCGCGGTACGCCCAGCTTCGACATGCCCTAGGTGGGCGCGGCCCATGCCGATGAACTCCCCACCCTGCGTCACGGAGTAGCCCGCCTGCTCGCGCAGCTTCCGCAGCTCCGCGCCGAGGCGCCGTTGCCGTTCTGTGGTGCTAGTGCGCAGTGCCAACGCGCCTCCCTTTCCGTCCGGTTGGCGTCAGTCTGCCCCGCTGGGGCTGCGAGGTCCACTTATCCGGCGAATGGTTGCACGGGGTAACCTAACTCTCTACCGTAAGTGTGGCGCCGCTAACTCTCCGGAACCGTACCGGAGTCGTCCAGCTCTCCCTGCCCACAAGCGAAAGCGCATCCGAACCGCCACCCAGCCGGACCCGGACATTGCCATCGCGGGCGTAACCCTCCAACTCCGTACGTTCACATGCCCTCGACAGGCGCCGATGCCTCATGGAAGCCACCCGCAGGGCCTCGCACAGGCCCGCCCAACTCTCGTACGACTACAGCCTCTTCGCCCCCGCCGACGCCACCGCCCCCAAGGTCTGCCGTGACTTCGTACGCGTGGTCCTCCTCACCCTCGGCCGCGAACCCCTCGTCCTGTCGGCCACACTCTGCACCTCGGAGCTGGTCACCAACGTCCACCTGCACACGAAAGGCACCGCGATGCTCCGCCTCCAGCTCACCCCGGCCCGTCTTCGGGTGAGCGTGTACGACGAGAGCGGCGACCCTCCGGTCACGCTCGCCACAGCCGGGGTGACCGCCTGCTGGGGCAGAGGCCTCGCCCTCGTCGCCGAGGTCGCGGAGGCGTGGGGCGTAGCGACGGACCGGGCTGGGCGGTACGCGAAGGGCGTCTGGTTCGAGCTGGGGGACGCGGCAGCCGACGGCCCGCTCCACCCTCCCCGCATCGGGTGACGGGGGCCTTTCGCCTGGTCGGCCCCATCGCCGTACGTACCGTGATCGCGTTGCTTTTGCCTCTGGTACGCCAAGCCCACACTTGAGGAGGAGGTGCCGCCATGACCGCTCTTGCGCACGAGAGGCCCGAGACCAGCCTGAGATCAGGACGAAGTCCGTGTCCCCCGCCGAGAACGGCCCCGACCTGGACGAGGTCCTGTGGCAGGCATGGAAGGCCATGGAACTCCCCGAGGGCTACCGCGCCGAGATCATCGAGGGAGCCATCGAGGTGTCGCCCACCGCTCGCCGGTCGCACGGCCTGATCACCAGCCGTGTGCGAAGGGCCCTGGACAAGTTCCTGGACGGCGGCGAGTACGCCTGTCACCAGGATGTGAATGTGATCCACAAGCGCAGGGCATGGATTCCGGATGCCTTCGTCGCGCCTGAGGACACCGAGCGGAGCAGTGCGGTGACGAGGACGACCTCGGAGTCACGGCCGAGTCCGTGTGCCTGATCGTCGAAGTCGTCTCTCCGGGCAGCCGCAACCAGGACAGGGACCGAGTGCGGAAGCGTCGGGAATACGCCCGCGCCGGCATCCCCGTGTACGTCGTCATCGACGACTTCGATGACCAGGGTTCCGTCACCTTGTTCACCGGACCACGCCCCGACAAGGCCGACTGGGAAGACATCCACCGCGTCCTCTACGGCACCGAGGTAACCATCCCCGAAGGCCCCGCCAAGGGCTTTGTGATCGGCGCGGCGATCACCGGACCCAGGCGGGGATGAGCGGGTCGGGCCGTCGAACGAGGCGTACGGCATGATCCACCCATGGCCGAGATCGTGTTGATGTCAGAGGCGGCAACTCTGAATGAGCTCATTGGTTCTATTCGGGCGCGGGCTCGGCTGTGCATGGGCAGGCTGCGCTTGAGTCGCATGATCAGTGGATGTGGCATGGGGCCAGCACGGACCGAAGAAGCGGGACGCCGACGACAAGGGCGTCCTGCCCGGCCAACTCCGTCTGCGTCTATGACCCTGACGCCTGTTGAAGCCGCTGTCGGCGGGCAGCCTGCGCACGCCCCGCAGAAGCTCACTGGTACTGCGCGGCGCGGCGACGTCGGGAGGGCTGTGTCATATCGGCGATGACTCCGGCTCCCAGCCCAGGCGTCTCGTCCCAGGTCCGGAGCTTGGCCGCGACCCGTGCCAGACGTGAGTCGCCGGGGCGCACGGTGAGGTAGAACAGGCCCTCGTAGGGGCGGCGGTCCTCGCCACCCCAGCGGACGACGCCTTCGGTGTCGGCGATGATGTCACGGATGATCAGCTGCTGTCCTGCGCTGAAGCCGCCCCGCACCCCGGGCGGGTAGAAGTTCGGCCGGATCACGATGGCGGTGCCGGACGCCTGGTTGGACTCCGGGAGCGAACTGTCGCGGACCGCGGACGGTGTCACCCAGCCTTTGACCGGGTTCGGTTCGCCGTGCAGGCCGAGGGCGTCGACCTCGTAGTGGAATCGGCGGATCACATGGACTAGGAGCGTTTCGGCGTCTCCCATGCGCACGGAGACGTTCAGGCCGGTGCCCGCCACGTGACGGGTCACGATGTCACCGCCGTCGTCGGTGGCCTTCTGCATCTCCCACCGGTTGGCGGACGGACGGCCCGTGAGAAGGCGGCGGCGCCGGGCTTCGACGCGTCGCAGAGCTTCCTTCAGTTCGTCGTTCCTGAGGGGTTGGGGCGCGGCGTTGGCCGGGGTGACGAGGAGACCGGTGGAGGCGAGGCTCGCGGCGGCGGTGACGCCGGCCGCTGCGATGAGAGCGTGTCTGCGGGTCAGATCGGTGGGGCTCAACAGGTCAGCCTTTCTTCCGTGTTGTCGTGCGCTGCTTGTGGTGGAGAACGGCGGCGACGAGGGCGCAACCGAGCGCGAGTAGCAGCAGGGCGGCGACGGACGGGTTGATGTAGCCGGGGATGACGACGGAGTAGTCACGGCCGTTTGACGCCTCGCATACGAGCCGCAGCGGGATGAAGTCGCCTCTGCGGCCGACCAGGGTCGGTGTTCCCTCGGGGCGCTCCCGCTCGCACGCTTCGGCCTGTTCCTGGTCTTCGAGGAACAGGACGTGGAGACACCCCCACAGATAGAGGGCGAGCGCCACGGCGACCGTCGCCAGGGACACGTCCCTCCATATGGCGAACGGGGTGTGCCGCCGACGGGCTTGTCGTGAGAACCGTGAGCAGAGGTACACAGTGAGCCCCAGCACGGTCGCCGCACCGGCGATCAGGATGGAGAACAGCGCTGCGAAGTTGTGGCCTTGCCAAGGATTGGCTGCCGTGATCATGGCTTGTCACGACTCGCGGACGATGCGGTTGTACTTCTCGAAGATCGCATAGAGCGGCATCCGCAACTGCGCGTCGGACACGGCCTGATCGCCGAAGCCCTGGTAGCGGCGGAGGATCTCGAAGATCTCCGTGTCGGTGTAGTCGAGGGTGGGTCGGCGGATCTGGGTTTCGTCATGGTCGCCCGCCTTTCCGTCGGCCGCCCAGATGTGCAGGTGCGGGATGGTGCTCAGATTGAACACGTTGTCCTGGTTGAGTTTCTGCCACATCGCCCACCTGTCGCCGTCGGAGGCCGAGTTGAGGATTTCACCCTCCAAGAGCCCTGATCGGATCGAGTTGTTCCGCGACAGGATGCACGTACGTCCCGAGACCTTGGCGACGCCGGTGCTGGTGTCGACAAGCCTGGTGACGCCCGGCAGGTCCTTGCCCCAGTCCGGAATGACACCCGTGTGATAAAGGACCACGCCCGCGTCCTCCGCCACGTCCTTGTAGCTGTAGTGGCAGAACTCCCAGAAGGCCGACGTTTGGATGAGGGCCTTGCGCATGCGGTACCTGCGGGCTGCTGACGTGATGGCTGCGTCGTGGTTCATGATCGTTTCGAGACACTGCTGCCGGGTGTAGACGTAGCCCGTGCTGCCGGGTCTACCGATCGACTCCATGTAGTCGTCGGCCTCCTTGAGCAAGGCGGCCCAGTGGTCCAGGTCGAAGCCGATGTCGAGCTTCTGGGCCGGAGCGGGGTAGAAGTCGCCCTGGCCGGTGTCGCGTCCGGAGGCGATGTTGTTGTCGATCTCGATCCGGCTGTCATTGGAGCCGATCACCTTGGTGACGATCTGGTCGAAGGCCCAGTTCTCCGGCATTGAGTAACCGAGGTTACCGGAGAAGCCGGACGACATATTGGACACGAAACTGGCGCCCGCGTAGCCTGCCGCGGAGATCCGGGAGCACGCGTTGCGCGGGCCGTAGACCCCGATTTTGTACGGGTTGCCCAGCCGGTCCATCTGCTCCTCGACGCTCCGGAAGTACGGCAGGATGTGCGAGGTGACCTCCTCGTTCACCGCGTCGTAATCGACCGCGAAGTAGATGCGTGAGCCCGGCTTGAATCCATGCTCCTCTGCCTTGAACGCGGCGTTCAGACAGTCCGTGACGCCCTGCGAGACGCTGTAGTAGTCGACCGAGCGCGCCCACGTCTGGTAGATGGGAAAGCAGCGAAGCCCGTACTCCTTGATCGTAGCCAGCTCGCCGGGCTGGATCTCCTTCTCCGGCAGGTCCGTGGTGGAAGGGTTGTACAGGTAGCGGCCGATGTACTTGTAGCCGGCGTCCTTCAATGCCTGCGCACGAGCGGGGGTGATCTTCGTTACACCGTCGCACGCCTCTCCCTGACGGGACTGGTCGCCGTAGGAGACCAGGAGCGAGGACCAGGTCTGAAAGTCGCCCTTCCCGGTCACAGGAAGTTTGAGGAAGGCCTGGAACTCCCGGACTGCATCTTCCAGCACGGCCTGGAAGGAGTCAGACATCCAGGACGGTCGGTCGTTGAGTTCCATGGCCGCGGAGAAGAGCCGCACCCACACGCCGGATTGGCCGATCGACACCGTATGGTTCTTCAGTCCCGCCTGGGTTCCGGGACCGAAGACTCCGTTCGCGACACCATCGGCCATGCCCAGCTCGTACTGGATTGCCAGCAGAAGCGACTTGGCCACGTCGCGGGAATGGTGACCGTCGCAAGGAATGGCGTAGAAGTCCTTGCGGAGGAGATACCGGCCATTCAGCCACTGTTGAATTACACGGATACTCCCGGACCCGTTGTTGACGGTGACATAGGCGTCCATGTTGAAGAGGCCCTTAACCACCTTCGGCCACAAGGCGTCATCCGGGTAGGGAACATCCGAACCCATGTCCTGCTTCAGCTTCCGCACCGCGGCCTTGACGCGGTCGTTGTACTTGCCGTCGATCTCGCCGCCGTCGTAGCCCTTGCTGTACAGGGCGGACTGAATGATGCGGCAGAAGTTTGCTGAGGGGATGGTGGTCTCGTTCAGTTTGCCGTACTTCTCCCCGATCGCCGCAAGGGTGGCCGGACCGAAGTTGTTCGACAGGGTAGCGACACCCATTTCATACTGCAACGCCCGAGTGAGGGCGTACATCACGGTCCAGCCGGTCTGGCCGTTCTCGTTCAGCTTGGAAATGCCAAGCGTTGCACCGTTGTTGTACGTGGTGTTGATGAACTGCTGAGCGCGTCGCACCATCTCGTCAGCCATAAATTCCCTTTCGTGGAAATAGAGGATAAATATCCAGGCATGTGGAGGCAGGGGAATTTGTTCCCGGTGTGTTTCAGTGGGGCTCGATCCAGCGGGTAGGGATGCCAGAGATGGCTCACGAGACCTCAGGAATATGTGTCAACGGCGCAAAGCCTCCACCGGCTCGATTCGGCTGGCTCGCCATGCCGGATAGACGCCGGCGAGGAGACCGGTGGCCAGCCCGATCCCGGGCGCGACGGCCACAATTCCCGGGTGAATCACGGGTGTCCATTCCCTGACGAGGGCCACCACGACGACCGAGAGAACACCGAGAGAGGTGCCGATCAAGCCGCCAACGGCTCCCAAGGTCCCGGATTCCATGAGGAATTGAGCAGTGATGTGACGTCCGCGCGCGCCAAGAGCACGGCGGAGACCGATCTCACCGGTGCGCTCGAGTACGGCGACAAGTGTGGTGTTGGCGATCCCGATGGTGCCGACGAAGAGACAGATGGCGGCAAGCAACAGGAAGAGCTGATCGAGGTCTCCGGTGACCTTTGAGCGCAGGCTTCTGGGGTCGGGGGGCGGGATGGTCTTGAAATGGTCGGGGTGAGCGGGGTCCAGTGCGAACGCGGCTTCCTTGGCGACCTGTGGGGCTGCGCCCAAGCGAGTGGAGATGAGCATCTTGACGTTGGCCCTGGGAGTGCCCCACACCTCCTGGGCACTGGAGTGAGGGATCACGACGGAGAGAAGCAAATCGGTCTTGCGTTTCATGTCGTCGATGACGCCGACTACGGTGAAGGCCTCGTCGCCTATGAATACGGCGGGCTGGGTTTCGAGGGTGGTGATGCCCAGGCGGGAGGCCAGTCCGGTACCCATCACGGCGACCCGCTGGCGGGTGCTGTCGTGCCAGGTATCGAAGAGTCTGCCCTGGACCAGGGTGGGCTCGGCAGCCGTCAGCACACCGGAGGAGGCGGCAACCACCTGTATCTGGCTGTTTGCATCTGTGGAGGCGACGGGCGCAGCGCGAACGGAGAGGTCCTTGTCGAGTTGGACGGGCCAGTAAACCCCGGCATGCTCGACCCCGTTCAAGCTCTCGACGCGTCGGTCAGCGTCGTCCGGAAAGGCGGGGCCGGAGAACTCGTTCCGCTCGTGGGACACGTCCTCGACCGTTACTTCGGTTGCGCTGAGCACATTGAAGCGCCCGTCGATCTGGGAGGAGGCGGTGGCTGTGAGCCCGAGGACGGCGACGAACGTTCCCACGCCCAGGACGGTGCCGACCGATGTGAGTGCTGAGCGCGCCGGCTGCTGCAGAACACCCGCCAGGCTCTCGGAAAGTAGATCCCGCCAGGAGAGATGCGAGGACGTGACCGCCCGGCTCGGTCTCGCGCGGCGTATCCGAGCAGGGGCCAACCTCCTCATGTCGGAACCTGCTCGCTCAATGTCCCGTCGTGGATCGCCAGGGTGCGCTCACCATGTCTTGCGACCACGGGGTCGTGCGTGATCACCACAACGGTCATGCCGCGGCCGTGGAGTTCGTCGAGGAGATCCAGGACGGATGAGGCGGTGGCACTGTCCAGGTTTCCCGTCGGCTCGTCACACAGCAGGAGTGAGGGGGTGCCCACGAGGGCACGAGCGATAGCGACTCTTTGACGTTCACCACCGGACAGAGTCGTCGGCAATGCGTTCAGCCGATGCCCGAGGCCTACTTGGACGAGTGCTTCTCGCGCGGCGGCCACACGCTCGTGGCGTGGAGTGGCGCGGTAGACCAGGGCAAGCGCCACGTTCTCCCACGCGGTGCGATGCGGCAGCAGATGAAACGACTGGAACACGAACCCGATTCGCCGGCCGCGCAGTGCCGTACGTTCGGCGTCTCCGAGAGTTCCAGTGTCGAGACCATCGAGTACATAGCGGCCTTCGGTCGGGACGTCCAGTAGGCCGATGATGTTGAGGAGAGTTGATTTGCCCGCTCCGGAAGGGCCGATCACGGTGATGAACTCCCCCCGCTGGACCGTTAGTTCGCAGGGGCTGAGGGCTTCGACTGGAGGCGGTCCCGAGTAGGTCCGTCCTGCCTGGCTCAGTTCGATCACCGGTGCCGGATCACGAGTGGACGCGGTCGTCACCGATAGTCCTCTCCCGAGGCATCTGTGTTGATGCCGACCAGGACGCGGTCGCCCTGCACCAGACGCCCTCCTGCGACCCGTCGGACTTCCACATGGCCGTCCCCTGTTGTGCCTGTTGTGACCAGAACACGACGTCGCTCGCCGCTTTTGGCGAGTACCGTCACGGCGGTGCGGCCGTCTGCTCCGGCGGAGATCGCCGAGACAGGGACGATCAAAGCTTTCCCCTTGGTGGTTGCGGCCTGGACGGTGAGACGTACGTCCTGTCCAGCGAGGCCGGCATCAAGGCGTTTGTCGGGCCTGACGACGAGAAGATAGCCCTGAGCTCCGTCGGCCTCGCCCCCTTCACCGGTCTCCGACTGCTCGTCTTCCGACGGCCGTGACGGGGCGATGCTGGTGGCGACGGTGGCAACCGTCCCCCGCGTCGACCTTCCTGTCGTGTCGGACAGGATTTCCACTTTCTGTCCGGTCCGCACCAGGCCCTTTTGGTATTGCTGCAGGTATCCGCGCACTTCCAAATCACCGGCCGACACGGTGAGAACAGTGCCGGATACGCGTTCCCCGATTTGGGAGAACACGGTGTCGACACGGGCCGGATACTTCGACAGGAAAGCCACCTCGGACGCGGGGAGCATTGGCCCAGTCGTCGCAGTGATCTGAGCCAAGTGCTTACGGGCCTTGTTCAGATCCTCCTGGGCTCGTTCCACCTGCCTGTCTCGCGGGGTAGGGGTCTTCTGGCCAGGTGATCCCTTCGCGTCCTCGACGGCTCGCCTGGCGGAGGTCACTTCATCCTCGGCGTTCTCAAGGAGCGACTCGCCGTCCGGCTGGGCGGCCAGCGGTTCGTAGCCGATGCTTTCGTACAGAGCGGACAGCGCGACCTTTGTCCCGGCACCGAAATAGCCCCTGCGATCGCCATACGTGCTGTGACCGACGTCGGCCAGAGCCTTTTGAAGCTGAGCGACATCATCGCCCTCGGCCCCGGGCTTGAGGTCCCTGTAGACAGGTAGGTTGCCCATCAACGAGATGACCGGCCGCCCCGACACCTCCAACAGCATGTGCCCGGCCTTGATTTCGGTGCCCACCGAAACGGGCAACTTGGTGACGACGGGGGCCGATGCCTCGCTCTCAGTCCCGGTCGGAGCGACCTCGACGCGCTGTGCGGCGGTCACCGCACCCCGCAGGATCACCGAGTCGGTCAGGACGCGGCGCTCCACGCTTGCGGTCAGCACGCTAGGTGGCGGAACCGCCGAGTCGGCAGCGGCTTGCGCCGGAGACTTGATCATCTGCGCCGCCGCCATCCCCGTGGTGGACAGCGCGGTGGCACTGATGACCACCCCCGCAATCCAGCGGCGCTTACGACTAAGTTTTGTGGGCGCAAGGAGCTCCCCCTTTTCCGTCATGTCCACCCTCCACAGACCCCTCCGCCAGCCGTGCTCAGAACAGGCGTCTAATTTGTGCGCCCCGATATCGTGTCGCTGGCAGTTGTGAGCTGATGGCGGAGATTTTCTTTGATCTCACGGAGCTCTTCCGGGTGCTGCTCGATCGCGTCACGCTGGTAAGCCATTTCTACGGAGGACCAGATACCTATGACATTGTTCTTCTTCTTGCAGTTGACGTCCGTCACGGCCATGTTCATCTCACGTTGAGCCGGAACGGCTGAAGAAAAAATCTTGGGGTCTTCCATGACATCGACCGGGGACCCATAGGAATAACCGTGGCGACTCATGCATGTGGACCATTTTTTGAATGCGGCCTGAACCCGACTGTCCTCCTCTGCCTTGGCGCTCGAAGTCAGGATTAGTTCGTCAGGAAGACGAGGGTTCTTTACCTTGTTCGGACCTGACAGAATCTTCATGCTCGATTTTCCGGCGCAACCGCCCTTGGGTACTTTCATGCCGGCATGTGTGGCAACTTTCCCGAGAAATACGGACTGCTCGTCCGGTGTTCGGGGAATCTTCTTTGCGACTTCCGAGGAGCTCCTCTGTGGGTTGCGGTACCCGTACTCGGTCGCGTCGCGCTCGTCCGTGACCCCGTAGAGTCGACTACGTGAGTCCCCCGGCGGGGCAACCGGCGCCGCCGGCACCTGGTAGCGAAATCCGTACTCGGCCATGCACTTCACTGCCAGAGTGTCCATGGCCTGTTCCAGAGCCTGATCTTCTTCCGGGCTCGGCCTGTAGGCGTCGAGGGGAAACGCGAGATCCGTGGTGCTGGTACGTGCCACGATGCGCGTCGCCGGCTCGCGATGCTGCTTGGCGTCCGTGGATCCGCCGCAGGCGGCCGTACAAAGGATGACTAAAGCAGTGGTCACGGTCGGGCCCATGTGGCCTGTTCGAAACTTTCTCTGCGCTCTCATGGTCTCGCAAACTCGCTTGCTGAGCGAAGGGACACAAGGGCGGCTACCGTCCCTGTGCTGCGGAAGGATGCTGATTGAACCAGGTCTTAAGGCGACTCCTGGTGTCAAGAATTGAATCCTTGGAGGAATCAAGATCAGATTCGCCTGCTGTCTGCGTCGGCAAATCGATTTCATCGATCAACTCGATTGGATGTGAGAAGAGTTCCGAGTCGGAGGCCTTCATCGATTCCTTGAGTCGGCCGAGTTGATCCACAAGGTTACTCAGGTAGCCCGAACATGAGTCTCCGTCGCAACCGGAGTATTCGGTAGCCTGAACACGAGCCCATGCTCCGCTCACCGGCTCACCGGATTTCTGAGAGTCGCTGGTAGATTTGTTAGAGTCGCTGCCTTTGTTGCTGCACGCCGGAAGGGTAAACAGTGAAAAAAGGACCGCCGTGGCGATGAACGATCGGTTTAGAATTCCCTTACGGTGCCGCATTGGAAACTCCCGATGAGAGATCTTAGCTTCGGTGGACGTGCGGGCTTCGCTCGATCGCAAAGCCCACACGCCGCCTGTCTCAGGTGAACCGGTGAGAGCTGAACTGATTCTTCACGGTAGCGGGCAGCGTGCTCCAGTCGCTGTAGCCTTCCCGGCCGCCCCAGGTGTTCAGTGTGCCGAAGCTCCAGATTTTGAAGTTCCAGCCCGTGTAGTCGAAGTACTGGAACTCGTAAATGTCGAAGTCGCCTTCTCTGTTCTTGATCGAGGCCGTGTTGTTGTTGATGTCTCCGCCTTCCCCGGTGAAGTTGAAGTTCTCGTACTGGCGGATTCCTCCGTAGAAGTACTTGATACCGGCCTCGTAGTAGGAGTTGTAGTAGAGGCAGATGGCGTTCCCGGGGCAGCTCGGGAGTGCGGCTGTTGCCGCAGAAGTACTTCCCGCAGTCGCCCCGACAAGGGTTGCGGAACTCAACATGACCGCTGAGGTGAGGATGCCGAATTTGCGAGTCTTGGCGTGCGTCATGATTTCCCCTGCGCTTGTCGCTGATTTGGGTTTTCGCGGCTCGATCTGCGCGTAATTTCCTAATCTGAACGCGAGCTATGACCTACGCGTCGCCATTCTGCGGGTGCCCTGACCGGATGGGGGTATCCGGCCAGGGCCATTCATGGCGCCTTGGCGTCGTAGGAAGCGGGTCCAGCATGCAGCGACGTTGTGCGCCCGCACCACCATCAGCTTGTTGCAACGAGCCATGCTGAGGAGTGGACAAATGAGGATTCACTGTGTCGATAGGGGGCACAGTTCGGCGGAGCCCATGTTGCGGAGGCGGTGGCAGCCGCGCATAGTTGCGCTCCGGAAGAGGCTTGAACCGGGGGTTGAGGAGATGGCCGGGCACGGGAAGGAAGCGCATCCGCACGGTGCTGACCGCCTGTGCGAGGCGGGGGACCGGGTGTACTCCCGGGCGGTACGACGCGGCCGGGTGTCCCGCGAGGACGCCGGGACCGTGCCCTGCCTGGTTGAGCTGGCGCTGCTGCATCCCGACCCCGACGACATGGGCTGGCTGGTGCCGACCTCGCCGCAGGAGGTCATGACACGGCTGTTGCGGGAGATGCACGAGCACGTCGTCGCCACGCAGTCGCGCATGGGCTCGGCGGTGTCCGCCTTCGAGTGGTACGCGGCCCTCGGCGGCAACGCGCACTCGCGCGCCGAGGGCGTGGCGATCCGGGTGCTCGACGGACTGCCCCGGATCCGGGCCGCGATGGACGAGGCGACCGAGGCGTGCGCGTCCGAGGTGCTGGCCGTCCAGCCGGGCGGCATCCGCCGCGAGGACGAGCTCTCCGAGGGCCTGCACCGGGCGATGGCGCTGCGCCGCCGGGGTGTGCGCATGCGCGACCTGTACACGCATGTGGCCCGGCACGGGCAGGGCCTGCTCAACTACATGGAGCTGATGGGCGACGCGGCCGAGGCCCGCACCCTGGACGAGGTCACCGAGCGGCTCATCGTCTTCGACCGCACGGTCGCCTTCATCCCCGCGAGCTCGGACCGCACGATCGCCCTCGAACTGCGTCACCCGGCGCTGGTGGACTACCTGGTCACCGTCTTCGAACGGCTCTGGCGCCTGGCGATCCCCCTCACCGCGCCCCTCCCGGACACGGGCATCGAGGGCATCACGCACCGCGAGCGCTCCATCGCCGCGCTGCTGGCGGAGGGCCACCAGGACGCGGTGGTCGCGGAGCGGCTGGGCATCAGCGTCCGTACCTGCCGGGCCCACATAGCCCGCCTCTCGGAGACGCTGGGCGCCGCTAGCCGCACGCAACTCGGCGTCCGCATCGCCCAGGCCGGCCTCGACGGCCCGCCCCGCGACCCGGAACTTCAGCCCCTCACGGCTCCCGGTCCCGGGGTTCCAGAATCCCCGACCGACCGATGAGGTAGCCGAGCTGCGCGCGGCTCTCGCTGCCGAGGGTTTCGGCGAGCTTTGCGATGTGGACGCGGGTTGTGCGGACACTCATGCCAAGGCGCCCAGCGATGACCGCGTCCGTGTGTCCCTCGATGAGGAGGGCGGCGATGGCGTGCTGGCGAGGGGTGATGCCGTTGTGGGATGGGCGGTGTACGGCTTCCGGGAACATCGGGGTGGCCAGGCGCCAGAGGCGGTCGAAGGTGGTCACGAAGTAGGCGATCAGCGCGGGATGACGCAGTTCAAGAGCGATGGTGCGGTCCCGCTTCGCGGGGATGAACGCGACGGTCCTGTCGACTACGACCAAGCGCTCCGTGATCTCGTCGAGCGTACGGACCTCGACGGCGCCGCGTAGTCGTTCGTAGTGGGCGACTACCGGAAGGGCGTGGCGGGTCGTGTGTTGGTAGAGCGTGCGCATACGGCAGCCGCGGTCGAGCAGGGCCTGGTCGCGGGGCAGGGCGATGGCGAGGGCCTTGAGAGGCCGGGCGCCGCCGGGCTGGACGGTGAGCAGCTCCGTCGAGGCGTCCGCCATGGCCTCGGTGATGGCCGCGTTGATCTGGTCGAGGCCGTTGAGAACGGTGATGCCCGTCGGTTCCGCCGGGGCT
This sequence comes from Streptomyces sp. NPDC033178, assembly GCF_055577685.1. Classification (NCBI taxonomy): domain Bacteria; kingdom Bacillati; phylum Actinomycetota; class Actinomycetes; order Kitasatosporales; family Streptomycetaceae; genus Streptomyces; species Streptomyces sp. NPDC033178. The sequence continues at coordinate 621,809 of NZ_JBVIPT010000004.1, forward strand.
GTGTTCCGTCCGTCGATCCTCATGAGCGGTTCGAACGTTTCGGCCAGCCGTTCCTCGCGCCGCCGTTCTTCCGCGATCCGCTCGTCGAACGCCCGCAGCAGCCGTGGCAGCGCTACGGCCGGCGCCGTGGGCTCCAGGCGCTTCTCGTCGTCCATGGCGGGGTGCAACAGACCGAGGTCGAGCAAGCAGGGAGCGGCCTCACCGTCAACCGCGCGCACGCCGCCCTCGCGCAGGGCGCGCGTGTAGAGGCCCATGCCTTCCTCGCATAACTCCTCGGTTCCGTGCGTATGGAGCTCACGGCTCTCTCTGGCGGACATGTCAGTGATCCTGCTCCAGGAGCCCCGACTGCGCTATGAGAAAGCCGAGTTGGGCCCGGCTGCCGCTGCCCAGGGCGGTGGCCAGTTTGGCTATGTGGGCGCGACAGGTGCGGACGTTCATGCCGAGGCGGCGGGCGATGGCCTCGTCGACATGTCCCTCCACGAGGAGCTTGGCTATCGAGCGCTGGACGCCGGTTATGCCGTCGCGGGAAGGCTCGTAGGGGACTTCTTCACGCAGGGGCGTCGCGCGCTGCCACAGGTGCTCGAAGACCTTGATCAGGTACTTCACCAGCCCCGGATGACGGAGTTCCAGGGCCACCGGAAGATCGTCCCGGGCCGGTATGAACGCGACCGTCTCGTCGCAGATTATGAGCCGCCCGATGAGCTCTTCGAGCGTGCGGATCTGGACCTTGCCGGCGGACATCTCATCGACGTATGCCATCGTGCCGAGGCTGTGTCTGACGGTGTGCTGATACAGGGTGCGCATGCTCACGCCGCGGTCCATCAGGGGGCGGTCGCGCTCCAGGGCCTGGTTGAGGATGTGCTCGCTGCGCCCGCCTCCGGGCTGCACGGTGAGCACCTCGGTACGGGCTTCGGCCGTGGCCAGGTTGAGCGCGGCGTTGATGCGGTTGTTGCCCTCCAGCACGGTGATCGCGTGGGTGGGCGCCGGAGCCAGCGCGCTGAGGGCCATGAATGGCTCAAACGATTCGGTCAGTTCGATGGACTGCCGTCGTCGGTCAAGGATCTCCCGTTCGAGCGGGTGGAGACGCTGGGCGAGCGCGACGGAGGGGGGAACCGGCCGCAGCCAGTTGGCGTCGTCGGGATCGGGATGCAGCAGGGCGAATTCCAAGAGGCAAGGGGTCGCCTCGGCCTCGGCGCGGGCGATGCGTCCGGCGCTCAACGCGCTGGCGTAAAGCTGCGCTCCCTCCTCGCACAGCTCCGTGAGCGTATGGGGATGTGTCGGTTGTGAGTACTTTGTTGCCAAATCTCCACCCCCCAGGGTCCTGAACATGCAGGAACATGATGCACCGCCCCTGTGGCATCTACGTGCCTGAATGAGCCATCGTCGTTCCTGGCACGGGGGAAGGGAACTCATCAAGTGAGGACGAAGCCGACTATGTACAGGAGATTGCTTCGCTCGGCGCTTGCCGTTGCTTTCTCTGCGGCCGTGGTCTTCGGTGCGGTCAGCGCCGCGGCGGCGCCGGGCGAGAGTGCAAGCGCTGGCGAGAACGACACCGGGTGGGGCGCACCGCCGCCCCCCGACACCGGTTGGGGAGCCCCCAGGCCTCAGACCACCCCGGTCTCATGACCACGCCTCCCGACGACCGCTCCTTCCGCCGAGAAATGGCCACCGCGTACCGCTCCGGCTGGCACTTCATCGATCTGGCCACCGCTGTCCCCCACAGCGGTGACTCGTTGATGGTGACGGTGTTCGGGGAGCCGGTCGTGGTGACCCGGGACGACGACGATGACCTGCGGGCGTACCGGTGTCTGCGACGGCCTCGGGGGGCGCCGCAGCCGGTACGGTGCGCCATTCGGTACGGAATGATCTTTGTGAACCTCGACCAGCGCGACCACCGGCTGGTCGAGCCGGAAGCCCCGGACGTACGAGCCATCTCAGCCACCCCCCGCAGTGCCTGACGCGATTCCCCCGTCGTTGTAAATCGCTCAGGCGCTTCCCCCCGCAGCGGGGGGGGGGGGGGGGGGGGGGGGGGGGGGGGGGGGGGGGGGGGGGGGGGGGGGGGGGGGGGGGGGGGGGGGGGGGGGGGGGGGGGGGGGGGGGG